>NZ_VFVP01000002.1:0-873673 GCF_006442175.1 Mesorhizobium sp. B2-3-14 | reverse complement strand
GGCTGGGTCTCCAGTCGCGACACATAGGCCTGCCAGTGCTCTGCCGCGCGTGCTTCGGGGCTTACATCGCGGACCCTCGAGACATCGAATACCGGTCCGCCTGCCGAAAGCTGTCGGGCCGCGGCGCGCGCCCGATCTATCCAGGTGTCGGGAGCCTCACCCTGGGCAACGATGCGCCCATCGACGATGGCAAGCCGTACTGACTCCGGCGGGGCCAGCGATGCCGTCAGCCGCTTCAACACGAACTGCGGTTCGAGGCTCTGATAAAATTGCCACTGCGAATGGACCCTGCCGGGATCGACCTGCGTTCCCGACAGCAAGGCTTGCGGGTCGACGGCAAGCGGGTCTCGCAGGCCGGCAATATAGAATTGGCCATCGCGTATCTTTTGTTCGGCAACGATGATGCCCGGCTGGGTCTCCAGTCGCGACACATAAGCCTGCCAGCGCTGCCCGGATTGCCATGAAAGAAAGAACCAACCGCCTGCCAAAACCAACAGCAGCAGGCCCAGGCCCACCACCAGCCACGGAAATCCCTGGTTTGGTTCCTCCTGCTTCAGCTCGACGCAAGTCTGCAGCTGCGCCTCTATGCCGGCCAACTGCGATCCGTCGCCGTCAAACTCCATTAAAGCCTGCGAGTAGTCCTCATGGACACGGAGCAACACGTCGCGAACTATGTCATGCAATCCTTCTGGGGGGTTTCCTCGGATCACCGAAACCAGGGTCGCGAACGGTCCTACTTCTGACCAGAGACGAAGGTCGCCAAAACGAATAGTGTCCAGGCCGCTCTGCTCCTTCTCGTTGAATGAGTCCTTCACAAAGTCTTGGATTGCACTCAGCATAGAAGAAATCAGTTGAGGATCTTCGCTCGTCGCATTGTCGGCAGCTACATGCGCTATCAATAGCCCAGAAGTGCGATTAATGAGAAAGACATGCTCAACACGATAAAGAAGAGAATGCTTGAGAACAACTTCCGAGAAGCTGGCTCCGGTTCGCCAAGCCTCAATTCTCCATTTTAGCCCGTGCCAGGTAAATATATGTCGTATAGTTTCATTAAGCGACTGAAATGTCTGATCGATCTTTTCCCCGATTGACTTGCGAATTGCCGGAAGAAACACGGGGTATAATATATCGGTCAGCGTGCGCGGGCTCTTCTGGATCGACCGTTGCACAGCCCTTTCGACAGCCGGCGCAAGGGCCTCACCGAGTTGCGCATGAGGGGCTCGTGCGGCCGCACTGGGAAGCACGTCGCCCACTGCAGCGGCAAGCTGCTCCGGTTCGTCGAGCAGATGCGTAACTCGTGAAAGCTCTGAAATTTCGCGGCTGACCAGCAACTGGCGCAGCGTTTCCATGCGAGGATCGGCGGATGGAACTCCGTCGAGTCGCGCACGGTAGTCCGGATCAACGTTCCGGGCAATTTCGATCAAAAGACGGGCCAGAGCCTCGCGATCAATCTCTGTATCGTTCGAGGCTGTTCTATGCGGAAGGCTGATTGGGTCGACGGTCGACGTCAAATCCGATCAACTCACTTTCCAGCTACGGTCCGAGTTGCTCTTGCTGCCGACGGGATCCTGATTCAGACATTTTGCAACCTCGACAAACAGGCCGGCCAAAAGATTTCGGTCGGTCTTGACGTTGCCGAGATCGGAAAACATTTTTTCCATCAGCATCTGAATGGCTTCATTCTTTTGCTTGATTTCCTCACGCAGCAAATGGTCGTTTCGATTTATCCGGTCGGCAATTTCGCGCTCAAGCTCATTCAATTGATCCGATAATGCGCGCACCTGCTTTTCAAGCGCCTGATTTTGTTCGCGAAGATTTCGGTCAATCTCCTTGTCGGCGTCGGCTCGCGCGTCTTTTTCGTTCCGCAACTGCGCCGCAAGCGAGTCGATCTGCTTTTTCGCATTTGACTCGTACATTTCAAGATTGCGCTTGGCCTCCGATTCGACATCCTTGAACCGCTGCAAGACCCGTTCTTCAAGCTTGGAAAAGCGGCGGTCATAGTCCTGCATCTGGTTGCCGAACAGCAGATCACGTATCTTGTCGACACCTACAGCGTCGCCGGGGGTCCCGCTCTCGCGAGCCTGGCCCGCCATGAAGGCGAGCCCGTTGGCGTCTGCATTACTTGTCAGATTTCCGTCCGCTTTATTTGCCGGAGAAGCGGTACTCGAAGATTCCTTGGCCATCCCTATACCCTTCATTTAAACAGCTACCAGCGTGCTAATTTAGCAACTAGTAAAGATGTCAGCAAAATACCCGGCTCGCAAGCCGGAATCTTCTCCGCATAAGCCGGTCACGCGTAAATTTGACAAGCGGCTCGAGCTCCACAATCTGCCCAGCGAACAGACCCTTTTGCGTCATCATGCGCGTAGATTGGCGGCGCCATGGATCCATGATCAACAACTGCGGCGCGCTCGCAGTTCGGCCGCGGTTCCGATTAGTTCGATCAGGATCAGCTTGCCCTCGCGTCTTCGCCCGCGATCATCCTTTGTTGCCGGGCGGCGCAGCAACTAAGGCACGGGCATGAGCGCTTGCCATTCCAGCCTGTCTTCAGGTCTTTTTTTGCTACCTAATCAGCCCCGATCTTGACAGGGCAGTGCGGCCATCCGATGCCGTTATCCGGTTTTGACATTCGGTGACTCTCCGAAGAAGACGAAAGCTCGATGATCCAGAATAATGCTACCGCAAGGCGGTGTGGTATCGATGTTCAATGTCGAGCAAAACATTCGGCACAATGCATGCCGGCATCCGCCGGCAGACCTACCGGATATTGATATAGTTATGGTCGACGATGGGCTCGAATGGATCGGCATCGATCGTGCCGACCTGCGCCGACAAAGATCAACGCAACTTGTTCTACCTGTTGCGAGCCGGGCGCGGGTGAGACACGTGGCGCATATTCCATTGGTTTCGATCGTAGTTCCTGCGCACAACGCGGAGGTAACGCTGACGCGGGCACTCGATTGCCTTGTCGATCAGGAAACCGCGGATTGGGAGGCGATCATCGTCGACGACGCCTCTACGGACCGCACCCCCGCGATCATCGCCGCTTATGTGGAACAGGATGCCCGATTTCGCGCCTTGAGTTCTTGCGCGAATAGCCCCGCCGGCGCACGTAACAACGGGATTTCGACGGCGCGCGGCCACTGGCTGATGTTCCTGGATGCCGATGACTGGCTGGATGCCAGCTTCCTTACAAAAATGCTGGCTGCGCTGAAAACCGCTCCCGATGCAGTAGCCGCCTATTGCGGTTCGCGGCGCGTGATGCCCGATGGAGCGCTCACCCCGGCGAGCATCGCGCCCGAGGTCGCAAGCCAGCCCTTCGAAACGTTAGCCCGCCGATGTGCCATCGCCACTCACGCGCTGCTGGTCGACCGGGAAACAATAGTCGAATTGGGCGGTTTTGACGTGTCGCTGCGCAGCTGCGAGGATTGGGATCTATGGCAGCGCGTCGCACGTCAGGGCACAAATTGGGTGATGGTCGACGAGCCGCTCGCCTTTTGTCGAGCCAGCCCCAACGCGCTCACCCGCAATTCGAGGCAGACGCTGGCAGACGCGGAAAGCATTATCGCCCGCGGCTTTGCCACCGACCCCAGGGTCAAGCACCCAGCGCCGGCGCATGCCAATGGCGCGATCTCGGCGGGCGGCCGCACCGCTTCCGAAGCACTGGCGTGGTTCGCCCTGTGGAACGCTGCGTCGGATTGCGGCAGCGGCGGCGGCTCGATCAACCCGCAATCCCTGCGCGCGCTGCCGGCAAGGCGTAAGTGGGCGCGCGAGATCGCCAAGGTGACCTTCGACGGCCTGATGGTAGGAAGCCTATCGGTGCCAGCCCATATGGCTGCCCGGTGGGACAGGTTTGGCGGCGCCATCACAGAGTTGATCATCGAACTCGGCAAGGTCTGGGGCGACCCGGTTGCGGGTCGTCGCGTCCAGTATCATCTCGAGCAAATGCTGCTCGACGCCGACGATCTTGCCGCTCCTCGCAGGCTGGCGCGCACTTTCGGAATTCGCGTCGACGCTCGAAATCCAACGTCGACCGAGCTTCCGGAAGGAATCGATCAAATCTATGCCTACCTGATGATGGATGGGCAGATCGGGTCTATCGTACAGTTCGGCGCACTCGGGAAAGTGACAAGGCGCCATTGGCTTGAACTGATCCCGAATTTCGCACCGCAAAAGGACGGTGCCGACACGGCGAACACGCTGGCCGCCGAGGCACTGTCGACGACAGCGGAACGCCGGCCTGATCCGGGCAGCCACTTCGGCAAACTCGCGCAAATGGTCTGGGAAGCGCGGGAACTGGTTCGGTCGAGCGCCGAAGCAACGCAGCCGCTTCCAGCGCCGCGCCGTGCACCCGCCTCGAGTGGCCACGACAAGGATCGTACGTCGTTCTGGAACCGGTATTTCGCGACCGAGGATCCCTGGAACTACAGCTCGGCCTACGAGCAGGAAAAATATGAGCGGCAGCTCGAAATTCTGCCGGCCGGTCCCATAGGACGGGCGCTTGAGCTGGCCTGTGCGGAAGGCCATTTCACGCGACAACTGGCACCCCGAGTGGGCCATTTGACCGCCACCGACATTTCCGCCGTAGCCATCGAACGGGCGCGCGCGCGCTGCTCGGACCAGCCGAATGTCGAATTCAGTGTACTGGATTTTTTTTCGGACACGCTGCCCAATGAGATGGATCTGATCGTCTGTTCGGAAGTGCTCTACTACCTAGAAGATCTCGCCGGGTTGCGGCGCATCGCCAAAAAATTCGTTGAGGCACTGGCGCCTGGCGGCAGTTTCATCAATGCACACGCATTCGTGCTACGCGACAATATTGAAAGGACGGGCTTCGACTGGAACACTTTCGGCGCACAAACGATCTCGCAAACCTTCGCAGAGACCGAAGGTCTCGTCCTTGCGCAATCGATCCAGACCGAACTCTATCGAATAGATCGCTTCTGCCGCCTGTCGCCGGATTACGTGGCGACGGAGCCGGTGATTGATCATGTGCCGGTCCGCGCACCCATCGGCATCGGGGTCGCGCGAAACATTGTCTGGGGCGGGGCACGGGTCTTGCGCCGCGCCGTCGCTCGTAGCGAGCGGCGGCAACGTATCCCTGTCCTCATGTATCACAGCGTCGCCGATGAAGGTCCGGCCGCGCTCGCCCGTTTCCGACTCACGCCCGCCGCATTCGCGAGCCAGATGGCATGGCTGCGCGCCAATGGCTTTCACGCGATCATGTCCGAGCAACTGGAATTGTCCATCGCCAACCGTCAGCCTTTCACTGGCCGCCCGGTGCTCATCACCTTCGATGACGGATTCCAGAACTTTGCCGACCATGCCTGGCCGATCTTGCGTGCGCACGACCTGACCGCGGAAGTGTTCCTGGTGACGGACCTGGTGGGGGAAAGTGCAAAGTGGGACGCCGTCAGCGGTACGCCGGCGCGGCTTATGGACGCCGGAACGGTGCGACGTCTCGCCGCCGAGGGTGCGTTCTTCGGAAGCCATCTGGCGACGCACCGCGCCATCGATGGTCTGTCGAGCTCTGATTTGGCCGCCGAGCTCCTGCGCTCTCGTATGTTCGTCGAACGGTGGACCGGCCGGCCAACCACGGCCTTCGCGGCACCCTTCTCTGTCACCGACCGACGGCTCGGCAGGCTGGCCAAGGAGTGCGGCTACCGGATCGGCTTCGGCGGCAGACACGGACCGGCGGACCTTAATAGCGACCCCATCGACCTTCCGCGCATCGAGATTCGCGGGGATCGCTCGCTCGACGACTTTGTTGCTACCATCGAGGCCGTGCTCGTTTGAACGGTAGACAATGTCTGCATCTCCCAAGCGCTCTATTCCGCACCAGGCGTGAGCGACCCCTTACCGGGCCAGGCATTGTCGCTTTCGATGCGCCTCTTCGAGGTGTAAAGGGCGATGCAACTGTCTATCGCGTTATGCGGGGATAGACGCACACGGTGATGCTTTTGGCTGCCCTGATGTGTATAGCCTGTGTGAGGGTCCCATATTTCCATCACATAGCCTCGGCCGGCGATGCGCAACGCGGCATACGCGCGTTCTGCTCTATCGGAAGCCGCCGTAACGCCCAGCGTCTTTGAATTGCGGATCACATGACTGATTTGCGTGACCACACCCTACGCAATTGTCTAGCTTGGACGGTGGACTCTTGTACCACAACATCGGCTCCTTCAACCTAGGAGCAATGGCGGGCATAGATGTCGTTGCTTGCCGATCTGACCGGAAGGTTAACAGCACGATGCGTCTCATCATTCGACGATTGGGAACCAGGAACCTGGCGCGCCCGACACAACCTCTCCGACACCTTGGCGCGATGTTCGTCCTGGTTGCCAGGCAGCTCATCTTTGGAACCGCCCTCTTGTTGGCTGGTCCAGCGCAGGCGCAGGCGCCGGCGACCGTCCCGCCTGAAAGGGTCAAACAGCTATTCGAACTGCTCGACGATGCGTCAGTGAAGGCCTGGATGGCCGAACAGCGAAATCAGGACGCCGGGTCAACGAGAGCGCCTGCCGGGGCAGGCGCTTCTCCGGCCGACGCATCGTCCGGCGCCGCGGCCGCATCAGGCCAGATGAATACGATGGCATCCTCGACGCTCGATATGATCAGGGATCATATCGGAAGAATCGTGCGAACTTTGCCCCTGCTGCCGGGTCAGTTCGCGCGCGTTCGGGCAGAGACCATGGAGGATATGTCCAGCAAGGGATCTGCCGGGGTACTCTTGCTGATTGCGATGTTCATCGCTGCCGGCCTGGCGCTTACTTGGGCAACGTACAAGTTGAGCCGTCCATTTCGTCTCTGGATTATCGCGCAACCGAAGGATACGCCCGTTGGGCGGGCCAAGAAGATTGGTGGCCGCACGCTTTATTCCAGCATGCTGATCGTCTCGTTCGCACTGGGCAGCGCCGGCGCGTTCATGCTGTTCGACTGGCCAATGCTTATCCGCGAGATTGTACTGACATTCTTGATGGCGGCAGTCGTTACATGGGGGGTGCGCATGTACGTCATGGCCATGCTCGTCCCTTCCTTCATGAACGTCGACAACGCCGTCGAGGTTCGTGCTTTGCCAATCACCAACGAAGCGGCTGACCATTGGTCCTATTGGCTGCCCCGGATCGTTGGCGTCTTCGCCTTCTTCGCCGCCGCGTTCATCCTCTTGCCAGGTCTCGGCATCGATCAGGACGGAATGATGGTCCTGTCGCTTGGCGCCGATTTCGTGCTGCTGTTGCTCGTGCTGCTGGCCATTTGGCGTCGGCCAAGAACGCAGCGAGACGGTGCGCGCCACAGCGTTCACACGGAAGCGACATGGCTGTTGACAGCTTATTTCCTCGTCCTGTTTCTGCAGCGCATCGCGGGCCTTTATGCATACTTCTGGTTTACCTTCGCCGCACTCTTCCTGCCTTGGGCAATCGTGACGACGCAGCGCGGGGTTAACTTCGTCCTGCGACCAGGTTCGGTAGATCTTGGCCGGCCTACGATCCCGGCGGTGGCGATCGCTGTCATCGATCGCGGAATCCGAATGATTTTCATCCTGGCGGCGGCTTACTTTCTAGCGCGTGTCTGGGGCCTGGACATGCAATCCATGCGCGGCAGCAATACGACGACGACCTTCATATTGCGCGGCCTGATCAATGTCGTGGTCATTGCCCTCGCAGCCGATTTCGGCTGGTCGATCATCAAAGCCTTGATCGAACGAAAGCTGGGCATCGAAACGGCACACCCTGTGATCGGCGACGAAGAGGTCCCGATGCTAGATCCGCAGCAGGCGCGGCTGCACACGCTGTTGCCGATCCTCCAGAACATCCTGCTCGCATCGATCATCGTGATGGCAGCGCTTATGATGCTCGCCTCGCTGGGTATCCAGATTGGCCCACTGATCGCTGGCGCCGGCGTTGTCGGCGTCGCGGTGGGCTTTGGCGCACAAACCATCGTCAAGGACATCATTTCGGGCGTTTTTTTTCTGCTCGACGACGCGTTTCGTGTCGGCGAATATATTTCCTCGGGCAATTACAAGGGTACCGTGGAAAGCTTTTCCCTGCGCTCGGTGAAGCTGCGCCACCATCGGGGTCCGCTGTTCACCATACCTTTCGGTGAACTCGGGGCCGTCCAGAACCAGAGCCGTGACTGGGTTATCGACAAATTCAACATCACCGTCGGCTATGACACCGATATCGAATTCGCTCGCAAGCTGATCAAGCGGATCGGCCTCGAATTGGCGGAAGATCCTGAGTTCAAGCACTGGGTGCTCGACCCGATCAAGATGCAGGGCGTACAGGAGTTTGGCGAATACGGCATTGTATTGAGGGTCAAGGCCACAACCAGGCCGGGAGGCGCCTTTGGTATGAAACGCAAATTCTACGTACGCCTCCGCCAGGTCTTCAAGGAGCAGGGCATCGAACCCCCATTTCCGACCGTCCACGTCCAAGGGCTGCAGAATCCGCATGAGGCAGAGAACGGATCTTTGGCGATTACACCCGCGGTGAAAATGGCCGTCGCGCAATCGCACACCATTCGTCGCAGAAAAAAAGCCAGCACGACGGAATAGGAAAGAGCGCCGTCACCGGAGCGACGTCGGGGATCGCCACTAGGCGGCAGGGTTCGTGCGCGCCTCGGGCAACCGGCAATCCTGTCTCCACAGCGCCGCCGGCGCCGACGCCATGGCGTCCACGAGTTCGGTCGAAGGAGCGCCGTGACCTGGCCGAGACATCGCGGCGAGGTTTGCAGGTGGTTGCTTATATCGCATCCCATGAATGGTTTGAGACGCGCCAAACTTGTGATCACCGGATTGTCTTGGCAGTGCGGAGGGAGCTAGGTTACTACCTCATAGCGCGGAACGGAAATCCGATAAGGGTCGATCCGGAAGAATGGGCAAATCGATGGGGCGACACCAGCGCTCTGCGCAAAACGGCTATTGAGGCTGGATTCTCCAAGCCCCTTTTGCTAGCGAACCAAGGATGAGCAACCGATTGCCGCCCGCATGGGCAAAGCACCTCCGCACCCCACCCTCGCCGAAGGCGGCATCACCGAAGGCTGCGTCATCCAAAGCGCAGTTCAAGGCAGGCCCCCACCGCAGCCACGCCGACGACTTGCTTTTACGGCAGGCGCTCGAGTTGCAGCAGGCCGAACGTCTATCCGAGGCTGAGGAACTGTGCCACAGGGTCCTTGCTCGCACGCCCAACCATCCGCTGGCCCTATATATCCTGGGAACGCTCGGGCTCGATTTCGATAACGAAAAGTCACTGCGGTATTTCGCTCGGGCGGTGGCAGAGGATCCGCAGAATCCCTACTACCATCTTAGCCTCGGCGAGACCTATTTGAAGGTCAGCGAATTTACGCCGGCGATCAAGCACTTTCGGTACGCCCTGGACTTGAAGCCGGATCTGGTGGAAGCGCTTTGCGCCTTGGGCGATGCCTACAATGCGTTTGACAAGGGGGAGATGGCGCTGCCGCTCTTTGAGAAGGCGCTCAGGATCGACCGAGATCATCCCGTAGCCCGGTTGGGGTTGCCCCGCGCGCTCGCAAGCCTCGGCCGTATGGCCGAAGCCGCGGTTCATCTGAAAGAGGCAATAGAACGGCGCATCGCGGTACCGGCTGCCCACAACGCGCTTGTACGCACGCGCAAATTCGCTGAAGAGCCGCCAGAACTCGGGGCAATCCTGACGGAGCTTCAAGACCCGGGCCATGGGCCGGAGGGAGCGGCAGCGCTCCATCACGCCGCAGGAAAGGTTCTCAATGACCTCCGTCGCTATAAGGAGGCGATGGATCACTTTAAGAAGGGGAATGAAGCCGGGGGCCATACATTCGATCTGCAGTCTTACCGCCGCTGGGTCGACGGCATGATCGCAACCTTCGCGCCGGAACTGGTGGCTTCAAGAGCCGCGTACGGCAATCCCTCGGAGGCGCCTGTATTCGTCGTGGGCATGCCTCGTTCGGGCACGACATTGACAGAGCAGATCTGTGCCACTCACCCCGATGTTCATGGCGCCGGCGAGCTCAGCAAACTTAGGCGAACAGCCAATGGACTCGGTGTCGCAGACCGCTCCAGCGTGAACTTCGGCCAATCCATCGCGATGATTACTCCCGATCTGACCAGGACTTTGGCCGAAGAGCACCTTGCTTATCTGCGCGAGCGGGCTCCCGACTCGCTGCGAATTGTTGACAAAATGCCTCACAATTTCGAGCTGATTGGCCTAGTTGGCCTTCTTTTCCCCAAAGCGCGTATCATTCATTGTCGTCGCGACGCTGTCGACAATTGCATCTCCTGTTTCGTCCTGCAGTTCAATAAAGCCCACAGCTACAGTGCCGATCTTGAGACGCTGGGGCTTTACTACCGGGAGTATGATCGCTTGATGCGGCATTGGGACAAGGTTTTCCCGGGTCGTATTTTCGAAAATCGCTACGAGACGTTGATCGAAAATCAGGAGGAGCAGTCGCGCCGGCTCATGGATTATCTCGGATTGCCGTGGGACGATGCCTGCCTGCGCTTTTTTGACAAAGGCGGCTCCGTAAACACCTACAGCAATTGGCAGGTCCGCCAGCCGATCTATACGTCGTCCGTCAAGCGTTGGAAGAATTACGAAAGCGAGATTCAGCCGTTGATCGAAGCCTTGGGCGATCTTGCTGAGATTTGACCGGTAGTGCCTGATGCTGCGCGCAGTTTGCTTGCATCCAATCCCGCCGGCGTACGCTTTCCGCCGATAGACCAGTCTAACAGGGTTTCCTCAGGCCGACCGCCGCGTTCCTTCACCTGTCCCGCCGGCGTATCCTGGCCACAGAGCCTCCCACCGTTTCGCGCGTCGCTTGCCAAGCAGTTTGGCTTCCTCCTTTCCTTTTCGCTGCTAGGGTTGTTCTTCCACGTCTGCAAGCGTGGCAGCAGGCGGGCGGCCATGCCATCGGCTGTCCGAAGTTCCATACAGACGGCATGAAAAAACCCGGCGGTTGCCCGCCGGGTTTTCGATTTCAATAAGGCAGCGCCTGTTAGAAGGAGCGCTGGAAGCGGAGCATGCCGCCGATTGCGTCGTCATCGCCAGGAGTAATACCCGTCCAGTTCGACACGGAGTCGTCGCCGAGATGCGAGTAGTCGACTTCAGCCGTGATCGTGAAGCCGGGAACGATGTCATAGGCAACGTTCGCGGCGATGCCAATGTTCTTGCCTTCGTCATACGACGCCTGGAGGTTGAACGAGGTCTTTTCGTTGAACTTGTAGGTGCCGCCGCCCCAGACTGCCCAATTGCCGCTCCACGGCTTGTAGAAGCCGCGACCGCCAGCCGGGAACGCCCAGGTGCCGTCGGTGAGGTTATCATCGGAGCCGTAGCCGCCCATGATGAACAGCGAAATCTGGTCGGTGGCGTTCACGTCCAAGCGAACCTTGCCGGAGACTTCTTCATAGTTGCTGTCGTAAGCGATGACGCCAGTAACCGCGCCCCAGCCCTGCGTCCACTTCACGCCACCGACGACATGCGGAACATAGCTGTCGATCGTGTCGGTGCCCGAGCCTTCTTCGAGAGAGACCACAGCCGAGAAGCCGTTGCCAGCGTCGAAGTAGTACTGCACGACGTTTGTGTCGAAGCCGCCATACGGAACCAGCGTATCCTGGATCACGTTGCCGGCGTAGCCGATGAACGTGTCGAAGGCTGATTCATCCTTACCGACGCGGAGACCACCGAGCTGGATCCAGGCAAAGTTCAGCGAGACGGTATCGCCGTTGCCAGCAGTATTGAGCGTTCCGAACCTGCCCGAGTCACGGTTGTTGTTCTGGAAGTTGAAGCGGGTCTCGGTATAGGTCTTCAAGGTGCCGAGTTCGGTTTCCTGACCGGTCCAGGTCTTCAGCGCGAAACGGGCATGCTTGTAGAAGGTGTCGTTGCTGTCGCCGGGGGTCTCGTGATCGGCGCTTGTCGCACCGTCGAACGAACCCACGTCGCCGACGCCGATGTCGTAACGGATATAGCCGCCGATGCGCAGGCAGGTTTCGGTGCCGGGGATGTAGAAGTAACCAGCGCCGTAGACGTCGCAAATCTTGACGTATTCAGCGGGCTCCGGCTCGGCGACGACGACGGCGTCGGCGGCGCGCGCACCGGAAACTGCGATCAGGGCCGCAGCGGAGCCGAGAAGAAGGCTCTTGATGTTCATTTTCTGACCTCCAGTCAAAAGTTAAAAAACGGGTCTGGGTATTCTTTGCTGAAGGACAGCGTTCCCTGCCCCATCCCCACTACCGAAAAAGATGCGCACCGCGCCGCTCCTTCGAAATTGACATTACCCATGAGCCGGCGGCGTTCAACCACGATCGTACCGGCGCATGGACAGTTCGGCCGCTATCCCCGACCTGTGTTGCAGAAACGTCACGATTTGGCCTCACTTGGAAAGCTCTCGTTAACCATTGGTCCCCTCACGACCGCCTGTCTCGGCCGAATCCGGCGATCGGCCGACCGGATCATGCAAGGCCTGGGGCTCATCTGCCCAGGAATTGCCGCGGAACTGCCGCACCCGAGGAAGGCTGAAATGTTCGGCGCGCTCACCTTCTCCATATTATGACACGGCCTTGTTGATTGTGCCGGCGCTTTTCTTTATCCAGCGGCGCAACGCAGAGGCGGCCGAGTGGTCGAAGGCGCTGCCCTGCTAGGGGAGGCTCAATCTTTTGGTTGATCCGAAACTCCCGACCACTTCCGCAAGGCTTACAACATGGGAGATCTCAAGAGCCTGCACGAGTTCCGCCGCCAGAAAGAGCGGGCGGGACGGATTCGTTTTCTCGAGAGGGATGAAGAAGCGCGGCTGTTCGCCGCCATCAAGAGCCGCAGCGAGGATGCTTACAGGCTTTCCGTCTTCCTGGTCGATAGCGGCTGCCGTCTCGGCGAGGCGCTCGGGCTGACCTGGAACGACATCAAGGAACATCGCGTCAGTTTCCAAACCATCATATCCGGCCGCAGCCGCACCATCCCGATGACCGAGCGGGTCAAGGAGGTGATCAGGATGCCTCCGGACGGACGCCCTCGGCCGAAAGGCCCGTTCACCAAGTTGAGCCGGGCACAGTTCAGTGCCATATGGAACGAGGCGAAAGCCGAGGTTGGACTTGGCGCCGACCACCAGGTCGTACCCCATATCCTGCGTCACACCTGTGCTGCGCGCCTCGTCCAGGGTGGCATCGACATCAGGCGCGTGCAGATGTGGCTGGGTCATCAGACGCTGTCGATGACGATGCGCTACGCGCATCTGGCCACCAACGATCTCGATGGCTGCGTCACTGTGCTCGAAGGGCTACCGGCAGCGCTGGAGATCAAGAACGAAACCGGGCCATGACGAAAGTCTCGTCAGGGCTGCGCGCAAAAGCGCCAGCGACCCCACGTCTTTTCGCGGAGTTTAGGTTTGGTGGTGCTCGAACACAATGTAGGCCAAGCATTACTCCAAGCAACGTCACCATCTCCACTGGACAGAACGGTGCCAATTGTGCATTGTGTTTGCCTTCTATGACTTCCGCAACGCACTGAGGTACTACGTCTCCTCGGCTAAACAGGGGTCACGCAACTTAGGTAGCATTTGAAGAGGTAATCTGCATGGTCACTAGGCGGCGATTCTCACGAGGTGGAAACCTTGTTAAGCAAGCCAGCCGACCAAGACTGGAAAATACGGTGGCTGCCGCCGTGTCGAAAATTCTTCTTGAGCACGATCCGACAATCGGCAAGCCGGCCCTTAGAATTGCCGCGAGATTGGCAGGGTATATATCTTCAGCAATCAGTGTTCAAACTCAGGCTGTTCAGCGAGCCCTCCCAACTATCGAGGATGATGTTGAAAACCTCGCTCAGATATTTATCGGGCATATAGTGGCTGAGGCACAAGGCCGATTTGATCCACGACTGCAGCGTTTCAAAGCGGTACCGCCACCGGCGGTCCCCCAAGCGCCTCTCAGTGCGGCGAGTGATTGGGCGGGGCCGGTAGCTGGGCCAACAGTGATAGAAAGGCATTTTGGGATACCGAGGTCGACGCTCTTTCGGTGGCAGAAACGCGATGAGGTGATCGCACTTAAATCTGGAAGCAGCAGGTTTGTTTTTCCATTGAAGCAGTTTGTCGATGCTCGCCCTGCAGATGGGATAGCCGAATTGATCGCCATGTTTGGCGACCATCGGCTTGCCTGGAGATGGTTGATGGCGCCGACGGACAAGCTTGGCGGGAACTCGCCGATAGATACTCTGCTAGCTGGCAAGCTCGCGAATGTTGTTGCTGCCGCGCGCCTAACCTTGGAGGAGGCACCTGATGTTTAGCCCCGCCGTTTGGTGGCGGTCGTTCAGTTGACAATTTGGCGCAACGCGACATTACCCCAGGCGGCTGCCCGCGGCCCGTCGTCTCAATGGCGACCCTTCCAGCCAGCCATTCTCGACAAGCAGTTGGACAGCCTAGCCATTGCGCCCTCCTCCTGACGAAGAGTCAAGCCGTCGGCGCCGTGCCGTGCCGCTCGCGCGCGGTCTTGCGGATGATTTCCGCGATTTCCGGGCTGCTGCTGCATAGCATCTGGAAATCCGCCGCGTGCAGCGACAGGAGTGAGACAGCCGTTGCGGCGCTGACGGTCGCCGTACGCGGTTCGCCGCTCATCAGCGCCATCTCGCCGAAGAAGGCGCCAGGGCCAAGCTCCACTGGGTTCGACATCACGACGCTCACCCGCCCCTCCACAACAAAGAACATCCGATCCCCGGTCTCGCCCCTTCGGCAGATCACGGCGCCGGCCGGCAAACTACGAGGCCGTAAGGCGCGCACGATCTCGACCAGCGCGGCCGGGCCGAGCTTCTGAAACAACGGCACGGCGGCGACCAACTGCCAATTGCGGACGAAATCCTCGCGACGGATTTCTTGATAGAAGCCGGAGGCAAGAATGCCGGCCCACAGCGCGAAGACGCCGATGCCACACATCATGACCGCCCCAGCCAGGACGCGGCCGGCGAAACTTTGCGGAATGGCATCGCCATAACCGGTGGTGGACAGCGTGACCACCGCCCACCACATGGCCTGAGGGATGCTGCCGAACTTTTCCGGTTGGATGTGGCGCTCGATGACATAGGCCGCGAGCGCGACACCGAACAGAACGACGCCGAAAAGCGTGGTGACGCCGATCAGGTTACGCGCTTCGTTGGCCAGCACCCTGCCCAGTACCGGGAAGAAGGTCGAGTCGCGCAGCGGTTTGAGCAGCCAGATAGCACAGTAGAGGCTCCGGTCGGGCGTGCCTTCGAGCAGAAATGCAGCGAGTGGAACCAAAACCGCGAGCATATCAATGGCGATTGCAGGCGTCCTGTCCCGAAGGTCTCCCGCCCAGTGCTTGATCAGAGTCTCGGCCATCTGTAGGAGATAAGCGCCCCAAATGACCGCCAGCACGGCAGTCAGAGCCAGCCTGCTTCGTGCGGACATGTCCGGCATGGTGAGCGCGGCCACCGCCAGCAGCCCAGGCGCAGCTAGCACCGCGTTTAGCGGTGCGTGAATTCTCAAGAAAGGCAGGACCGACATTCTGTCCCCACGAGCGGATGCTATTCCTCCAGAATAGGATGCCTTCAGGGCAAGCGCAAAGGTGGCGCTTTCGCTGGGATGTTCATCACGAGGTGAACTCAGATGGCCTGAACGTGAACCGACAGGCCGCAATCGAGAATGGCCCATCCGGGCATTTGCAATAGGTTTGAACTGTTCGAAGGAGCCGGGCCGACGAGCTCAAGGCCGTAGACATGCCCGGCTCGAAGACGGCGGCATGTCGGCAATGGCGAGGGTGCCGGCGGCGACACCCAAGAAGAGTGCTCCGATCCGCCTGCATGAGGTTCCCTCCCGCCCTTCGCCCGCTACCCAAAACATGTGCGGCACCACAAGCGGCAGGAAGGACACTCGAGAGCCGCATTTAGGACGCGACGGCAACTGCATGGTTGCGAAGTTGCGTGCGCCCAAGCTACCGGGGCCGGTGAGTCACCGCAGAGGCAACTCAAGGAGGCACCGTCGTGATCTTGTGGCTTCGATCCAGCCGCCCTGAGCGGACTCGAGGGATACAAAGCGGTACGATACATGAGATCCGATTCTCCTGCGGTCGTCCCGCCCAGTTCAGAATGAAGCGGCCTACCTTGACTTTGTGGTCCAATGACTGAGTACCCGCGCCTCAAATACAGTATGCAAGCCGTTCGCAAGGCAGGCGATCGGCTGGCAAAACCTATGCAGCTCGGACAAGACACCACTGCCGGCCAGTACGTGGACACGATGCGAATCTTCTCAATCGCCAATAGCTGGCGCGACTCGCACTTTCTGCCGATGCGGAGCGTTCGATTCTCTGTCGGTCACCACATCAAAGCCCTGCGATTGAAGGGCGACATGGCATCGCGTCCAAAGCGTCTGGCATCCATTTGTCGGAAGCTTCGAGAGTCCACCACCAATTTGGACACCATGAACGATATCGGCGGCTGCCGAGCGATCATGCCCGATATCAATAGCGTCCGCTTGCTTCTAGAATCGCTGCGAGACAAGTTCCCCCATGAGATGCACTGTCGGGAATTCAACTATATCGATGAGCCGAAGCCGGACGGCTATCGAAGTCACCATATTGTTTTCCAGTACCGACCCAGAGCTGCCCACACCCAGGCTTTCGAGGGACGACGCATCGAACTGCAAGTTCGGACCACACTTCAGCACTCATGGGCAACTGCAGTTGAGGCCGTCGGGCTGTTCCAGCGCCAGGATTTGAAGCACGGAAACGGGGAGCAGGATTGGCTACGTCTTTTCCAGCTTATGTCGGCGGAATTCGCCCAGGTTGAGCAGTGTCCAATTCGTGTCGGTGGTCCGGATCGCGATGACCGAGTGCGGGAACTGCGGGATATCAACAGGCGTATAGGTGCAACAAGTATACTGGCAGATATCACGAATCTTACCCTCCGCTCAGAGAGCCTCGTACAGCCAACGCGACATTTTCGGCATCATTTGGTGCAATATAGAGCGGATCGGAACGTTACGATTCAATCATTCCGAACTCTCATCATGGGGGCGCGGAAATTGGAAGAAATAGAGAAGAAAATCGCGCTAAGGGGAATTGATTGGACGGTTTCCTTGGTCGAGGTGGATAAGGTGGAACAGCTTGTCGACATATACCCGAATTACTTTGGGAACGTTTCATTGTTCGCCCGCAGTCTGAAATCCATATGCTCGGGAAAGTCACTGCCTACAGAATAGCCCACACCGGATGGTAGCTCCGAAGGAACGCCCGACTATGGTTGGCCAAGCGTCGCTTTCCGTTTGAAGGAGCCGGACCATTGGCCTTCCTCGACAGTCTCCTGGGTCTGGTCCGAACGGACAATCTCCCGAAAGCTCACACCTATTTCAGCGTTGCCAGCACGCCTGCCGCTGACTGCAGGTCTGCTGTCTCCAAGCCTTCCCCGAATCGCGCGAAAATCGGCAGGAGAAGAGCCCGCGCCTCCCTGTGTTGTCCCCGAGCGGCCAACAGGCAAGCAAGGTCGACAGCGGTCCGCAACTCCCATGCCCGCGCGCCTTGACGATCACTGAGTTCCAACGACCGCCGAAAACACATTTCGGCCTCTTCGTCGGCGTCCGGGCGCGGGGCCGCCAGAACAAGGGTTCCCTTTACGCGCAGCAGTTCCGGCATATAGCAAAGATCGCCGCTTGCCTCGACGTCACGGATCGTCTCCTCGATCAGTGAAAGTGCCTCCGCGCATCGGCCCGCCGCAGCCAGGCCCAGAACAAACGCGATATTGAGCGGCGTGGTGAGCAGTTCGTAAGGCGCGGCGTGGAGCTCGGCAAGGCAGCGTCGAAGGCCTTCGACACCGCTGCTTGGGCTGCCGCGACGAATGGCGATCTCCCCTGTGAAGCCGCCTCCCAGGGCGAGATAGGGCCCGAGAGAATGAAATTCGGCACGAGAGAAAAGACGATTGATGTGTTTCTCTGCGAGCTCCAGCTTGCCGGTCCAGAGGAACACGGAAATCGCCCAGACAAGTGCTATGGAGAGAGACAGGGGATGTTTCAGGACTTCCGCCTCCTCAATCGTCAGCAGCGCGCGCTCCGCGGCCCGATCAGGATGGCCTTGCAGCCACAGTGTCCTTGCCAAAATCGATCCCGCCAGAATCTTGCCGTCAAAGCCGAGATAGTTCGTCGTGGTTCGGTTGGAGTGCGGCCCGTATCGCAACGCCGCTTCGAGCGCGGTCTGGGCACGGCCGAGCTCTCCGCTGAGGTGAAGCGAAATCCCCATCAAGGAATGCGCCAAAGTGGTGGAGACCGAATCCTCAAGCGTTCCGGCAATGACGGAACAGCGCTCCGCATAACGCAACGCGGTCCTGAACTCTCCCGTACGCAGGTGAAACATTTGCAGCGGGCCCAGAATCCGAAGCTGATCGAGCGCCTCGCCACGTCGGTCGGCAATGACCAGGCTTCTGTTCAATGCCACGCGCGCCGCATCTCTTCCACCACGCGTGAACATCAGGGAGACCCCAAGGGCTGCCTGAAGATGCATCTCCTCCAATCCGCCTCTAGTAGCATCGTCAAGAGCCACAACCGCCTGCGCCGCCCAGCGATGACATTCGGTGAGCAAGGACATCGACAGAAAAAAGGGGGCCGCCGCGGCAGCCAGACGGACGCCGAGGTCAGTGTTCCCGTCAAGTCCGAAGCACCAGTCCAGAGCCGCTCGCACATTGGCAAGGCCCGCTAGGTGAAATGACCGTTGTACGCCGCTCGACAAAGTAGGCCACTCGGCTCCTGTCTCCTCCAGCCAGCGCAAACAATGCGTCGCGTGACGCGCGGCCAGGCTCGCGTGCTCGGCATCGTCGACGTCGAGCTGAAGGGCGTAGGCCCGCGTCGTGTCGAGCAGGCGGTAACGCATCGTTGCCCCGGCAGGTCTTACCGCTATCATCGACTTGGCGACCAGGCTGTCGACAGCGCCAAATACGAGTGCGTCATCGACGGTTGCGCTCGTGACAACTTCCAGGGCGGCCTCGATGGAAAAGTGGCCAACGAAGATCGCCAACCGGCGAAGCAGAAGACGCTCGAACTCCGACAGCAGTCCGTAGCTCCAGTCCAAAGTGGCCTGGAGGGTCTTTTGCCGCGGCGGCGCGGTACGTTGTCCCGGCCACAACAGCGTCAGCCGTTCGTTGAGAAGTTCGGCGGTTTTCTGCAGGCCATAAGTCGCAACCCGTCCAGCCGCCAGCTCAATCGCGAGCGGCACGCCGTCGAGCTTGCGGCAGATGCCGGCAACGATGGCGGCATCCGCATCCTGGAGATCAAGCCCGGCACCGCTCGCGGCGGCGCGTTCCAGGAACAGCTGGATCGCAGGGAAGCGGCGCGCAGTGAACGCGGTGAGTTCCAGATCGCCAGGCGCGCATGCGAGCGGCTCCAGCTTGTAAACGTGCTCCCCTTCGACTTGGAGGGGCTCGCGGCTCGTTGCCAGCAGGTGGACTTGCGGTGCGGCGGCGAAGATGCGGGCCGCCAAGTCCGCCGCGGCGTCAATGACATGCTCGCAAGTGTCAAGAATCAGGAGGATCCGCTTGTCTGCAAGGTAGGCGAGCAGACTGGGGGTCGCGTCTTCGGACTGAAGAGACAGCCCTAGCGTCGAGGCCACGGTCGTCGCGACCAAGCCCGGATCACTCACCGCCCCGAGATCGACGAAATGCACGGCACCCGAGAATGCTTCGATCAGATCGTGGCCCACCGCCACAACGACAGCGGTCTTGCCGACACCGCCCGTGCCGACGATCGTGATGAAACGCGTCTCGGCCAGTTGAGTTGAAAGTCGGACAGTATCGTCAGTCCGGCCGACCATCCGGATCAGGCGGCTTGGCAGATTGGCTTGCGGATAGCTGGCGACGACATCCCTTTGCCCATTGTCTTGACCATCCGATCGCGAGACCGGGGCCACAAAGCAGTAGCCGCGCCCCGTCAGAGTGGCGATGTAGCGCGCGCCGTCCGCGCCATCGCCCAACGCCTTTCTGAGGTTGGCGATTTGAAACCGCAAACTGCCTTCTTCGACGGTGACGTCGGGCCACACATGGGCCAGCAGGTCCTTCTTGCTGACGATTTCGTTGGGGCGCGCAGCCAACGCTGTAAGGATGTCGAAAGAGCGCGCGCCCAGATTGACAGGCACGCCTTGGCGCAGCAGGAGCCTCTCGCCCGCGGTCAGCGTAAAGGGACCAAACGATATCCTGTCGCTCGTCTGCGCGACTATCATGGCATCATTCTTTATTGCTTTTTGTTGGCTGGTCAGACGCGGTTCCAAGTCCACTACCTATGTAGCAAAAAGTCGATTTCGTGGCCCCGAGGGATGATTGGGGCAGGTCAGGAAAGCAGCTCAGGCCAGTTCCGGCACGGGCGGCACTGGCGAGCGCTAACACCGCATCATAGTGTATAACGGGTGCTCCGGGCGATCTCTCTCTATGTGTGGAAGCAGCAAGAACGTTTGCTGACCGGCCCAGGGAGAATGATCATGCTTGCAGTGTCGCTGTCGCTCGTGCCGCAAAACTTGCTTCGGCCGCAAGCCTTTTAAGTGCGTTTTCCACGCTAGTGGAGAGCGAAGCCACGCGCCAATTTCCAAAATCGAATTCAAAGCGCCCTTTTGTGAAGGACCCAGACATCATGACCCAATCTGAAAAGCTCCTGTATACCGCCAAGGTCCGCACCACTGGCGGTAGGGACGGCACCTCCCGCAGTTCCGACGGTCGACTGGACATCAGGCTTTCCACGCCCGGCGGACCGGGCGGCGGCGCCAATCCGGAGCAGCTGTTCGCAGCCGGCTGGTCGGCCTGCTTCGAGGGCGCAATGGCAATTGCCGCCCGCAAAATGAACGTCAGGCTGCCCGCCGACCTCGCAATTGACGCAGAGGTGGATCTGAACACTGCCGACGGTGCCTTCTTCCTCGGCGCGCGCCTCAATGTGAGCGTACCCGGGCTCGACCGCGACGTTGCCAAGGCTGTTGTAGAGGCAGCACATCAGACCTGCCCCTACTCGAAGGCCACGCGCGGCAATATCGAAGTCGCAATCAGCCTCACTTAGCTACCGATCACACACCGATCGATCTTGCATGCAACTCTCGGCAAAATGTCATCACGACAAGGCGGTGCACCAATGAACGCGATCAAAAACCCGGAAGAAATCAACCACCATCGGCGTCGCCTCTTCGGCGTTGCTGCCGCGACAATAGCCGCGGCGCAACTTGGCGCGATCAGGGTTGCGGAGGCGCAGGGCGACGGGTCCAAAAGGACCGCCTCCCCCATGCTGAAGGCACGGACTTCGTTCTCCTCAATGAAGCAGATCGACGCGGATCTGCTGAGCGTCGGATATGCCGAGGACGGTCCTGCGGACGGCCCGCCGGTGATCCTTCTGCACGGATGGCCCTACGACATTTACAGCTATGTCGATGTCGCGCCGCTGCTTGCCAACGCAGGGTACCGGGTCATCGTGCCATATTTGCGCGGTTACGGTACTACGCGGTTCCTGTCGGACGCGACACCCAGGAACGGTCAGCAGGCGGCGCTTGCGTCCGACATCGTTGCGTTGATGAATGTGCTGGATATCCAGAAAGCGGTCGTCGCCGGCTATGACTGGGGCGCGCGCACAGCCAACATCATCGCCGCGCTCTGGCCTGAGCGCTGCAACGCCATGGTGTCAGTCAGCGGCTATCTCATCGGCAGTCAGCAGGTGAACCAGGCGCCGCTGCCGCCGAAGGCCGAATTGCAGTGGTGGTATCAATATTACTTCGCCACTGAACGGGGACGGGCGGGTTACGAGAAATACACCCGCGAATTCACGCGCCTCATCTGGGCGCTCGCCTCACCAAAATGGGCTTTCGACGCTGTAACTTTTGATCGCTCCGCTCCCGCGTTCGACAACCCCGACCACGTCGCGATCTCTATCCACAACTATCGATGGCGACTCGGTTTGGTGCCAGGTGAGCCAAAATATGATGGCTTGGAACAAAAGCTCGCGGCGTTTCCGGCGATCGGTGTACCGACGATTACGATGGAGGGCGACGCCAACGGCGCGCCGCATCCGGATCCGGCAAACTACGCCAAGAAGTTCTCCGGGAAATACGAACACCGGCTGATCTCAGGCGGTATCGGTCACAACCTACCGCAGGAGGCTCCACAGGCCTTTGCGCAGGCGGTCATCGACGTCGGACAGTTTTGACAACCTGTCAAGCGGCTTTCCGATCAAACCTGTCCACCGCCTGCGGTGTGTGGTTGCGACCACTGCGTAATCCGTCTTCGCAGCGATGCCGGATGAGTATTCCGCAGCGGGTCGGCTCGCCGCAGCCTTAGCCAAAGAACTCTCGGAAAGACCCAAAAATTTAGCCCTGCGACCATCGCGATGGCACCACACAAACAAAACCATCGAAAGGTTATGTGAGATGATGAGACTGCTCGCAGGATTGGCAATCGCCATGTCCGTATCAGGCTGCGTTTACGCGCAGTCAGAGAAGCCCGCCAACGTTCAGCCCACCATCGTTCTGGTTCACGGCGCGTTCGCCGACTCATCGAGCTGGAACGGAGTCGTCAAGATCCTCGAGAAGGATGGTTACCCCGTTGTGGCCGCTGCCAATCCCCTGCGAGGTGTCGCCACTGACGCTCAATATATTGCCGATATCGTATCCGGCATTACATCGCCTGTCATCCTGGTCGGACATTCCTACGGCGGCTCGGTCATTAGCGAAACCGCCGATGGCCATGCAAATGTCAGGGCGCTCGTCTATGTTGCGGCGTTTGCACCGGAGGTCGGCGAGACGGCCGCCGCGCTTGCAGGCAAGTTCCCAGGCAGCACTCTTGCGCCCACGCTCGCTCCACCCGTTCCGCTGTCAGGCGGCGGGAAGGATCTCTACATCCGGCAGGAGAA
The DNA here is from genome assembly GCF_006442175.1 of Mesorhizobium sp. B2-3-14. Taxonomy (NCBI): domain Bacteria; kingdom Pseudomonadati; phylum Pseudomonadota; class Alphaproteobacteria; order Hyphomicrobiales; family Phyllobacteriaceae; genus Mesorhizobium; species Mesorhizobium sp. B2-3-14. The sequence goes on along the minus strand of NZ_VFVP01000002.1, from coordinate 850,837 downwards.
GTTCCGCGACCAGTTTGCAACCGACGTTTCCATCCCCGAGGCAAAGCTGATGGCCGCCACGCAACGGCCCATCACGGAAGCGGCGCTGAACGAGGCCCAGACTGCGGCGGCGTGGAAGAAGATTCCGAGCTGGTTCATCTACGGCAACAAGGACAAGAACATCCCACCACAAGCTTCCGCCTTCATGGCCGAACGAGCGCACGCGCGCGAGACCGTGGTGGTCAAAGGCGCCTCGCATGTGGTGATGGTTTCGAACCCTGAACCTGTCGCTCGGCTGATCGAAAAGGCAGCAGCGGAGGCATCTCGATGAAAGCCGTCGTGATGAACCGATGGGGCGGGCCGGACGTCATCGAGTTTCTCGATACGCTCGAGCCAACGCCAGGTCCGGGAGAAGCCCTGGTTGAAGTCGCTGCGGCTGGCGTGAACTTCATGGACACGGGCGTAAGGCGCGGACTTGCCTGGACCGACGTGCCGGATCCGAAGATTTTGGGCGTAGAAGGCGCTGGCCGCGTGATCGCGGTCGGTGATGGGGTCAGCGATCTTTGGCCGGGCCGTCGTGTCGCCTGGGTGTATTCGCCGGGGAGCTATGCCGAGAGGACCGTGGTACGGGCCGATGCGCTGGTGCCGATACCGGATTCGATCGACGATCGCACGGCGGCGGCTGTGATGATGCAGGGCCTCACAGCCAGCCATTTCGCGACGGATTTCTATCCCGTGCAGCCCGGCGACATCGCGCTTGTCCATGCCGCTGCTGGTGGAGTCGGTCTGCTGCTTACCCAGATCATCAAGCTGAGGGGCGGGCATGTCATCGGCCGCGTGTCCTCGGCAGACAAGCTGGCGATCGCCAAGGAGGCAGGCGCCGATCACGTCATTGTAGATGCCGAAGGGCAATTCGCCGACCAAGTAATTCGCCTGTCGGGCGGCGAAGGGGTGCATGTGGTCTATGATGGCTCCGGTCCCAAGACATTCCAAGGCTCGCTGGATGCGCTCCGCCGAGCGGGCACCTTCTGCTGGTACGGACCCGTCCTGGGCGGTCCTGGCCCGATCGACATTATGGCGCTGCCGAAGAGCATCAAGATCGGCTACGCCACCTTTTTTGATCATATCCATACACCGGAACTGCTTCGCTCGCGTTCGGTCCGACTCTTCCATTGGATCATCGAGGGCAAGCTCAAAATCAGGATCGGCGGCGAATATCGGCTGGCGGATGCGGCAAATGCCCATGCCGACATGGAAAGCCGAACGACCACTGGAAAGCTGCTGCTCATACCTTAGAACCGCGAACGAAGTCAGCCGCAAAGACTGCCGCGTTTGCCCGGGCAGCACAGGAGCGCGGTCATGGGCGGTCAGACCCGGCTCCGTGGCCTCGATCAATTCGTCGAGGACAAGCAACTGAGCCCGGCGCACCTGCCAGACCCACTGCGGATCATCTGTCCGCCGCCCAGAGTGCCCGACCCGCTGAAGCGCCGCGCCGGCTCGAAACAGGAGCCGGCGAGCGTCGATGGGCATGCGTTCTCAATTGAAACCGGGGTCAGTCGCATCAAGTTGTCGAGGTCGCCGCCTCGGCGTCGAGATACCCGATCCGTTCGGCCGGGTCGTTTGGGGTGTCCGCGACCACATAGCGGGCAGGAGGCCTCGCGATGCCACGTGCCGGTGAGCGGCACATGGTCGAGTGTGCTGAATGAAGCCGTGATCATCTGTAGACTGCAGGCGCCTTCGGGAGCGACCAAACCAATCCCGCCACGATGGCGCCCAACACGGCCGCCTCGGAAGTGGCCGACGGCCCGCTCAGCGGTAAAGGCTCGTGCCATCATAATCAATCCGATGCGGTGGGCCATGCAACCACCTATGCAAGGTGACCCCGTCCGCTGCAATTGCAGTTTTCAGAAGACGGCAGCCCTGTCGTCCAAGCTTGACAACCGAGCCCGAATTTATGTTCGTGGACTTGATAAAGAGCCCTGCTATGTGCTTGTTCCAGCCGGGACCGTCGTGTCGAGGAGCTTGCCGGTCCGATCTACACCCGCCCCAAGGCGATGAGTGGATCGATGAGAAGTCCTAATTGAACCTGCTCCGCAACATGTTGGCTCCGCTTTAAAGCTGCCAGGCGCGATCCATCTCTGCTGGACGAGCCACTTGCCGGGATGAATCCGCGAGAGCGCGTTGAGAAGGTTGCCCTGCTGAAGCCGGTCGCGCGCGGCCTCACCACGATCATCATCGACCACGACATGGACTCGCTGTTCGAACTGGTCGAAAGGGTGACCGTACTGCAGGAGATGACGCGCCGGTGCGGCGCGGCCAGTCGCAAGCCCGGTCAAGCACAACAGGAAAGATCGGATGTCAGAACTGCCTTTTACCTCGTCGAGTCCCGGGGCCCGGCGGGATGCGCCGTGGCATCGTTCCGTTGCTTGGCGCTGCCGGAAGAGGCTATTTACAGAACGAAGGCTTGGCTTTGAGGGCCAGTACTTCTTCGTCGATATTCGGCGTGATGGCATTGTTCTCTATGAGCTTGATGACGAGCCGCTCACGAACCCAATCCCGGCAAAGTCGACCGACGCCCTCCGGCTAGCAATTCAATAATTAAACGACAGATTGCTACACGCTCGGGTGTTCGCAAAAACTGCGGGATTTCTCCTTCGGGAATCCAATCTCAAAGAAGCGGCCTTTCTTCTTCATCAGTCAATCGAACAGGCCTACGCAGCGTGTTCCTCGTATGACGAATTACAGCCCTGCATCGCCTAATACCACGTTTCTTCGAAGCCTTGCCGAGACCAGTCGCAGCAGCTAGCCGACATATGGCCTCGTGACCAGCAGCGATTCGTCGCCTGGTTCAACATAATCAATGAGGCTTATGTTAAGGCGCGCTATTCGAAGCACTTCGACATCACGCGAGAAGCTCTAGAGTGGCTCGCAGAGCGCGTCGACGATCTTATCGATCGGGTTGATTCGATCTGCCGATCCCGACTTGAAAAATTGAAAAAAGAGGCAGCACCGCAGCTCAGCGAACCGGTTGAGGGCAAGCCAGTCTCAATTCCAGACTGCCATCTATGCGCCTATCAGAGTACAAACGGTGAAGTTGCGCCTAGGCGTTTCGACGTCAGCAGCATTGGCTCAGTTCGGCGGTTTGCGGCCAATTGAATGGCTGGAAGGGGGCCGCAAGCGGCCCGTCGGCTCGCGAGGTCTGCAGTCGAGAAAGCCGACGTTGGATAGGCTTATGAGCCTGCGTTCCAACGCGCGTCCCGCCACATATCTCGGCCGCGGGCGCATCCTGATGATGACGCCGACGGCTAGCATGTCGAGCGCAAAGGACCGGGCGGCGCTATTGCGCGCTCGGATTGCGAGCATTCCTGACGTCGTTAATGCCTTTCAGCGCGGCGCGATCTCCGGTGGATGCCGCGGCACGGAACACCTGCTCGGCATCGGCAAAGCGGCGAAGCTCCAGGTACGCGTAGCCGCGCAGAACCATTAGGCCGGTACGTTCGGGCGCAATACGCGAACGCTCATCGAGAGCCAGGATTGCTTCGTTGTAGCGACCCATGTCGAAAGCCGTGTTGGCCTGCGTCTCCAGCAAGGCTGTCCTGATCTCGATGCTGCGATCTGAACCCATCGGCGCCTGTGACGCGGCGATCGCGGCCCGGTCGGTCAGGCCAGCGCGCAGATAGGCAAGACTTTGACCGTAGGCGGCATCGGACCGCGTCTTACCCGATCCGCGCAGCGCGACTTCAAACGCTGCCGCTGCCTCGACCGGACGGTTGACCTGCATCAGGCACCAGCCGCGCGACAAGGCCGCGTCCGGCGCAAGAGACGAGGGGTCAAGCGTGGTCGAACAACCACGCGGCGCCGGTTGGGCCCTGCTCGGTCTCGCCACGTGAGGGCTTTCCACCTGGCCTTGACTTGCTTGTCCCTGCGCAACCGCGGGCGGTCGCACCGGTTGATCCGTGGTCGCCTCGTCCGGCGCAACAGCGCGGACCCTGCGCCCGCCCAGCGCCGCCGTTTCAATGCTGCGCTGGCCTACCGTGGGGATGCGCTCCGAGCGCCCCGCCCAAGCGGTCTGAATTTCCTTGACGCCGGCCTTGTCGCCGATCTTCCAGCGCGTCAGCGCCAGACCATAGGCCGAAGGCTCATCGTCCGGCTTCCAGTCGAGCGCCAGCTTGAACCACTGCGCCGCCGTCTGCGCCTGGTTGAGGGACTCCGCGTACCAGCCGAGTTGCTGGGCAGAAGCGGCATCCTTGTTGGCATAAACCTCCTGCACCATGCGCTGTAGCACTTCCGGCTTGAGTGGCGCAGGCGGCGTCACGGCAAGCAGATTGGCGACAGCGGCCAGGTAAACCTTGCGCGTGTCATCGTCGGTGCTACGCCATTGATAGAGGATATCCTCGGCTTCGGCCGGGCGGTTCTGGTTGATCAGGGCGAGCGCCAAACCTTGCGAGGATTTGGCGGTGTTTTCCTTGTCGCGCGCCTTGCGGAACCAGGTCTCGGCGGCTTGGGGATTGTCGCGCCTTACATAGTACCAGCCGAGCAGCAGGTCATCGGAGGTCAGACCGCCATCCCTGGCCAGTGCTTCGACCGTGGTGACGTCCACGGCGGGGATGACAAGCTTCGGATCGGCGTCGGCATTGGCAAGGCTTTGCCGTGCGATATCGCCCCGGAGCGCCGCGAATTCACCCTTGCGATCGGGGGTCTTCTGTTCGGTCGCCAGCAGCAGATCGAGGTTCTGCCTCGACAACAGCGGCAGCGCTTTCTGGATGGTGGCGTAACGCTCCTCGGGTTTCTTGCAGTTGCTAAGGACGTAAAGATAGGCGTCTTTGGCGCGGTCCTCGCGCTTGGTGCTGGCAAAAGCCTCGGCAACGCGCCACAGCACGTCGACATCGCCGCAGGTCAGCAAGCTCGGATTGGCGGAGCCGACGCGGATCACAGCGTCGTATTGCTTCAAATTGGACGCGTTGACCAGTTGCTCGCGCGCTTCGGCGACGGCGAGCCGCTGCATCAGGTCCGTAGGCGGTTGCCAGCCTGCCTGGGCGGTTTGCCGATCGGCGATCGCCTTGCGGAGCTCGGCGAGCTTGCCATCGGAATAGAGCTTCCACATCTGGTCGAGTTGCGGATCGCCTTCCTTGCGCGCCGCCAACGGGTTGTCGGGCGGCGTCCAGTCCGGATAGAGCGCCTTCAGGCGCGCGATCTCGGCGTTCAGCCGCTTGGTGTCACCCTTGGAGGCGAAATAGCGCAGTGCCGTTTCGTCGACTTTCTGCGACGGGGCCGGCGCGGCGGATTGCGCCAGTGAAGCCGCAACGGGCGTAGCATCCGCCTTCGCCGGCTGATCACTCTGATCGGCCACCGCGAGCGGTTTGGAATGGCCGTCCTGCTGGGCCTGGGTGCCGGCCGGCTGCGCGACATTCGGCAAGGTCACATGGCTCGAGAAATAGCCACCCTGATGCAGCACCACCGCGCCGAGCAGTGCCGTGCCGGCAGCTATGAAGACCGTCGGCTTCATAGGCACTCCGGATGGTGGCGGCGCGCATACGCTAGCGCCAGCAATTGCAGGGTCGAGGGATAATAATCCGTCGGCTGGAAGGTTTTCAGGTCGTCGGCCAGCCGCTTGCCGTCGAGCACGCAGGAGACCAGCGCCGGAATGATGCGGTAGCCACTGTCGGCCAGCAATTGCCTGGTCTGGCCGGTGGCGATGTCGACGATGCGGACACGGCCCTGCTCATCCGTCATGCCCGCCATCAAGGGTGCAAGCAGGTCACGATCGTGGATACCGGCGCGCACCAGATAGAGCGGGATGCGCACGGCGTTGTAGCTGAATTCCTGCGGGAAGCCGTCAGCGGCTTCCGGCTTGGTCTTCAGCGATACCCAGTCGGGCGGCAAGTCCGAGGGCCCAATTTTCATTGCACCGGTCAGCAACACCTTGCCATTGGCGGCGAGCTCGCTCCATGGCCCCTTGGGCGCGAGCTCCGCCATCGCCGGAAGTGCCTCGAACACCCAGTAGGACGGATTGACGACCGGACCGTCGGCGCGATCACCGGCGGCGAATCCGGAATTGCCAGGTTTCAGCAGTACAAGATCACCAACCGTTTCCAGGCTGCCGGCGGCAAGCGCCGTCGCCATGCCAGCCGCCGCCTGCATCAGATCCGGCCGATGCCAGGCATCGCCTGCGAGCGACAGGCCATAAGCGATCAGCAGGTCGCCATCGGTGGCATTGTTTGTATCGCTGATATGCGGACTAACGGCGGGATCCCATTTCCAGGCCGCCAAGCCGTCGTCACGCACCATCATCTCCATGCGCGTGAACGCCCAGATGCGGTCGAAATCCCCCCTGTTGCCGGCAAGATAGGATAAAACCAGTCCGTACCCCTGACCTTCGCTGTGACTGATCCCGCCATTGGCATTGTCGACTATTCGTCCCGACGGGTCGAGGAACCTTTCCTTGTAGGCCGACCACTCCTTCGCAGTGATTGCCGACGCCGCCATGGCGGGCCTTACCGGCGCTAGCACCGGGAAGAGCATGGCAAAGGCGAGAAAAAATGTGTGATGCGACATGCTCACTTGCCGCGCCCCAACGATCCGAGCAAGCCGGCCGTCGCCAGCCCCAGCAGGATCGACAACACGGTCAGCACGACAGCGTAGGAGAGCGCGTTCGCGGACAGCCAGTTGGCGACGATCAGCCGATAGTTGGCGAGCGAGAATGGCTGTGTCTCGACGAAACTGAAATGGGTGACCGGGAGCGTGACGACCTTGTCGTCGCCGGAATCGACGGTCGTTAGATGCCCCCCCAGCTGCCGCCACATGCGCTGCTGCGTCAGGGTGCGAACCCCTTCGCGCAACGCCGCGGCGCTCGGCGCGGTGATCAACGTCCAGGTGCCGCCGGCGGTAGGGCTGGCCTCTTGTGCGACAAGCAGGGAGGCGCTGCCTTGCGGCGTGTATTCGGCCGGCCTGCCGGGGAAAATGCTGAAAGAGTCCATCGAGATGTTGAACGTACGCGTCATCCAGTCCTCGAAGGAGCTTACCTGCCCGCGCCAACCGCTGCCGCGCAGCTTCTGACGCCATTCGTCAAAGGTAGTCTCCGTGTTGGGCTTGATCGACGCCACCGCCTCGCCCCAACCCGAGGAGCTATTGCCGGAGACACCGACCTGCGCCAGAACCGTGGGCGGGACCTGCGACAGTGTGCTCAGGAAAATCGCATTGCGGTCGGCGACAGCCGAAGCCGCAGTCGAAGCATCGACCGCGATCAGACGGCCGGCGGCGACAGACATGCGGGCCAGCAGGGTAACGCCCGCCGACACCGTCTCGGACTGGGCGTGGTCCATGATCAGCGGCACCGCATAGTCTGCCCTGCCGTAAGGAAAGCCGGTGCCGCTGGTGCCTGCAAGCTCGGGCGTCCGCGCCACCCGGGCGAAATCCGGCATGACGAATTTGGAGGTATCGAAAACAACGAAGCGCTGCCCGCCCGAAGAGGAGGCGCCAGGCGCGCAGACCGTGTCGGCCTGGGTAAGCAGCACTGCCTCGATGGCGACATTGTTGTCGCCCGGACGGAAGTGCCGCATCGTCACCTTAATCGGCAGGTGGCGCAGGATCTCGCCACCCGCCGTGGTGATCGGCACGGTGGCCGCAATGTTGTCGTTGACATAGATATCGATGTGGCTGCCCGGCAGCACGTCCTGAGAATAGGCCGCGTCAAGCAGGATCGTGGCGTGGCCATAGGCGCCGGCATAGAAATCGGACGGCACGCCGACGGCGAAGTCGGTGCGCACCCGGCGCCCGGAGAATTCAAGCGTATTCACCCCGAGATCGGAGAATTTGAGATTGCCCGCGCCAAGCAGCATCGGCACATCCGGCGTGCGCCAGTTGCGTGTGCCAAGGCTGGTGCGCAGGCTGCCAGCTGGACGATCGACCTGCCGGGCAATGTCGTCGATCGCCATGTCGACGGCCTGCCAATTAGGTCCGCTAATCACCAGGGTCGAGGGGCCAAGTTTCGGATCGTCGACGACGGTCGCGACCGGCCCTGCTTCAGCGCCCTGGGGCAGCGTGGAGAGCACCTTGGCAACATCCGCCGCCGGGCCGAGCACGACCTTGGCGACGCCGGGGCCAGTCTCTGGTGAATTGTCCTCGCTCACTTCGAAGGCCTGGTTCGGCATGTTGGCCATCAGCGCCAGCGCCTCGCCAAGCCGCATGGTCGGCGACGTCGAGACCGCCTGCGCCATGGATGGCACGATCAGGTTGAAAGTCGTGGCGCCGCTTTCGTCGACGCCGATGGCGCGCAAATCCTCAACCCGCTTCCAGTGGCTGGCATCCCCCGCGTCGAAGGAGAGGAATGTGCGCGCAAGGTCGATTTGCGTCCATAATTCGTAGGTCGACTGGACACTGCAGTCGGTGCGATGGCGCTGTACCGCCGAGATGACAATGTCGTTCAACCCGGCGTGCAGCACACGCGGTGGAAGGGCCGTCACGATGTCGGCGGCATTTTCCGCGGCCGCGATCGGCTGATCGACGATGGTCGTGCCGTTGATCGATACGGTGATGCGCGAAGCCTCAGGCGCGACGACGATCGCGTTCTGATAACCAAGGTGGATTTCGCTTGCCGAGGCTGCCTGTTCGGGCGTGAGGAATACCGACCACGATCGCTGCGAATATTCGCCGGCCAACACGAGTTCGCTGAACGGCACAAGATAGCGCTTCGATGGCTCGGCCGCGGTCTGTTGAACCTCGGGCCCGATCGGCGCCGGATTGCTCGCGCCAGGCGGCGTTGCGGCGGGCGCCACCGTTTGCCGGACGACTGGAGGCGTTGATGCTGGCGGCTCTGGCGAAACGGCCGGTCTTTCGCCTGACATATCGAACGGCGTCTGCGCCACCGCGGGCGACGCCGAAAGCAGCAAAAGAAGCAGCCAGGCGCTTCTCATGGCCGCTTCTCGGCGAGCTGTCCGGCCGGCCCCGTGGCCTTACGGCCGCTTAGGTCGCGCCAGAAATAGACCAAGCCGCGATAGGTCTGGTAGATCGCCAGGCGCAAGAACCAGGCCGTGCCGCGCAGCAGGCCGGGATTGCCTCGGCGCGAAAGCTGGAACTGCTCCCATTGCTTGGAATTGGCGAAGATCAAGTCGGCGACCAGCCGGTGGTGCACCGCCTCGCTTGGCTGGTAGAGGCAGCCGACAGCGATGCCATCGGCAGTGCGCTCGAAGTTGCGGACGGTAACCGGCAACACAGCCTCGGTGCCGTCGGCGAACAACTTGAAGCGAATGCCGGCCTTGGCATCCCTCGCCAGGTCCTCGAGCTCCGCGCCCAGCACCGTGACGCGAGCACCGAAGGCCGAGACGTTTTCGATTGTCCCTTTGTGCCATTTGCCGTTGATCTCGAAATCGGCGCGGCGGCTGACATTGACGCGCCTGGTCGCGGCGCGCTCGCCGCGTTCAGAGACGACTCCGAGCGCACAGCCGGCCATGATCAGGTTGAGCAAATTCCAGCCGCCCACGACCAGCGTGACGTCGGCTTTATAGGGCTCGGCATAGACCTTGTAGGCAGTCATCGCCACGCCGATTAGAAGAACGCCGAAGATGACGAAGAACGGCATGGCGATTTCAGACAGACGGCTGGTCGCGATCGACTCGTCCTTGGCGGTCACCTTGAAGGTCGGCTTGCGCGGATTGAGGATCACCGAAATGACGGCCGGCAACAGATGCACGGTTTGCACATACTCATAGAGTTCCGATATCCACGGCCAGCGGAAGGCGCCATAGAGGTAGTTCTGCATCATCAGGTTCACGATCATGTAGCTCAGCGTGTAAGCCATGAACTCGCCGCCGGAGGCGGTGAAGATCTGCAGGTCGAAGAACAGGTAGAACAGCGGCGCAACTAGGAAGATGGCGCGCGGAAACGGGAACAGCCAGAACAGTGTCGATGACATGTAGCAGAGGCGCTGCGGGATGGAGAGGCCGCGCTTCAACGGCGGAAACCGGAAACGCAAGATCTGCATCATGCCTTGCGCCCAGCGGCTGCGCTGGCCGATGAAAGAGGCAAACGTGGCCGGCTGCAGGCCGGCGATCAGCGGTTTGTCGACATAGACGCTGTGCCAGCCGCGCGCATGCAACTCGATGGCGGTCTCGCAGTCCTCGGTGATGCTGACGCCGCTGAAGCCGTTGGTCTCGACCAGCGCCGAGCGGCGCAGCACCGCGGCCGAACCGCAGAAGAAGGAGGCGTTCCACTTGTCGAGGCCGCGCTGGATGATGCCGTAGAACATCTCGTTTTCCGACGGCATCTGCTCGAAGGTTCTGAGATTGCGCTCGATCGGGTCCGGGTTGAGAAAAAAATGCGGCGTCTGCACGAGGAACAGGCGCGGGTCCTCGTCGAAATAGCCGACGGTCTCCTTCAGGAAATCGCGCGCCGGGGCATGGTCGGCGTCGAAGACGGCCACCAATTCGCCGCTCGATTGCGACAGTCCGTTGTTGAGATTACCGGCCTTGGCATGCTCGTTGCGGTCGCGTGTCAGGTAATTGACGCCGAGATCGGTCGCGAGCTTCTGCAGTAGCTCATTGCGGCGCTCGGCATTGTTGGCATCGACGATCCGCTCGGAATTGCGCTTTTGCAGGGTGCCGCCGTCGTCGAGCAGCCAAACGGTGAACCTGTCCGGCGGATAATCCATCCCCCTCGCCGCTGCCATCGTATTGGCAAGCAGCTCAGGGTCTTCGTTGTAGGTCGGGATAAAGACGTCGACGGTGGGCAGGCGGTCATTCGAATTGGAGCGAGACGGCCGCGACGGTAACGGCAATGCGACCACGAAGAGGCTCAGCGCCAGCATCATGACGCTGTAGAGTTCGGCCAGATAGAGTAGGACGCCCGGGATGAAGTTCTCGAGCTGGTTCACCGGAGGCAGCGTCGAGGTGGTGCGCCAGTAGACGTAACGCATGACGATCGCGGTACCGAAAGCCAGCGCGACCAGCCGCCAGATGCCATCCGGACGCACCAGCTTCAGGACCACCATGGCGACAAGCACGCTCATCGAGGCGACGAGCTGGGTCTCAAGGCTGATGGGCAACGACACCATCGTCAGTACGCAGACTGACGCCAAAGCCCATTGCAAAACGATCAGGAACTTCCGCATTCAAGTGCCCCTGCAATCGGCATCGGCAACTATCGCCGCCGCGTGTCATACGCGCACTCTAAAGCGAACTCTCCCTCGCCTCGTCGCTGCCGTGTTCCGGTTGGCGATACAACCCGCAACGCTTGCCCGGATTTCCACTTCTGGCCTGTTTTGCCTTAGGGATGGTTAACGGTCTGTTTCCTTCACCTACTGATTGCAATTGGACGCGTCGGATTGCGCGCAAGGCGGCGGCGGAACGACTATCGCCGGGGCACTGGACGCCCCCGAATTGGGGACGGTTGGAGCAGGCCTGGGCGTCCGCGAGTCTGCTGTCTGTCCGCCCGGCGGAGCCGGCACGAGCGGGCCGATCGGTTGTTCCGAATCCGGCGTCGCGGGAGCCTGCGAGGCCATGACGCGTGGTCGCGAGGCGTGCCGCACCAATTTCGCGGGCGACGGCCGCGGCGTGGTGACAGTTCCGAACTGGGTGGCTCCGAGCGGATAGATCGGATGTCCTGATTTGCCGATCGCTTCATCCGGCGCCGGCGCCTGGCCGTAGGGATTCCAGTTGCGCGTCTTGAAAGATGCGGAGATCGTGTAGCCATACATGACGTCGAGCAAGTGCTGCTCGGACGCATTCTGGTCGCAGAGCCGTAGCCGCACCTGGACCGAGCCCTTGTTGCCGATCAAGGTCTGGGTCGAACCGGTCGAGGTGATGCGCTGCCAGCCATAGAGGCAGGTGTCGCCTGAGGCGCTGCGGCCGACTGCGTAGCCGAACGGACCATATTTATTCTGAACGTAGAAAGGTGAGCGCTGCATGCGGATACCCGGCAGCGCCTGACGCACCTCCGTGCCGACATCGCCGATGGGCAGGTAGCCGTCGCGAAGCCTGCTCTCGCCAGCCATTGAAGCATCGACTGGCCCGAACATCTGCACTCGCAGCATGTTCTGCCCGGGCGTGCGTGCTGAAGTCGAAAGGAGGATGTCCTGTTGCGTAGCGTTGGCGAAGCGCTGCTCCAGCACCGCCGTCACGGCTGGCCCGCCGGGAGGCGGATAGGCAAAGGCGGTTTCGGGCGATATTAGGCTGGTGCCGGTCGAATTGTTCAGGGGTGGTGGATTGGCGCAGCTGGCCAAGAAAAGAATCGAGAGGCAGCCTGCGAACCGCAAAATGTCAATAACCGATCCAGCTTGGGGTCGAGCGGCGGAGATTTGGGCTGGCTGCAGGGAATCCATCTGCAGGAAGCTAAGAGATTCGCTTCCATTAACGAAGACTTAGTACGAATCTTTCGCGCACCTGAAACGCGAGAGGTAGACGATAGAGCCAAAATGGCCACAGTCAGGTTCGCTCAGAAAACCGTCGCAGCCATCGATGTCCGCTTTTAGAAATATCACGGCGTAAGTTGATGGCCGAATGGGGGCGCGTTGCCATGAACGGGGCCGCTGGACGAGCCCCGCTTCGGAGTACGCCTGCGGTGAGGTAGAGCTGTCCGAGCCCGCCGCCGCGCCTGCGTTGAGCGTCGTCCTGCGGGTGCAGAGCATGACGGGCTTCTTCAACAAGGACCCTGACGATGACCCACTCCGCTGTTGATGCACCGATCAGCGCACTGCGCCAGCGGCTGATCGACGACATGAACATGCGACGTTTCTCCGGGAGATGCAGCGCAACTGTCTCCGCGACATTGGACGCCTGGCGACATTCCTTGGGCGTTCACCCGACACGGCGACCGCCGACGACCTGAGCCGGTTCCAAATCGAGCAGCAGGAGGATGGCGCTCCCGTGCCGACGATGAACAGCATCGTGTCGGCGCTGCCCTTCTTCTTCACCCAGACGCTCGGCGCCGCCTGTTGCTATTTGGCTTCTTAGCAGCACCCCGCCGCGTAGATCTATTCCGAAGGTGCGGCCGTGCAGTTGGATCACGCCGTTCCCTGGCAGCGCGCGCCTACCTGCACAGGCGTGCTCGGTTTGTCGGCATGACCGGATGCCGACGCGACGCGCGAAGTCGCTGCGGCTGCGCAGGGCACGGCGCCGTCCCGCGGCGAAGCCACGCGCCCCCCGCCTGCCTTTCTCTTTTACCAAGTGTCGCTTGCGTCCGCCTGCAACTCGGACAGCGGCGGCAGCACGACAGCCGGATGCCGGCCTTCGCGCAGCAGCAGTCCGAGGCTGTAGTCGATGGCCAGTTTCACCGCCCCCAGCGCGGTGCCGCCATCTTCAAGCGAACTGACGGCGATCCGTGTGGGCCACGCAAGTTCCGCCGCCACGTTTTCAACGCTTTCCGTCATCAGCGGGTTTCTGCCGACACCGCCGCCAAGCACAATCAACCCGGGATCAAGCATGCCGATGCAGCCGGCCGCCAGCCTGCCGATATCGGCGGCATGGCGCTCGACGGCCAGCATGGCCGGGCGTGACCCTCCAAGCGCGCGCGCGAACAGACCCTTGGCCGAATCTGGCGGCGCGCCCTCTCCGGGGGGCCAGTCGGCACGGCAGCGCTCGATCAACGCCCGTGAGCCGAGATAATGTTCGAGCCCCTCACGATAGGGCGTTTCGCTGGCTGACCACGGAAACGGCATGCGGCCAATTTCGCCGGCCGCACCGCCGGCGCCGCGAAACAACCGTCCTTCGGTGATGAAGCCCAGCCCGACCCGTACGCCAACCTGCAGGAAGCCGAAGGTCCGGTGGCCCTGCGCAGCGCCAAAATGCATTTCGCCGATAGCCGCGCAGTTTACGTTGTTTTCCAGGATGATCGGCACCTCGATGCTACGGCGCAGCAGGCCAAGCACGGCGGACGGCCCACCAGGGCGGTCGAAACGATCATTGGAGACAATGCGCGGCACCGCCACGGCGATGGCCCGCAGCGCGCGAAAACTCTTGCCGACCTTGGCCATCGTGGCACGCGCCACCGACAGGACGATGGCGCCGACCTCGTCGGCATCGCCGGCGTTGGCTTCCGGGATCGGTTCTTCCGCAGACGCCAGCTTCTGTGTGTCCATCGAATAGGCAACCGCGCGCACCTGGGCGGCGCCGACATCGATGCCAATCGCATAGCCCGCTCCCGAGCCGATGCCGTAGATGGTCGCGGTGCGGCCAATGGCGCCGCGTTCCAGGCCGCGTGAGGCGACGAGACCGAGCGCGCTCAGCTCCGACACGGCTGCCGACATCGTCGGCTTCGACAGGTCGAGCATGGCACCGAGCTTCGGCCGCGTGACCGGCCCATGCGCGGCGAGCACGCGCAGCACGGCTCGGGCGCTGTCGGTCAGATTGGGGATTTCCGCAGCCGTCATCTCAGCCGTTCGACCTTTGCCCTGAAATCCTGTCTCCGGTCGGTGCAGCGAAAACGCCGCCACGACTCAAAGTCGCATCCCGCCCTCAATGCCCCATTGGTGACCGGTTTGGCAATTTACACGACGTCCGCACAAGATGTCAGACTTCCGTCGGCGACCACGGCTTCAGCTTGGTATCGGTCTGCCGGTAACGGAAAACGATGTCGGTCAGGCCGGCGGCGTCCTGCATGTCACCGACGACAAGCTGGATGGCTACGATCTCCAGAATGGCATCGGCGATGGTATTGCCAAGGGCCGGGATGGAAATCACCACCAGCCTGGCGGCCGAAACGACGTCCATGCGCCGCGTGACCAGCACCGATGGGCAGCCGAAGCCGGCGACATCCTGCGCGATCTTCACCTCACGACCATCGCCGATGGCGATCAATCCGGTCGCCGCATCCTGCGATTCCATCGGTCCATGCAGATAGTTAAGCGTATCCCATCCGGATGCCGGCACGCGAACAGCCTCGCGGATCAGCATCGCCGCCTCGCCCGCATTGGCGAAGCTAACACCGGCGCCGACGATGTCGATGGATGTTCTGCCCTGCAGCAGCCGCGCCGCCTGCCCGGCAGCATGTTCTGCATCGGAGAGGACGGTCGCGACCGCGCCGGGCAAAAGCGTCCAGTCGAAGCTGTTGCCGGCAAGGCTGTCGATCAGCATGCCAAGCGCCAGCAAGGTCCCGGTATAGCCGGTCGAGCTGGCGCCATTGTCGTCGCCCGACTCCGTGGCAACAACAGCGCCGGTCAAATCAGCCAGCGGATTGTCGCTGCCACGGCAGACTGCCACGCGTGGCGACGCGGATGCCTCGCGCATGACATCGAAGATTTCTCGGCTCTGCCCGGAGGCCGACAATGCGATAAAGGCATCGGCGGCAGCATCCGTGCGGCCATAGAGATCTGTCGGCGTATAGGCGAAGGCCCTGATGCCGGAGGCGCGCAGATAAAGCGCGCCGGCCAGCGCCGCCTGATAGCTGGCACCGATGCCGGCAAGCCCGATCATCTTGCCGGCAAAGCCTCGCAGATCGAGGCCGTCGAGTGCCGCGGCCACTGAGCGCCTGCCGATCTCGAGACTTTCCGTCTGGCGCGTCACTGCCGGGCGATAGCCAATACGCTTCATCATTCAAACAGCTCCAATGTGGGAGGATAGCCCTGGCGGACGAGCAGCCGCCGGGCCATGGCGACGCCGCCGAGCACCGGCGGCTCGCGCAGCAGCACAATCTGGCTCGCCGGCGACACTTCCGCCATGGCCTCGACGAATGCCTTCATGAGCATCGGCTGCTCCGAGATGACACCGCCGCCAGCCACGACCAGAGCAGGATTGGCGCCGCGTTGGATCAACAGTTCGACAAGCGCGGCAAGTCCTGCCCCGCCTTCCCTGATAACGCGGACGGCCAGAGCCGATCCTGCGATGGCCGCGGCGAACACGGCATTGGCATAGCGCCCCCAGACCGCGGCACCGCGCGTTTCGTTGAGCAGGATGCCGAGCTTGGTCTGGTCATCGGTATCGAGTTCGTGCATCAGTGCGGCAATCAGCGGGTCACCATCCTCGCCCCTGTCGAGGCTGTGGCGGACCGCCTTGGCGGCTTCGCGGACCAAAGCCGGCGCACTGCCCTCATCGCCGAGGATCCAGCCCCAGCCGCCGGCCGCTAGCATCTTGCCTTGGGCCGTGCGCGCCACCGCGATGGAACCTGTGCCAGCGACGACGCCGATGCCATCGCTATGGCCGGCGGCGGCCACCATCAGTTCGGCGTCGTTGACCACCTGCACCGAGCCGCCGGTCCTGCTCGCCAGCAGCGCCTGGAAGCGTAGGCATTGTTCACCCGTGTCGCAGCCGTGCGCGCCGACTGCCAGCGCAACGGGCGCCACGCCGCCGCACAAGGCGGCGACGATGTCGGCTAGTCTCGTGGCATCGGTTTCCATCTGCCGAATGCGCCAACTCTCCGTGACCAGCACCTCGTCGGCGATCGTGCGCTCGCCCCGGCATGCCATGATGCGCGTCTTCGTGCCGCCTATATCCACGCCTGCAATGATTTCCTGGGTCACGACATCCACCGCGCATGCCGGACAAAGCGGGTTGCCGCGTCCGATCTCATGTTAGTTAGGAAACTTTACAAACTATCTTTCCAGACGGCAAGAACTATGATTTGGTAGTCGTCGTAAAAAGCGCATCAAGCGCGATTGGGAGATTGCAACATGAGCAGGAGAAGGATTGGTCTGGCCCTCGCGGGCGCGTCTTTCGCATGGGGACTCACGGCAAGCGTGGCTCACGCTACCGACCTCTCGTTCTGGACCTGGCGTCAGGAAGACAAGGCCGCCTACAACGAGCTTTTCACCGATTTCACCAAGGAGAACCCGGACATCCATGTGAAGTTCGAGTCGTTCCCGGACGAGAATTATCCGACCATCGTCTCCACGGCGCTGGCAGCCGGCAAGGGTGGCGACGTCATCCATACCCACGCGTATGGCTGGCTCGAGCAGTTCGTGAAAGCAGGCTATTTCGAGCCCCAGGATCTGACCACGGTTCCTTCACTCGCCAACCAGGCCGCCGATGCGCTGGTGGCCGGCACCTACCGCGCCGACAAGAAGATCTATTCCCTGCCCTTCGCCTCGCAGACGCTCGGTCTGTTCATCAACAAGGACGTCTTCGCCAAGGCCGGACTGACCCCGCCGACCACATGGGCCGAATTCATAACCGTCAGCAAGGCGCTGAAGGACAAGGGTATCTATCCCCTGGCCAACGGCATGGGGACAAGCTGGTTCAACGAGATGTTCGTCGCCATCTTCACCAACCCGTTCCTCGGCCAGGACTTTGTCACAGATCTGACCTCGGGCAAGACCACCTTCAAGGACCCACGCTACATCGCGGCACTCGGCAAGCTGCTCGAATTGCGTGACTACATGCCTCCCGGTTTTGAAGGCATCGACTACGACACCGCTGGCCAGCTGTTCATCAGCGGCAAGGCGGCTATGCTGGCCGGCGGCAGCTTCGACATCGCCAGCTACCGGGCCCAGAACCCCGCCATCAATATGGACTTCGTCGCCCCGCCAATGGCCAAGGCCGGCGATGTGCCACAGGTAACCAAGTTCTTTGACGGCGGTTACGCCGTCAACGCCAAGTCGGCCAACAAGGAGGCCGCGCTCAAGCTGGTCAACTGGATGGGCACCAAGGAGTTCGGCGACAAGTTCTCGGCGTTGCTCGGAAACATCTCGCCGATCAAGGGCGTAGTCATTAAGGACGCGCTGCTGGCCCACGTCGCCAAGTTGAACGAGACCGCCATGCCGCATATCAATGTCGTCTACTTCCGTTTCCAGAAGCCGACGGGGTCGGAGCTGCTGCAGGGCGACATCACCAAGATGATGTCGGGTTCGATCACCCCGGACCAACTGGCCGCCGACCTGACCGACGGCCTCGCCAAATGGTACAAGCCTTTCCAGGGCAAGTGAGATGAGCAGCGGCCGGCGCCACACCACAAAGGCTTTTCCGTGGCGCCGGTCACTCTGGATCGCGTCGCTGCTGACACCGGCCTTGGTGGTCATGGTGTTGTTCGTGCTGTGGCCGCTGCTCTCGGCCTTCCGGCTTGCCTTCTATGAGTTCAACGGCCTGCAGCCGACTGGATTCATCGGCTTCGAAAACTTCCGCAAGGTGCTGTTCGAACAGCCTTATAGCGGCTGGACCTACAATGCCCTGAAACACAACGTCATCGCCTTCGTGGCGCTGATGGTGTTCGAGAACGGCACCGCCTTCCTGCTTGCCTACGCATTGCTGAAGGCGCTGCCCGGCCATCGCATCCACCAGGTCATCGTCTTTCTGCCTGTCGTCTTGTCAGCTGTCATCGTCGGCTTCCTGTGGAAACTGTTCCTGCATCCACTGTTTGGTCTTGTGAACCAGACGCTGGCGCTTGTCGGCATCGGTGCCATCCCGTGGCTCGGCAATGAAAACACCGCGTTGGGCAGCATCCTGTTCGCCAATGTCTGGCATTGGCTCGGCTTCCCGACGCTGGTGTTGCTCGCCGGCATGCAGCGCATCGGCAAGGAGGTGATCGAGGCCGCCCGTCTCGATGGCGCCGGCGACTATATGCTGATGACGCGCATCATCTGGCCGCTGATTGCGCCGAGCGTCACCATCGTCACCATCCTGACCTTCATCGGCAGCTTCAACTGGTTCGAAATCCCCTATGTCATGGCCGGCCTAACCGGGTCGCCCGGCGGCGCGACGGATGTGCTCGGCCTCTATTTCTACCGCACCGCCTTTGGCTCGACGACGACAGGCATCCAGGATTTCGGGCAGGGTAGCGCGCTGGCGGTGATGATGTTCATCATCGTTGCCGGCGTTACCGCAATTGCGCTTCGGTACCTGCGCCGTCGCGAGATCGAATTGTGAGCGCTGCGGTCGGCACCAGGGAACCCGGCGAGCTGGTGAAGAACGGCGCCATCCAGCTGATGCTGGCGATCAATGCCATCATTATGATCTATCCGCTGTTCGTCATGGTGATGTCGTCCTTCAAGACCAATGCCGAGATCTTCTCGTCGCCCTTCGCCCTGCCGGCGCACTTTTCGCTGGCCAATGCCGAGCGTGTGTGGAGAGAAACCAATTTCGTCCGCTACCTCGCCAATTCGCTCGGCATCACCATGGCCGCGGTGGCCTTAATCCTTCTGTTCAGCACCATGGCCGCCTATGCCATCGCCCGCTATCAGTTCAGGCTGAGCACCCTGGTGCTGATGTTCTTCCTGAGCGGCATGACCGTGCCGCTGAAACTGGCGATCATTCCATTGTTCATCCAGCTGGATTCGCTTGGACTGGTAGACAGCTATGGCGGCCTGGTGCTGGTCTATGTCGCCATGGGCATTCCCTCAGCGGTGTTCATCATGACGGGCTTTCTCAGGACCTTGCCGCGCGAACTGGAGGAGTCGGCGCGTATGGACGGTGCCAGCGAATTTCGGATCATGCGCTCAATCATGCTGCCGTTGGCGCGCCCGGCCCTGGTCATCGTCGCGATCCAGAATGCGGTGCCGATCTGGAACGATTTTTTCTTTCCGCTGGTGCTGATCACGTCGGACAATCGCAAGACGCTGCCGCAGGGCCTCACGGTCTTCGTCGGCGAATTCACCACCGACTGGGGCGTGCTGTTCACTGGTCTGACGCTGGCGGCCCTGCCGATCACCTTGCTATATATCATGCTGTCGAAGCAGTTCATCTCAGGCATCACTCAAGGTGCGGTGAAATAGAGCGCGGTGAAATAAGCGCCATCAAAGGACGAGGATATTTTCAAGTGGCGAACCAGAACACGATCATCATCACCTGCGCGGTCACCGGCTCGATCCATACGCCGTCAATGTCGCCGCATCTTCCGGTGAGCGCGGAAGAGATCGCCGACGCCGCGATCGGCGCGGCCGAGGCTGGTGCAGCGATCGTCCATCTGCATGCGCGCAATCCCGCCGACGGCCGGCCCGACCAGTCGACCGAGGCTTTTGCACCCTTCTTGAAGGTGATCAAGCAGCGCTCCAACTGCGTCATCAACATCACCACCGGCGGCGCCGCGACGATGAGCGTCGAGGAGCGGGTCAAACCGGCCGCGATCTTCGCGCCGGAAGTCGCCTCACTGAACATGGGCTCGATGAATTTCGGCCTCTATCCGATGCTGGAGCGCTTCAAGACTTTCGAGTATGATTGGGAGCGCCCCTATCTCGAAGGCTCACGCGACCGCATCTTCCGCAACACCTTTGGTGACATCGAGCACATCCTGCGCACCTGCGCGGAAAACGGCACGCGTTTTGAAATCGAGTGTTACGACATCGGCCATCTCTATACGCTTGCCCACTTCGTGGAGCGCGGCCTGGTCAAGGCACCGTTCTTCGTCCAGAGCGTGTTCGGCATACTGGGCGGCATCGGCACCCATCCGGAGGACGTCGCGCATATGAAGCGCACCGCCGACCGCCTGTTCGGCAATGACTATCATTGGTCCGTGCTGGGCGCCGGCCGCAGCCAGTTGCCGATCGCGACTCAGGCCATCGCGCTGGGCGGCAATGTGCGCGTCGGGCTTGAGGACTCGCTGTGGATCGGCAAGGGCCAGCTGGCAAAATCCAACGCCGAGCAGGTGAAGAAAGTGCGCCAGATTATCGAGGGGCTCGGTGCCTCGGTCGCCACCCCTGACGAGGCGCGGCAAATCCTGCAGCTCAAGGGCGGCGACAAAGTCTCTTTCTGAAAAACACCAATGAGCGCGGTCACCATAAAGGGTGTCGAGAAGGCCTATGGCAAGGCGCGGTCATCTACCGCGTGTCGGTGGATGTCGCGTCGGGTGAATCCGCATCCTGGTCGGGCCGTCCCGTTGCGGGAAGTCGACCTTGCTAAGGATGATCGCCGGCCTCGAAGACATCAGCGCCGCGACATCGCGCTCGACGGCAAGGTCGCCAAGCTTGCTATGGAGGGGAAAGCGACGAACCACCGCGGCGAGATCCGATCGCAAAGCGCTTGTCGAACTCCGAGGCCAGCTTGACGGCAACGATTGAACCCATGCCGAGCTGCCCAAATCTGGCGTCGGCGGCGATCTAGTCTTGTCAACCGCCTGCGATCACCAGCTCCGCCACGAGCCAAAAGCCGCTCCCCATGAACAGCAGCACCACAATTGCAAATAGAATGATCCTCATGCCACCCCCGTCTCATTGCGGGGAACTGTAGCAAATCGGCGGCGAGCGACGTCGTTCGTTCGAACGCTTCGCTAGTGCTCTAAAAGGTTCATATTCCGGCAGCCGGCGAGCCTAGCGGCTCACCCTCCACTAGTATTGCCGGTTAGGCTCGGCGTCCTCCAACAACTCTCCTTCTTGGATGCCGGGCCGGCATGAGGATGGAACACGCGTTGACGATCTCGCTCACCCTGAAGGCCCCGCCAGGGCGTTTGCGGCACGGCTATGCTGGCCTTTGTGCTGCGCCCGGCCGAAAGCCTGGGCACGGGCCCCGCGATCGGCGTGGGTGCCATCGCCGCGTGAAGGCCGACGAGCTTACACCGAAGCAAAGGCAGCACGACTGCCCGACAACACTCCCTAACGAGCGTCCGGCTCGCCTCCCGCTCACGTGTTACGGCCCTCAAAGAGGATTGGAGAAGTCATGCAGAAGCAGAACGGCTATTGGTGGGCAATCAGTGTTCGGCAAGATCACGACCGGCCAGAGATCATCAATGTAGGGTCCTATTCATTGGGCCAAGTGGCAATTCGCATTGGTGATTCCGACCTGTTTGATCTGGTCGAGTTCGAATTGCTTCAACATGTTGACACCAGCGCATGGCCGCAGAAAGGTGCCGTCGACCCAGAGACAGTCCGCGAGGGCTATTGGTGGGCGCTCGATCCTGACGAGGGTCATCAGATTGTTCTGGTCGACAAAGGAGGGTCCGTCCAGGACTTCAATGGGGATTTTGAGCGCAGTCTCGATGAGTTCGAATTCTTAATGCCCATCGACACAACGACTTGCCGAAGGAAGGCCACCTCCTGAGGCCGAAATCCCCACCATATTAGCGGTTGCTTGCATTTCAGGCGAAGCAGGATCATGCTGATGGGGCGGTCGGGAGGAGGCCACCAAACAAGGTGGTTGAAGGGCTAAACCATGGAATCCGTTTGTTACGTCCCCAGTTATTTTCTATTCAACATCGCCATGGCGTTTATCGTCGTGGCACCGTTCGCAGCTACGCGACTGCTGGTGTTGAGGATGCGCTTCCCTCAGACCGGACCATCAAAGTGGTCGGCGGGCTCCTGCCCGCCTAGCCAGCGGCGGCTAAATGAGACGATGGCCAAAGAAGAGTTCCAAGTTGGCGCGGTGCGCGCAAATATCAATTTGACTAGGAAACGCGTCGGAAGCAGCGTGCGATCGATCGCAGCTTCCCTGATCCTAATCCTACTCCCTGTCGCAGCCGAACGGACCCGCCCCGAATAGCGAAGCCGAAGCTCCCCAGAATACCGAAGCAGCGACTCACACGCCAAAGCTACGACCGCGACGGCGCGCCGGTCTCTCTATCGCCAACATCATCCTACTAGCGACCTTCGCTTCAATGATTGTCTGACCGGCGACGATGACGGCATCGATGGACGCGCTGCTGAAACCAGCGCGCCGTCCCTGCCCCTTAAGGTTCACTTGCCACCGAACCGGCCCCGCAATACGAAGTGCCCCGCTATCGTTGCCGAAGCGGTCACCTCAGCCGTGAAGGACAAGGCCGCGCAAGCCGACGCCGCGTTGGAGCGTATCAGTTTAGCCAAGGACCATTCCAGCGAACACTACAGTGAGGAGCAGTGACACTGGCACAGCTAGAAGACAGCACATCTCGATGGTTCTCGTATCTTGCCGCTTGTCCATCTTCGCCGTCTCGCATTGTTCGCTGTCATTTTGACGCTAACGGGTTCCCGATGGAAGCCGGTCCGCGCGAGGCCGCTTGAGAAGCAGCCGGGGTGCTGTATATTAGCAACACCTTGACCAGGAGCCGCCGTCGCTGTGCCGCAGTGAAACAGCGGTCAACAAAAAGCCCGCCGCGTGGTCTTCCGCTACGGGCCTGCTTTTATGGAAGTGGCTGGACCCCGGAGGGAATCGACCACACATGGTGAACTGGGAGCGACCGACTCAGCTCCTCGACGAGGCCGGCAAGGTCGCGGCCGGTCTGGACCGATCTCATGACGGCGCTGTCGACCAGGTCGAAATACTGCGAACGTTGGCGTAGACCGTGGCGTCGACCAAGTCGCGCATTGCATCCGTCATCCTGAATGCAACTGAGATGCGGGCGTCGCGTAGGATCTTGCGCGCCGCCGGACTCGACCGCTTCTCTACCGATAACGCGAAATAGTCGCCCAACTGATCGGAAGCCACGTCGAAACGCTTGGTCGACTGCGACGCAAGCTTGCGGATCGACCGGCGCATCCGCCTCCATCTCCGTCCTGCGCATCCGATGAACTAGCTTCGGTTGCGAGCCGGGCCGAGTGTCAGCGCACAGCATCCCTTCCGGCGCGATAGCTCGAGGCGGTGCGGCGGCTATTACTTCCCGGTGATGGATAGCTTTTGGAGAGCCGCAGCCTTGCGGCGGCCAGGGGAATGCTGTTCGGTGTCGGTTCGAGAGGCTCGGCCTTGTCTATGCTCTCCACAAACGTGAGTCTTGATTGTTCGAGCCTTGTGTCTGTAGAAGACCGAGCTGGCGTCGCTCGCGTACCGGCTGATTCTTGTACCCGTCGAGGCAGCGTCCTTATCAACGCCACCGCGCCCATTGCCTAGGTAGCGGGAGCCACTTTGTGGCATATATCCTATCGAGTTCCCTTGGGGCCGGCTCGAAAAGCTTAACAGGATTGCCACTTGGGTCGTCAACGAGAACCTGTTTTCCGCCGTTGCCTGCAATGATGTCGCTTCGAAAAATGCACCCCATTTCTTTCAGTTTTGCAACGGCAGACGCCAAATCCTCATATTCGACCAGAATGCGGTTCCAACCACCTGGGGCCGGGCTGGAGCCGTCCGCCATGGATTGCCCAGCACCGCCAGCGCCGGGCTTGTTCAAAAGGAGCCGCAGTTCTCCTTTCGACAGTGCAGCAAACCCTGGAGCGAGGTGCATTACAAAGGCTGAACCCTAGCGAATTCACATAAAAGGAGATCGCTGAATCAACGTCGTCAACGATGTAGCGAACGCTCACGGCCATTGAAGCCTCCATCTTTCCTTTGCAAGTATGCCGCCGGCGGCGACAGCTACCAATGACTGACGCCCGGCGAGGTCCTGTCCGAAGACCCAATACCCAACAGTCAGGTCCTTACAAGTGCATATGTTGTTCGGCCAAGCGTTGACGGCTCTCTTGCCGATTATGTGGTCGGTCTCGCCCCCGCCAGCCGTCCTGCGCGCGGCGCAGGCCCTGATGCAAAGAGGCGTGACGGCTCCAGGCCCTGGAAAGAGCGCGCCGCTGGCAAGTCGTGGCCACGGCGGTAGAAGCACCTGCAGCTCAATAGCCATCGCCAACTTTGGGTTGCTTCCCGGTATCAGCTACCAGCGGAGCCGCTACGGCGCGTTTGCCCCGAAGGTGCAGCACGAACTTTGCTCTTGGGCTTCGCGATCCGGGGCCGCCATAGGTGACGCTATAGCGGGTTAATTTCAGTCCTGGCGCTGCTCGTATTTGCACGAATGCTAATATTAGTCCATGATCCCTTCTGCCGGGAGGAACTCCGGCATGGCCCGGTCGCCGGCCCCCAAGCCTAAGCACACCCCCGGCAACCGGGCCGCCCACATCAAATGCTTGACGAAGGCGCCGGCCGCACCGGCCCGGTGGTATTCCACTGAATGAACTCGACTTCCTTCCCCGTCACTTCCCGCACAGACTTCAACAGCGCCTCATGGAGGGTCCGCGTGGCGCGGTAATGCTCGCAGTGTGGGGATATAAACGGCTTCACGATGCACCTGTGCAGCGCTTCCGCCGCCGCGAGAAAGCGCTCGATTTCAGCCTGGGAAAGCTGTTTGGATGGTTTGGACCTGGCCATTGGCGATCTCCGATATTTGAGAGAGGGGTCGCCGCAACAGGGAGGATTATATTCCTCGTCGCGATACGGTTGGCAAGCCTTATCGTTAATCGGCTAAGCTGCCGTCGCGATGCTGCATCGCCTTCGCGATCACTTCGAAGACGCTGCCGACTTCTTCATAGATCTCGCTTACCGCGATGCCCTCTCGGTCCGCAGCTTCCATCAACTGGTCCGCTAGATCGTTTATTGCGGCCGGATCGTCGGTCACTGCATTCGGCAGATGCTCTGCCATCCACCTGGCGAGGAAATTGGCTCCGCGTGCGCTCATTTTTCCATAAGTAGCCGCCGCATATTAGGTTCCGCTTGTCTTGCGAGGGGCAGCATCACGGCTATTGCTTATGCCGGAAATCGAGCAGCTTGGCGTGACGTAGCTTCTCCTCACCCTTCAGGAACCGCACGCGGCCGACCAGACCGGGTTTTAGCCATTCTGCCTTTGCCTTGGCCAAGCCTAGCGGAACAGGTCCGCCGACCTTCCCTTGCACGCGGTCCCATAGCGCTTGTCGCTTGGCAGCCTTGAACGTGATAGAGGCACCGCCGGCATAGCGACCTTTGTCGGCCATGAGGACCATCGCGGGTTTGCCCACCTCACGCTGCACGCCAATGATGTCCATTTCCTTTTCGGCATAGCACTTGATCTTGCGCCAGTTCATCGTCGGCCCGCTGCGATAGGTGCTGTCCTTGCGCTTTGAAACCATACCCTCCAGGCCGGCTTGGTCGACAAGGTGATAGACGGCATCGCCGGCCCCAGGCATTGCTTCGCTGAACTGGATGCGACCGCCAGTCGGGATCAATGCCTGAAGAATGTCGCGGCGGTCTTCCACCGGCATGTCGCGCAAATCATGACCATTGAGGTGCAGGAGGTCGAACGCCACCAGGTAGAGGTCGCGCGACGGCTTGCGGCTCGTGACGGCTGATTGCAGTGCATGGAAGTCAGACAGCCCAGCTTCATTGATGGTGATCGCCTCACCGTCGATGATGAAGTCTTTCGCTTCGATCGCCGCGGCTTCGCCAGCAAGCTGGATGTAGCGGCCTGTCCAGTCATAGCCGTTTTTGGTGATCAACCGAATCCCGTCGTCATCCTTGATGACCTGGGTCCTGTACCCATCGAATTTCATCTCATGGATCCACTCATCGCCTTGGGGCGGGGTGTCGACCAGTTCGGGCTCCATCGGCTTAACGAAAGTCAGACGCATCAACTCACTCCCAATATCCCGATTGATTTTAATTAGCTTTAGCTAAAATGGTTCCGAAAACGCCAAATGGCAGGCGCGATGCAACAAAGCTAACCGCACCACGTTGCCACCAATCGGAGTGGAGGAACAACCATGACTGACGACAAGAACAAGCTTGGATATCATGATCGAAGCCGCGTGAGCGGCGATCAGGAATGCGAGGTAGGCTGGATAGATAGGTCGAATTTGCTCGTGAAATACGCAGGTGCGGAGTTGATTGCGAAGCACGGCAACGACCGCGAGACGCTGGAACGCGAGGCGAAAAATCTCAAGGGTCGCTGAGCGCTCATGACGAAGTACCGCTGGAGGAGATCGAAGGCGACACGGTGGTGTCATCAGGCATCGGTCGCTACCGCGGCGGGCTTTTCATTGTGCACGAAGCTGGCACAGCGCTTGGTCTCAACCCGCACGCGCTGAGCCCCTGTGGATGGCCAGAAAAGGCCGGATGTGTCGTGCACCGCAGCGGCCCCGGCGTTTGATCCGGCAGGGGCAAACCGCCAACCTAAATGGCAGAAGCCGGCTTGCTGCGCAACCGCGGCCAGCTTTGGGTAAGGCTACCATTGTTGTCTTTGAGCGTCGTCGTTCAAACGCACGAGCAAAGAAGACCGGGAGCAGTATGGCTAACGCTCACCCAGCCTGCGAAGGGCAGCCTGCGCAGATTTGAGGTTTTCGACTAAGCGTTCCAGCCGCTCGTCTTGCTCTGTCGACCGCCCACTTCCTCGTTCCCGCTCCAATATCCGACCTTGAATGGATAAGGCACTCTCATATTGGCAACGACGTCACGAAGGAACTCTTTAACGGCACCCATGCTTCCATCTCCCTGCTAGGGCGAAGCATGATGTTCACTTGCAAACGTCCGATGCCTGTAAATCGGGGGCGACCAAGACACCGTACGCTCTACGGGGCAGATAGCGAATCTTGACGGCGAGGAGCCCGCGCGGCGGAGGGCGCGTCAATGCGGCGTTGGAAGCTCTCGCCCATCGAAGCTGACTGCCAAGGCCTGGCCAATTGCAAATTTCAGGATAGCGGCCGTAATGGCCTCATCGCTATCGGCGCAACCGGGCGCGCGCGCGCGAAGCTCCTGGATGGTTTCCCCGATAGAGATCACATCGCCTTGGCGACGGTCGGGACGTACCGCCCGTATAAGCTCTTGAGTGGTGAGGCCAGGCGGAAGTATGCGCTTCAAACTGCCCATCGGGAGCCCTCACTTACAAACAGGACAGAAGCCGGAATAATACCGCGAATCCTGGCTGCATCGAGTCCGACTGAAGTCCCATCACTGAGATTGACGGCGCAGCGCTCGTCCTATCTTGTGACCAGCGCGGCGGACCTGAGGTTCGTCTGGCCGGCGCGGTAGCTCTCAGGCGACGCGTCGGCAACCAGTCATCCAAAAACCCCTGCGTCATATGTTATCGCCAGGCCGTGCGGGAAGCGTAGCGTTGGGCGGTCGTCCGCCGTTCCCCGGCATACGGATGCTTGGAAGTCAATTTAGGTGCTTTCGCCCAACAGGGAGGAAAGCTATGTCTGAACACCCCAAGCAGCTTCATACATTTCAGCAGAATACCGATCGCGACTGGACCAGGGCTACCGACCCTCGGCTGATCGCTGCGTTGAGGCAGCTGACCCGCTCCTATAGAGCGCAATCAGCCGAGGCAGCAGATGAGCTGATGGTGCTGACGCTGGAAGCGGCGATCAATGAAGCCGACGACCGGCCAAGAGACATCACCCTTTTCCGATGGCTGAGCGGGATCATGGCGCGGCATCTCAATTGAGGGGGCGCCGAAGAAACAAAGGGCTCATTTATGAACGGCCTGCGTGATCCGGCTCCCTGGCCTGTGGCGCGCGAGCGTATCTAGCGCCACCTGCAACCTGATCGCAGCTAGCAAAATGCTCACCGGAATTACCTCGGATCGCTCTTTCTCGTCCATAGCCCGGGCCCAACAAAGGTGAATCCCGCTTGTTCCGGCTGCGGGCGGGGTCCACCGCAGTATGGTTAACCTCGCGGTCAAATAGTGTTGCGGGCATGAAAAAGCCCGCTGACCGGAGCCAGCGGGCAAGCCACTTGGGAAGGCCGCTGGAGTAAGGCGGCCATCTCCCGACCGCTGTCGTTCCGCAGCCAAAGAAAGCCCGCCACCAGTGAGGCAGCGGGCTTGTGGCACGACAAATCTTTTCAGCTAATCGATCGGCCCT
The DNA here is from genome assembly GCF_006442175.1 of Mesorhizobium sp. B2-3-14. NCBI lineage: Bacteria > Pseudomonadati > Pseudomonadota > Alphaproteobacteria > Hyphomicrobiales > Phyllobacteriaceae > Mesorhizobium > Mesorhizobium sp. B2-3-14. The sequence continues at coordinate 822,513 of NZ_VFVP01000002.1, read as the reverse complement.
GTGACGGTGATCGACGAAGAAGTAGCGGCCGTAACAGCGGACAAACGTTCACGCTTCGTCAGGACTGGCTTTTCATAAGTTTTCTTCATCGCGCGCTCAGACCTTGCCAATCGGGCCGGATATGATGATCACCTGAGCTGCAATGCTGCCCAGTCGCTCGCGCTTCTTCAGTTCAGCTTTTCGTATGTCTTCTTCATGGGAATCCCCGTTGCCCCTCAAGGCGGAAAATTGCCCTGAGCCAGTAGGCTTTGTCAATCGCCTGCGCACAGAGCCGGACTACATCTCTATCAAGGATAACAAAGCCCGCCACTGCGAAAACAGTGGCGGGCTTTGTTCGAAAGCTGTTCAGAACAACTCTCCGGCGCCTCTTGTCCGGGGGAGGTGTCGAGGTGCGCCGGGGAGTGGGTAGATAAACTCGGTTGCTGGCGCAGCAAAAAGCTGGCGGGCGAGATCCGTTCTCGCCGCAAAAATCGCCGCGATTGCAACCAATCTCAGTCTGAAAAGTTTGGAAGGCCTATCACCGTCAAGGAGGGTCTGACCTTGAGCGCTTTCCTGCCTGTGAAGATGAAATTTACGAACCTCCAAGCGGTGACGGCCATCTCGTCGGTGGCCGAAGCCAGAGCGGCAATGGATGCGGCCGCATGGAAGAACAAGCACTTGCATTCCTATCGACAGGCACTGCGTTTGCTGGAGGAGGCTCAGGCAGGAACCTGCCGGCAATCCATCGCTTTCGCAGCCTTTGTCAAAGCCGCAAGAGATCAGGACATGGTTGTTTCAGATCAACCGAGTGAGGCCCTGAAGCGCCTAGACGTGCTGGCACGCTCCATCTATGTCCAGGATCGCATGCCGCGCTCGATTTAACCAACAAGCGCGTCCTGCAAACTTGAAGCCCGCGCCCCTCGGCAGAAAAGCGCGGGCCGACCAAGTGTGCCCTTGACCAGCGCGAACGTTGGAGTGCGCTGCGTTGGCCCAAACTTCCAGCGCATGGAAAAAAGCCGGCCGCGTGAGTCAGCGGACGATGTCAGGAGTGTCGTTGGAAGAACCCAGCCGTACCAAAGTACAAGCCGGGCGACCGACAGAAACGTTAGACTGTCCTAATGGATGAATCGAATGTTGGGCGGCCGTGGCGTATCAGGTCCGAGAAATCTTCGGGGCGAATGCTTGCCGAGTATCACGTAGAGGCCAGCACCTCTTTCAGAGCCGCCGAGCAGGCTACAGGGCGCCCGCTGACGCTTCACAGATGGGGGGATTATTTCCTTGAAGTGACAGATGACCGGAGCGGGCGAGTATCCATATACCAGTACGCCGACTTGCCCTACTAAGCAGCTCGAGTCGAGGAACGAGTGTCAATAAAAAAGCCCGCCACCAAGGAGGCAGCGGGCGGGTGGTCACGATTATATCTTTTCAGTGAGCCGGTCGGTCCGGTGACCGTGATCGACGAAGAGGTTCCGGCCGTAACAGTGGACAAACGTTCACGCTTGGTCAGAACAGGCTGAAAGTCTATCCTTCATCGCGCAGATCACACCGTGCTCGGGCCGGATACGATGACCAACAGGGCTGCGATGCTGTCGAGGCGCTCACGCATCTTCAGTTCTGGCGTGTGCTCCTCGCTTTACCTCGGCGGCGAAGTTGCTTTGCAAAACCGGATGTGTCAACCAGATGCGCTTCCGATGGTGGTTCCGGCAACTTTCGGGCTTCGCGCCTGCGCGAGTGGCCAGCTCGGTGGGGCAGCGCACTCCATCTTGAAGAAATTGAGCGCCCTGAGCGCCACGGCTTCCGGTTCAGGATCATCGCGCGGGACGCCGATCGCGTCGCAGCAACTTTCGATTGCCTGCGATAAAACGCGATGTCTTGAGGGTCAAGATAATCCTGAGAGTCCAGAGCTTTTCCATTCCGTATAGGTGAAAGCGCCAAGATGAGCTTGGCGCTTTTGCGTAGCCTTCCGGAGGGTGCCTGCGAACCCTCCAGTTGACGTTCTTTAGCCAATGTCTTCGAACATGAGGGAACGTTTCAAGCCATGCGGCTCTCCGTTGGCAAGGGCTTCTTTTGAGCTTTGCCTTTTCTGATTCGTGCGGCCATGTATCCGACCTGTAGATGCGGCTATCATTGGCGCTGGCCATAATGGCATTCGCGCGTCTCAGGTCCCGATCGTAAGCCCGCCCTTGAGGTGCACGGCCCCATCGGGTTTTTCGTGAAAAACCCCGCCAGTAGCGGGGCACAGGCACAACCAATTCGATCTTTCGCATCGGAACTGGATGAGCACTTTTGTTTGTGTCACTTCGGTTCCCGGTCGCTGGGAGCATCTGCCAACGTTCCCGAAAAAAGCGCAGGGCCGCGCGTCTTGAGCAGCGACAAGGACGTGTAATCGAGTATCGACAATCCGCCATCGACCACAAGCGTCTGACCGGTGATGAACGATGCTTCCTCACTAGCAAGGAAGGCCACCGCTGCAGCAATCTCGCTTGGAGTTCCCATGCGGTTGAAGACCCCCGGCGGGACTTCCCATTCGCCCGAGGAATTCATGCTCGACGCAGGTTCCTTTTCATCGAGCTCTGTGGCAATCCAGCCGGGGCTGACACAATTGGCCCGGATTCCGAATGGCGCACCTTCTATCGCCAGCGAGCGTGTGAGCGCCTCCACTCCCGCCTTCGCAACGCCGTACAATCCCCAGTTTCCGTGCAGTGTGGCAGTCGACGAGATGTTTACGATCGACCCACCGCCGCAGTCGCGCATCACCGGAAGCGCGTAGGAGGAGACGAAGTAGGTCGAATCGAGATTGGGGCCGCGCAACTTTGACCAGCGCTGGCCCGGTGATTCATTAGCCTCGATGCCTGACCGGCGCGAGCCGACCCCGGCATTGTTGACGACCACGTCCACGCGGCCCCATTGCGCAACCTTGTCCACCAATTCCGCTGCTGCCGCCTCGCTTGCCAGATCACATTGAAAGAAAGTAGCTCTTCCGCCGGCAGACGCGATCTCTAGTTCAACTTCGGAGCCCTTGGTATCGTCGCGACCGACAAGAGCAAGCCTGGCGCCTTCCTTTGCAAAATACCGCGCTATTCCACGTCCGATTCCGGAATTGCCCCCAGTGACGACTACGACCTTGTCTTGAAACCGCATCTCGCCCACTCTCCTGATGAGAAATCACTCTGCCGCGGTCTGCCAGTATAGAAGCTTTCCAATACTCTGGCCCTTGCGAATCCGAATTTTCGACACAGACATCCTTCTCGCCAACACTGCCAGTGGCCCATCCGGGCCGGAACACCGTCAGTTCGTCGGACGTTCTTCCCACGATCTGGAAGCCGGTCGGAACAGCCGTCTCATCCAGTCCCGGGGCAGCGCCATCACATGCTATGTATCAGAGGACTTGGCTATGTCGTCGATCGCCAACGTGCCGACCAGCCGCTTCAAGATGCATAGCAATAGGCGCGCCGATCTTGCCCCTTGATGAAACGCCGCTTTCTATGCTGATTTCATCCGAGCATTGAAGACAGCACTGAATTCCTACCGTCGAAACGTGTCGGGGCCTGGCTTTGAGCCATGCTTGGGCGATCTCGACGCAGCTGAATTACGCGCTTGTTCCGTGGCAGTGCAATCGCCAGGTGCCGGTCGTCCTTCCGATCGCATTGCTGCTCGCCTTGCTTTCGCTTCTCGGCGGCATGCTTTCTTGGCGGGCACGGCGGCAAGGGGGCGCGGCTTTCAAGCCGGAGCGCACGCGCGGCACCGAGCAATTCGTCGCCGATCTCGGCATTCTTGCGGCTTTGCTTTTTGCCCTCGTCATCGTCATGCAGGGCAGCGCCGCACTCATTCTCGACGAGTGCCTGCGATGAGCTTCGAGGCCTTCTTCTCAACCTCGATCTGCTATGGCGCCGGCGCGCCCGAAGCGGGATGGACGCTTGCGTTTCCCATCACGCTCCCTTTGGCCGCAATCGCGCTCATCTATGCGCTCGGAGCGAGCCGGCTATGGCGCCGCAGCAGCCGGGGCCGCTCCGAGCGGACGCGGCAAGTTCTGTTGTTCACCGCCGGCTGGGGCGTGCTGACCGGAGCGCTGGTCAGCCCGATCCATGCGCTTGGCGAACGGGTGTTTGCCGCCCACATGATCGAGCATGAACTGCTGATGGCGGTAGCGGCGCCACTCCTTGTCGCCGCCTGCCCCGGCGCAGCCCTGATATGGGCATTGCCGACCGGACTTCGCCGAGGGACGGGAAGGCTCACGCACGGCAGGACTCTTCATGCGATATGGACCGTTGCCAGCCGCCCCCTCAACGCAACCGCCATCCACGGCATCGCGATCTGGATCTGGCACGTTCCCGTCCTGTTCGAGGCAGCGCTTCAGCAGGGCGTGCTGCACTATGCCCAGCATGCGAGCTTCCTCGGCACAGCCCTGCTGTTCTGGTGGGGGATTTTGCCGCGTTCCGGCCGCCAGCAGGCCTATGGCAGCGCGGTCATGCATCTCTTCTTCACGTCACTGCACACCGGTCTGCTCGGCGTGCTGCTGCTGTTGTCACCCAGACTCTGGTACCCGCAGAATGCCGCCGACGCGGCGCTCTGGGGTCTAACCCCGATCGAGGACCAGCAGCTCGCCGGACTGGTGATGTGGGTTCCGGCTGGCCTGATCTATGGCGGAGCCGCCTTGCTGCTTGCCGGCCTTTGGATAAGCAAGAGCGGAATCAGGGAGGCAAGCCATGCGCTCCGGCCTGGCTAGGATGGTGGGCGGCGCGCTCGCCGCGATCCTGCTGCTGACCGCGGCAGTCGCCGCAGCGACCTTGTGGTCCGACCGGCGCGATCGTGTTCGCCACGAATCGGACATGGCGACCGGCGGCTTGGAAGCGCGCGCCATTCCGATCATGATCGCGAACGGCTGCTCTGGATGCCATACGATCCCCGGCGTGCCGGGGGCACAAGGCCAGGTTGGTCCGCGCCTCGATTCCAGCCTTGCCGACCGGGTCTTTATCGCCGGCGTGCTGGCGAACAATCCGGAGAACCTGATCCGCTGGATACGAGCGGCCAGGGAGATCAATCCGCACACGGCCATGCCATCGACGGGGATCACAGAGCAGCAGGCGCGTGATATCGCTGCCTACCTCTACGCCCTGAAATGATCAGCCCTCGCCGCCGCGCCGGGACCACAGGCCGCGGCCGGGGTCGTAGCCGACCACTGCCGCCAGGAAAAACACGACGAGGCAGGCGAGAACGATTTAGGGCGGAAACGAGATCGAAGCGCAGATAGAGCGTGAAGCGTATCAGTTCGACCGCCGAACTGAACGGCCCTCGAGCGACAGCGCCTTCATGGACCGATCACCACTCCCCAGGGGCCGCGTCCCACCGGCACCGACTTCACCACCTCCTCATTCTCCAGATCGATGAACGAGATGTCGCCGGAATTGCCATTGGCGCTGACCAGGCGCTTCTGGTCATCGGACAACGCCAAGTGCCACGGCCGCTGGCCGACGAGATAGAGGCGGCGCACCGCCAGCGTCTTGGCATCCACTTCGGCCACCCGGTTGGCCGAACCGAGCGCGACATAGGCAGTGGCGCCGTCGCGTGCCATTTCGATGTCGACCGCCTGGACGCCCTCGCTGCGGATGCCGGGGACCTCGAACTCGACCTTGCCGGTCTCTGCACGAGACGTGGTGTCGAGGCGGTCACCGTCCCGGGACCAACAGAAGCAGCAGGATCGAGAGCGCCAGTTTCATTGATGGAGAGGTTGGGCGAGAATAGGAGTTCATTGACGACCTGAGGATCGGCCACGTCGATCTTCGCCTGCGGGCCGTCAACTGGCGACGGAAGAACCGGCAATACCGATCCGTCCAATCCATAGCGAATTTTGCTTCCAGCATGTTTGATTTTAGTTGCTCTCTGCCGAGGCTGGTCAGTGTTGATCACCGAACAGCTTGGAAGCCTGTAATCTACTGCATTCTCTTTGTATTTCAGACACTTGGCGGGCGAGCATTGCCGCGATTCACGGCTGTTCGATGCTCGTTTGAATCGGTTTAGATTCATATTAATTTCAAAAATGCAATAGGCATATTGAATTATCCACAAATTGGAGTAGCTTTTTAGCTATTGCTAATAAAAGGAGGACGGCATGCACATCCGTGCGTGCCAAGGGAGGGGGGTCATCATCATGGCCTATTTATTGCCTGATAGCATCCGCCGGCTGCGGATGATCCACGCGCGCAGGACACGTCCGCGCGGGAACGCCTGACCGGGGCATGAGCGAAGGGCTTGGAACGCCCTCGACGCCCTACCCCCGATCCATTCCACCACTCCACTTTCTTTAACGAGGACGCGTAGCGTCGGCCGTACCGGCGGATGCGCGCCCATGCGGCTGGTTGTCGGCGTTGGGGCCGATTTGGGCCTGCCGCAATAACCAGGGAGAATTCCGATGGCACTCGACATCCTCGCCCAAGACATCATCATCGACGAGACGACCGGCCTCCAGCAGCCCAGTGAAATAGACCCGACCGGCAACAGCAATGGCACGTTGCTATATCTCCTCAGCCGCGACGGAGCGGGGGGGCTGGCCTCACCGCAGGTCGCCTTCCAGTCCAACTTCGTGGTGGCCTCGGCGAGCGCGGGGGAAACCATCGACTCAGTCGTTCTTACGCAGAACGCCTCCGGAACCCCGTTTTCCACCACCGTCGGTGTGAACAGCGGCATTCAGACGGCCGACGGCAATTATGTCTGGCTATTCCAAGCCGTGGGGCACCCAAATGTAGTGATCGGCGTCATTGGGACCTCTAGTCTGGTCATCGCGCCAGACGCGAACGGCCCGCTCGCCTTCTCGTTCGGGCTGGATGGCACCGGCGCGAGTGCGGACCTCTACCTGGTTCAGTATGTGCCGTTGCTCCATCTGAACCCGGCCGACCCAGACGACCGCATCGATCTGACCGGCAAGGTGTTCGCATCGGTCTCGGGAACCACCGTCGTCAATTTCAGCCAACTTGGCGATGCCCCTCCCGGACACAACAAATGGTACATTCTCGACGCCGATGCGGCGAGCTCACAGAAGATTCTCGTCACTGCTCACGACAATGGCGTGCAAGCCGAAGTCAACATCAGCACGCAAGGCCTGGGTGTCTCATCCCAGGACGTGCGCTTTGGCCGCGAGCTACAGATTGACCTCATCAATGGTGGCACCCAGAGCGCGGGCAAGAACTTCACCAACTCGCCGCTCGCGCCAGACTACGGCAGCCACATCGAAACTGTCATCAGCGCCGGTTTTTCGGTCTCGCAGTCCACACCTACCAATACCAAGGCCGATATCGAGATCCACGCCTACAACAATAACGACAACGCGGAAGGCGCCGCGTTGCCCGGCGATGACAATGATGCAGAGATAAATATCTCCGCGGTGACCTTCAAACTGAACGGCGTCACAACCACGGCCGCAGCCCTGGGCATCACCATTAATGACAGCGGCCCTGGACTGATCCTTCATGATGTCGGCGAGGGCGTGACGGTCGATTTCACTGCAGACGCTACCTTTGACCGCTTCACCATCAAGAACATCGATACGCAGAAAGATTATTTCGATGTGAAGGAAGTTCACTTTGGTGGACAATCAACCAACGCCTACACCGAACAAGTCGGCTCCTTTATCAACTTCGACGACGACGGCCCGGCGGCCAGTTTGATCGAGGAAACGGCCAGGCTGCTGCAGGACGAGACATCCGGTGTCGACCTCAACTCCGATGACCAGCCGCTCGGCTCCCTGCCCGCCGCCTTCGTGGCGCTTGGCTCGGCTATTGGCTGGGCGTCCAGCGCTTCCGCCGCTGTCACGCCTAACTCGAACTTCGGCGCGGACGCACCTGGCACAGAGACGCTGTCGCTTGGCGTCAGCGGGCCAAACGCTGACTCCGGCTTTGATTCGCTTGATGGCCATAATATCCTGCTTAATGTCGAGAATGGCCTCGTGATAGGCCGGGTTGATGTCGGCAATGACGGCAGCGTCGCCAGCGACCCGATCGCGCTCGCTATCTCGATCGACCAGAACGGCATTCTCAGCATCGCGCAGTACTTGGCGATTGCCCACTCGAATCCCGGCGACGCGGACGACGTGCAGACAATGCTCGACAGCGCGCTGGTCGCCAAGCTCCATGCCGTCGACAGCGACGGAGACAGCAGCGACACCAGCGTCGCCATCGGCGATAAGGTACAGATCAGGGATGACGGCCCGAGCGTCACGGGGGACGGCACCAAGCCGACGATCACGGTTGACGAGTCCAGCCTGGGCGACAACAGCGGCGATTTCTCTGCCGCCTTCCAGTCCAATGCCGGTGCAGATGGTGGCGACATCAGCTATGCGCTCGGAATAAATCTGGTCACGAACGACAGCGGCCTAATCGATACCTTAAGCGGCCAGTCCGTCCTGCTTTTCGTCGAAAGCGGCGCCGTGGTCGGTCGTGCCGGCTCAGCCGGTGGCGCCGTCGTGTTCACGGTTAGCGTGGATATTGACGGTAACGTCACACTCGATCAGGAGCGCGCCATCATTCATTCGCCGGACACCGGGCCGGATCAGCAGACAACATTGACGTCCGATGATCTCATCACGTTGACGGCAACCATCACGGATGGCGACGGCGATCAGGATTCTGACACCGTCAACATCGGCACGAGTCTCATCTTCAAGGACGATGCTCCGACGATCACCGTGCCGTTCGACGGCGACCAGACCGGCACTGCCGGCACCCCCGAGACTCTAGCCAATACGACCAGCGCATCAGCCATAGGAGCCTTCGGCTACGACGTTGGCGCGGATGCTCATCCGGCTGCCTTCTACACGGGTGGCGGTTCGGACTTTGTCGACCAGGACAGCGTGCTCTCCGGCATCCAGCTCAGCCTTGGTGGTAACCTCACTGGCCTTGCACCAGGCGCGACTCCGTTCATCAGCTCGTTCGCGACGCTCCAGTCGGAAGACGCCCATCAGGCATCGTTCAACTGGCAAATCACTTACGACAGCGACCCCAACTCGGCCGCCGACCCCCCGGCAACGGCGGGCGGCACCCTTGTCTTCGACAAAGATAATGACACCTACACCATCAACTTGAACGACGCGGTGGAGGGCTTCACCAAAGACATTCTTCACACCAGTGAGCTTCTATCCAAGGAGCCTACGGGCAATACCGGCCACCCGAATATCGTGGTGGAGAAGCTCTTCGAGGCGGACAGTACACCGGAGACGACCGACCGTGACTTCTTCGTGCAGTTCACGGCGAACTCGACCACCAACACCATTAAGTTCGGGCTTAACACGACCGGCGACAGTGACGGGGTCGGCGCGACACCTACCGACACCCAATGGAACCCCGGCGACCTGGTCACAAACAGCCACGAGGATTGGGTGTCTGCCACACAGAGTACGAACGGGGTTGCTGGTGACACCATCCAGAAGGGCGAATTGCTGACGCTGCGGTTCTTCGACCACAGTCCCGGCATCGCCACCGAGGACACCGTTCCCACCCAGGCGGCCAGCGACATGGCGATCAAGTTCGACGGCATCGGCAGCAGCGAGGACCTGATGGTCATTCTTCAACTGGTCAGCAGCACCGACAGTTCGGTGCACACCTCCAAGGCGGTCTACATCTCCAACGCCGATATCTACAAGACTGGGCAGGTGCCTGCCGCCTACGCGGCGGACTTCCCGCTCGATAACAACGACGGCCTCGTGATCATCGAAAAGAACGACTACAACGCTGCCGACGAGAACTGGGTGATCCAAGGTGCCCAGATCATGCAATCCGGCAACGGGATCACAGGCGACAACACTGCGATCGACCTGCAACGGGCGATTGGCTCTGGTGGTGGTAGCTCCCAGACCATACTGGTGAACTGGGACGCGACCGACAACGATGTGCTGAAGATCGTCGACCTCGGCTTCACCTCGACCCAGACCACGACACCGGACGCGCACCTCGACTTCGGCGTCCAAGTGGCGGACGCGGACGGCGACATGACCAACGTGCAGTTCATCCACGTCGACATCGCCTGACGGTCAACTACGGGGGCAGCAGCTGCTGCTGCCCCCACCCGCCACGCCCCAGCTGAGCGCCCGGGCACTCGCAGTAGCATCGAAACGGGGGAAATCCGTGATGCAGCCAAGACCGCAATTCCAGGAGGTAATGCATCTGGCACGCCACCAGGTCCCCGCCCTCCTCCTCTTCAGCCTGGTCTCCAATCTTCTCCTGCTCGCCAGCACCGTTTACATGCTGCAAATCTACGACCGGGTACTGTCGAGCGGTTCCATCGACACATTGTTCTGGCTCACATTGGCCGTTGTCGGCGCCATCGCCGTCTACGGCATGCTGGAACACGCCCGCCGTATGATGCTGGGGCATATCAGCCAATGGCTGGACGACCAGCTCAGCGTTCCGGTGATCGAACGCGCCATGGACGCGCGGCTCGCCGGCAGCAGCCTCGAAGCCGGCCTGAAGGACGTAGCGGACCTGCGCGGTTTCATCGCCGGCGACGGCATCCTGACCTTTCTCGACGCGCCATGGACACCGGTCTTCCTGGCGTTCATGTGGTTGCTGCATCCCGCGCTGGGCGTGGTCGGTCTTGCCGGCGCCGTGCTTTTGTTCTGTGCTGCGCTCGCCAATGATTTCCTCACTCGCCGCAAGAGCCAGGAGGCCGCGGCCGGACTGCGCCGCAGCCAGACCGCCGTCGGGCAGTTCATCGACGGCGCCGAGACATTGCGCTCGCTCGGCATGTCCGAGCCGGCGCTGCGGCGCTGGGAGGAAAACCAGCAGTCGCTGATGGATATCCAGACCCGGCTCCTGCGGCGCACCACCGTCATCGGCAGCTTGTCGCGTTCGCTTCGCCTAGCGCTCCAAGTGGCGGTGCTCGGGCTCGGCGCCTATCTCGTCCTGCGTCGCGAGCTGACGCCAGGCTCGATGATTGCGGCCTCGATCCTGCTCAGCCGCGCGTTGGCGCCGATCGAGCGCTCTATCGGCGCCTGGCGCGGCCTGGTCAGCGCGCGAACCGCGCGCCGCAATCTCACGAAGCTTTTCGCCGACACCAGATCGATGCAAACCGTTGGCATCACATTGCCCCGCCCACAAGGCAGGCTGAAGCTCGAGAACCTGCATTACTGCGCGCCGGGAACGTCCCAGGCGCTTGTCAATGCCATAGGCTTCGGCGTTGAGCCGGGCCAGACCTGCGGTGTGATCGGCCAGTCCGGTTCCGGCAAGACCACGCTCTGTCGTCTTATCGTCGGCGCGCTGCGGCCTTCGCTCGGCCATGTCAGGCTGGATGGCGCGGAGGTGTGCAACTGGCCTTCGGACGAACTTGGCATGCATCTCGGCTATCTGCCGCAGCAGGTCGAGCTGTTCCCCGGAACGATCGGCGAGAACATCGCGCGCCTGCGTGACGTCGACAGCGACGCGGTCATCGCCGCGGCGCAGCTTGCCGGCATCATGATATGATCCTGCGGCTGCCGAACGGCTACCGGACCGAAGTGGGACCGCATGGCGCTCGCATTTCGCGCGGCCAGCGCCAGCGTATCGCGCTGGCCCGGGCACTGTTCGGCGATCCGCAGCTGATCGTTCTCGACGAACCGAACACCGGCCTGGATGGTGAAGGCGAAGTGGCGCTGTTCAACGTGCTCCAGCAACTGAAGGAGCGGGGCCGCACCGTCATTCTCGTCAGCCACCAGACCAATCTCCTGCGCACCGCCGATCATGTCGTCTTCCTCCATGACGGATCGGTTTCGATGTTCGGCACGCGCGACGAGGTGCTCGGCGCGCTCGGCGGACCGCCCAGGCGCATTCCGGTTCCGGCGGCCTTGCGGGAAAAGCTTGTTGCCAACGCGGCAGCGAAACTGAACGCAGCGGAGTGAGCCATGAGCGATCGATTTGGCGACTTCTCGACGACGCTGAACCGGCTGGCGGACAGCTTGCACGAACTCACCGACAGGCTGACCGCCTCCGCCAACGACCTCAGCACAGCGGTATCGGTTTGGTTGGATGGGACCGACACGCCGTCTCGCATAATGTTGCTGGCGGTGGCTGGCGCGCTCTTCCTGCTCTTGATTGCGGGATTGCTCCGGCGACGCTCGCGCGCCTACCGTGCCAGCAGGCGCAATCTGAAGCTGCGGACGCGGCCGGCGCGAATGCTGGGCTACGCTTCGGCCATCCTTTTCGTAGGCGGCACCGCTGCTTGGTCAAGCGTCGCCCTGCTGGCGAGCGCTGTCGTTGCCAACGGCGTCGTCAGCCCCGAAGGTTATCGTAAGACCATCCAGCATCTGGAGGGCGGCATCATCGGCGCGATCCACGTTAAGGAGGGCGATAAAGTCAGCGTCGGTCAAGTGCTTATCAGCCTGAAGACGACCGATGCGCAAGGGCGATATGACGAGCTGGAGGGGCGCTATATTCGTCTGCTGGCGACCGAGGCGCGACTTGTTTCGGAACTTGCCGGTCAGGACCGGATAACCTTCCCCAACGAGCTGACCTCGATCGACAGCGAGAGCGCGCGCAAGGTGGTCGCCGAAGAACAGGCGCTGCTCGACAGCCGCCTCGCAACCCGCCAAGGCCGCACACAGATCCTCAACAAACGCATCGCGCAGATCGAAGAGCAAAGCACGGGAGCGAGGGATGTCATGGCGGCCGAGGCCGAGCAACTCGGCCTGATCGACCAGGAGATCGCCTCCGCGCAGGAGATGTACAGGAAGGGCCTCGAACGCCTGCCGCGGATATTGGCGCTTCAGCGCTCCCAGGCCGACATTCGAGCCAACCAGGCATCGAACCGGGCGCAGATAGCGAAGAACGATCAGCAGATCGGCGAGACCCAGTTCCAACTCCTCAACCTGCGTCAGCAGGATAGCGAGAGCGCCAACGAGGATCTTGCCAAAGCGCGCACGGATCTCGCCGAATTGCGCAGCCAATTGCCTTCGCGCCAGGACGTGCTGGCGAGGACGGACATCGTCGCGCCAATCGCCGGAACGGTGATGAACCTGCGCGTAACAACGGAATCGGGCGTGATCTCCAGCGGTCAGGCGCTTCTCGACATCGTCCCGAACGAGGCCAATCTGATCATCGATTCCCGCATCAAGCCCACGGATATCGACGTGGTGCATCCGGACATGCCGGCCCGTGTGGTGCTTTCGGCCTATCCAACCAGACACCTGCCGCAAATCCATGGCCTGCTGACCTCGATTTCGGCTGACCGGCTGACGGACGAGAGAACCGGAGAGCCTTATTTCCTTGCCAAGGTCAAGATCGACGCGGCCGATCTCAGGGATCTGCATGACATCCATCTATCGCCCGGCATGCCGGCGGAAGTCATGATCCTGACCGGCGAGCACACGCTGCTGGACTATATGTTGGCGCCGGTTCGCGATTCGCTCAATCGTGGGTTCAGGGAGAATTGAGAAGCGATACCCACCGACCTGCCCCGAGGGTCAAGCATAACCTCCATCGCGCCCGTAAGGGGCGCGATCCGCCAGAGGCAGAGGGCGTGGCGGCTATCGCCGCAGCGCGTGTATGCTCGCCATGTTGTCGCTGCCCATCGGCAGTGCCATGTCATCGTCGAGAAGCCGCGTGATCCGGGCAAATCCGGTGAACGCCTTTCTGGCTTCCTCCGCCGACATCTGTCCCGACAGGGCAGCCGAGCAGCAATTCAGCGCGCACTGATATACTGGCCCACGTCGTCCCGTCGGCCATTTACGCAAGAAAACCATCGCCTCGGCGACACTATCCACTTCTTCTACAGGATGCCCCTGCCCGCGCGATATCCGCACGGGCGCAAAGAAATGCAGGTAGTCCATTGTTTCCTCCCGGTCGATCGAGATGCGCTCGATCGAACCCTATGGAACGCCCCGCTTGGCGATTTGTTCCATGCGAAGAAGAATTTTTTAAAGATTCTGGCGATCGGAATGAGGTCGGCTATACCGTCGGGAAGTGGCAAGCCGCTTTGCGGCCGGATTGGTGCTCCCTCAGCTCCGGCCGTTCCGAACGGCAGCGCTCGACCGCGATTGGGCATCGGGGATGGAAACGGCAGCCGGATGGCGGATTGAGCGGGCTCGGTACGTCGCCTGTCAGGATGATACGCTTGCGCGTCCCAGTGGGCGTCGTCTGCACGACGGGAACGGCCGAGATCAGGGCTTGGCTGTAAGGGTGGGCCGGGGCTGAAAACACCTGTTCCGCCGGCCCTTCCTCGACGATCGAGCCGAGATACATGACCGCGATGCGGGTCGAGACCTGACGCACCACGGACAGGTCGTGGGCGATGAAGACATAGGTGAGGTCCAGCTTCTCCTGCAGATCGGCAAGCAGGTTGACGATCTGCGCCTGTACGGACACGTCGAGCGCGGAGACAGGTTCGTCGAGAACGACGAGATCGGGATTGAGGGCGATGGCGCGCGCAATGCCGACACGCTGGCGCTGCCCGCCCGAGAATTCATGGGGAAAGCGCATGACATGGTCCGGCAACAGTCCGACGAGGTCGAAGAGTTCCGCGACGCGGCTGGCGATCTCGCGCGATGAAAGCCTGCCATGGATGCGCAGCGGTTCGGCCACCAGGTCGCCGACGCGCCGGCGCGGATTGAGCGAGGCCGACGGGTCCTGGAAGACCATTTGCAGGCGCCGCCGCAGCGGCCTCAGTTCAGACAGCGATTTCGAGGTGATGTCGTCGCCTTCGAACAGGAGCTTGCCGTCCGAAATGTCGTAGAGCCTGACCAGGCACCGCGCCAGCGTGGACTTGCCGCACCCGGACTCGCCGACCAATCCGACGGTTTCGCCGCGGCGCACTGTGAGGGAGACATTGTCGACCGCGTGGACGGTTCGCCTGCCCTCCGCGGAAAAACGGCTGCCGATCGAGAAGCGCTTGCCGAGCCCGCGCGTTTCGAGGATTGGACAGTCTTTGTCGATCATCGGTCCGATCATGTCTGGGCCACCCAAAAACAGGCCGCCGCGTGCGTGGCGGCGCCAAGCTCGGGCTTCTTGGTTAGGCAGGGCTCATACCCGACAGGGCAACGCGGACCGAAGGCGCAGCCTTGCGGCAATCGCAGCAGCGATGGCGGTGACCCGGGAATGGCCGGCAGGCGGCGGGGTTTGACACCGGTCAGCGGCGGGATCGAACCAAGCAATGCACGGGTATAGGGGTGTCGCGGGTCGGCGAACAGCTCGGTGCGGCTGCCGCGTTCCACGATGCGGCCCGCATACATCACCATGACCCGGTCGGCGAGTTCGGAGACCACGCCCATGTCATGGGTGATGAAGACCACCGCCGATTTGTGCGTGGCGCGCAGCTTGCGCACCAGATCGAGAATGCCGGCCTGCACCGTGACGTCGAGCGCCGTGGTCGGCTCATCCGCCACCAGCAGCGCCGGGTTGCAGGACAGCGCCATCGCGATCACCGCCCGTTGGCGCATGCCGCCGGAGAGCTGGTGCGGATAGCGCGACATGGCTTCGTGCGGGTTGGGGAAATTCACCTCCGCCAGCAGTTCCTCCACCCGCTCCATGGCCTTGGATTTGCTGATCTTGCGATGCGCGCGGATTTGTTCGGCGATCTGCCAGCCGATGGTGTAGACCGGCGTCAGCGCCGTCATCGGATCCTGGAAGATCATTGCGATCTCGTTGCCCCGCAGGCGCCTCAGTTCGCGCGGCGGCAGTCCGACCAACTCGCGACCCTTGTAGCGGATCGAGCCTTCGATGATGGCGTTGGGATCGGTGATAAGCCCCATCACCGCAAGCAGCGACACGGTCTTGCCGGAGCCGGACTCGCCGACGACACCGAGAATTTCGCTTTCCGCGAGGTCGAAGGAAACATCATCGATGGCCCTTACCAGGCCTTCATCGGTCCGGAAGGATACACGGAGATCACGCACCGACAATATCATGATGTCCTCAGGCGCGGATCGAGAAGGATGTAGACGAAATCGACGACCGCGTTGGCGACCACCACGAACATGGAAGCGTACATCACCGTCGCCATGATCATTGGCAAATCGAGGTTCTGCAGCGCGTCATAGGTGAGCTTGCCGATGCCGTGCAGCCCGAACACCACTTCGGTCAGGAGGGCCGAGCCGCCCACCAGTGCGCCGAAGTCGAGACCGAACAAGGTGACGAAGGCGATGAGCGACGTGCGCAAGGCATGGCGCAGCAGGATGCGGGTCTCCGACAAGCCCTTGGCGCGGGCCGTGCGGATATAGTCTTCCTGCAGGGATTCGATGATCGCCGCGCGCAAGACCCGCCCGTAAATGCCGATGTAGAGGATGGCGAGCGTGATCCAAGGTATGACCAGCGTCAGGAACCAGCCTTTCGGGTCGTCGGAAAAATTCTTGTAGCCAAGCGGCGGCACCCAGGAAAATGCCCAGCTGTCGTGATAGCGGCTCTGGGTGATCAGGTTCATCACCTCGCCCAGCCAGTAGACCGGCATGGAAATGCCGAGCAAGCCCAACGCCATCAGAAGCTTGTCGAGCCAGCTGTCGCGGGTTGCGGCGGCGACGATGCCGATGATGATGGACACCACCACCCACAGGATCGCCGCGCCGAATACCAGCGAAAGCGTGACCGGGATCGAATCCAGCACCGCCGGCACCACCTTCCAGCCGCGATTGACGAAAGAAGTCAGATCGCCCGTGACGAAGATCTTCTCCATCATCGTCACGTACTGCACGTAGAGCGGCCGGTCGAAGCCGAAGCTGTGGCGTACCGCCTCGAGCACTTCGGGCGATGCATTGCGGCCGGCGATGCGGGCCGCGGGGTCGGCGCCGGGCGTGGCGAAGAAAATCAGGAAGACGATGACCGAGATGCCGAACATCACAAACAGCATCTGACCGAAACGGCGCAGGATGGCGTAGATCATCAGTCGCGCCCCAGCCGAACCTTCGAGCGCGGGTCGAGCGCGTCGCGCAGGCCGTCGCCGAAGACATTGAGGGTCATGACGGAAATCGCGATCGCCAGGCCTGGCACCAGCGCCACGAGTGGCCTGGTGTAAAGCAGCGCCTGCCCGTCCTGGATGATGGTTCCCCAGCTCGCCGCGGGCGGCTGGACGCCAATCGAGAGGAAGGAGAGCGCCGATTCGGTAAGCATGTTCAGCGCCATCATCAGCGGTATGAACACGATGAGGGTGGTGGTGATGTTGGGCAGGATGTCGCGCCACAATATCCGCCATCCCGGTACGCCCAGATTGATCGCGGCCAGCACGAACTCGCTGTGCCGCAGCGACAGAACCTGCCCCCGGATCGGACGCGCTACATAGGGTATATAGACGATACCGATGATGATGACCGGCAACCACAGGCTGCCGGACTCGATCTCGATCGGTCCGATCGAGATGCCTTGCGAAATTGTGACAATGGAAAGCGAAATCGCCAGGAGATAGATCGGAAATGCCCAGAGCACATCCAGCAAGCGCGACAGAACCGTGTCGGTAACGCCGCCGAAATACCCCGCGATCAATCCCGCCGCCGTGCCGAGGACCAGCGTGAAGATGGTCGCGGCCCCGGAGATCAGCAGCGAGCTCAGCCCGCCATAGAGCATCCGGGCCATGACATCGCGCCCCTGGCTGTCGGCACCGAGGAAATAGTTGCCGACCCGCCAGGTCGGGCCGAGCGGCGTGTAGCCAAGGCCCAGCCCCTCTGTCGATTGTTCCATCACCGGAACGTCGGCACCGTCGATCTGAATGACGGCGTCGAGCGTCGAGGCGAAGGGGTCTGTCCCTGCCCATTTCGCGTAGAGAGGCGCACTGAGACAGGCAAGGACGATGACGAGGAACACGGCCAGGGACGCCATGGCGGCCCTGTTTCTTGCCAACTTCGCAAACGCGACGGCCCAGGGCCCTCGTGTTTTGCGCGGCACGGCAGCGACTTGGTACGACACGGACGTGCCCCTCCGCGGTTCGTTACTGCACCCAGGCCATTACTGTACCCTGGCCATTACTGTACCCACGACTGGGTGATCATCCAGTTGAACTGCCGGTTGAACTTGAAATTGCCCACGCGCTTGCTGACGAAGTCAAGCCGCTTCGGCGTAAAGAGGCCGACGGCCGGTGCCTTGTCCGTGACTTGCCTGTCGATTTCGGCCCACATTTTGTCGGCGGCTTTCTGGTCGGTCACACCGAGGTCCAATGCCTTCTGCATTTTGGCGTCGATATCCTTGTCGCAGAAGCCGGCGATGTTGATCGAAGCGTCCGAACCTTCACGGAAAGATGCGCAGCTGAACAGGATGTTCAGGAAGTCCGAAGCCGCGGGATAGTCCTTGTACCATTGGGTAACGGACATCTGCACTTTGTTGTTGGTGTTCTGGATGTAGGTGAACTGGATGTTCGACGAGATCGGCTTGACGTCGGCGACATAGCCGATGGTGGTCAGCACGCTCTGCAGATAGACGCCGATGGAGCGGGAAATGGCCGTGTCCTCGACGATGATGGTCACCTTCTGGCCCTTGGTGCCCGATTCCTCGACGAGCTGCTTTGCCTTGTCGAGGTCAGGCGCCGACCACTTGGCGCCGGGGTTCTTGGTGAAGGGGCAGTAGTCTTCGTGGCCGGGGAAATCAGGAGGCAGGACCTGACACACCGGCGAGGCCAGCACCTTGCCGCCAAACAGCTTGACCAGAGTGTTGCGGTCGACCGCGTAGGCAACGGCCTGGCGCGCCTTTTCATTGTCGAACGGCGCCAGCCGGTTGTTGAGCGGCGCATACCACCAGGCGGAGAGCGGCGAGATATGCAACTGGTCCATGGCCTTGGTACCAAGTTCGCCGAGACGATCGCTGGGCAGCGCGTCGAACATCCAGTCGGCTTCCCCGTTCTGGATCGCGGTGACGGCAGCTTCCTCGGAGAGGCCGAAATCATATTGGACGACATCAGGATAGCCGTCCGGCTGGGCGTCCTCGCTCCATTGCTTGAAATTGGGGTTGCGGGTCACCGTCATGCCCTTGTTGGGATCGAAGGCGGAGATCATGTAGGCGCCGGTGCTGGGGATGGGCTTGGAGCCCATGTCTTCCGCGGGCGTGTCCGCCGGCAGGACCACGGCATGCGGCAACGCAAGCTTGTAGAGGATCTCGGCGTCCGGCTTGGTGAGATTCAACGTAATGGTGCCTGCCGCTTCGTCGCCGACAACGCCGCCTTCCAGCGTGCAGCTCTTGGTTTCGGCAAGGCATTTGTCGGCGCCGACGATGCCGGCATAGAAGGTGCCCGAGGTCGGCCCCGAGACCTTGAAGATGCGCTGGAAGGAAGCAACGACGTCCTTCACGCCGAGATCCTTGCCGTCGGAGAACTTGATGCCCTTGCGCAGTTTGAAGGTGAAGGTCTTGCCGTCATTGGTCACCTCGGGCAGCGCCTCGGCCAGATCGGGGACGATGGTGAAGCCATCCATGCCCTCGGCCTTGCGGAAGGCGACCAGCCCGTCATAGATCGGCTGATACATCTGCCAGCCCTGGTCGGTGTAATTGATGTGCGGATCGAGCGTTCCGGCGGCCGAGCGGGCCAGCAGGCGAATAGTGCCGCCGCGATGTTCCTTGAGGTATTCGGCCTGTGCCGGAGCCAGCCACGAGCCGGCCAGCAATGCCGCGGCTGAGGCCGCCAAGAGCAGTTTCTTCATGTCGCAGTTCCCCTTTTTTCAGTTGTCGTTGTCGTCCAGGAAGTCTCCCACCACCCGCATGCATAGATCCTGCTCTTCGACATGCGGCATATGGCTGGAATGCTCGAATACCTGCCAGCGCGATCCCTCGATGCCGTCCTTGAACGGCTGCACGGTCGCGGGCGTGGCTTCGTCGTAACGGCCGGAAATGATCAGCGTCGGAACATCGACGGCGGGCAGCCGATCGATGATGCTCCAGTTCTTCAGCGTACCGATGACATGGAACTCGTTCGGCCCGTTCATGACGTTGTAAACGGTCGGATTGCGCACGACCTGGGCGAAGGTCTCGGTCACTTCGGCCGGGAACGGAACGATCCGGCAGACATGCCGCTCGTAGAACACCATCGTCGCTTCCTGGTAGTCCGGATGATCCGTCGTGCTAGCCTGTTCGTGCCGGGTCAGCGTCTCCTGTACGTCCATGGGCAGGTCGGCGCGCAGCCGGTTGGCCTCTTCTACCCAGAGCTTCATGGAAGCCGGTGAATTGGCGATGGTCAGCGACTTCAGGCCCTTCGGCCGCGTCACCCCATACTCGGCGCCCAACATGCCGCCCCAGCTCTGCCCGAGCACATGGAAGCCGCCGCGGATGCCGAGATGGTCGACAAGGTTTTCAAGCTCGTCGATGAACAGCCTGGGTGTCCAGAAATCGGCGCCTTTGTCCGGCAGCAAGGTGGAATTGCCGCAGCCCAGCTGGTCGTAGTGGATGACGGCGCGGCCTCTTCGGGCAAGAAGCTTGTAGGCATCGACGTAATTGTGGGCGGCGCCCGGCCCGCCATGCAGAATGACGATCGGAGCCTTGTCGGCATCGAGGCTACCGCTGACGCGATACCAGGTTTCGTAGTCGCCGAAATCGGCCCGCCCTTCCCTGGTAACGATCTCCGATGACATCCCGATCTCCTGAACGTTTGAAGGCATGCCGCTGGTCACCTAGTTTGCAACCCGACTGGAGCGAACCCATTCTTCCAGCATCTGCACGCCGAATGCGGTAGCGCCTTCCCGGCCCAGGGGCTGATCCTTCTCGGTCAGTTCCTTGCCGGCGATGTCGAGATGCACCCAGGGGCGGTCTTCCGTGAAGTGGCGCAGGAACGCCGCGGCGTAGGGAGCGTCACCGTCTTCCATGTCCTTGGCGTGATGTCGCAGGTCCGCGAACGGCGATTGCAGGCCCTCGTCATAAGCCCGGTCGAGCGGCAGCTGCCAGAACCGCTCGCCGACCATTTCTCCGGCCGCGATCATCCGCGAGGCGATGGCATCGTCGGTGCTGAAGAGACCGGCGAATATCGATCCAAGACCGCGCATCACCGAATAGGTCAAGGTGGCGAGGTCGACGATCACCGACGGATTGAAGCGCGAAGCGGCATAATAGAGGCAGTCGGCCAGGATCAGGCGGCCTTCCGCATCCGTGTCGAACACTTCCACGGTTTGCCCGGACGCTGTCGTGATGATGTCGCGCGGCTTGAGCGCGGTGCCTGACGGCATGTTCTCGGCAATGCCGAGCACGCCGACGGCGTGCACCGGGCTGCCTTGCCGGGCCAGCGCGATCAGCAGGCCGACCACCGCGGCCGCACCGCCCATGTCGGCCTTCATATCGAACATCTGCTCGCCGCGCTTTATGCAGAGACCGCCGGAATCAAAACAGACACCCTTGCCGACGAACGCCAGCGGCTGCGCGGGGGCGCCCTTGCCGCGATAGCGCAGGACGGCGACCCGAGGCGGCCGCACCGAACCCGACCCAACGGCCAGGATCGCGTTCATGCCGAATTCCCTGAGCTTCGCCGCATCGAGTATCTCGACGTCGATGCCGGCTTCGCGCAGAGGCTCCAGGTGATCGTGGAAATTGTCGGGATGGAGATGGTTCGGCGGCAGGTTGACCAGTGTGCGCGCATATTCGACGCCATCCGCGATGGCATTGATCCGCGCCAGCGCCGAATTCAGCTCCGGACCGCCGGCCCCGACCAGTTGCACCCGCAGGGTCCGATCGGCCCCCGCCCCTTGGCGCCGGTTGCGCATGTCGAAACGATAGCGCCGCAGCCGCATGCCAAGCGCGACTCTTGCCAGGATTTCCGCTCCCGGCAGACTTATGCCGGCAATGGGGTCCAGGACCAGGGTGGCCGCGCATTCCCCTTTGCCCTCCAGATGCGCGGCAAGCAGGCCTCCGGCACGCGCCAAGGAGAGTGCGGTGACGGCCCCGGCCTTGCCCATGGCCAGGACAATCACGCGCCGCGCCGATACCGCCTGGGGGGCGATGACATCGATACAGGCGCCGGATTCAGCCAAGGCAGCCGCATCGGCACAGGCCCGGGAGAGGATCCCGTCCATTTCGGTGTCCAGGGCCGTTGCCCGCGGGCCAAAGCCGGTTTGAGCGGCCTGCAAGATCACGACGACGGAGGTTTCAGCGGAAATCTCGTCCGCCGTTTCAAAGACCGGCACTGGCGATTGAGGCATAGGTAGGCGTTCTCCTCTTTGCGGGGATTTGGCCCAGGCGCGGCTTGCAGTTTGCGCAAGGCTTCGCCCGCCACCGGTGGAAACCGGTCAAACCGGCCGTCACCTCTGGTTGGATCGTGCCGAAGTCCCCAAATTGTCGTTCTTGAGACGACTTAATTGCTCTTGCCTCTTGGGTATCCCCGAACGGGTCAGGCGATCAAACGCCAATTTTGTCCATATCGATTGACAAAAACTCAACTGGCAATTCATGATCGGCCGATGGCCCTACCCTCACTCAATGGCATGCGCGCTTTCGAGGCCGCCGCCCGTCTCGGCAGCGTCAAGGACGCAGCCGAAGAGCTGCATCTGACACCCTCGGCTATCAGCCGTCACATCCGCGCACTCGAACGGAATCTCGGCCAGGAGCTGTTCGAGCGCGGCTTTCGGCAGATAACGCCGACCATTCGGGGCTCTTATTACGCACGCAGCCTCTCCGAAGCATTCGAAGCCATCTGGCGGGCCACCGATGATGTCAGTCTCGCCGGGGCCCCAAGCCACGGCAGGACCCAGCGTGTCCGGGTTTTGTGCGTCCCTGCTGTCCTGAACCTTTGGCTGGCGGACCGGCTGCCGAATTTTCGCCGGCGGCATCCGTCCGTGGATCTGGAGATCTCGACATCGGGCAAGCGGGCCAATTTCGATTTGGCCATCGTCGACGAGTTCGTCTACAAGGCCGGCCCGGCTCTGACGCTGCTGATCCCGCTGGTCCTGACGCCGGTCTGTGCGCCCTCGCTGCTTGAAGGGCCGATGCCGCTGCGATCGCCCGCCGACCTGGTCAACCACCACCTGATCCACGAATGCGAGACCATGCGATGGAAGCGCTGGCTGGAGCAGGAAGGCGTGTTGGACACGACGCCGAAATCCAGCACGACGCTGGATGATTGTACGCTGATCATGCGCGAGGCGATCAATGGCGCTGGAATAGCGCTCGCCGACACGATGATGGCCCAGGATCTGCTGCAGCAGGGCAAACTGGTCGCCCCGTTCAGCGCCCGCCATACCTATCCGGCCGGCATCTACCTGCATCAGCGCCGCAGCATCGGCAACAAGCCGGGTACGGGCCTGTTTCAGGATTGGCTGCTTTCCGAAGTCGAGGACCACAAGCGGGTGATGGCCATCGGCTAGGCAGCCTTGCTTGCCGATAGGCGTCGGGAACGCGGATTTGTCCAGCTTGGAAGCCGTGGATCGAGAATTCGAATCGACAGGCAGGCCTGTTTCAAAAGCGGCTCACCATCACGGGCTCTCGATAATCGCGGTTCGCATTGAATATCTTTAAGGCCAAAGCCGGCAAATCGATTGCTTGCCGGTTCCCCTGCGTCAGGCGTAACCTCTGCGGTCAACGCGTGAGGGCGCGTGCTGCAAGAAGGGGACATTGCAATGACGATACAAGGCGCATCGCCTGACCTGTATAATGAAGACCTCGCTCCTGCCAAGGTTCGAAACTGGGGACCGTTCTCGATCTTCAACGTCTGGACGTCGGACGTCCATAGCCTGTGGGGCTACTACCTCGCCGCCAGCCTGTTTCTGTTCTGTGGCGGCTTCGTCAATTTCATCATCGCCATCGGCATCGGTTCGCTGATCATCTACGCACTGATGAACATGGTCGGTTATGCCGGTGTGAAGACCGGTGTGCCCTACCCCGTGCTCGCCCGCGCCTCCTTCGGCATCTGGGGCGCCAACATTCCGGCACTGGTGCGCGCCATCGTCGCCTGCTTCTGGTACGGCGCGCAGACAGCGGCCGCCTCAGGCGCCATCGTCGCATTGCTGATCCGCTCGCAATGGTTCGCCGATTTCAACGCCAATACCCATTTCCTTGGCCATTCCGGCCTGGAGGTGATCTGCTTCGTGATCATATGGGCACTGCAACTGCTGATCATCCAGCGCGGTATGGAAACGGTGCGCCGCTTCCAGGACTGGGCCGGCCCGGCGGTCTGGGTGATGATGCTGATCCTGGCCATCTATCTCTGCGTCAAATCAGGAACCTTCGCTTTCACCAGCGATATCCCAATGGATGTGCTGCTGGAAAAGACCAAGGATGCGGGCGTCCCTGGTACTCCAGGGTCTTGGACCGCACTGTTTGCCGTGGCGGCGATCTGGGTGACGTACTTCTCGGCGCTCTATCTAAACTTCTGCGATTTCGCCCGTTATGCCCCCGACCAGGCATCGCTGCGCAAGGGCAATATCTGGGGCCTGCCGATCAACCTGATCCTGTTCTCGCTGGTCGCCGGCGTCACCACCATCGCCGCCTACGACGTCTACCATGAGGTGCTGCTGCACCCCGACCAGATCTCGGCCAAGTTCGACAGCTGGTTCCTGGCCGCGCTCGCGGCGCTCACCTTCGCGGTGGCGACGCTCGGCATCAATGTCGTGGCCAACTTCGTCTCGCCGGCCTTCGACTTTTCCAATGTCTTTCCCCGCCAGATCGACTTCAAGAAAGGCGGCTACATCGCGGCCGTCATCGCGCTGGTGCTCTATCCCTTCGCACCGTGGGAAGGCAGTGCGGCTTCCTTCGTCAACGTCATCGGCGCAACGATGGGGCCGATCTTCGGCGTGATGATGGTCG
This sequence comes from Mesorhizobium sp. B2-3-14, assembly GCF_006442175.1. Lineage (NCBI taxonomy): Bacteria > Pseudomonadati > Pseudomonadota > Alphaproteobacteria > Hyphomicrobiales > Phyllobacteriaceae > Mesorhizobium > Mesorhizobium sp. B2-3-14. Next base: position 797,896 of record NZ_VFVP01000002.1, on the reverse strand, counting down.
ATTACTATCTGATCCGCAAAGGTGAAGTCGACGTCGAGGCGCTGTATCGCGAGGACGGCGAGTTCCGCTTCCAGGGTGGCTGGCACGTCAATGCGTTCATCGCCGCCGGCATTGGCGCCATCTTCTCGTCGATCCTGCCCAACTTCACCAACTGGCTGCCGTCCTGGTGGGGCGTCTATGGCTGGTTCTTCGGCGTGGCGATTGCCGGCGTCATCTACTACGTGCTGCGCACCGCGGCCGTGAGCGCCGGCGCCAAGGTGGCGAAAGCTTGATGAACCAGAGCGGGGCGGCCCGAGCCGCCCCGCTCTACCGCGCGACCATTTCGGCCAGCTTGCGCACGGTGTTCCAATTGCGCGAGGTGCCGACGCCCATGCGCTTGTGGTTGGCGGCGGCAAGCAGGCGCGAGCTAGGCCTCTCCCTTGAAAAGACGACCCAGATGTCTCCGCCGGCCAGAAGCACTTTCTCGTCCGCGGCGGCACAGGCCTGAAGCCCGGATATGGCGTCTTCGGCTACAGGTTTGCGCATTACGCGCACCGCCACCTGGTCGCCGGCTTCCACCGACTCGGTCGGGAATGGATTACCGCTTGCGAGTTTGCGCCAGTCTTCGGCGGCACGCACGATGATATCGACATGGCGGCCAAAGGCCTGTTCGAAGGCGGATTCCAGGCGTGTCTCAAGCGTGGTGATCGAGGTCTTTTCACTCTCGAAGACCAGGTTGCCGGTCGCCACCAAGGTGCGGACATTCTTTAGGCCGAGACTTTCCGCCATGGCCTTGAGGTCGGACATGACGACCCGCCGCCCCTCTCCCAGGACGATGCTGTAGAGAAGCGCGACATAGGTCCGCATGGGAGCGATCAGACCAGGCGGCTCTGCTCCACCGCCGCCTCGATGAAGCTGGCAAACAGCGGATGCGGATCGAGCGGCCGGCTCTTCAGTTCGGGGTGATATTGCACGCCGATGAACCAGGGATGGTCGGGGTATTCGACCGTCTCCGGCAGCACACCGTCGGGCGACATGCCTGCAAACACCAGCCCGCAATCCTCCAGGCGCTGCTTGTAGTCGATATTGACCTCGTAGCGGTGCCGGTGACGTTCGGAAATCTGGGTGTCGCCGTAGATGTCGGCGATCTTCGAACCCTTGGCGAGCTCGGCCTGATAGGCGCCGAGCCGCATGGTGCCGCCGAGATCGCCAGTCGCCCTGCGCTTTTCCAGCATGTTGCCTTTCAGCCATTCGGTCATCAAACCGACGACCGGCTCCTTGGTCGGGCCGAATTCGGTCGACGAGGCATGTTCGACACCGGCCAGCGATCGCGCCGCCTCGATGCACGCCATCTGCATGCCGAAGCAGATGCCGAAATACGGCACCTTGCGCTCGCGTGCGAATTTGGCCGCCAGGATCTTGCCTTCTGAGCCGCGTTCGCCGAAGCCGCCGGGCACCAATATGCCGTGCACCTTCTCCAGCCAAGGCGTCGGGTCTTCCTTTTCGAAGATTTCCGATTCGATCCAGTCGAGCTTGACCTTGACGTGATTGGCCAGCCCGCCATGCGAAAGCGCCTCGATCAGCGATTTGTAGGCATCCTTGAGGCCGGTATACTTGCCGACGATGGCGATGGTGACCTCGCCTTCCGGATTGTGGATGCGGTTGGAGACTGCCTGCCACGGCTCCATGCGCGGCTTGGGCGCCGGCTCGATGCCGAAGGCAGCGAGCACTTCCGAATCCAGACCTTCCTTGTGATAGGCCATCGGCACGTCGTAGATATGTGGCACGTCGAGCGCCTGGATGACGGCGCTTTCCCTGACATTACAGAACAGCGACAGCTTGCGGCGCTCTTCCTTGGGGATGGCGCGGTCGGCGCGCACCAGAAGAATGTCGGGCGCGATGCCTATGCCGCGCAGCTCCTTGACCGAATGCTGGGTCGGCTTGGTCTTCAGTTCGCCCGCCGTCGGGATATAGGGCATCAGCGTCAGGTGGACATAGACGGCGTTGTTGCGCGGCAGATCGTTGCCGAGCTGGCGGATCGCCTCGAGGAACGGCATCGCCTCGATGTCGCCGACCGTGCCGCCGATCTCGCACAGCACGAAATCATAATCGTCATTGCCGTCGAGGACGAAATTCTTGATCTCGTCGGTGACGTGCGGGATCACCTGCACGGTGGCGCCGAGATAATCGCCGCGCCGCTCGCGCTCGATGATGTTCTTGTAGATACGCCCGGTCGTGATGTTGTCCTGCTGATTGGCGGACCGGCCGGTGAAGCGCTCGTAATGGCCAAGATCGAGGTCGGTCTCGGCACCGTCATCGGTGACGAACACCTCCCCGTGCTGGTACGGCGACATCGTGCCGGGATCGACGTTCAGATAAGGGTCGAGTTTTTTGATGCGTGCGCGATAACCTCGCGCCTGCAGGAGAGCCCCAAGGGCCGCTGCGGCAATGCCTTTTCCAAGTGAGGAAACCACGCCGCCTGTGATGAATACATATCGCGCCATGGGAGTCATCGCTTAACGCGGCCGGATTGATTCCGCCAGAGAAAAAACCGCCGCGAAGGCTTTTTCCCAAAAAGGCGCTCGGACCATGATCCCGAAAAGTGGGATCCGGCTTTCGGACAGGCATCACGGCCAAAGGGTTTTGAATCGCTCTAAGCAAAACAAAAGGGCCGGCTGAGCCGGCCCTTCGGCATGATGACGGAAACGTCAGATGATGACGACTTTGGTGCCGATCCGGACGCGGCTGTATAGATCCATGACGTGCTCGTTCATCATGCGGAAGCAGCCATTGGACGCGCTGGTGCCGATCGACTGCGGCGCGATGGTGCCGTGGATACGCAGATGCGTGTCCTTCCTGCCATCGTAGAGATAGATGGCGCGGGCGCCGAGCGGGTTCTGGCCGCCGCCTGCCATGCCGTCCTTGTACTGGCCGTAGTGCTTGGGCTCGCGCTTCTGCATGTCGAGCGTCGGGATCCAGCGCGGCCACTCCTGCTTGTCCCCGACCGCGACCGTGCCCTTGAACTGCAGGCCTTCGCGGCCGACCGCGATGGCGTAACGGCGTGCGGTGGTCGATGATTCGACGAGGTAGAGTCGGCGAGCGCTGGTGTCGATGACGATTGTGCCGGCGTCATAGCCGGTGAATTCCACGTCCTGAGGCACGAATTCCGGCTTCACCTTGAACGGCTTCTTGGCGTTCTTCTGGGCAAGTGCCGAGTCGAGCGCGCGTGTCTCGGGCAGATAGCTGATCGATGAGCCAGACGATGTTCCACCGAACAGACCCGCGAACAGGCCGCCGCTTGACTGCTTCTGGCCGCCGACGACCTCGCTGCGCAGTTCGCCATTGTTGCCCGTCAAAGCGACATTCATCGCCTCGGCTGGGATCGGCTCGGCCGCCGGGATCGGGGTGACAGGTTCGATCGGTTCGATGATCTTGACGGTCTTCTTGGCCGGCTTGGCATCGGCCACTTCGGTTGCCGCTGCTTTCTGGCCCTTGCTGGCCAGGAACGCCTGCCGATCTGCGTCAGCCCTGGCCTTGGCCGCCTCGCGCATCGCCATTTTCCTGGCCTCAAGCGCCTTGGCCTTGGCATCCTCCTTGTCGGCAACGATCTTGGCCTCGATCTTCTTGATCTGGGCAAGATCCTCCGGCGTGGGGTTTTTCTTCTTCTTGAGAAGCTTCAACTGCGTCGCATCGCTTTTGGCAGCGACGGGGATGGCGTCGGTCTTTTCGAGCGACACCGACTGTTGTGCGGCCATGTTTGCCGGCATGGCGGCGGAGGCCGGGGAACTTATGCCGATTGCGGCGCAAAGTCCCAGGAAAATGAAGCTGCGAAGCTGCATGGCGAAGATCCGATCGTTCAATGCTTGTTGCCCACGGCGTCGCCCGGCGTCCCCCAAGGACGCCGAAAATGCCGCGTGCAATCTATAGTCGAATAAGCGCGTATGCCTCAAGCGCGAGACCGCGCCGTGATCCGTCGAATCTTCGTGATTGCGCAGCATTTGCCGCGACTGTGTTCAAACGAACACAGATCGCGGTTTAGAACATAAGGTTATTGGTTCGGAACCTGAGGCGACGCCGGCGCGGTGTTGGTGGTTCCATTGGCCGCTGGCGGCGTGGTGCTGCCGGCGGGCGCGGTGGCCGGGGCCGTTGCCAGCGGTTTTGTCGCGGCGTCGTTGCCGGACGGAGGCGTCGGCGTGGTGTTGCCGGCGGGTGCCGGCGTGGCCGTACCCGGCAATTGGTTGAGCACGCCCTTGCCGGCGCCATCCGAGGTCGCGGGAACCCGATCGAGAATGTCGATCGGCTTTTCGCCGTAGCGGGCAATGATCGACAAGGTCAGCGACGTCACAAAGAACGCTGCCGCCAGGATCGCCGTCGCCCGGGTCAATGCGTTGGCCGCGCCGCGCGCGGTCATGAAGCCCGATCCGCCACCAATGCCGAGACCGCCGCCTTCGGAGCGCTGCAGCAGCACCACGCCGACAAGGGCGAGCACGACCATGAGATGAATGACGATCAGTACGGTTTGCATAATTTATCCTGGCAAGGCCCTGCCCGGCCGCGGACACGGCCGGTGAATTGGAGGCGGCTCAATACAATGCTTTCACGGCATTTCCAAGCCCGTGGCCGGAATATGGGAAGCAACGCCCTCTTTGCAACGAATTTGAACGGGACGAGACCCGTCCATCCTCGTGAATCTCAGCCAGCAATGCTGCGATAGGCTTCGGCGATGCCCAGGAAATCAGCCGCTTTCAGGCTGGCACCGCCGACCAGCGCGCCGTCGACATTCCTGACGCCCAGCAGTTCAACGGCATTGGAAGGCTTGACCGAGCCACCGTACAGGATGCGCATCCTGGCGGCGGCGGTCCCAAGTTTTTCCGCCAGCTTTTCGCGGATATGCGCATGCGCCTCGGCCACATCGGCCGCGGTTGGCGTCAGACCGGTGCCGATCGCCCACACCGGCTCATAGGCAATGACGGTGTTGGATGGCGTGGCGCTTGGCGGCACCGAGCCGGCGACCTGGCGCGACAGCACCTCCAGCGTGGCTCCAGCCTCACGCTCCTGCCGCGTCTCGCCGATGCACACGATGGCCACAAGCCCGGCCCGCCAGGCGGCGGCGGCCTTGGCCTGGACCGTCGCATCGTCCTCGCCGCTTTGCTCGCGACATTCGGAATGGCCGACAATGACGTGGCTGGCGCCTGCGTCCTTCAGCATCTCCGCGGAAATGCAGCCGGTATAAGCACCGCTTTCCTTGGGATGACAGTCCTCGCCACCGGCATGGACCGGCGTGCGCGACAAAATCTCCGCGGCATGCGAAAGCAGCGTCGCGGGAACGCAGACCAGCGCTTCGGTCTCGGCGTCGAGCCCGCTCATGAAACCGTTGCCGATCATCCTGAGCTCGTTCAGCGAGGCGCTGGTGCCGTTCATTTTCCAGTTGCCGGCGACAAGCGGGCGAATTCCTGGTGTCATGGTGTGCTTCTCCGGGCGATATCAAGCTCTGGCCCTCACTACCAAAATCAGGCCACAAAGCAATCGACAGTGGGCAGGAAGGGCGCTATTGCGCTTGGTTCAGACTCGGCGCATGCGAAAATGCGCATAAATCGGAAGTAACCATGCTTGGTATATTGAGAAGCGCGGCGGGTACCTGGGTCGCGAAGACATTGCTTTCGCTGCTGGTGGTCAGTTTCGCCGCCTGGGGCATCTCCGGACGGCTGATGGGCGGCTTCGCGGGCCACGATTCGGTGATAACGGCCGGCGGCACCAAGGTATCGATCAACGAATACCGCCTCGCCTATGACCGCCAGCTCGCCGTCATGTCGCAGCAGTTTGGTCAGCGCCTCACGCATGAACAGGCAAAGGCGCTCGGCATCGACAACCAGGTGCTGGCGCAACTCGTTTCCGGTGCCGTCCTCGACGAGCAGGCACGCAAGCTCGGCCTCGGCCTTTCCAAGGATCGGCTGGCCGAACTCACCCGCGAAGACCCGGCTTTCAAGGGCCCTGGCGGTCAGTTCGACCGAAGGACATTCGACTACATGCTGCACCAGGTCGGCATGCGGCCCGAGGATTATCTGAAGAACCGTGCCCAGGTAGCGGTGCGCCAGCAGATCGTCGAGGCGGTCTCGGACGGCCTCAAGGCGCCGGACACGTTCTTCAAGGCGGTCGCGCTCTACCGCGGTGAAGACCGCACCGTCGACTATTTGACTTTGCCGAAGGCGCTGGTCGAGCCGATCGCGGCGCCGAGCGACAGCGTGCTTCAGGCCTATTTCGAGGCCAACAAGAAGAGCTACGCCGCACCTGAATACCGCAAATTCTCGTATGTCCGCCTCGAACCGGCGGACATAATGGATACGACCGCGGTCACCGACCAGCAGGTCAGTGACGACTACAACAAGAACAAGTCACGCTACACCACGCCCGAAATGCGCACCATCGAGCAGCTTGTGTTCAAGACACCGGATGCCGCCAAGGCGGCGCTCGATTCGCTCAAGGCCGGCGCTACCTTCGACAAGCTGGTGACCGCCGAAGGCAAGACCCCGGCCGACACGCTGCTTGGCACGCTCGCCAAGGACAAGATCGCCGACAAGGCGGTTGCCGATGCCGCCTTCGCGCTCAACGCCAACGAAGTCAGCCAGGTCGTGCAGGGCGCCTTCGGTCCGGTGCTGCTGCGCGTGACCGAGATCAAGCCCGAGGTGGTGAAGCCGCTCGCCGAAGTGTCGGACCAGATCCGCAAGGACCTGGCGCTGGGCGAGGCAAGCCGCATCCTTCTGGATGTGCACGACAATTATGAAGACACCCGCGCATCGGGCAGTTCGCTGGCCGATGCCGCCGCCAAATTGAAGCTTAAGGACATCACCATCGACGCCATCGATCGCAACGGCCTGAGGCCCGATGGCTCCATCGTCAAGGACCTGCCGGAATCGCCGGCGCTGATCAAGGCCGTCTTCGATGCGGAACCGAACACCGAAAACGAGGCGCTGACCACGGCGGACAACGGCTTCGTCTTCTATGAGGTCGGTTCGATCACACCGGCCCGCGACCGCACTCTTGATGAGGTGCGCCAAAAGGTTGTCGCCGACTGGACGGCGGCCGAGACCGCCAAGCGGCTCGCCGCCAAGGCGGACGAACTCGAGAAGCGCCTCAAGGCCGGCACCACGCTCGACGTCATCGCCGGCGAACTCAAGCTGGAGAAGCAGACCAAGCGCGGCTTGAAGCGCGAAGCCGACGATGCCGATTTCGGCAAGGAAGGCGCCGCCGTCATGTTCGGCGTCGGCGAAGGCGGCACCGGATTGATCCCCTCGCCCACCGGCGATGGCCAGATCCTGTTCAAGGTCGCCGAAGTGTTCGAACCGGCCGGCGCCGACGCCAGCTCGGTGCCGGACGACGCGCAGAAATCATTCACCTCCGGCATGTCCGACGACCTGCTCGACCAGTTGGTGGCGCAGTTGCAGACGCAGTACGACATCCGCGTCGACCAGGCCGCCGTTGCCCAAGCCTCGACAAGATGAGCGCGCTGAAAACCCATATCGCCAAGGTCGCGACCGGCACCGCACTGTCCTTCGAGGAGGCCTGCGAGGCCTTCGACATCATCATGTCGGGCGATGCGACCCCAGGGCAGATCGGCGGCTTCCTGATGGCGTTGCGCGTACGCGGCGAGACGGTGAGCGAGATTTCGGGCGCTGTCGCCACGATGCGCGCCAAGATGCTGCGCGTCGATGCTCCTGACGGCGCCATCGACATCGTCGGCACCGGTGGCGATAATTCGCATTCGGTCAACATCTCGACGGCTTCCGCCTTTGTCATTGCCGGCAGCGGCGTACCGGTCGCCAAGCACGGCAATCGCGGCCTGTCCTCACTGACCGGCGCGGCCGACGTGCTGATTGCCCTTGGCGTCAGGATCGACATCGCGCCGGAGCTAATCGGCAAGTGCATCCATGAAGCCGGCGTCGGCTTCATGTTCGCGCCAGCGCACCATCCGGCTATGAAGCATGTCGGTCCGGTTCGTGGCGAGCTTGGTACGCGCACCATCTTCAACCTGCTCGGCCCGCTTTCGAACCCGGCTAGCGTCAGGCGGCAGATGGTCGGCGTGTTCATGCCGGAATGGATCATGCCGGTGGCCGAAACGCTGAAGGCGCTCGGCACCGAGCATGCCTGGGTCGCCCACGGCGATGGTTATGACGAGATCACCACCACAGGCGAGACACAGGTAGCCGAACTGGTTGGCGGCGAAATCCGCAGCTTCACGCTGACCCCGGAAGAGGTTGGACTGAAGCGTCATACCAAGGATGAGTTGCGTGGCGGTGACGCCGCCTACAATGCCAAGGCCTTGCGCGATATGCTGGGCGGCACCGCCGGCGCCTATCGCGACACGGTGTTGATGAATGCCGGCGCCGGACTGGTGATTGCGGGCAAGGCGACGACGCTCGGTGACGGCATCGCCATCGCCGCACAGGCCATCGACAGCGGCCGGGCGCTGCAGGTGCTCGACCGGCTGGTCGAGATTTCGAACGGGTGAACCGTGTCTGACATTCTGCGCAAGATCGAAGTCTACAAGCGCGACGAGATCGCCGCCGCCAAGGCAAGCGTGCCGCTGGCAGAGATCAAGGCGCGCGCGAAGGACGCCGACGCGCCGCGCGGGTTCCTCGCCGCGCTCGAAGCGAAGCGCGGATCGGGTGGCTTCGCACTGATCGCCGAGATCAAGAAGGCAAGTCCGTCCAAAGGGTTGATCCGTGCCGATTTCGATCCGCCGAGCCTGGCCAGGGCCTATGAAAAAGGCGGCGCGGCCTGTCTTTCCGTGCTGACCGATGCGCCCTCCTTTCAGGGCGCACCGGAGTTTCTGGCCGAGGCGCGAGCGGCCGTGACGCTGCCCGCCCTGCGCAAGGATTTCCTGTTCGATCCCTACCAGGTCTACGAGGCGCGGGCCTGGGGCGCGGACGCCATTTTGATCATCATGGCCAGCGTCGATGATGCCATGGCCAGCCAACTCGAATCGACTGCGTTCGAGCTCGGCATGGACGCCCTGATCGAGGTGCACGATGAAGCCGAGACCGAGCGAGCGCTGAAACTGTCATCGCAATTGATCGGCATCAACAACCGCAATCTGCGGACATTCGAGACCAGCCTCGATACGTCGGAGCGGCTGCGGGCGATGGTGCCGGGGGGTCATTTGCTGGTCAGCGAAAGCGGCATTTTCTCGCATGACGATTGCCTTAGACTGCAAAGGATGGACATCGGGGCCTTCCTGGTGGGCGAGAGCTTGATGCGCCAACGGGACGTGACCGCTGCAACGCGCTCGCTGCTCACGGGCAAGGCGTCCGATGCGGGTCGAAAATCGGAATCGATTTTCGGAGAGCACGATGCATAGAGTCAAAGTGACAGAGCGCACTCTGTGCGTCCGAATGGACGCACGTCGCTCTATGGCGATTTGACGATGACAGGCGCTCTCACCCATCTTGGCGCACAGGGCGAGGCCAACATGGTCGATGTCGGCGACAAGGACGAGACGACGCGCACCGCGATCGCAGAGGGTTTCGTCTCAATGCAGCCAGAGACGTTGAAGACCATCCTCGCCGGCAATGCCAAGAAAGGCGATGTGCTGGGCACGGCGCGCATCGCCGGCATCATGGCGGCCAAGAAGACGCATGAGTTGATCCCGCTCTGCCACCCTCTGCTGCTGACCAAGGTTTCCGTCGACATAGAGCCTGACCATGCTCTGCCCGGCCTGAAGGTCACGGCCCTTGCGCGCGTCACCGGCAAGACCGGCGTCGAAATGGAAGCATTGACGGCAGCCTCGGTGGCCTGCCTGACCATTTACGACATGGCCAAGGCGGTTGACCGCGCCATGGTCATCTCCGGCATACGGCTGGTCGAAAAGACCGGCGGCAAGTCCGGCGACTACAAGGCAGGGCTCTGATGGCACTGGTTCCGGTCGCCGACGCGCTCGAGCGCCTGCTCGACGGCGCCGTGCCGCTGGCCGGCGAAAGCGTCCCGCTCATCAAGGCGATCGATCGTGTGCTGGCGGAACCGGTCATGGCGCTGCGCACCCAGCCGCCCTTCAACGCTTCGGCCATGGACGGCTATGCGGTGCGAGCCGCCGATGTCGCGTCGGTGCCGTCGAAACTCTCGGTGATCGGCATGGCGCCGGCCGGACGCGGCTTTGACGGCGCGGTCGGCCAGGCACAGGCAGTGCGTATCTTCACCGGCGCACCGCTGCCTGACGGCGCCGACACCATCGTCATCCAGGAAAACGTCCGGGATCTCGGCGGCGGCAACATCGAAGTGATCGAGCCCACCGCCGTGTGGCGTAACATTCGCCGCGTCGGCCTCGATTTTTCCAAGGGCGACGTGCTGCTGGAGACCGGGCGCGTGCTCGACCCGGCGGCACTGTCGCTGGCGGCATCGGCCAATCATCCCCGAGTAAGCGTGGTGAAACGGCCGCTGGTCGCCATCATCGCCACCGGTGACGAGTTGTTGCCGCCCGGCAGCGAACTCGGGCCCGACCAGATTATTTCGTCCAACGCCTATGGCGTCGCCGCGGCGGCACAATCGATCGGTGCCTGTGCGCTCGATCTCGGGATCGCCGCCGACCGCAAGGACGATATCGCCGGCCTGGTCAGGAAAGCGGTCGCGGCGGGTGCCGATGTCATCGTCACGCTGGGCGGCGCCTCGGTCGGCGACCACGACCTGATCCATGACGTGCTGACCGGCGAAGGCATGACGCTCGGCTTCTGGAAGATCGCCATGCGTCCCGGCAAGCCGCTGATGTTCGGGCGCCTCGGCGATATCAGATGCATCGGCCTGCCCGGTAATCCGGTAGCAAGCCTGGTCTGCTCGCAATTGTTCCTGAAGCCGCTTCTGGCAAGGCTGGGCGGTCGCGACCATCGTCAGGATATCCGCCCGGCAAGGCTGGGCGCCGCAATGGCGGCCAATGACCTGCGCCAGGATTATGTGAGGGCGATGGTCAGGGAGGATGACGGCGAACTGGTGGCGACGCCGTTCGGCATCCAGGATTCCTCGATGCTGAGGATGCTGGCCGATGCCAACGGACTGGTCGTTCGGGCGCCTTTTGCCCCTGCATCCGCTGCGGGCGACGCTTGCAGCGTTCTGATGTTGCGCTGAAGTATTTCGTAATAACTTACTGATCACAGGGCTTATTCCGAGATCAAGGTCCGCGTCAATGCATGCGCCGGATCGGCCAGGCCATCCACTACATCGTAGTGATGCCGGTCGGGCTCGACCACGGCACTGGTGGTGGCGCCAAGCCCGGTCCAGATGTTGGCCAGCAACGCATTCTGTCGCAGGAACTCCGAGCGCTCGCCGCCGCCGGCCCAGCAGGTGATGCGGGCACCATCGATTGGCCGCAGCAGTGCCGGGCTTTCCGTCAGCGCCTCATGCTCATCGATTTTCAGCACGGCGTTCATGCCGGTGCGCATCAGCGGGCGCAAATCATGCAAGCCGGAAATCGAAACGACGTGGCGTATGCGCCGCACGACATCGGTGGCGAGCGGTGTGGTTGTGGTCACCATGCGGCTGGCGAGATGTCCACCGGCCGAATGTCCGGTCAACCTTAGCGGTCCCCCGACCATTGCCGCCGCTTTGCCGATCGCCGCCCCGATTTCGCTGACAATGCCGGCAATGCGGATGTCCGGGCACAGCGTGTAGGAAGGCATAGCCACCGCAAAGCCGTTGCCGACCGCGCCCTTGGCGAGATGCGACCATCCGCTTTTATCGGACTCCAGCCAGTAGCCGCCATGGATGAACACGACGAGCCCCTTGGGCGTGGTCTCCGGCAGGAAAAGGTCGAGCCGGTTGCGCGGCCGATCGCCATACGCGATGTCGAACCGTGCCCGGCCCTCCCCCGACAGTGCGTCACGGAACGCTTGCGCCGGTCCCGACCAGGCGGCCGGCCAACGGTCGCTGCCGGCAATATTCGCGCCGTTGGCATAGGCATTGTCCCAATCGGCAATGCGATGGTCGAGCATCGGCACCCTCCCCGAAACAGCGTCGTCTCAGTGCTAGCAATGGCCGCCACCATACCGTGCGTCAAGGCTTTGGGGTGAAACATTTTAGGCTTGAAACAAATTTCGACTGGTGCGATCCTGCCTTCAGAACAGCCGACAAAATGGGAGGTCCGCTGTGCCGTCCGAACCGCCGATAGTCACCTTTCCGGTGACATGTCGACAAGGGTGTAGCCGGCCGCACAAAGCCTTCCGCGAGAGACAGGAATTCAGATCTACCGCCTCCCGCCACGTGCCTCGCGCGCTGGCCGGCGGCAGACAGGGACAGCGACGACATGCTTGGGCCTTCAGCGCATACCGACACGTTCACCCGCGATAATCTGCCGCCGCCCGAGCAATGGCCCGACTTCCTGCTCGACGGCTTCGACTATCCAGAACACCTCAATGCCGGTGTCGAATTGACCGACAGGCTCGTCGAGAAGGGCCTTGGTGACCACACCGCGCTGATCGGCAATGGCCGCCGCCGCACCTACAAGGAACTGTCCGACTGGACGAACCGGCTCGCCCATGCGCTGGTCGAGAACTACGGCGTCGAGCCGGGCAACCGGGTGCTGATCCGCTCCGCCAACAACCCGGCAATGGTCGCCTGCTGGCTGGCCGCCACCAAGGTCGGTGCTGTCGTCGTCAACACCATGCCGATGTTGCGCGCCGGTGAACTCACCAAGATCGTCGACAAGGCCGAGATCACGACCGCGCTCTGCGACACCAGGCTGATGGACGAGATGACCGCCTGCGCCAAGGACAGCGCGTTCCTGAAGCAGGTGATCGGCTTCGACGGCACCGCCAACCATGACGCCGAGCTCGATCGCGCCGCCCTCGACAAGCCGGTTACCTTCACCGCCGTCAGCACCGGCCGCGACGATGTCGCCCTGCTCGGCTTCACTTCGGGCACGACCGGCGTGCCGAAGGCGACGATGCATTTCCACCGCGACCTGCTGATCATCGCCGATGCCTACGCCCGTGAAGTCCTGCAGGTGACGCCCGACGACATCTTCGTCGGCTCGCCGCCGCTCGCCTTCACTTTCGGCCTTGGCGGGCTTGCCATCTTCCCCCTGCGCTTCGGCGCGGCGGCAACGCTTCTGGAACAGGCGACGCCACCCAACATGGTCCACATCATCGAGACCTACAAAGCGACCATTTCCTTCACCGCGCCGACCGCCTACCGGGCCATGCTGAAGGCCATGGACGAAGGCGCCGATCTTTCATCATTGCGCGTTGCCGTCTCGGCCGGCGAGACCTTGCCGGCCCCGGTCTTCGAAGAGTGGACGCGAAAGACCGGCAAGCCTATCCTTGACGGCATCGGCGCCACCGAAATGCTGCACATCTTCATCTCCAACCGCTTTGACGACAGGAAGCCCGCTTCGACGGGCAAGCCGGTGGGCGGTTACGAGGCGCGCATCGTCGACGAGGAGATGCGCGAGGTGCCGCGTGGCGAGACCGGACGGCTGGCGGTGCGCGGGCCGACCGGCTGCCGCTACATGGCCGATGACAGGCAGAAGGATTATGTGCGCGACGGCTGGAACCTCACCGGCGATACCTTCACGCAGGATGAGGACGGCTTCTTCCACTTCGCCGCGCGTTCCGACGACATGATTGTCAGCGCCGGCTACAACATCGCCGGACCCGAGGTCGAGGCGGCGCTGCTGTCGCATCCCGATGTCGCCGAATGCGCGGTCATCGGTGCCGAGGATGGCGAGCGCGGCCAGATCGTCGAGGCGCATGTCGTACTGGTGCAAGGTGTCCCGCCAGACGCAATGACCGTCAAGCGCCTGCAGGACCACGTCAAGGCAGCCATCGCGCCCTACAAATATCCCCGATCGGTCAAATTCATCGCCGCTCTGCCGAAGACCCAGACCGGCAAGATCCAGCGGTTTCGGCTGCGCACGGAGAAGATCAATTGAGCGAGCCTTACGATCCGGCCTCTGAAGGCGCAGAGATGTCGTTCAAGGAGCGCATGTCCTACAGCGACTATCTGCACCTGGAGAAAGTGCTGGAGGCCCAGACGCCGCTGTCCTCGGCGCATGACGAAATGCTGTTCATCATCCAGCACCAGACATCGGAATTGTGGATGAAACTCGCTTTGCACGAGATTGGCGCGGCGATCCGCTCGATCCGTGCCGACCGCCTCGAACCGAGCTTTAAGATGCTGTCGCGTGTCGCCCGCATTTTCGAGCAGTTGAACAATGCCTGGGACGTGCTGCGCACGATGACGCCCAGCGAATACACCGAGTTTCGTGACGCGCTCGGCCAGTCCTCGGGTTTCCAGTCCTGGCAGTATCGCGCCATCGAGTTCATGGCCGGTAACCGCAACCTCGCCATGCTCGGGCCGCACAAGCACCGGCCGGACCTCAGCCAGAAGCTGGAGGCGATCCTGGCCGAGCCGTCGCTCTACGATGAAGCGCTGCTGCTTCTGGCCCGCAATGGCTTCGACATCGGGGTGGACGCAAAGCGCACGGATTGGCGCGAGACGCGGACCGGGAACGAAGAAGTCCTGGTCGCCTGGCAGACGGTGTACCGCGATCCGCAGCGCTACTGGATGTTTTATGAACTGGCCGAGAAGCTGGTCGACTTCGAGGACTATTTCCGCCGCTGGCGCTTCAACCACGTCACCACCGTCGAGCGCATCATCGGCCTGAAGCGCGGCACCGGCGGCACGTCGGGCGCCTCCTATCTCAAGAAGATGCTCGAGGTCGTCCTGTTTCCGGAACTGTGGACGGTTCGCACCCGGCTCTGAACTCTCGTCTGACGCAATTCCTGTGGGAAACCGCGTCACATTTTTCCCGGCTTCGCGCCGGCTTCAGGTCACCGCCGTCTTGACCGCGAAGCGTGCATCCTGCCAGGCGCCAGTGCGCAGGATATCCTCCAGGACCTCGACCGCCTGCCATACATCGGCGTAGCCCACATACAGCGGGGTGAAGCCGAAGCGGATCGTCGACGGCGCACGGAAATCGCCGATCACACCGCGCTCGATCAAGGCCCGCATCACCTGGTAACCGTTGGGATGGAGGAAGGACACCTGGCTGCCACGCTGATTGCCGTCGCGCGGGCTTTCCAGCTCCAGGCCATAGGCGCCGCATCTGGTCTCGACGAGCTGGATGAACAGGTCGGTGAGCGCGATGCTCTTCTTGCGCACCGTCGCCATGTCGACATCGTCCCAGATATCCAGCGCCCCCTTCAGCGCCCGCATCGATAACACCGGCTGCGTGCCGCACAGGAACCGGCGGATACCGCTGCCGGCCGCATAACCCTGCTCGAAGGCGAAGGGCCGCGCATGGCCCCACCAACCGCTGAGCGGCTGCTGGACTTTATCGTGATGACGCTCGGCGGCGTAGATGAAGGCTGGCGCGCCCGGGCCGCCATTGAGATATTTGTAGGTGCAGCCGATGGCGAAATCGGCATTGGCGCTGTCGAGCTCGACAGGCAGCGCGCCGGCGGTGTGGCAGAGATCCCAGACGATCAGCGCTCCGACCTGATGGGCCTTGCATGTCAGTGCCGCCATGTCGCGCAGCTGGCCGGACTTGTAGTTGACGTGGTTGACCAGGATGACCGCAACGCGCTCGTCGATCAGCTCCTCAATGGTCGGCGCATCAACGCCCTCAAGGCGCAACACCGTGCCGGGGCGCGTCGAGGCCACGCCTTCGGCCATGTAGAGATCGGTTGGAAAGCTGTCTCCCTCGGCGACGATGACCGAGCGGTCCGGCCGCATGCCGAGTGCGGCATGCAGCACCTTGTAGATGTTGATCGAGGTCGTATCGCAGACCACCGTCTGGCCGGCCGCCGCGCCGATCAGCCGCCCCAGTTGGTCGCCGAGCGCGACCGGCATGTCGAACCAGCCGGCGGTGTTCCAGGCACGGATCAGATCCTGTGCCCACTCCTGGGTCGCGGCTTTCCGCAGCTCGTCGAAGACGGCGGGTGCCGCGGCGCCGAGTGAATTGCCGTCGAGATAGATCACGCCTTCCGGCAAGATGAACCGGTCGCGGATGGCACGCAGCGGGTCCGCCGCATCCATGGCTTCGACGGCTGCGAGATCGAGCGTTGCAGGCATCATTTGTGACATTCCCTGGTTATTCACGCCTTGGTCATTCACGCCGGTTACTCACGAATCGCTTCGCGAACCGGTGCGGAACCCCGGCTGCGCTTGAGGCTGGGCAAGGCAAGCATGGCCAGTACGAACAGGCCCGTGGCAAGCTTCAGGTCAGGCGGCGGCATGCCGGCCGCAAGGCAGAACGACACCAGCTGGTAGTAGATGATCGCGCCGGCGAAGGGCGCCAGCAATTGCCGCCACACCGTCTGCTTGCCGACGACGGCTTCGCCGATCATCAGCGCGGCAAGGCCGTTGATGAGAATTCCCAGGCCCATATTGACGTCGGCGAAGCCTTGCGACTGCACCATCAGCGCACCGCTTGACGCCGAAAAAGCGCTGGCCAGCCCGACACCGCCTATGGTCGCGGCCCAGACATTGATGCCTTGCGCCTCGGCCATGTCAGGATTGGCGCCCACGGCGCGCACGGCAGTCCCCTTCTCGGTCCTGAAGAACATGTAGAGCAGCATGAAGGCGGCAAGCGCGAGGAGACCCGCGACGACAATCTTGCTGGCGGGGAAACCCGGCCGCGCGAACGGCACCCAGTCGAACACCGAGGGCGAACCGAAGACGGACAGGTTGGACTTGCCCATAATGCGAAGGTTGATGCTGTAGAGCATCGTCATCATCAGGATGCCCGCAAGCAGCGTGTGGATGCGGAAGCGCAGATGGATGAAGGCGGTGCAGCAGCCCGCCGCGAAGCCAGCGACAAGGGCGGCAGCAACGCCCATCAGCGGCGATGCGCCGGCGGCAAGGAGAACGCCGCAGACGCAGCCGCCCAGCGGAAAAGCGCCTTCGCTGGTGAGATCGGGAAAATTCAGCATGCGAAACG
Organism: Mesorhizobium sp. B2-3-14; assembly: GCF_006442175.1. Classification (NCBI taxonomy): domain Bacteria; kingdom Pseudomonadati; phylum Pseudomonadota; class Alphaproteobacteria; order Hyphomicrobiales; family Phyllobacteriaceae; genus Mesorhizobium; species Mesorhizobium sp. B2-3-14. Next base: position 780,996 of record NZ_VFVP01000002.1, on the reverse strand, counting down.
GGATCATGATCCCGAGCACGACAAAGGCCAGGATCAGGCTTTGCGCCAGGGTGACCGGCATGATCGCGACGAAGCTGGTGAGAACGTCCCCAACAAAATCCATGATGATCAGCTCGCCAGCAACATGCGATCGGTCTTGACCGAGAAATGGCCGATCAGATCAATAACCGTGACCCTCGCCTTCTCCTGCCCGGCGACTTCCAGGAGCACCCGGCCCGCATCGAGCATGATCACCCGGCTGCCATAATCGACGGCGTGTTGCATGTTGTGGGTCACCATCAAAGTCGTCAGTTTCAGCGCGTTGACGGCGCGCACGGTCGCTTGCATGACGATTTCGGCCGTGCGCGGGTCGAGGGCCGCGGTATGCTCGTCGAGCAGCAGCAAGTCCGGCGATCCGCCGACCGCCATGATCAGCGACAAGGATTGCCGCTGCCCGCCCGAGAGCAGGTCGACGCGCGTGTCGAGACGATTTTCCAAACCGAGACCCAGTATCGACAGTCGTTCCCTGTAGGACGCAAGCCGGGTGGTGTTCAGCCCCGGGCGCAAGGTGCGCTTTTGGCTACGCAAATCGGCCAGCAGCATGTTTTCCGCAACCGTCATGCTGGCGGCGGTGCCGCGCATCGGGTCCTGGAACACGCGCGCCAGTTTCGCGGCGCGCTTGTGCACCGGCATTGCAGTCACGTCGGCGCCGTTGATCAGGATCTGGCCGGAATCGAGGATCAGGGCGCCGGAAATGGCGTTGAGCATGCTGCTCTTGCCGGCCCCGTTGGAGCCGATGACGATGCCGAACTCTCCGGTGGCCAAGGACAGGCTGAGACCGTCCAGCGCGACCTTCTCGTCGGCCTGGCCCTTGTAGAACACTTTGCGCGCGGATCGAATCTCCAGCATCGTTCCTCCCTGACCTCGGGATAGCGGCGCCGACGCCGTCACCCCGGCAGTTCCGATGTTAGTCGACGATGCAGCCGCAATCGGCCATTGAAGCCGGTATCTCGATGCCGAACGCGGCCATCGCCTTGCGCGAGATCGTTGCCATGTGGTCCTTGTAGGCCGGGCGCGACGGCGCGATCGTCTTGGGATCCTTGCCCTTGAGGATCTCGGCGGCGATGTTGCCGGCGTTGACGCCGACCTGCGTGTAATTGACCGCGAAGCTCGCCGGCACGGTGCCGTTACGGACCGCACTGTCATCGGAGTTGACGACCGGGATACCGGCCTGGCGGGCGGCCGCGGAGACAGCGGCGATCGCCGGCTGGATCAGGTTCGAGGCCGGGCCGTAGATCACGTCGGCCTTGCCGGCGAGCGAAGCGATGCGTTGCTGGATGTCATTGACGTTGTCGATGCCGACCTCCACCACCTCGAAACCGGCGGCCGGTGCCGCCGCCTTGATCTTTTCGACCAAGGCAACGTCATTGGCCTCACCGGGATTATAAGGCACGCCGAAGCGCTTGGCGTTCGGCAGCAGCTTCTTGGTGAAGGCCATCACCGCGGCGACGTCCTGCAGATCGCTGGCGCCGGTCATGCCTTCGTCTCCGGCGTCCCATGACGGCACCAGCTTGGCCGCCACCGGATCGGTGACCGCGGCAAAAACGATCGGAATGCCGGAACCGGCGAGCGCTTTCTTGGCGATCTGTGAGACCGGCGTGGTGATGGTGTAGATCAGCTTGGGCTGCTCGGCCTGCAGCTTGGCGATCATCTGCGGCACCAGCGACGCATCGAAATTGGTGTGGCTCTCCGTGTAGACGACGTCCTTGCCCTCGACGAAGCCGTTATCCGTCAGCGCCTTCTTGAAGCCGGCTATGGCGGCGTTCAATTGCGGATGCTCGCCGAAATTGGCAATGCCGATACGGATCTGATCGGCCGCGGCACTGCCGGCACTGACCATCAATGCGCCTGCCAGGGCCAAGCCCGACAACCAAGCGGATTTCGACTTCAACATCATTTCCTCCCAGATTTGATCAGGGCCGCTTGGAAACGCGGCTACTACGGCGATCATGGTGAGTCCGCTGGTCTGTGTCAAACATTATATATAATTGTTGCTGTGACGCACTATCATATATACTTTTCGCCAGACGACGGATTGATCACCATGCTGAATGAAACGAGTTCCACAAAAACGGAAGCCGCCTATCAGCTGTTGCGGCGCGACATCCTGACCACGCGCCTCATGCCCGGCGCCCCGCTCAAACTGAGTGCGCTGCGCGGCACCTATGGCGTCGGCTGGACACCGTTGCGCGAAGCCCTGTCGCGGCTCGAGGCCGAACGCCTGGTCACCGCGATCAGCAATCGTGGTTTTGCCGTGGCTCCGGTGTCGCGGGCCGAGCTGGAGGATCTGGCACGCGCCAGGATGGTGGTCGAGATACCCCTGTTCCTCGAATCGATGGAAAAAGGCGGCAGGGAGTGGGAGGATGCCGTGGTCACCGCCCACTACCGGCTCTCGCGTTGCAAGACGGCGGTCGACGATCCCTCGGACGCGGCCGTCGACAGATGGGACGAGAACCACGAGGCTTTCCATGCGGCGCTGCTGAGCGCCGCCACATGCGACTGGCTGTTGCGGTTCCGCTCGACGATCTCGGATCAGCTGCGCCGGCATCATCGCTTCCTTGGTCTGGCGCCGACACTGCGGGCCGCGGCCGGCCTCAAGGATGGCTATGAAGAGGCAATCGAAGCGCTACGCGAAGCGATTGCGATCGAACACCATACCGCGATCATGGAAGCGGCGCTCGACCGTGACGTCGAGCGGGCCAAGGCGCTGATGACGGCGCATATCGGCTACACACTGCACGTCTATGTCCACAGCGAAGACAGCGGCGCTACCAGATACGCCGCTCGCGCCGGCAGCTTGAAGGCGGGTTCGGGATAACTTCAGCGCTTCCGCGACGCCTATTCGAACGCGCTGGCCGGAGTGCGCCGAACGCCCCGATCCATGGCCGCCCGAAGCTACCAATCGTTGGCATTTTGGTTTCGTTTCGTTCCGCGAATAATGGCTCCGCGAATTATACGTCCCTCCGAGGAGAAGCCTTCCAACTAACTGATGCCAAAGCCTCGTCGGCGGATGGGCCACAGGCCATTAACCAAAACGATTTCAATGCGCCTGCCGACGGCGGAAAGGACTGGTTGCCGCCCGCCGTCGCGGGCAAAAAACTTCAGACCCCTTAACAAATTCATTAAACTTTAAACGGTTGCAGAACACAACTGGAACAGATAGTGTTTGTTCTGGGTTTGTTTTTTCGATTCTGGTTCAACCTTTCGTTCAATGTCTTGGGGGCCGCCATGCTGACACGCAAGCAACATGAACTGCTGATGTTCATCCACGAACGGCTCAAGGAAAGCGGGATACCGCCTTCCTTCGACGAGATGAAGGAAGCACTCGATCTTGCCTCCAAGTCGGGGATCCATCGCCTGATCACGGCCCTGGAGGAGCGCGGCTTCATTCGCCGGCTACCCAATCGGGCGCGCGCGCTGGAAGTGCTGCGGCTGCCGGACTCGATCGCGCCGGGCCTCAATGCGGCAAAGAAGTTCTCGCCAAGCGTCATCCAAGGCAGCCTTGGCCAAGGCAGTCTCGGACGCCAGATCAGGCCGGCCGCTGCGCCTTCGCGCCTGCCCGCGGCCGGCAACGACGACGACGCGGTTTCAGCCGTGTCCATCCCGGTCATGGGCCGTATCGCCGCCGGTGTGCCGATCGATGCCATCCAGCATCAGACGCATTCGATCTCGGTGCCGCCGGACATGATCATGGGCGGCGAGCACTATGCGTTGGAGGTCAAGGGCGACTCGATGATCGAGGCTGGTATCTTCGATGGAGACACGGTCATTATCCGCAATGCCGACACGGCAAGCCCGGGCGAAATTATCGTGGCACTGGTCGACGAAGAGGAAGCGACACTGAAGCGGTTCCGCCGCAAAGGCGCTTCGATCGCGCTCGAGGCCGCCAATCCAGCCTACGAAACGCGCATTTTCGGGCCGGACAGGGTCAAGGTACAAGGCAAGCTGGTCGGGTTGATCAGGCGCTACTGAACCGGCTTGTCATCGGGCTTGTCGGGTTTTTTGTACGGCGGCAGCCCCCTTGCCTCGCGTGAGAATTTTCGCTGTTCGTGCCAGGGCCGGTATGGTCCGTCGACGGCAAATGCGATCGCGGCCCGGGTCGTGGCCGACTGGGGATTGAAGAAGACGGCAGCGCTTCCCTTGCGGGCGAGCTGCCGTTTGGTGACGACGAGAACCAGTGGATTGTGGCAGGCGTCATAGGCGGTTGCGTCATTGACGATGATCAGGTCGGCGAAAGCGCAGGCTTTCCAGGTGGTCTTGCGGTCCTCGACATAGGCAATGATCGCGCCGGAAGGGTGCCTGGCAAGGCACAGGCCTTCGCGGCAGTAGAAGGGCGATCCCGGCGGCAGGTCGGTGGGACTGGCAACATCGAATTGCCTGTCTGTCGTGTCGAACATTTCCGGTTTGACGATTGTTTCGGAGATCAGGGCGCGCTTCCAGTTGTCGGTTGCGAATTCGTTCGGACGTTCCCGGTTGACGGCCAGTTCGCCATTGCCGATCGGCAGCGCGACCAGCCGCGCATCTTCCGAGATCAGCACATCGGGCGCGCGTGTGTGCGACACAGTCAACAGGCCGGCGAGCGCGAATGGCAGCGCCGCGAGCCGCAGCCATGTCGTCGCCATCGTCGCGATAACCAGCGCGACGGTGACCAGCAGCACGGATTGCTGCGAAATCAGCCCGACTCCATCGACCGGAGAGCGCTCCGATATCCACGCCGACACGGCGATCATTGCTGTCAGGCCCTTGCCCATGAGGTAGAGAGCCGGCCAATCCAGTCCGAATGGCATCAACAGCGCGCTGGCGACGGCCAGGAACATCACGACCGACACGATAGGCATCACGGCCAGATTGGCGAACAGGCTGAGCGGCGATACCCGCTGGAAATGCCAGATGGCAAACAACGCCGTGGCGCTGCCGGCGATAATGGACGTCATGGCCAATCCACCTGTCGCCAGCAGGAATTTTCGCGTCAGGAACCCGGGCAGCGATCGCTTTCGCGGCGGTGGCCGCGTCTTTCCCGCACGGTGATCGGCCCAGCCGGCATAAGCGCCAACCAGGGCCGCGGTCGCGGCGAACGACATCTGAAAGCTCGGGCCGACGACCTCGTGAGGCGAGACCAGGATGACGGCGATCGCCGAGATCCCCAGATTGCGCATGGTCAGCGCAGCGCGATCGAAGAACACGGCAATCAGCATCACCGCCAGCATGATGAAGCTGCGTTCGGCCGCAACGACGACACCGGAAATGATGAGATAGGCCGCGATCGAGAACAGTGCGGCGGCGGCCGCGTATTTCTTCACCGGCCGGCGCGCGGAAAGTCTGGAAACAGCGCGAAGGCACCACGCAGCAGACCCATGATGGTGCCGGCCACAAGCGCCATATGCAGTCCCGAAATAGAGATGATGTGATAGATGCCGGTACGCCGCATCGCTTCATTGATTTCATCGGGTATGCCGGCGCGCACGCCGACGATCAGCGCCGCCGCGATCTCGCCTTCAGCGCCGCCGACGCTGCCCCTGATGTGGTCGGCGATGGCTTCGCGGGCATTCTCGATGCCTGAAAAAAGGCGAGCCGATAGCGGCATCTCACCGTCGTCGGCGGAAACAACCGTTGGATTGCCGAGAAAGAAGCCGCTGCCGCCGATGCCGGCGAAATAGCTGTCGAAAGAGAAGTCGTAGCTGTCCGGCCGCACCGGGCCGGTCGGCGGCAACAGTTTGGAGTAGCCTGTGATGAGCGAGCCGGCGGTCATTCCCGGTGGTATCTTGCGTGCGGAAAGCCGGACCCTTTCCGGCGCATAGCGCAGTTTCGGCCGGGCGGTCGAAATCACGTCCATGGTCAGCCGGATGCGGCCGCTCTCCATCTCTTCGAGCGAGACCACGCGGCCGGTCAGTTGCGTGGAGATTTCCGAACCCAGCATCCGGGTTCCGGCTCGCCATGTTTCAACCTTCGCCGCGAGCAGGCCCAGCGCGCACAACAGCACTGCCATGAGACACAGATGGGTTTTGGGCCAGGAACGCGAGACGAAGGCACAGACCGCCATCAGCACCACGACCGCGACGGGCTTTGCAAAGTCGGGCTCGGACGCCAGCGAGAAATAGGCGATCGCCCCAACGGCCAGACAGACCGGCACCAGCAGGAACGCGATGCCCCGGTCGAGTTCAAGCTCCGCCGCCCGGGCCACGCCATGGCGCAGGCGAGGCAAGGATACCAGGCCGATTTGCCGGCGCACGCGCACGATCCTGCCCGCGGCAGGAGCCGGCGCCGGCGCCTGCCCACCTGCCTGCAGCGACCTGGTTTCGGGTGCAGCCACGAGCGGAGATGGCAGTGGGATCGTCGCAGGCGCCGCAAACAGGGATCGCTCGCTGACGCCGATAGCGGCATCCTCGCCCCGATCCGAGCCCCGGCCTCGTCCAGTCATCGGGTCTGCCCCTTGCACCCTCGACGTCCTATGCTACATGAACGCGCAACGCGCGAAAGTCCGCACGCTCCGCACCCAGCTTCAGACGTTTTCCGAGAGTTCCATGCCCGACAAGGTCATCACCCGTTTTGCCCCCTCGCCGACCGGCTATCTGCACATCGGCGGCGCGCGCACGGCGCTCTTCAACTGGCTCTATGCAAAGCATACCGGCGGCACGATGCTGCTGCGCATCGAGGACACCGATCGCGAGCGTTCGACCGATGCGGCCACATCGGCCATTCTCGATGGCCTGACCTGGCTTGGCCTTTCGTGGGATGGTGACGCGGTCTCCCAATTCGAGCGCGCGCCGCGCCATCGCGAGGTGGCCGAGGAGCTGGTGCGCCTGGGCAAGGCCTATTACAGCTACGAGACTTCAGCCGAGCTGGAGGCAATGCGCGAGGCTGCACGCGCCAAGGGCCTGCCGCCACGCTATAACGGCCATTGGCGTGACCGCGACCCCTCGGAGGCGCCGTCCGGCGTCAAGGGCGCCATCCGCATCAAGGCACCGGCCGAGGGCGAGACGGTCGTGCAGGACCGGGTCCAGGGAGACGTGCGCTTCCCCAACAAGGATCTCGACGACTTCATCATCCTGCGTTCGGACGGCAACCCGACCTACATGCATGCCGTCGTCGTCGACGATCACGACATGGGCGTCACCCACATCATCCGTGGCGACGATCACCTGACCAACGCCGCCCGCCAGACCGTGATCTACAACGCCATGGGCTGGGACGTGCCGTCGATGTCGCATATCCCGCTGATCCACGGCGCCGACGGCGCCAAGCTGTCGAAGCGCCACGGCGCGCTCGGCGTCGAAGCCTATCGCGCCATGGGCTATCTGCCGGAGGCGCTGCTCAATTACCTTGCGCGGCTCGGCTGGAGCCATGGCGACGACGAGATCATGTCGATCGAGGACATGGTCTCGTGGTTCGACATTGGCGACGTCAACAAGGGCGCGGCGCGCTTCGACTTCGCCAAGCTGGAAGCGATCAACGGCGCCCATATGCGACGTATGGCCGACACCGAGCTGTTCGATATCTTCATCGCCACCTTGCCCTATCTGGAGGGCGGTCCGGCGATGGCGGCGCGCCTCGACGACAAGAACAAGGCGCAGCTGCTGGCAGCACTTCCGGGCCTGAAGGAGCGCGCCAAGACGCTGGTCGAGCTTGTCGACGGTGCCGGCTTCCTGTTTGCCGCGCGGCCGCTGCCGATCGACGACAAGGCGGCACTCCTGCTCAATGACGACGCGCGCAAGATCCTGCGTGGCGCTCACGAAGCTTTGAAGTCGCTGTCAGGCGACTGGACGGCGGCCACGGCCGAGGCCGCGATCCGCGACTTTGCGTCGGCTGGCGGCCACAAGCTTGGCGCCGTGGCCCAGCCGTTGCGGGCTGCGTTGACCGGCAAGAGCACGTCACCGGGCGTATTCGACGTGCTTGCCGTTCTGGGGCGTGAGGAAAGCCTGGCGCGCATAGCGGATCAAATCGATTAGGAGCAAACTGGCCCAAGAAGATTGGCATTGAAAGGCGGGTTTCGCAGTGCAACATTAGGCCTTGGCCCAATCTGGCACGCACCTCCTAGAATGCGGTGGCGAATACGCGCATTGCGGTGATTTCGACGTGTCGCTCTGCGGAATTTGCCTTTGCCGGCATGAGGAAACAAGAAGGAATTTGCAATGACCGAAGCTGCGAAAAAACTGGATGTGGGCGGCCAAGAGGCCACGGCGACGCTGGAATTCGCCGGCAAGACTCACGAATTCAAGGTGCGAAGCGGCTCGGTCGGACCTGACGTCATCGACATCGCCTCGCTCTACAGCACCACCGGCGCCTTCACCTATGACCCGGGCTTCACCTCGACGGCAAGCTGCGAGTCGGAAATCACCTTCATCGATGGCGACGCCGGCATCCTCCTGCATCGGGGCTATCCGATCGACCAGTTGGCCGAACATGGCGACTTCCTCGAAGTCTGCTACCTCCTGCTCTACGGCGAATTGCCGACCAAGGCGCAGAAGGACGATTTCGACTACCGCGTAACACGCCACACAATGGTGCACGAGCAGATGTCGCGCTTTTTCACCGGCTTCCGCCGCGACGCGCACCCGATGGCGGTGATGTGCGGCGTGGTTGGCGCGCTGTCGGCCTTCTATCATGACTCGACCGACATCTCCGACCCGTACCAGCGCATGGTTGCCTCCATGCGCCTGATCGCCAAAATGCCGACGATCGCGGCCATGGCCTACAAATACCACATCGGCCAGCCCTTTATTTACCCGAAGAACGATCTCGGTTTCGCGGCAAACTTCCTGCACATGTGCTTTGCCGTGCCGTGCGAGGAGTACAAGATCAACCCGGTGCTGGCGCGTGCCATGGAGCGTATCTTCATCCTGCATGCCGATCATGAGCAGAACGCTTCGACCTCGACCGTTCGCCTCGCCGGCTCCTCGGGCGCCAACCCGTTCGCCTGCATCGCCGCCGGCATTGCTTGCCTTTGGGGCCCGGCCCATGGCGGCGCCAACGAAGCGGCGCTCAACATGCTGGGCGAGATCGGCCATGTCGATCACATCCCGGAATTCATCGCTCGCGCCAAGGACAAGAACGATCCGTTCCGCCTGATGGGCTTTGGCCACCGCGTCTACAAGAACTACGATCCGCGTGCCAAGATCATGCAGAAGACGGCGCATGAGGTTCTGGGCGAACTCGGCATCAAGGACGATCCGCTGCTCGACATCGCGATGGAACTGGAAAAGATCGCGCTGACCGATCCCTATTTCATCGAGAAGAAACTCTACCCGAACGTCGACTTCTATTCCGGCATCACGCTGAAGGCGCTGGGCTTCCCCACCACCATGTTCACCGTGCTGTTCGCGGTTGCCCGCACGGTCGGCTGGATCGCCCAGTGGAAGGAAATGATCGAGGATCCACGCCAGAAGATCGGCCGTCCGCGCCAGCTCTATACCGGTGCGCCAGAGCGCGACTACGTGCCGATCGCCAAGCGCTGAGACGAGTGAGTAGTGGATAGTGAGTAGCGGTTAGTGAGTAGTGAGTAGTGAGGTTGGAGAGTTTTCTAACTCACTACTCACTACTCACTACTCACTATTCACCACTCACTACTGCCTACTCACTCTCTTGATACACCCCATCACCACCTGCGCCGCGATCTCACCGGACGGTTTGTCCGTTGCCATGCGCCGTGAAATCTCGGCGAACCCGTCTTTCTGCCAGGCGCGCATGCCACTGTCGGCCAACAGCGCTTCCAGCTGGCGTGCCAGATTGTTCGGCCTGACGTATTCGTCGTAGAACTCCGGGATCAGTGCGCGATCCGAGATCAGGTTGGGCAGCAGCGCCGACCAGACGGAAACGAAATACCGCGCCACGGCGCGTGCGACAGGGTCGAGCCGGTAGCAAGAGATCATCGGCACGCCGGACAGTGCCAGTTCCAGGGAGACGGTGCCGGACGCGATCAACGCCGCGTCGGCCTTGCCGAAGGCCTGCCATTTGCGCTCCGGCTCCAGGATAATCTCGGGTTTTTCATCCCAGCGCGTGACCGCGGATCGTACGGTGTCCGCGACATGCGGCACCGTCGGCAACATCAGCCGAAGCCGATGCCCGCGTGCCCGCAGCATCGACACGGTCTCGCCGAACGGCTCGAGCAGCCGTCGCACCTCGCCGCGCCGCGAGCCGGGCAGGACAAGCAGCGTCTTCACGCGGTCTGGTGAAAGATCACGCGGCTGGGCCTGCGCCCTGGCGGCCGACAGCACGCCGGGATCATGCGTCAGGCGATGGCCGACATAGGTGCCGGGCGGGCCACCCAGCCGATCGAGCTCCTTCACTTCGAACGGCAGGATGCACAGGATGTGATCGACATACGGCTTCATCGCCACCGCCCTGCCCGGCCGCCATGCCCAGACGCTCGGGCAGACATAGTGGACGATCGGGATCGTCGGGTTGGCGGCGCGCACCTTTTTGGCGACGCGCAGCGAAAAATCGGGGCTGTCGATGGTGACGAGGCAGTCCGGCTTGGCATCCGCAACCAGCCCCGCCAGCTGACCGATCCGCCGCATCAGGCGCGGCAGGTCACGCAGGACGGCGCTGAACCCCATCAGCGCGACCTCGCTGGCGTCGAACGGCGAAACCAGCCCAAGCGCCTGCAGGTGGCGGCCACCGAGGCCGACGAGCTGCACCTCGCGTCCTGTTATTTGGCGCAGCGACTGGACAATGTCGGCGCCAAGCAGGTCGCCTGACTCCTCGCCCGCGACGATCGCGATCTTCAGCGCCCTGTCAGCCATGACCTGACTCCGTTGCGGCCAGACCGACAATGAACAGCCCAAGGTCATTGGCACGCGAGAGGGTTGCGGGACCTTCGAGGATCAGGGAGCGTCCCGCCTCGACGGCAATGCCGGCAAGCCCGGCCGCATGCGCTGCTTCTACCGTCTGGGGCCCCATGGAAGGAAGATCCGCGCGCAGCTCCTGGCCAGGCTTGGCGCATTTGACCAGCACACCGCGCGTCTTGCCGGCGATACGGCCGTGGCCGCGCAGCAGCCTGGCGCGGTCCAGCAATCCGGCCGTGCCCTCGATGCCTTCAAGCGCGATGGTCCGGCCGCCGACCGCGATCGCCGCCTGGCCGATATCCAGCGCCCCGATGGCTTTTGCCGCGGCAAAACCTGCCTCGATGTCGCGCCAGTCCGACTTCCGGGGCGTGGCCCTGGTCAACACCCCATCGGCGGCGACAAGGTTCGGCACGATCTCGTGGGCGCCCACGACCTTTATCCCCCGGGCCTCGAGCCCGCGCGCCACCACCTTGAGCAGTCCATCGTCGCCGCGTGCCAACGCCATGACGACGACGGGTATCACAGCGAGCAGGCTGAGGCTTGGACGCATCTGTGTCAGCCTTGGCCTGCGCTTTATCTCGCCGGCAAGCACCAGATGCGTAATCCGGTTACGCTTGAGCAGCGGAATGAGCGATCCTATCGCCTCCAGGGCAAGGGTCTCATGCTCGTAACGGCACAATTCAGCCAGGCGGTCGGCCTCACCGTCCATGAGCACGACGAAGGGCGGATGACCCTGTCCGGCCAAACCGGCAGCGACTTCGACCGGAAGGCTGCCGCCGCCGGCGATGATGCCGACCCTGGCACCAGGCGGGAGATCAAGACCAGCCGCGGCTGTCTCAGCCCTCGTCATCGGCATCGTCGCCATCGCCGCTCTTGAGCGATGGCACCGCATAGTGCCGCTTGCCGCGACTGGTGATAAAGTCGATGATCTTCATCGCTGTCGGCGACGAGGCGAACTCCACCTTGGCGAACTCGATGTTCTCGCCCACGGTGCGGGAGCGGTCGAAGATCGTCTTGTAGGCCTTGCGCAGCAGATGGATTTCGGAACGCGGCAGACCGGCGCGCTTGAGGCCGATGATGTTCAAGCCGCGCAGGCTGGCGCGGTTACCGACGGCGATGGCATAAGGAATGACATCACCGACAAAAGCCGAGCACCCGCCAAGAAAGGCGTTGTCACCCACGCGCACGAATTGATGGACGGCGCTGAGGCCGCCAATATAGACATTGTTGCCGATCTCGCAGTGGCCGCCCAATGTCGCCCCATTGGCGAAGGTGGCGTTGTTGCCGACGGCACAGTCATGGGCGATATGAGCGTAGGCGAGGAAATTGCCATTGTCGCCGACCGTGGTTTCGCCACGGCTGGTGTCGGTGCCGACATGCATGGTCACGCCTTCGCGGATGGTGCAGTTGGCGCCGATGACCAGCGTCGTGCGGCCGCCCTTGTGCTTGGTGTTTTGCGGCGGTGCGCCCAGTGTCGCCATCGGATAGACCTTGGTCGACGCCCCGATAGTGGTCGCGCCCATCACCGAGACATGGCTGACCAGTTCGACCCCGTCGCCGATCACGGCATCGGCGCTGACATGGCAGAACGGCCCTATGCGCACACCCTGGCCGATCTGGGCGCCTTCTTCCACGACGGAGGAAGGATGGATTGACGTCTTGATTTTCATAGGCACTCGATCGTCAGTCGCCGGTGACCATCATGGCTGAAATCTCGGCCTCGGCCGCCTTGGTACCTTCGACCAGGGCTTCACAGGCGAATTTGAGCAGGTTGCCGCGCTTCTTGATTTTCTTGACATGGATCTTCAACTGGTCGCCTGGGACGACCGGTTTGCGGAATTTGGCGTTGTCGATGGTCAGAAAATAGACCAGCGATGGCTTCGACGCCCCGAGGCTGCGGATGCAGATGGCTCCGGCCGTCTGGGCCATGGCCTCGACGATCAGCACGCCAGGCATCACCGGCTGCTCCGGGAAATGCCCCTGAAAATGCGGCTCGTTTATGGTCACGTTCTTGATGCCGATGGCGGAGTCGTCGCCGTCGATGTCCACGATGCGGTCGATCATCAGGAAGGGATAGCGGTGCGGCAGGAGCTTCATCAGCCCCAATATGTCGACCGCTTCCAGCGTTGTCGCCGCCACCATGTCAGCCATTGTCCTTGCCCTGCTTGCGTGCCCTGGCCATCGTGCGCAACATGGCTATCTCTCGCATGGCTTCCGCCATCGGCTGCGCCGGATAGCCACCCCAGATCTCGCCGGCGGGAACATTGCTCATAAATCCACTTCTGGCTGCAAGCTTGGCACCTGTACCAATCGTCAGATGATCCGCAAGCCCGACACCGCCGCCCATGGTGACATTGTCACCCACCACCACGGAACCGGAAATACCCGACAGTCCGGCCACAATGCAATTGCGGCCGATGCGGACGTTATGGGCGATCTGAACGAGATTGTCGATCTTGGTGCCTTGCCCGATGATCGTATCGGACATGGCGCCACGATCGACGGTGGAATTGGAGCCGATCTCGACATCGTCCTGGATCACGACGCGTCCGATCTGTGGAACACGTTCCGGCCCCTTGGCGCCGCCGACAAAGCCAAAGCCGTCCTGGCCGATCCTGGCGCCACCATGGATGATGACCCGATTGCCGATCAGAGCGTACTGGATACTGGCGCCCGGGCCGACATAACCGTCACGGCCAATCTGGCAGGACTGTCCGATGACGGCGTTGGGCGCAATGACGGTGCCGCTGCCGATCGAGACACCTGGCCCGATGACCGCGCCGGCCTCGATGATAGCACCGGCTTCGACATGCGCCGTCGGATCGATATGGGCATGCGGCGAAACACCGGGCTCACCGGTCATTGGCCCCGGCGTGGCGGCTGTCGGGAACAGCAGGCGCCCAACCAGCGCGAAAGCCTGCTGCGGCCGTGGATGAGTCAAGACAGCGACGCTGGAAGGCGCCTTGTTTGCGAATTCGGCCGTGCACAGGACCGCTGCCGCGCGCAGCGACGGCATCAGCGCCGAATTACGCCTGCCGTCGACGAAGACAAGCGCATTGGCGCCGCCTTCATTCGCCGGCGCCAGCGCTTCGATCAAAACGTCGGATTGGCCGGAATCGACAAGCACCGAGCCGGTCAGATTCGCGACTTCGGCCGCCGTATACCGGCGTGATGGCGCGAAGAACACCGGATCGGTCATTCCAGAAGCTATATCCAGCTAGGTCGGAACATTTCTCCCGGATCCAAAACCCGGGAGCATCGTTGGCCGCCGATCAGAAACGGGTCGATATGCCGAAGTTGAATTCCTGCACGTCGTCGCTCGCTTCCTTCTTGACCGGGATTGCATAGTCGATACGGATCGGGCCGAACGGAGACGCCCACATCAGGCCGAGACCAACCGAGGCGCGCACCTTCATGCCGGTAGAATCTGGATCGACCAAGCCAGTGGCGATCTTGCTGCCATAGAGCGTTGCCGCATCAGCGAACACCGCGCCCCGCAAGCCGAAGCTCTCAGGCACGACCGGCAGCGGGAATTGCGCCTCCGCCGAAGCGTTGAAATAGGTCGTTCCACCCAGATGGTCACCGCTGGTGTCGTTAGCAACCGGGCCGATGCCACCATAGGCAAAGCCGCGGATCATGCGATCGGTGCTCTGGAAGTGATCGAAGATGCGCAGATCGCCGTCGCTGCCGTAGCCCTCGACATGTCCTGCGCCACCCGAAAGGAGGCCGACAAGGTCAAGCTGCTCGGACAGCGTCTGGTAGATGCTGCCGCGCCCGGTGATCTTCACGAACTTGGCATCGCCACCGAGACCGGCGACCTCCACTGTCGTGTTGGCATAGATACCCTCATGCGGGTTCTTCATGTCATCGATGGTATTGTAGACCAGCCCAAGGCTGACCGAGGACTTGATCCATGGGCTCTGCTCGATGCCATCCAGAATGGCCTGGGAAATGTTGCAGTTGCCGTCGGGATCGACAGGAGTGGGATCGCAACCGTCGTCGACCTTATATTTCTCCTGCGAGATGTTGTACGCCAACTGGGTCGTGATGCTGTTGGTGATTGGCAACCCGAAGCGGATCGTCGCGCCGGTGGTGTCGCTGTCGTAATTGTTGTTGTATTCCCGCGTCGACTTGAAAATGTCGAAGCCGGCGGCGATACGCCGCCCGAGGAAATACGGCTCGGTGAAGGACAGGCTGTAGTCGCGCGAGTTCTTGCCGCCACCGGCCGACACTTTGATGAACTGGCCACGGCCTAGGAAGTTGCGCTCGGTGATCGATCCTTCGACGGACGGTCCAGCCGAATCGCCGCCGGTCGAATAGCCGGCGCCAACCGAGAATTCACCCGTCGACTTCTCGACCACGTCGACCACCAGCACGACTTGGTCAGGGGCCGAGCCAGGCACGGTCGAAATGTCGACTTTGTCAAAATAATTCAAGTCTTCCAGGCGCTTCTTCGCGCGCTGGATGAGCACCTGGTTGAACGCATCGCCTTCGCTGACATCGAATTCGCGACGGATGACATAGTCACGCGTGCGGTCGTTGCCGCGGATCTCGATGCGCTCGACATAGGCCTTGGTGCCCTGGTCGACGGTGTAGACCACCGAGATCGTGTGGTTCTCGAAGTTGCGGTCGCCGCGCGGTGTCACCTGGGCGAAAGCATAGCCGGAACCAGCCACCTTCTCCGTCAGCGCAATGATGGAGTCTTCGACGTTCTTGGCATTGTAGACATCGCCCTTGCGGGTTTCGACCACTGATTCCAGCGACTTGGAGTCGACTTCCGGAATCGTGCTTTCGACGCTGATATCGCCAAAATTGTAGCGCTCGCCTTCCTGGACGGTGATGGTGACCGTGTATTTGTTGGTCGCATTGTCGAGCTCGCCGACGGCGGACACGACCTGGAAGTCGGCATAACCGTGATTGTAATAGAAGCGGCGCAGCAGCTCCTGGTCGGCGCGCAGCTTGTCTTCGTCGTAGACGTCGTCGCGCAGGATGAACGAGACCCAGGACGAGCGCTTGGTGTTGATCACATCAGACAGGCGGCGGCTGGAATAGGCGCTGTTGCCGACGAAATTGATTGCCGCGATCTGCGTGCGATCGCCTTCGGTGATGTGGAAGACCACGTTCACGCGGTTGTCGCCAAGCTCCATGATCTGCGCGGTCACGCCGGCATCGTCACGGCCGATACGCCTGTAGGCGGCCTTGACCGCCTCGACATCCGAATCCAGCGTAGCTTGAGAGAACGTGCCGCGCGGCTTCAGCTGAACCGCTGCCTGAAGCGCGTTGTCCTTGAGCTTCTTGTTGCCCTGGAACAGCACCTGGTTGACGACCTTGTATTCCGAAACCTTGACCACCAGGGTCGAGCCGACCTGGTTGATCTGGACATCCGAGAACAGGCCGGTGCCGAACAGCGCCTTGACCGCGCTATCGACATCGGAGCTGGAGAAGGCCCTGCCGGGCTTGATGGTGATGTAGTTGCGGATGGTATCGGCGTCGACACGCTGGTTGCCGCTCACCTCCACCCGGCTTACGACCGCGGCTTCGGCCGCCGATGTGGCAACGAACTGCACTGCGAGCGCACCTGGTACGACCAGAGCGGCGGACAGTGCCGCCGCTGACGCGGCGTTTAGAAACTTGGATGCTGCCTTCATCGGGCTTAATAACCTTTTCTCGTAGTCCCCACGGCGAGAAAACCGGACGTGCGGTCATTTCCCCTACCGTATTAACCGGATTTTCCCTACACGCAAGGCTTCTGGTTAATTTGTATTTACTTAACCCTGGTGCGTGGCTTTCGCGTCACTCATATCCCCGTGCATGGTAAACGGCGTCTCAACATCCGCCATGCTCAGGCCAAATTCCTTCATGATTTCAGCACCCAAAGAGATCGTTCCAGAACACGAACCCCATGAAGCACAGCACCAGAAGCAGACCGGCCCGATAGGCCATTTCCATCATCCGTTCCGACACCGGCCGGCGGATGACGGCCTCCACCCCGTAGAACAACAGATGGCCGCCGTCGAGGGGGGGAATCGGCAAAAGGTTTAGAATGCCTATCCCAACGGACAGCAGCGCGACGAGCTGCACCAGCCATTCAAAACCGAGTTTGGCCGCCTTGCCGGCCATGTCGGCGATCTTGACCGGGCCACCCAACTGGCACTTGTCTTCGCGCCCGACGGCGAAGCGCTGCAGGAACTGTCCGGTGCGCTCGATAACGTGGCCGGTTTCCTCAACGGCCGCCGCAACGGCTCCGACCGGGGTGTAGGTGATGAGGCGGGGCTGGCCGAGTTCCTTGTTGTTGACGACGCCGATCACGGCGACCTTGACCTTGTTGCCGAGCGCGTCCTCCTGTTCCATCAGCTGCGGCGACGCGGTCACCGTGATCTCCTTGCCGCCGCGCAGCATGACGAAGGTGATGGTGTCGCCGGCGCGGCCCGAGACCAGCCGCTGCACGTCGCCGAAGGTTTCGACCTTGCTGCCGTCAACGCTGACGAATCGGTCGCCTGGCAAGATGCCGGCCTTGGCCGCGGGACTGTCTGTTGTAACCTCCGCCACCATGGGCTCCGCGACATAACGCCCATAGGCGGCAAACAGCACGGAAAAGACGACGATCGTCAGCAGGAAGTTGAACAGCGGTCCGGCCACCACCGTTGCCGCGCGCTTCCAGATCGCCTGGGTGTGGAAGGCAACCTTGCGTTCCTCGTCGGTCAGCGTTTCGAGTTCTTCCGATGTCGGCTGGCTGGAGGTGGCGTTCATGTCGCCGACAAACTTGACATAGCCGCCAAGCGGTATGGCGCAAAGCTTCCAGCGCGTACCATGCCTGTCGTTGAAGCCGATGAGCTCCGGACCGAAGCCGATTGAGAAGGCCCTGACCCCGATGCCGCACCAGCGGCCGACGAGATAGTGGCCCATCTCGTGAACGAACACCACGACGGTCAGAACGAAGAGAAACGGCACGAGCGTGCCGAGAAAGAGGCCTTCCGTGCTGAAAATCGCGTGAAGAATCTCGTTCAATTCAGGCCCTCAAGTTCTTCCGCGTCGCTGCGTGACTGTGACATCAATACAGGCGAATCCAAGGCGCCCGCGCCAGATCGTGGAATGACACCGTTCAAATGGGAAACAGCCCCTGTGCCGGATGCTCGGCGCCCGCCGCGATCCAGCCGATGACGTATAGGGCAAGAGCGGCCGCGACAAGCCCGTCGACACGGTCCATGATGCCGCCATGGCCAGGGATAAGCACGCCTGAATCCTTGCGGCCGTGCCGCCGCTTGACCCAGGATTCGAAGAGGTCGCCGGCCTGGGCGACGATCGACAGCACCAGCGCCACAACACCCAGCAACGCCAAGTTGCCGGCGCCGGCGAAGGCGGCAAGCAGCAGCCCCGCGACGACACCACCGACCGCCCCGCCGAGGGCGCCGCTGCGGGTCTTGCCGGGCGAGATCGAAGGCGCCAGTTTGGGCCCGCCGACGGCACGCCCAACGAAATAGGCAAAAATGTCGGTTGCCCAGACGACCGCGAACAGGAACAGGATGGCGATGAGGCCCGAATGGTCGCCGTCCCGCAGCAGAGCAAGCGACAGGCCCGACATGCAGGCATAGGCAAGGCCGCTGGCGTCCCACTGGCCGATCTTGCGAACTCCGGCGGTGATCGCAGCTGTCGCAACCAGAATCACGACGAGCGGCAGCAGCCACCGTGCGGGCAGGCCGGCAATCAAGGCGCCGACGAAAAGGACCATCAGCGCTTCCGGCAGAAAACCAAGCCCGTCGGCGGCGGCAGGCCGCGACATGCGTGTCCACTCGTAAAAGATCATTGCCGCCATGATGGCGCACAGCAGCCGGAACGGCAGGCTACCGAGCCAGGTCAGGCCGAGGGCGACAATGGCCAGCACGACGGCCGAGATGACGCGCAGCTGAAGGTTGCTCATCCCGCGGCCGGCCGCGAAGCGACGTCCTGCGGGCCCAGTCCGCCGAAGCGGCGCTCGCGGCCGGCATATTCGCGCAAGGCTTCGGCGAAATGCTCGCGGTTGAAATCCGGCCAGTAGCACGGCAGGAAGACGAGTTCGCTGTAGGCGGCCTGCCACAAGAGGAAGTTGGACAGGCGCAGTTCGCCGCTGGTGCGGATGACCAGCTCCGGATCGGGAATGCCTTGCGTGTCGAGAGAGCCGGCAAAGCTTTCAGCCGATATAGCCTCGCTGTCCATTTCGCCGCGCGCCACGGCCGCCGCAAGCTTGCGCGCCGTGCGGACGATCTCGTCGCGCCCGCCGTAGTTGAAGGCGATCACCAGCGTCAGCGAGGTGTTGTCGATCGTCAGCGATTCGGCCTCGTCGAGCAGCCCCCTGATGTCCGCCTGCAGCCCTGTGCGGTCGCCGATGATCCTGACCCGTACGCCGCTCTGGTGCAGCTCGGCAAGGTCACGACGGATGAACAGCTTCAACAGACCCATAAGGTCGCTGACCTCGGACTTCGGCCGCGACCAGTTCTCCGACGAGAAAGCGTAGACAGTCAGGAAGGAGATGCCGAGACCAGGGGCGGCGCGCACCGCCTTGCGCAGCGCCTCGACGCCGGCGCGATGACCGGCGAGCCTAGGCATACCGCGCGCTTTGGCCCAGCGTCCATTTCCATCCATGATGATCGCGACATGCGCGGGCGTTGTCATGATCTCGCTTTCGGGTCAGCCAAGGGCCAACCCTAAACCTGCATGATTTCAGCTTCCTTGTCGGAAAGCAGATGATCGATGGTGCTGATGGTTTCGTCGGTAAGTTTCTGGACCTGGTCGGAACGCTTGCGCTGATCGTCCTCGCTGATGTCGCCGTCCTTCTCCGCCTTCTTCAGGAAATCCATGCCGTCGCGGCGCACATGGCGCGCGGCGACACGGGCGTTCTCTGCGTAGCCATGCGAGATCTTGACCAGTTCCTTGCGGCGCTGTTCGTTGAGCTCCGGCAGCGGAATCCTGAGATTGGTGCCATCGACGATCGGGTTGAAGCCCAGATTGGATTCCCGGATCGCGCGGTCGACCGCGCCGACCATCGATTTGTCCCAGACAGAGACCGAGATCATACGCGGCTCCGGCACCGAAACGTTGGCCACCTGGTTGATCGGCATGGTGGTGCCATAGGCCTGCACCTGGATCGCATCGAGCAGGTTGCTGGAGGCGCGACCAGTCCGCAGTGAAGCCAGGTCATGCTTGAACGCGGCGATGGCCCCATCCATGCGCCGCTTCAGATCGTCGTACTCACCACTCATCTTAGTCTCCTCGACCCGTCTGCCGCGGGGTCAGTGCTTCGGGGCAAGGGGCCCCGTGTTCGAGCCTGATTTTCGAAAGCCGGTTTCCCCTTCCGGGGATCGGCCCCGATCATTCGTCCGCGACGACCGTGCAGCGGCCGCCGCCCCTCAGAATATCGCCGAAACCACCCTTTTCGTGGATCGAATAGACGATTATCGGAATGTTGTTTTCGCGCGCAAGTGCAATCGCAGCGGTATCCATGATGGAAAGGCCGCGATTTATGACTTCGGCGTGGCTGATGCGCTCGAAACGTGTCGCATTCGGGTCCTTTTTCGGGTCGGCCGAATAGACGCCATCGACCTGGGTACCCTTGAACAGCGCGTCGGCGCCGATTTCGGCCGCGCGAAGTGCCGCGGCCGAATCAGTGGTGAAGAACGGATTGCCGGTGCCGC
This sequence comes from Mesorhizobium sp. B2-3-14, assembly GCF_006442175.1. Classification (NCBI taxonomy): domain Bacteria; kingdom Pseudomonadati; phylum Pseudomonadota; class Alphaproteobacteria; order Hyphomicrobiales; family Phyllobacteriaceae; genus Mesorhizobium; species Mesorhizobium sp. B2-3-14. The sequence continues at coordinate 760,508 of NZ_VFVP01000002.1, read as the reverse complement.
CGGCGAAGATCACCACCTTGCCCTGATTCATGTAGGCGGTCGCCTGGCGCTGCGAAAAACTCTCGCAAAGCTCGGGCATGGCAATTGCGGACAGCACGACGGCATCGACACCGATCTTGTTCAGCGACGTGCGCAGCGCCAGCGAATTGATGACCGTGGCAAGCATGCCCATGTGATCGCCGGTGACGCGGTCGCCTCCCTTGGAGGCGACGGCCACGCCGCGAAAGATATTGCCGCCGCCGATAACGACACCCACCTCGATGCCCAGCGCACGGGCTTCGGCAATGTCGCCGGCGATGCGGTCGACGACCGAGACGTCGATGCCGAAATGCTGTTCGCCCATCAACGCTTCGCCCGAAGCTTTCAGCAGAACACGTCGGTAGCGGGGCTTGACCGTCATCTGGTTCCTCGAAAATTCCGGCGTGGCAAGCTCTGAAGGCGGAAACCGCCCCCTGCTTTGCCCGGGGGTGCTGTCATGACGGGTTGACCGGATACACGAAGGGCGCGGCGATGTCACGCCGCGCCCTTGTGCAAAATTCCAGGCTTTCTGGATCAGCTGCTGCTGATGGCAACGGCCTCGCCTTCGACCACGACCGGCGATGCGTAGCCTTGCGGCTTGTCGCCGATCACGACACCGCCCGCGACACGGACCTGGATCTCGGGACCGAAATAGGAATGCGGGAACGGCGCCGGCGTGCCGCTCACCTTGTCCAGGCGTTGGCGGAGCGCGGGCGGTATGGAGAAATCGAGCGCCGCAAGATTATCCTGCAGCTGCGAAAGCCGCGTTGCTCCGAGAATGACGGTGGCAACTCCTGGCTGAGTCGCCACCCAGTTCAGCGCGACCTGAGCCATGCCGCGGCCGAGTTCGGCGGCGACTTTCTCCAGCTCCGCCACCACAGCCCAGTTGTGCTCGCTGAATTTCTGGAAGCCTGGGTGGGTGGTGTTGCGGAAGCCGTCGAGCCGGCCGGCATTGCCCGCCTGCGCCGGGCGGTATTTGCCACTTAGCAGTCCGCTTGCCAGCGGGCTCCAGACCATGATGCCGGCGCCATGGCGTGTCCCGAACGGCACGAATTCATGCTCGATGGCACGCTCCGCCAGAGAGTATTCAAGCTGCAACGCCGAGATCGGCTCATCGCCGCGCAGTTCGGCGATCGCCTGCGCCCGCCCGGCATACCAGGCCGGCACGTCGGACAGGCCGATGTGACGTATCTTGCCTGCCCGAACCAGATCGTCGAGCGTACGCAGCACTTCTTCGGCCGGCGTCAGCCTGTCCCAGATATGCATGAGATAGAGATCGATATAGTCGGTACCCAGCCGCTTCAGCGATGCGTCGACGGCACGCATGATGTTCTTGCGGCCATTGCCGCCGGCGTTCGGATTGCCGGGGTTCGAGTTCATGGTGAATTTGGTGGCGATCACCGCCTTGTCGCGCAAGCCCCGCTCGGCCACGAATTCACCGAGCCAGGTCTCGGCCGTGCCGCCGGTGTAAAGGTCGGCGGTGTCGAAGAAATTGCCTCCGGCCTCGACATAGGCGTCGAACATCGCGCGCGCCGTATCCCGGTCCGCGCCCCAGCCCCATTCCGTCCCGAAAGTCATCGTGCCCAGTGCCAGCCGGCTGACGCGCAGGCCGCTGTTGCCGAGTGTGTAGTAGCTCATCGTCATTGTCTTTTCCGATCTTGGTCCGGTTGATGCGGGCGTCATTGGCCAGGTGTCGCCTTGACCCAGGGATTGCCGCGCTCATGCGTCATGCGGAAGGTGAAGCCATCGACCTTCCAGCCAGCCGCGGAGCGCGTGAGGTGATGCTCATACGTGCCCCAGACCTCCCAGAGCGGGTCGCCATTACCCTCCATCCGGTTCCAGGCGTAGCCGTTCGACAGAACGGTCGCCGTGTCCGCTTCAAGGACGACCTGGTGATTGGTGCGCAGATGCAGGCTGGTCTTGCTGCCTTTGAGATTGCCGGCCCAGGCGCCGATCAGATCGTCGGAGGCGATGTTGGCTGCGGGCTGCCCGGACAGGCTGCTGAAGTCGGCGGTGACCCTATCCGCGAAATAGCTGCGCGCGCGTTTCCAGTCCTGCGCGTCGACCGCACGGTCGATGGCATCGGCGATGCGGATGATGGCGCGGTCATCGGCAAGCGCCTGCCAGCCCATCGGTTCGGCCCCGCCGGCGTCGAGCGGCGCCAAGGCAAGCCCTGCGGCGAAGGTAGCGTGTTTCAAGGCGTTCATGTCTCTTCTCCTCGATACCATCAGCCCGATCGCCGATGTGTTGGCGACAATGTGGACCTCTGCCTCGGCGTCGATAAGATTGCATTGTCCGCAAAGACTATGCGATACTGTTCATGAATGGACCGGGATCTGCTCAGCCATCTGCCTGTCATCATTGCGGTCGCCCGGCGCGGCGGTTTTGCCCTTGCCGCGGCCGAACTGGGCATGAGCCCTTCGGCGGTCAGCCATGCAGTGCGCCTCGTCGAGGAGCGGATCGGCCAGCCGCTGTTTGCGCGCACGACGCGCAGCGTTTCGCTCACCGAGGCGGGCAAGGCGCTGGTGGAAACGGCGGCCCCTGCCCTCCAGGATATCGCCGAGCGGATGGATCGTATCCGCAGCGTCAAGGGCAGGCCGTCCGGGCTGCTCAGGATCAACGCCTCCAACATTGCAATGCCGTTGGCTGTGACGCCGGTCGTGGCGGCGATGGCCGAGCGATATCCCGACATCACGGTCGAGATTTTTGCCGATCAAGGGTTGGTCGATATCGTCGGCGAAGGTTTTGACGCCGGCATCCGGCTCGGCGAGATGATCGCCCAGGACATGGTGGCCATCCGACTGACGCAGCCCTTCAAAGCCGTTATCGTCGCCTCGCCCGCCTATATCGGGCGACATGGCCGTCCGCGCAGCGTGGCCGATCTCGCGAACCACAATTGCATCGGATACCGTCTCGTTCGCTCCGGTGCCCTCTATCGCTGGGATTTGACCTGGGACGGCAAGGACGTGGTCATGGAAACCAGCGGTACGGCCATCGTGACGGACTCGCTTGCGGCAATCGATCTGGCTCTCGCCGGAGTGGGCCTTGCCTACATGTTCGAGCCGCTGGCGCGCGCCGATCTCGCGGCCGGTCGCCTGGTGCAGGTTCTGCCGCAATCAGCGATCGAGGAACCCGGCCTTTTCCTCTACTTTCCGCGTCGCGCGGCGATGGCGCCCAAACTCAGGGCCTTTATCGACACCGCGAACGAAATCGGCCGGGCATCCCAGCGGATGTCCGGCCGAAAAAACACAGGCGAAAAGGACCGGTAAGAAGTTACTTCTTGACCGCCGCCGCGACTTCCGCGGCGAAATCCGTCTCTTCCTTCTCGATGCCCTCGCCAAGGGCGAAGCGCAAATAGGCCGTGATCTTGGCCGGCGCGCCGATTTCCTTTTCGGCATCCTGCAGCGCCTTCTCGACGGTGATGTCGGGATTGAGCACGAAGGCCTGCTTCAGGAGCACGACTTCCTCATAGAATTTGCGCAGGCGACCCTCGACCATCTTCTCGATGATGGCTTCCGGCTTGCCGGACTGGCGCGCCTGGTCGGAGAAGATTGCCTTCTCACGCTCGACCGCGGCCGGATCGATCTGCTCGGCGGTCAGCGCCATCGGGTTGGTGGCGGCGACATGCATGGCGACCTGGCGGCCAAAGGCATTGGCGGCATGCTCGTTGCCCGTGGTCTCGATCGCGACCAGCACACCGAGCTTGCCGAGACCATCGGCAACAGCGTTGTGCACATAGGTCGCAACCGCACCATGCGGAACGGTGAGCTTGGCCGAGCGGCGGAAGCCCATATTCTCGCCGATAGTGCCGACCGCGTCCTTGATGGTGTCGGTGACCGACTTGTCGGAGCCCGGATATTTGGCGGCGGCGACCGCTTCGGTCGTGCCATAGGCAAGCGCCACCTTGGCGACGTTGGCGACGATTTCCTGGAAGGCGGCATTGCGGGCGACGAAGTCGGTCTCGGAATTCACCTCGACCACGGCAGCTTCACGCACACCGTTGTCGACGCCGATCAGGCCTTCGGCTGCCGTACGGCCGGCCTTCTTGTCGGCCTTGGAGATACCCTTCTTGCGCAGCCAGTCAACGGCCTCTTCCAAGTTGCCGTTGGTCTCGTTCAACGCCGCCTTGCAGTCCATCATGCCCGCGCCGGTCAAGTCGCGGAGTTCTTTGACCTGTGCAGCCGAAATGCTCATTGTCGCCTCTTTGTTTAAATGCACCGACGCACCATCGGTATTCGATGGTGCGTCTGTTTAGCGTGCCAAAATATGAGAAAGATGAAGGCCGCAACCGGCCTTCGATTATCAACCCTCGGGGGCTTCCGACGCCGGAGCCGGATCGAGCGCCGGTTCGACCGGAGCTTCGACCGAAGCGCCGATATCCATGCCGAGCGCGCCCTGCTGACGGGCGATGCCGTCGATGGCGGCCTTGGCAATCAGGTCGCAATAAAGCTGGATGGCGCGGGCCGCGTCGTCATTGCCGGGGATCGGGAAATCGATCTTGTCCGGATCGCAGTTCGAATCGATGATGGCGACGACCGGGATGCCCAGGCGCTTGGCCTCGAGGATGGCGATCGCCTCCTTGTTGGTGTCGATCACGAACATCAGGTCGGGCGTCGAGCCCATGTCCTTGATACCGCCGAGCGCCTTGTCGAGCTTCTCGCGCTCGCGATCGAGGTTCAGGCGTTCCTTCTTGGTCAACCCTTGCGCTTCGCCGGCCAGCATCTCGTCGAGCTTGCGCAGGCGCTGGATCGAGTTCGAGATCGTCTTCCAGTTGGTCAGCATGCCGCCGAGCCAACGCGAGTTGACGTAGTACTGGGCCGAACGCTGTGCCGCATCGGCAACGATGTCCGACGCCTGGCGCTTGGTGCCGACGAACAGCACGCGGCCGCCCTTGGCGACGGTGTCGGAAACCTGCTTCAGCGCCTGGTGCAGCAAAGGCACCGTCTGCGAGAGGTCGATGATGTGGATGTTGTTGCGGGCGCCGTAGATGTAGGACGCCATCTTCGGGTTCCAGCGGTGGGTCTGGTGGCCGAAGTGAATGCCAGCTTCCAAAAGCTGGCGCATGCTGAAATCAGGCAGTGCCATTCTAAGTTCCTTTCCGGTTAGCCTCCACGGACACAGGCATTTTTGGACCGAGGTCCTCGAACGCCACCGGAGGTCTCAGCCGGATTTCTCCCGGGCAGACACCAAAGTCCGTGTGTGGAATGAGCGCGCATATAGAGGGGAAGTCCGACAAACGCAAGCGGGGCGGCGCTTTAACGCCTAGCGTGCGGCAATCAGCGCTCCGGTGCCAATCATGGCGCTGCCGGCGAACCTGTTCATCAGCCGCATGCGCCTGGGTGTCCTGAACCAGCCCGAAGCCCGGCCCGCGAGCGCGGCATAGACCCCCATTGTCACGATATTGACGCTGATGACGGTCGCCACCACCAGCAGGCCATCGAAAAAGGTCATCGTGTCGAGGTCGAGAATCAGCGGCATGATCGAGGCATGGAACAGGATCGCCTTCGGGTTTCCGAGCGCTATGGACGCGCCGAGCAGAAAGGATCGGGACAATTTCGCCTGCCCCGTCCGCGGCTCATTCGATTGCGCGACCGAGGCCCGCCACATCCTGACGCCGAGAAAGATCAGATAGGCGGCGCCGGCATATTTCAACAGGAGGAAGATCCATTCGAAGGTCTGAGCCAGGGCCACCAACCCCAGCAGCGCCAGAGTGACGAGCACGGCATCGCCGGCGGCGACCCCAAGGCCGGCCATGAAGGCCCGCAGGAACCCACGCGACACACCGTTGGTGATGACCGCGAACATTGCCGGCCCCGGCGTGGCGGCGGCGAGCGTCACAGCGGCGCAATATGCCAGGAATGCCGTTGGTGTCATCGCTTGGACTTTCCGTTGGGCACCCGCACGCGCCGGAAGATGGCGACGATCTGCTCGCGGCTGCACTCGATGGCGCCGAGCCGCACCGCACGGTCGCGCTCGAAGCCGGTTATGTCATAATGCGGAGCGGATGTCTTAGGCGGGCCCTGGTAGGACGAGCGCTTGATGCCGAGTTCCGCCGCAAAGCGATGCAATTCGTCGGTGTCGTCGGCTAGGAGATGGCACCAGAGATGGCCGGCCCATTTCCAGATCGCCGCATCTACATAGACTGCCATCAAGCCCGCCACGGCCAGCTCAATTGCCCGACCCTGCTATTTCGATACTGGGCAAGGCTTTGTCTGGTCGAACAGCGACAGGTTGACCAGCTTGCCGGTCATCGAGAAGTCGCCATAGTCCATGACGAGATCACGGGTGATGCCGTTCTCGTGCAGCTTGAAGCTGATCCGGTATTCCGGCACTTCCTCGCCGTTCTGGGCGCTGTCGTCGAAATAGGCGATGTCGACCGGCCAGTATTTGTCGGTGGCAAGCTTCGCCAATGCCGGCGCTTCCGGATCGGCCTTGTCGGCCTCGCTCTTCTTGCCGACGACAACCGTGGTCGTCATCACCTTGTTGGCGTCTTCCGAGCCGTCGAACAAGTTGGTCTGATAGAAGTTTTCGCCTTTTTCGGCCTTTCCGATCAGCTCGACCAGATGCTGGGTCGGAAACTGGGTGGCAGCGAGTTCGAGACTGTTCTTCTCCGGCTTGTCGATATCGACCTTGAGGCCCTTCGCGTCTTTCGTGGCCATACCCTTGACCTCCTTGTCGAGGTTCTGGTCGACAAAGGATTTCGTCACGAACGAAAAGGTCTTGCCTTCGGCATCCTCGAAAGTCGTCGTCTGCTGGTCGGTCAGCTTCGTGTTGTCGTTGGTGGCGATCTGGGTGACGAAACGGAATTTCACCGTATAGCCTTCGCAGGCCGAGCCATTGAACTCGTAGACCATGCGGCCGGTGATGCCGGTGATGCCGGACCGATCATCCGCCTTCTTGAGCGTGAGATCATAGACGGCGCGATGCGCCTGCAGCGCCGGTGCGGCGACAGCGGAGCCTGTTGGCAAAAGCGCCGACAACAGAACGGCGTGGAATGCAAGGCGCGTCGCGCGCATGAGGTACTCCGATCGTCGCGGCTGATGGCAGGCCGCAGGGAAAGATGGTCCAGCTTAAAAAAAGTCGTGGCGGAAGCGAGGCAAAAATAGCAATTTCGGCCCCGCCAGCGCGGCGCCTTCCAGCAATAGGGAAAAGCAATGAGTGAAACAATCGAAAAGCGGCTAAGTGATCTCGGCGTGACGCTTCCTGTCGCGGCCGCACCCGCCGCCAACTACGTGCCCTATTCCAGGACCGGCAACCTGCTGTTCACCGCTGGTCAGTTGCCGCTCAAGGACGGCAAGCTGCAGGCAAGCGGCCTGCTCGGCCGCGACGTCGACACGGCAAGCGGCAAGGACGCGGCGAAATACTGCGCCATCAACATCCTGGCGCAGGCCAAGGCAGCACTTGGCGACCTCGAGAAGATCCGTCGCCTGGTGAAGATCACCGTCTTCGTGGCCTCTGCCCCCGACTTCGTCGAGCAGCATCTGGTCGCCAACGGCGCCTCCGATTTCCTGGTTGCCGTGCTCGGCGAAAGCGGCAAGCACGCGCGCTCGGCCGTCGGCACCGCCTCCCTGCCGCTTAATGCCGCGGTGGAAATCGAAGCGATGTTCGAAGTCGAATGAGTGTAGGTGCTGACATGACCGACCTCTCCTGGCTGACGGCCCGGCCGGTTGCCCATCGCGGCTTTCACGACATGAACAAGACGCGCTGGGAAAACACGCTTTCCGCCTTCGCTGCCGCGGCCGAACGCGGCTACGCGATCGAATGCGACGTGCATCTGTCGTCGGATGGCGTCCCCATCGTCATCCATGACGACGATTTGCAACGGCTGACCGGGCAGGACGGTTTCGTCTGGCAACGCAGCGCGGCCGAACTTACCGCGCTCAAGGTTGGCGGCACGGCGGATCACGTGCCGACGTTGCAGGAAGCGCTCGACCTCGTCGATGGTCGCGTGCCGATGGTCGTCGAACTGAAAGGAACTCCCGGTCGCGACGAAGGCCTGGTGGCGCGCGTCGGCAAGATGCTCAAGCGCTACAAGGGCAAGGCGGCGATCATGTCATTCGATCACTGGCTGATCCGCGATTTCCCCAAACACGCGCCCGGCATTCCGGCTGGATTGACCGCCTATGGCAAGGACGCCAAGCTGATCGAAGCACATTTCGCCATGCTGGCGCACGAACTCGCCTTTACCTCCTATGCCGCAGGCGACTTGCCGAATCCGTTTGTCAGCTTCGTGCGCGAAAAGCTCAAAATGCCTGTCATCACCTGGACGGTGCATGATCAGCCCGCGATCGACCTGACCTTTAGATACGCCGACCAGATGACGTTCGAAGGGTTCGAACCCGACCTGGTCGAAGTCGCCTGAGCAGGGTGCCCGAAACGTGACTTGTAGCGGCCCGAATGGAGCTTAAATAAGCCTCATGGATCAGGGCGACGACGGCGACGGGCAAATGGAGAATGCGGACTATTCGATCCGCATCGCCGCCGGCATCGGTGCCTTTACCTGCGACGAATGGAACGGCTTTGCCGGAACCACGCGTGGCGACACGGAAGCTGGGTACAACCCGCTCGTTTCCTTCGCTTTTTTGAGCGCTCTGGAGGATTCCGGCTGTGCCGTGCGGCGCACCGGCTGGCAAGGTCATCACCTGCGGCTGGAGACCGCGCAAGGCAGGCTCCTCGGCGCCGTTCCCTGTTATCTCAAGTCGCACAGCCAGGGCGAATACGTGTTCGATCACGGCTGGTCGGATGCCTTCGAGCGCGCCGGCGGCCGTTACTATCCAAAACTGCAAAGTGCCGTGCCGTTCACCCCCGTCACCGGCCCTCGCCTGCTGGTCGGCAAAGGCGAGGATCAGGATGCGGTGAAGGCTGGGCTTGCGGCCGGTCTCAAAATGGTGGCCGACAAGCTCGGCGTCTCCTCTGCGCATGTCACCTTCGTGCAGGAGAGCGACGTCGCGACGCTGGAAGCCGCGGGCTTCCTGCATCGCACCGACCAGCAATTCCATTTCTTCAACGAAGGCTTTTCAACCTATGACGACTTTCTCGCCACGCTTGCCTCACGCAAACGCAAGGCGATGAAGAAGGAACGGCGCGAGGCGCTGGCCGATGGCATCTCGATCGACTGGCTGACCGGAAAGGACCTGACCGAAAAGGCCTGGGACGACTTCTTCGCCTTCTATATGGACACCGGCAGCCGCAAATGGGGCCGCCCCTACCTGAACCGCCAGTTCTTCTCGTTGATCGGCGAACGCATGGCGGACGACATCCTGCTGGTGATGGCCAAGCGCAACGGGCGCTATATTGCCGGCGCCATCAACTTCATCGGCTCCGACGCGCTCTACGGCCGCAACTGGGGCTGCATCGAGGATCACCCCTACCTGCATTTCGAGGTTTGCTATCACCAGGCCATCGACTTCGCCATCCAACGCAAGCTGAAGGTGGTCGAGGCAGGCGCGCAAGGCGAACACAAGCTGGCGCGCGGCTACCGGCCGGTGACCATGCATTCCGCCCACTACATTTCCCATCCTGGCCTGCGCAACGCTGTGGCCGACTATCTCCGGCGCGAACGGCGCGAGGTAGAGCGGATGGGTGAATATCTGGAAGGACACACTCCGTTCCGCAGGGACCTGGAAGACTAGCGATCGGGCTGCGGTCAGACCGATCGTCTTGCCGGTCAGGGATGGCTTCGCTACACGAGAGGCATAATCCTGGAGTTCCGCCATGACCGAAGTCAACTACGACACCGGCAACATCTTCGCGAAGATCCTGCGCGGTGAAATTCCTTCGCATCGCGTCTACGAGGATAAGGCAGTCGTGGCTTTCATGGACGTAATGCCGCAAGGTCTTGGCCACACGCTCGTGGTGCCGAAGGCGCCGTCACGCAACCTGCTCGACGCCAATCCGTCGACCTTCGGTCCACTTTTCGCGGTCGTCCAGAAAGTGGCGCAGGCGGTCAAGCGGGCTTTTGACGCCGACGGTGTCACCATAATGCAGTTCAACGAACCTGCCTCGGGGCAGACCGTTTACCACCTTCATGTGCATGTCATTCCGCGCTTTGATGGCATCCCCCTGAAACCGCACACGGGTGCGATGGAGAAGCCCGAGGTGCTGGCGCGGAACGCCGAAAAGATACGGGCAGCGCTGGCTGCTTGATTTTAAACCTTTGTAAACCGAGCGGTCGTATCGGCGCGCCTTGCCATCGTCGGCGATTGCTTTGTTAATACTCTTGCAAGCCCTCGCGGAGCATTTTTCTCCCGAGGGGCTGCAATGCGAGATATATCCGAACTTTTAGACAGGCGGTCCTGCGTCTACGGCGGCGATCCGTTTCCGCGACTTCTGGCCGAATCGTTTTTTCAGCACCGCACCATTCACGCGGTTGCGCTGTTTACGCTGGGTTTGGGCTTCGTAATCGGCGGCCAGGTCGGAAACTTGCCGGATTTCGAATTACTTTTCGAATATACCTTGTATTTGATGGTCTACTTCTGGGCCGCCGGATGTGCATACGCCGCCTTTCGGCTGTTCCGGTTGGCGTTTGTAGATCGCGCCACGTCGCCGCTCCGCATATTATTAGGTCAGTTGCGGAAGTTGCTGACCGATCGGAGCCGCATTGCCAACGGCGTGAACGGCCTCGCCGCGATCCTGGTTTTCATGTCAGGCTTTGTGGTGCTGAAAGGAGCGATCGCGGTGCTGGCGCCTTTCTCCTGGGATCAGACCCTCGCGCAATTCAGCACCAAGCTGCATTTCGGCCGCGCTCCCTATCAATGGCTTTGGTGGGTCGTCGAAAGTCCGCTGGCGGTTTACTTTCTCAATCTCTGCTACAATTTGTGGTTTGCGGTGCTGGTCGCGATGGTTTTCTCAAGCGTCGCCGCCGCCCGCGATTCCCTGCTGCGTCATCAGTTTCTGCTCAGCTTCATGCTGATCTGGCTGATCGGCGGCTTCTTCATCGCCTTGGCGTTTTCGTCCGCGGGGCCTTGTTATTACGCAAGGCTCGGCTTTGGGGATACCTATCAGCCGCTCATGAATGCGCTTCAATCGGCAAATCGCCGATATCCGATCTGGGCGCTGTCCATGCAGGAGAAGTTGTGGAGCGGCTATTCCGGTTCGCCTTCGGGGAGCATGGGCATCTCCGCGTTCCCCTCCATCCATGTCGCGACGTCGGTGCTCTTTGCTCTCTATATGACGAGGCTGTCCACCATCCTCGGTATCGTGATGTGGATCTTCGCAGGCATCATCATGCTTGGTTCCGTGCTGCTTGGTTGGCACTATGGCATCGACGGTTACGCGGGCGCGGCCATTGCCTTCGCCATCTGGAAAGCCACTGGCGCGACACTATCCCGGACAACGAGCGCCTGGCCGGCCATGGGAGTGGACGACTTGTCCGGCCTCGACTCCCCGCCTTTCAGTCGATAACCGCTCGGCATTCTGCGTATCCCGTCCGAGCGCGGACAGACCGTCGATGGAACATCGCCAGACAGCATGATCCGCGCATGGCTATCCGGGAATACACGGACGGCCGACGCGTGACCCTGGCGGCATGCCTTTGTCGCCGTCCTGGTGTTCCAAAAGGAAAGGCCCCGGTACCGGGGCCTTTCCAGTGAGTGCTTGTCAGCCCTTGCGGGGCAATTGCGGTACCAGGCTGCGCTTGCCGCCATCCTTGCCCTTGGGCTCCGGCTTCTGCGCCACGACCTTCTTGGCGGCAGGCTTCTTTGCCACGGCCTTGCGGGGCTTCGGCGCGTCTTCCGGCTCTTCCTTCTTCGGCTTCACCGGTGCCTCGTCGGCCAGCGATTCGAGCTTCAGGCCGGTCTCGCCGGTTTCCTTCTTCTCGACGGTGACGCGCACCGTGCCGCCCTTCTTGAGCTTGCCGAACAGCACCTCGTCGGCCAACGGCTTCTTGATGTGCTCCTGGATGACGCGGCCGAGCGGCCGCGCACCCATACGCTCGTCATAGCCCTTGTCTGCCAGCCACGCGATCGCGTCCGGCGACAGGTCGAAGGTGACGCCGCGCTCGGAGAGCTGGGCCTCGAGCTGCATGACGAACTTCTGCACCACCTGATGGATGACCGGAACCGGCAGCGAGCCGAACGGGATGATCGCATCGAGACGGTTGCGGAACTCCGGCGTGAACAGCCGGTTGATCGCCTCGACATCGTCGCCTTCACGCTTGGTCGAACCGAAGCCGATCGCCGCGCGCTGCGCATCCGATGCGCCCGCATTGGTGGTCATGATCAAGATGACGTTGCGGAAGTCGATCTGCTTGCCGTTGTGGTCGGTCAGCTTGCCGTGGTCCATCACCTGCAACAGGATGTTGAACAGGTCCGGATGCGCCTTCTCGACCTCGTCCAGCAGCAGCACGCAGTGCGGATGCTGGTCGACACCGTCGGTCAAAAGGCCGCCCTGGTCGAAGCCGACATAGCCGGGAGGCGCGCCGATCAGCCGCGAGACGGTGTGGCGCTCCATGTATTCCGACATGTCGAAGCGGATCAGTTCGACGCCGAGCGAGGCGGCCAACTGCTTGGCCACTTCGGTCTTGCCGACGCCGGTTGGCCCTGAGAACAGGTAGGAGCCGATCGGCTTCTCCGGTTCGCGCAGACCGGCACGGGCCAGCTTGATCGCCGAGGTCAGCGCGGTGATCGCGGTATCCTGGCCGTAGACGACACGCTTCAGCTCGATGTCGAGACCTTGCAGCACCTTCTCGTCATCGGCCGAAACCGTCTTCGGCGGAATACGCGCCATGGTGGCGATCGTCGCTTCGATCTCCTTGATGCCGATCGTCTTCTTGCGCTTGGCTTCCGGCACCAGCATCTGCGAGGCGCCGGTCTCGTCGATCACGTCGATCGCCTTGTCCGGCAGCTTGCGGTCGTTGATGTAGCGCGCCGACAGTTCCACCGAGGCCTTGATCGCCTCGTTGGTGAACTTCACCTTGTGAAATTCCTCATAATAGGGCTTCAGGCCCTTCATGATCTCGATGGCGTCCTCGACGGTCGGCTCATTGACGTCGATCTTCTGGAAGCGCCGCACCAAGGCACGGTCCTTCTCGAAGAATTGGCGGAACTCCTTGTAGGTGGTCGAACCGATGCAGCGGATCGCACCGGAAGACAGCGCCGGCTTCAACAGGTTCGACGCATCCATGGCGCCGCCCGAAGTGGCGCCGGCGCCGATCACCGTATGGATCTCGTCGATGAACAGCACGGCACCCGGATAATCCTCGAGTTCCTTGACGACCTGCTTCAGCCGTTCCTCGAAATCGCCACGATAGCGCGTGCCGGCCAACAGCGTGCCCATGTCGAGCGCGAAGATGGTGGCATTGTGCAGCACTTCCGGCACGTCGCCCTCGACGATGCGCTTGGCCAGCCCTTCGGCGATCGCCGTCTTGCCGACACCGGGGTCACCGACATAGAGCGGGTTGTTCTTGGAACGGCGGCACAGCACCTGGATGGTGCGGTTGATCTCGCCTTCGCGGCCGATCAGCGGATCGATCTTGCCGGCCTTGGCCTTGTTGTTCAGGTTGACGCAATAAGCAGTCAACGCGTCCTGTTGCTGCTTCTTCTTGCCGCCCTCCTCCTGTGGCTCGGCGCCGTTCGGGCCGCCCTGCTCGTCATCGGCACCGCGCGGGCTGCGGCTCTCCGACGCGCCCGGACGCTTGGCGATGCCATGCGAGATGTAGTTGACCGCGTCGTAGCGGGTCATCTGCTGTTCCTGCAGGAAATAAGCGGCATGGCTTTCGCGCTCGGCGAAGATCGCCACGAGCACGTTGGCACCAGACACTTCCTCGCGACCCGATGACTGCACATGGATCACCGCGCGCTGGATGACGCGCTGGAAGCCGGCGGTCGGCTTGGAGTCCTCGTCGTAGCCGGTAACCAGATTGTCGAGCTCGGTATCGATATAGGTGAGAACGGTATGCTTCAGCTCGTCGAGATCGACGTTGCAGGCGCGCATGACGGCGGCCGCCTCGGTGTCGTCGATGAGCGCGAGCAGCAGATGTTCAAGGGTTGCATATTCATGGTGCCGCTCATTGGCGAGCGTCAGCGCCTGGTGAAGCGCCTTTTCCAGGCCTTGGGAGAAAGCCGGCATGTTACCTCACTTCTTCTCCATCACGCATTGCAGCGGATGCTGATTCTGTCGGGCGAAATCCATGACCTGAGACACTTTGGTCTCGGCCACCTCGAATGTATAGACCCCGCACTCGCCCACTCCATGATTGTGAACATGAAGCATGATGCGTGTGGCGGCTTCGCGGTCCTTCTGGAAAAAACGCTCCAGCACGTGAACCACGAACTCCATCGGAGTGTAGTCGTCGTTGAGGATGAGGACCCGGTAAAGGCTGGGCTTCTTGGTTTTGGTTTTGGTGCGCGTGATGACGGCCGTCCCGCGGCCGGCCTCATTGCCGTCGCCGCCGCCGTTTTGCATCCGCGCCACTTGTCTCGTGGCAGTCAAACCGATCGTCACGTAATCCTGCCTCTTTCGAATCCTCATGCGAGTTCAACATGTAGGTGTTCGATGGACGATTTTAAGCCCTTCTGGTTAGCTGACAATATGGCTAGGTGACCAACCTGGCGGTTTTTCGCAATCGTGAAGCCCTACGCTGTCGCGGATCGGAATTTGGGCATGAAAAAACCCGGCCGCGTTTCCGCGGTCGGGTTTTGTCCCGCGCCCAAAGGGCCGGATTTTCAATTCACGGGCGAAAAATTACTTTGCCTTGGCAACGATCGATTCGAACGGCTTGTAGGCCTCCTTGGCGAGTTCGGCATAGAGGTCGCCTATCTTGGTAGCCTCGGCGACGAACGCCTCGTAGGACTGCTTGGCATAGTCGGATTGAATCTCGATCGCCTTGTCCAGCGACTTGGCCGAGAACAGCTTCTCGCACGCGACGCTGCCGGCTTCGAAGCTCTTCTTGGTGTATTCGCCGGCCTCGGTGGCGATCGCCTGCGCGCCCTTGGACAAGGAGGCGAAGCTCTTCAATCCGGTGTCGGCGAACTCCTTGCCGTATTTGCTGAAGTCCTCATAGGTCTGGGTCATTTCGTACTCTCCCTGGACGGTTGACGCGCCCTGCCCCGAGCGCCGTTGTGCAATGCATAATATATATTGTGCAGCGCACAAAAGTCAAGAAGTCGGGGGCTCGCGACCCCGCGGGCAGCGGCAATGGCTAAAATTCGAATAAAGGAAGGCTCAAACCCCCAGAAAATGGTGAACGCGGCGGTTACCATAAACGGATTGGTAACGCTGCCCCGCTAGCTTGGCCAGAAGTGAGGCAGGATCCCTTTGCCGCCTCCAGCGCAACGAGAAATTCAAAGGAACTACCAGTGCGTCAGGCGTTGTCGGGCTTCGTTTCCAAATCCGCGTTCCCTCTTAAAACGATCATGATCCTCGCCATGGCGATGACCTTCGTCGTCGCGGACGTCGCCTCGTCGCTCGCGGCGAAATCCGCGGCCATCGTCGTCGATGCCAAAACCGGCAAGGTGCTGTACTCGGCTAATGCCGATGGCCGGCGCTATCCCGCTTCGCTGACCAAGATGATGACGCTCTATCTGACCTTCGAAGCGATGGCGAAGGGCAAGATCAGCAGAAACTCGCCAGTCGTGTTTTCGGCACATGCGTCAGCCGAGGCGCCGACCAAGCTCGGCGTGAAGCCTGGTGGATCGGTGGCGGTCGAGACCGCGATCCTGTCGATCGTGACGAAGTCGGCCAACGACTCGGCGACCGCGCTCGGCGAAATGCTCGGCGGCAACGAAACCAACTTCGCCCGCATGATGACGGCCAAGGCGCGGCAGCTCGGCATGAACGGCACGGTCTTCCGCAACGCCAACGGCCTGCCGGATCCGGGACAGTTCACCACCGCGCGCGACATGGCCACGCTCGGCATTGCGCTCAGGGAACATTTTCCCCAGTACTACGGCTATTTCGCGCAGCGATCCTTTCTCTACGGTCGCCAGCGCATCAATGGCCATAACCGTCTGCTCGGACGCATCAAGGGCGTCGACGGCATCAAGACCGGCTATACCCGCGCCTCCGGCTTCAATCTCGTCTCGTCCGTTAATGACGGCAACCGCCGCCTGGTCGCCGTTGTCATGGGCGGCACGTCGGGCGGCAGCCGAGACAACCAGATGGCAGGCCTGATCAACACCTATCTGCCGAGGGCCTCGACCCGCGGTGGCGGCGACCTCGTTGCCAAGGCGGACAGCAACCCCATCAGCGCACTTGCAAAGGTTCTCCTGCCCAAGCATGACGCGCCGACCCCTGATGAAAAGCCTGTGGCCGTGGCGGAAGCCGATACGGCCGTCGCCGACGACGCGACCGTTGCCCAGGGCGACAGCGAGGACGAGGATACAGCCGAGGCGGAGGCACCCAAGCTGGTTGTCCCGGCAAAGAAGGTAAAGACGGTCATCGTCTCCGCTCCCAAGGTCGCCACCGCCCAGGTCGTGGCCGCCTATGCCGAGCCCACCCCGGCCGTTGATCCGGTCAGCACCGCGTCGGTTCCGTCAGGCTGGGCCATCCAGGTTGCCTCCTCGCCGAAGCAGTCCGAAGCCCAGGCTTTCCTCGACAAGACCACCAAGCAGGCTCCCAAGGTGCTGGCCAACGCTTCCGGCTTCACCGTCGCTTTCGACAAGGACGGCGCCACCTACTACCGCGCTCGCTTCGGCGGCTTTGGGTCCAAGGATGCCGCCTGGAAGGCCTGCACCGCTTTGAAGAAGAAGAAAATCGAGTGCTACGCCGTCCAGCAATAGGACTGCGTGGAAGATATCTCCCGGAAAATTTTTGCGTCGAAGGAGACTAGTTGTGATTGGAGAGCAAGACGTCCTTGGCTTCGTTAATCCGCGCCGCCAGGAAAGACGTGCCGCCGAGATCGGGGTGCAGGCGCTGCATCAGGCGGCGGTGCGCCTTGCGGACATCCGCCGCGGCGGCCCCCGCTTCAAGACCAAGGACCTTGTAGGCCTCCTCCTTAGTCATGGCGCCCGGACCTGGCGCAACACCCAGCCTTTCGCCACCGTTCGTCTCAGCGTATTTGCGCCAGACGGGAAATCTGCCGTCAAGATACGTCTCTAGCAACTGCCGGCTCTCCGGATCGCCGGAGAGTTCGCGGTAGAGATGCTGCAATTGCGCAAGGGTCATCGAGCCAAGCATCTTGCCATCGTGGCGGCCGGCCAGCACCAGCCCTTCCAGGCCGCCAGTATTGTGATCGAGTTCCATCTCGAGTGCCGCCGTCCGCACCGTTGAGCGTTTTCCAGCACCCGGTCTGGCCTTTGGCCCGCCCGTATGCATGGCGCCGTACCAGGCGATTGCCACGAACAGGATGCTGCCGCCGATGCCTTGGCGCCCGACCAGGAGCACGGCGCCACCCACCAGCGCCAGCAGGATCGGTCCCAATTTTCTCATTCCGCTTGCGAGTTGCGCCGGATCCGCGCGGAGAAATGCGGTGGCTACCCCCAGCAGCACCAGCAACAACGCGACCACGATGATAATTGCGCCTAACATTTCGCACCGCCCCGCAGGGGTCCTGTCCGCTCGGACAGCCGCGTGATGTCCTTCAACACTTTTCCTGCGCCAGAATCATGGCCTTTAATCGGGCCGGAAGGAGGACCATCATGCGAACTGATCCTCCAAAGCACAGCGGCCTGTGTCGACAGTTCTTCATCGCGCATGGATTTCAAGATGTGGCGTCGTCGCGTCGCTTGCAAGTCCAGCGCGGGGCAAGATTGAGGGCCAGAAAACGCGGGCGCGGCAGTAGGCAATCCTTCGCTCAAGCCCTAGAGCAGGCCGAGGTCGGCCAGCTCGCGCCTGAGTTTCGGCGGCATCTCGACCAATCCCGCCTTGCCCTTGCCGAGGTCGGCCGGGGCGTCCGCCGGCTTCAGGTAACGCCAGCCCTGGAAGGCGCGGCGCGGCTGCCAGTCGGTGCGCACCACCTCGGGATCGAGCATCAAATGGCAGCGGCCAATGCCGTCGTCATCGGTGAACGGCCGGATTTCCGTGATCAACTGGCGGCACTGCACGCTGCCCTTGATCACCCAGTAGAGCGAACCGCCATCGGTGACCTCGTCGCCACGTGTCGGCATCATGCGGGTGGTGTGCCAGTGTTCGGCTGGTTCGCCGGCACGGCGGCGCTCGTCAAGGCGGAAGGCGATCCACTCTTCGAGATCCTCGACACTGTCGCAACCGACGCAAAGCTTTAGGAGATTGAGAGCCATCGCCCAAGGTTAGTCCGGAGCGCCGGGACGTCAACGGCCTGACGGACTTCTCCACAGTGCCGGCTTGGGCCAGCCCTCAACACTCAACGACATTGACCGCCAGGCCGCCAAGGCTGGTTTCCTTGTACTTCTCGTTCATGTCGAGGCCGGTCTGGCGCATCGTCTCGATCGCCGCATCAAGCGGCACGAAATGCACGCCGTCGCCTTTGATGGCCAGTGACGCGGCCGTCACCGCCTTGACGGCACCCAATGCGTTGCGCTCGATGCAGGGCACCTGGACTAGCCCGCCGACCGGGTCGCAAGTCATGCCGAGATGGTGTTCCAAGGCGATTTCGGCAGCATTCTCGACCTGCTCGGGCGTGCCGCCCATGACCGCGCACAGGCCGGCCGCAGCCATCGCCGAGGCGGAACCGACCTCGCCCTGGCAGCCGACCTCGGCGCCCGATATCGACGCATTGGACTTGATGATGCCGCCGACGGCCGCTGCCGTCAGCAGGAAGTCGCGAATGCTCGGCTGGTCGGCCTCGGGATGGAAATGCAGCCAGTAACGCAGCACCGCCGGCAGCGTGCCGGCGGCACCATTGGTCGGCGCGGTGACGACACGCCCGCCGGCCGCATTCTCCTCGTTGACCGCCATCGCATAGATCGACAGCCAGTCATTGGCGAGCAGCGGGTTCGGCCGGTTCTGCTGCCACTGCTCCTGCAGCTTGTCATGGAGCTGCCTGGCGCGGCGGCGCACCTTCAGGCCGCCGGGCATGATGCCGTCCTGCGACAGGCCGCGGTCGATACAGCCCTTCATGGCGTCCCATATCGCGTCGAGGCCGGTGTCGAGCGCCTCGCGCGACATCTGCGTCTCCTCGTTGACGCGCTTCATTTCGGCAATGGAAAGACCGCTCTTGGCCGCCATCTTCAGCATCTCGACCGCATTCTTGAAGGGATACGGCACTTTCTTGCCCTCGGTTGTGACCGAGCCCTTCGACTTCATCCGTTGCAGCTCTTCTTCCGAAACCACGAAGCCGCCGCCGATCGAATAGTAGATGCGCTTGAGCAGCAACCGGCCGCCGGCGTCGTAAGCGTAGAACGCCATGCCGTTGGCATGGCCGGTGAGTGGCGTCTTGCGGTCCAGAACCAGATCGGTGGCCGGATCGAAATGGTAGGAGGGGTGGCCGGGCGGTGAAACCAGCTTGTCGGCGGTGATGCGGCTGACAATGTCGTCGGCTCGGTCGGGGTCGACCGTTTGTGGCGTCTGGCCGGCAATGCCGAGAATGACGGCACGGTCGCTGCCATGGCCGATGCCGGTATAGGCGAGCGAGCCATGCAGGCTGGCGCCGATGCGATCGACCTTGGCGCCGGCGGGACGCGGCCAGTCGTCGCCCGCGACCTCATCGAGGAAGCGGCGCGCAGCCGTCATCGGTCCCATCGTGTGCGAGCTCGAGGGGCCGATGCCGATCTTGAACAGGTCGAAAACCGAAAGGAACACGCTGTCTCCTGGGTCACGTCGAGGATTACATATAGGAATTCCCGGGATGTTTCCGCTCTTTTGACAATCGCGGCGCAGCACCTGCCGACCTTGTTTGCTCCGGCAGCGACATCGAGTGCAACGCGCCGTGCAAGGTCATCGAAGCAACCGGGCCGAATATGGTAGATTCGGCGCCATGGGCGATTCCTATCTTTCGACGGCCGATCTCGCGGCGCTGGGCTTTTTCCTCCTCGCATGGGTGCTGCACACGCTCGCCTCGGACGGCCACCTGATCAGCCGCGTGTCGCTGACCACCGCCATGAATGCGCAACGCGAGGCCTGGATGCGCACCATGGCCGAGCGCGAGATCCGCATCGTCGACACCGCCATCATGAGCGGCCTGCAGCAGGGAACAGCCTTCTTCGCCTCCAGTTCGCTGATCGCGCTCGGCGGCTGCTTCGCCCTGCTTGGCGCGTCGGACCGGGTGCTTGAGGTGCTGAGCACCCTGCCCTTGGGCGGCGCGCCGTCGCGCTCGGCCTTTCAGATCAAGGTGCTGGGACTGGTGCTGATCCTGGCCTTTTCCTTCTTCAAATTCGGCTGGGCCTACAGGCTGTTCAACTACTGTTCGATCCTGATCGGCGCCGTGCCGATCCCGCATGGCGAGGCCTCGCGCAATCCCCTCGCGCAAACGGCCGTGTGGCGCGCGACGCAAATGAACATGCTGGCCGGCAAGCATTTCAACTCTGGCCTGCGCGGCGTGTTCTTCTCGATCGGCTATCTCGGCTGGTTCGTCGATCCCCTGGTGTTCGTGCTGTCGACGCTTCTGCTGCTGGCCGTCCTGGTACGGCGGCAGTTCTTCTCCGCGGCGCGGCGCGCGGTGATCGGTCAGCCGCCGGGCGTCGGAAACGGCTGATCGATGCGGCCGGAAAGCCAATAGGCGAAAAGCCCGATCCATTCGCGAACCGCGATGGTCGTGTTCTGCAGCGAATCGGCCGCATTGTCGCGAAACAAGCCGATGCCTTCCCGACCCGAGGTGCGATAGTCGACCGGCCATTGGACAGTTGGAAAACCTGCCTTGTCGAACAGGGCCTTGGCGCGCGGCATGTGAAAGGCTGATGTCACCAAAAGCCATGTCTCGCCCGGTTTGGGCTTGACCAGTTCGCGGCTGAAGACCGCGTTCTCGTAAGTGTTGCGGGATTTGTCTTCGAGGAGCAGCCGGTCGGCCGGGACACCCAGCGCCTCGAGCAGGCGCGGCGCGGTGTCGGCATCACCTTCGCCGTCGAAGAACAATGAGCCGTTTCCACCGGAGACCACCACTTTTGCCTGCGGGAAACGCCGGGCGAGGATCGCGGTCTCGACCATGCGATCGCCGCTGCTGTTCAATTCATAGCCGCCGCGCGCGAGGTTGATAGCGCCCTCGAAGCCGCCGCCGAGCACGACGATGCCGTCTACCTTCTCCGGCAGCGGCGGCCTGGGAAAGCGTTCCTCCAGCGGATTGAGCATCATCGCTCCAAGTGACGTCCAGGCCGACAGCGCAAGGATCAGAAACGCCAGCACGCCGCCGCTGACGGCAAGTCGCCGCCGGCCGGCCATCCCGGCGATCAGCCCCGCCAAAAGCAAGAAGATCGTCAGGTTGAGCGGCTGGATGAAGAACCAGAATATCTTGGAAAGATAGTAGAACATCGCTCACTCATTGCAGCCCGCAAGCTGTCCAAAATCGATCGCGATTTTCAGGACCATGCGTCAGACGAGCGATATCCTTACCACCACTTCTCCGGCTGGAATGTGCCGGCCGCCTGCTCGATGACGGCGGCGGTCTGGAAAAGCGTCTCTTCCTCGAACGGCCTGCCGATCAATTGCAGGCCGAGCGGCAGCCCCTTGGGGTCGAGGCCGGCGGGCACTGCGATGCCGGGTAGGCCGGCCATGTTCACGGTGACCGTGAAAATATCGTTGAGGTACATCTTGACCGGATCGGCGGCCATGTCCTCGTCGGCAATGCCGAAGGCAGCGGACGGCGTCGCAGGTGTCAGGATGACATCGACGCCGGCGGCGAAGACATTTTCGAAGTCGCGCTTAATCAGATTGCGCACCTTCTGAGCCTGCAGGTAGTAGGCGTCATAGTAGCCGGCCGACAGCACATAGGTGCCGATCATGATGCGGCGCTTGACCTCGCGGCCGAAGCCGGCGGCGCGGGTCTTCTCATACATCTCGACGATGTCCTTGCCCGGCACGCGCAAGCCGTAGCGGACGCCGTCATAGCGGGCGAGGTTGGAAGAAGCTTCCGCGGGCGCCACGATGTAATAGGCCGGCAGCGCGTATTTGGTGTGCGGCAGGGAGATGTCGACGATCTCGGCGCCGGCGTCCTTGAGCCAGGCAATGCCCTTCTGCCACAACGCCTCGATCTCTTCCGGCATGCCGTCGACGCGGTATTCCTTGGGAATGCCGACTTTCATGCCCTTGATCGGCTTACCGATCGCCGCCTCGTAGTCCGGCACCGGCCGGTTGACGGACGTAGTGTCCTTGGGATCGACCGACGCCATGGATTTCAGAAGAATGGCGGCGTCGCGGACGTCGCGGGCGATCGGTCCGGCCTGATCGAGCGACGAGGCGAAGGCGACGATGCCCCAGCGCGAGCAGCGGCCATAGGTCGGCTTGATGCCGACGGTCCCGGTGAACGCGGCTGGCTGGCGGATCGAACCGCCGGTGTCGGTGGCGGTTGCGCCTGCACACAGAAAGGCGGACACGGCGGTCGCCGAACCACCAGAAGAACCACCCGGCACCAGCTGCGCATTGTCGAGGCTACGCTGGGTTTTCGTGCCACCTGCCGAGACGAAGCCGCCATCACCCTGATGCGTCGTCGGCATCACCACCGTATCGAGGCGCGAACGCCGCCACGGGTTGATGACCGGGCCGTAGTAGGAGGTCTCGTTGGACGAGCCCATGGCGAATTCGTCCATGTTGAGCTTGCCCAGCATGACGGCGCCGTCGGCCCACAGGTTGGACGTGACCGTTGATTCATAGCGCGGCTTGAAGCCGTCGAGCACGTGGCTGCAGGCCTGGGTGTGGACGCCTTCGGTACCGAACAGGTCCTTGATCCCGAGCGGAATGCCTTCCAGCGCACCGCCCTCGCCCTTGAGCAGCCTGGCATCCGACGTCTTGGCCATGTCGCGCGCCTTGTCGCCGGTCACCGCCACATAGGCATTGAGCGCCGGATTGGCGCGATCGATCGCCAAGAGATAGGCTTCGGTGATCTCGGTCGCGGTGATTTCCTTGGCGCGCAGCTTGGCGCGGGCCTGCGAAATCGTCAGATGGGTCAGGTCGCTCATCAAAGGCTCTTTTCGTAAAACACCGACCACTCGGAATCGGGATAGTCCAGCACCGGGCCGCAGCGCGAGAACCCGGCGCGTTCATAGACGGTCCAGGCGGCGGGATGGCGATCGCCGGTCTCCAGCACCAGCCGCTTCAACCCTTCATCGCGCGCCAGCGCCTCGACCCGTTGGACGATTCCAGCGCCAATCTTGCGGCCACGATGCGAAGGCCTCGTGTACATACGCTTGACCTCGCCAATGGCATCGTCATGGCGCTTGAGTGCACCACAACCAATGGCGACGCCGTTGTCGCGAGCGATGAAAACCGTCGTGTCCTTGCCTGCCATCTGCTCGACCGTCAGGTGGTAGCAGTGCTCCGGCGGCGTCAGTTCGAGCAAGGTCGCGTTGAGTTCCGCGACCAAGCCGCGCACGTCGTCCTGCAGCGGCGTTTCGATGGCGATCTCGATAGCCATCGGTGCCTTACTCCACGACCTTCGGCACGAGGAAGAAATTCTCGTCGGTCGCGGGCGCGTTGGCGACGATGTCGGCCGCCTTGTTGCCGTCGGTGACGACATCGCCGCGCTTCTTCATTTCCATCGGCGTCACCGACGTCATTGGCTCGACGCCGGAAACATCGACCTCGTTCAACTGCTCGACGAAGCCCAGTATGGCATTCAACTCGCCGGTCATACGCTCGGCATCTTCCTCGCTCACCGCGATGCGGGCGAGATGCGCCACGCGCTTCACTGTCTTGACATCAACGGACATGTATTTGCCTCGGGGAAAACCAGTCCGGGCTATAGCGGCGCGGCGCGCGACGCGCAACATGTGGCGCCCGACAATCGGGCAACAACCTCATGGCAGGGCAATGCCCTCGCACAGATAGTAGCTGCCGCTGTTGCCGCTCGCCTCGCTTTCATCGTCGATCGGCCGGGCCGACACGAGATCGACCTGCGTCGGGTTCATCTGCGTCACCGACAGGACGTCAGGAAAGACATAGCCCGGCTCCTGGCAGATCGCCGTCACAGCCCAGCTCGGCGAGCGTGTCGCCTTGCTGACCTGAACGAATTCGCAATTGTATTCGACGCCTTGCAGGCCGTTCTTCGAAAGAACGATGTTGCCGGCATCGATCAGCGTCTGCAGCGTATCCTTTTTGGCCTGAGTACAGAGCTCCTCCGACTGGAGATAGACACCTTCGATGAAGTCATCCGCGGCAAGCGCGGGCGACGCCGCGACAAACATCGATACGCAAAGAGATCGCCCTAATGCCATGGATTTGTTCCGCTTTGGCTGTTTCTAGATGGTAATCATTTCACCAATCTTCGGCAATGCAAGCTTGACGCCAGATCCTTCCAGGCCGGCTTCAAACTTCTCGGGCGTCGGGTCAATCATTGGAAACGTGCCGAAATGACAAGGGACGACCGTTTCGAATTTGAAGAAGCGGCGGCAGGCAAGGGCCGCCACCGCACCGCCCATGGTGAAGCGATCGCCGATCGGAACGATGCCAATCTTTGGCTCGTGCAATTCATTGATCAGCGCCATGTCGGAAAAGATGTCGGTGTCGCCCATGTGGTAGAGCGTCTGGTCTTCCGGGAAATGCAGGACCAGCCCACCCGGATTGCCGAGATAGACGTTCTTGCCGCCCTCTTCGCCAAAGGAGGACGAATGCAGCGCCTGAACGAAAGTGGAGGTGAAACCGCCGCAATCGACCGTGCCGCCAATGTTGCCGGGATTGATCTTCTTGTCGCTGACGCCCCTGCCGACAAGGTACATGCAGATCTCGAAATTGGCGACCAGTTGCGCGCCGCTCTTGCCGAGCACTTCCAGCGCGCCGCTGATGTGGTCGCTGTGCCCGTGCGTCAAAAGAACATGCGTGATCCCTTCGGCCGGTCCTTCCCACCCGCCCATCCAGGACGGGTTGCCGATCAGATAGGGATCGATGAGGATTTTCGCGTCACCGGTTTCGATGCGGAAGGCCGAGTGGCCATACCAGGTCAGTTTCATGAATGCATTTCCTCGATTTTTCCCGAGCCAAAGGATAGAACGCCGATAGCCTTGAGATCAAAGGTATAGTGTCCGCCGGGCATCCGAAAGGACGCGTGCTGTCGAAAAAAACGAGGGAAAACCGTTGACCGTCATCACGATTGAGCAATTGCCGGCACGGCTCGCCGACGGCAGGACCTTGGCGGGGCTCGATCTCGGCGACAAGACGATCGGCGTGGCGGTTTCCGATCGGGGGTTCTCCTTCGCTCATCCGCGTCCAGTCATCATCCGGCGGAAATTCTCGCTCGACGCCGCCGTCCTTCTGGCGTTGCTGACGAAGGAGAATGTCGGTGCGGTGGCGATCGGATTGCCGATCAACATGGATGGATCGGAAGGTCCGCGCGCACAGAAATCGCGCGCCTTCGTGCGCAACATGGCGCAGCTAAGCGACCTGCCTTTCGTGTTCTGGGATGAGCGGCTGTCGACTGTCGCGGCCGAACGGACGCTGATCGAGATGGACTTCTCGCGCGCCAAACGCGCCGGCAAGATCGATTCGGCGGCGGCCGCCTTTATTCTGCAGGGAGTTTTGGACCGGCTTCAGTCACTCGATACAGCCGATCGAACGGGACCGGACCCGTCCAGCGACGCCTGACCCAGGCCAATATCTCGCGACGCCTGCGAAACATCCATATCGCCACGAGCAGCAAGCCATCGAACACGCAGGCTTTTGCCACCATGCCCGGGATGGTTGCGGGATCGATGCCGAGCATCTGACCGTAGAGCTGGAACACGAAATCGTGCAACTGCCGGCTGAGCATCACATAGCCGAAATTCATGTCGTTGAGCGACAGGTAGAACCAGCCCCAAAACAGCGCCATCGGCGCGGCCCACAATGCGAAGATGTAGCGCATCAGCGGCCTCCCTTCCCGTTCGGACCGGTCCGTCCCGATATCATGGAGAGCAGCGAATTATGCGCCGCGGCCTTCGCCATGCTGTGCGCCGTGGCGTGGAAATCCTCCTCATCCAGCGCAGCTACCGAACGTCGTTCGGCGAGCATCGCGACATAGGAGACCAGAAGTGCGGCCAGTTGCACGGCGACCACCATGAACAGGCCGTTGATGCCTTGGGCCGCACCGCCGATCAGGATCATCGACATCACCCCGGAAGCGGAAATAAAGGCGATGCGAACGACGCTGTCGGCGCCCGGGCTGGACGCGTCGTTGATCAGCGTATCGACAAAGGCCCAGAAGAACAGCACCGCCACGACCAGCAACGCGATCGCCAGCGGAGCGACCACGACGATGTTCTCCAGATTGACAAACTGGGCGCTCTCGACGACCACGCCGAGTACGCCGAGAGCCGCCGTCACACCTCGATTTCCATCGATACAGATCACCGCGAGCAGGGCAAAAACGATCGCCCAGTGCACGGACAGAAAGGAGGTCAGTACGTGTCGCATCGTGATTCCTGCTTCGACAGGAATGACAGTGGGCTTTGCGGTTCGCCGCCGCAACGGAAACCATTTGTTAAGGTTAACGGCGACGGCGGGTCAGTGGGGATTCCGGCAACGCCCCTCGAACATGAACGGCATCTCCGTCAATTCACCGGCGGATAGAGCGTATCGATGATCATGCGCGCGTCGTGGCGCGAATCGAGCATGCCGTAAGTATTGCGCCACTGGCCCGCGAGCCGCGTTTCGACGAAGGCATCGGCGATCCGCCCTGCCCCGAGCCGACGCAACTCGGCGGCCGCCGCAGAGAGCGCAAGCTGTTCCGTCAGCAGCCGGGCCGAGCCCTCGTCGGTTGAAGCGACCTGCATGGCCGCCTTCAGAACGCCGATCGTGCCGCGCCCGCCGGCGCCGAGGTCGCGGTCGATGCCGGTCAATACCTCTTCGAAAAGCCCCGGCGCGCGGCCAAGCACGCGTAGCACGTCGAGCGCCATGACATTGCCCGATCCTTCCCAGATCGCGTTAACAGGCGCTTCGCGGTAATAACGGGCGAGCGGAGCTTCCTCGACATAGCCATTGCCGCCAAGGCACTCCATCGCCTCGTAAAGCAGCGGCGGCGCGATCTTGCAGACCCAGTATTTGACGACCGGCGTCATGGCGCGGGCGAACGCCGCCTCGCCGCGATCGCTCGCCGCCTCGTCGAAGGAACGCGCCAGCCGGAACGACAGCGCGGTCGCCGCGGCAACATCGAGCGCCATGTCGGCCAGCACGCGCTGCATCAACGGCTGCTCGATCAAGGTCGAACCGAACACCTGGCGATGGCGGGCATGATGGATCGCTTCGGCCAGCCCCGCCCGCATGATCGCCGAAGACGCCACCGCGCAGTCGAGCCGGGTCAGCGTCACCATGTCCATGATCGTCTTGACGCCGGCGCCGGGTTCGCCGACCATCTCCCCGATGGCGTTGACGAATTCAACCTCGGAAGACGCGTTCGAGCGATTGCCGAGCTTGTCCTTCAGCCGCTGGAAGCGAAAGCCGTTGCCAGACCCGTCGCCGAGCACGCGCGGCACCAGGAAGCAGGACAGTCCCTCCGGCGCCTGTGCCAGCACCAGGAAGGCGTCCGACATCGGCGCCGACATGAACCATTTATGTCCCGTCAGGCGGTAGAAGCCGCTGCCGACGCGTTCCGCCCGGGTCACATTGGCACGCACATCGGTGCCGCCCTGTTTCTCGGTCATGCCCATGCCGAGCGTCAGTCCGGTCTTTTCGACGGGCGGCTTCTGGCTCTGGTCGTATTTGCGCGTCGTCACGCGCGGCGCCCATTCGCGAAACAGTTTTGGGCTGGCCATCAATGCCGCCAGCGAGGCGCTGGTCATGGTGATGGGGCAGAGATGCCCGGTCTCGAGTTCCGCCGTCAGGTAAAAACGGGCGGCCCGCACCTGATGGCGGCGGCCGATCTCGGCGTCGCCATTTTCCCAGACCGAGGAGTGCAGGCCGTTGGCCACCGAGCGGCGCATCAAGGCGTGGTAGGCGGGATGGAATTCGACCAGGTCGATGCGCCGTCCCTGGCGATCATGCGTCCTGAGTTTCGGCGTCTCGACATTGGCGAGGCGCGCCAGTTCCTGGGCTTCTTGCGTCAGCACGAAACGGCCGAGCCCGTCGAGATCCTTGCGCACCGGATCGGAAAAGCGCTCGGCAAGCTGGATCAGCAACGGATCGCCTCGCCAGGCGTTGCCGCCCGTCAGCGGCGGCGGCTGGTTCGTTACGTCGTCGGTCACGCCCAATCCTTCTAGCCGAGCCTTCTAGAAAGGCCCTATTGTCGGAAAGCCTCGAATCCGAGGCCGTCGGCTTAGATATAGCCAAGCGTTGCTGCGCGCGCGACGAAAATACCGGCCGATCTAATCGGCTATCTACACGAAAAAATTGAGGAGAACGGCGTCAATCCAAAGCGGGTGCTTGCGGGCGCGAAATCCGCACCCTATAGCAGCCCCTTGAGATGACCGACGCTTCGTCCCTGCCACTCTACCCTCACCGCCATCTTCTGGGCATCAGCGACCTTTCGCCCGCCGACATCGAGCTTTTGCTCGACAGGGCGGATCGGGCGGTCGCGATCTCGCGCCAGTC
The DNA here is from genome assembly GCF_006442175.1 of Mesorhizobium sp. B2-3-14. Taxonomy (NCBI): domain Bacteria; kingdom Pseudomonadati; phylum Pseudomonadota; class Alphaproteobacteria; order Hyphomicrobiales; family Phyllobacteriaceae; genus Mesorhizobium; species Mesorhizobium sp. B2-3-14. The sequence goes on along the minus strand of NZ_VFVP01000002.1, from coordinate 731,993 downwards.
CGAAAAAAAGACCTCGACGCTGCGCGGCCGCACCCAGATCAATCTCTTCTACGAAGCCTCGACCCGCACGCAATCCTCGTTCGAACTGGCCGGAAAGCGGCTTGGCGCCGATGTCATGAACATGTCGGTGGCGAGTTCCTCGGTAAAGAAGGGCGAAACGCTCATCGACACCGCGATGACGCTCAACGCCATGCGGCCTGACATATTGATCATCCGCCATCAGTCGGCGGGCGCGGCGGCCCTCCTGGCGCAGAAGGTCGGCTGCTCGGTGGTCAATGCCGGCGACGGCGCCCACGAACACCCGACACAGGCGCTGCTCGACGCACTCACCATCCGCCGCGCCAAGGGTGCGCTGTCGAAGCTGATCGTGGCGATCTGCGGCGACATCCTGCATTCGCGTGTCGCGCGCTCCAACATCATGCTGCTCAACGCACTCGGCGCACAGGTGCGGGTGGTGGCGCCCTCGACGCTATTGCCCTCGGGCATCGACAGAATGGGCGTGATCGTCTGCCGCTCGATGGCGGAGGGCCTGAAGGACGCGGATGTGGTGATGATGTTGCGCTTGCAGCGCGAGCGCATGGAAGGAGCCTTCGTGCCGTCGGTGCGCGAATATTTCCGCTATTTTGGTCTAGACGCCGAGAAACTGAAGGCCGCCAAGGATGACGCGCTTGTCATGCATCCTGGCCCGATGAACCGCGGTGTCGAGATCGCGTCCGAAATCGCCGACGGCCCGCAAAGCGTCATCCAGGAGCAGGTGGAAATGGGCGTCGCCGTGCGCATGGCGGTGATGGAAGCGCTGCTCGATCCCCGCCGCAATCAAGAGGGCCGCAATCAAGAGGGCCGCAATCAAGAAGGCCGCGGCGCATGAGCATCACGGTCTTTGAACGCGCCCGCATCGTCGATCCGTCACGCGGCTTTGATGAAGTCGGCTCCGTCATAGTCGAAGGCAGGAAAATCGTTGCCGCGGGCAAGGCGGCGCTGAACCACGGCGTCCCCGACGGCGCTACGGCGATCGACTGCAGCGGCAAGGCGATCATCCCCGGCCTGATCGACGGCCGGGTCTTCATCGGCGAGCCCGGCGGCGAACATCGCGAAACCATCGCTTCGGCAAGTGTCGCCGCGGCGGCCGGCGGCGTCACGTCCATCGTGATGATGCCAGACACCGATCCGGTGATCGACAATGTGGCGCTGGTCGAATTCGTGCTGCGCACCGCCAAGGACACGGCCGTCGTCAATATCTTTCCGGCCGCCGCCATCACCAAGGGCCTCCACGGGCGCGAAATGACGGAGTTCGGCCTGCTGCGCGAGGCGGGTGCGGTCGCCTTCACCGATGGCAGGCATACCATATCGAGCGCGCTGGTGATGCGTCGCGCCCTAACCTATGCGCGCGATTTCGGCGCCACCATCGTCCATGAAACGCAGGATGCCGATCTTGGGTCGTCGGGCGTCATGAACGAAGGCCTGTATGCCAGTTGGCTCGGCCTCTCCGGCATTCCACGTGAAGCCGAATCCATCCCGCTCGAGCGTGACCTCGCGCTGGCGCGGCTGACGCAAGGTTCGTACCACGCCGCGAAGATCTCGACGGCAATGGCGGCAAGCGCCGTGGCGCGTGCGAAGGCCGACGGCGCGGCAGTGACATCGGGCGTGTCGATCCACAATCTGTCTCTCAATGAAAACGACGTTGGCGAGTACCGCACCTTCTTCCGCCTGACGCCGCCGCTGCGGGCCGAGGAGGACCGGTTGGCGATGATCGATGCGGTCAAGGACGGAACGGTCGATGTCATCGTCTCCTCGCACGATCCGCAGGATGTCGATACCAAGCGCCTGCCCTTCGCCGACGCCGCGGCCGGTGCCATTGGCCTCGAAACCCTGCTGGGCGCAGCCTTGCGCCTCTACCACAATGGCGACGTGCCCCTGCTCAGGCTGATCGAAACCTTGTCCACCGCGCCGGCGAGGCTGTTTGGATTGGCCGGCGGCACGCTGAAGCCAGGCGCCGTCGCCGATCTCGCGCTTGTCGACCTCGATGAACCCTGGATAGTCAGCGAAAGCGGTATCCGCTCGCGCTCGAAAAACACCTGCTTCGAAGGCGCACGGCTGCAAGGCAAGGTCTTGCAAACGCTGGTGGCGGGCCGCACAATATTTTCTGCCTGAGCCGGCGGTAGCCATGCGACTTCAGGCATGGTTGGGGGAACGCGGGGGGAACAATGACTTACGGCCCAATCCTGGCGCTGGTGTTCGGCTATCTGCTGGGCTCGATTCCGTTCGGCCTGCTGCTTACCCGCGCCGCCGGCCTTGGCGATGTGCGCAAGATCGGTTCAGGCAATATCGGCGCCACCAATGTGCTGCGCACCGGCAACAAGGGGCTTGCCGCCGCGACTTTGCTGCTCGATGTGCTGAAAGGCACGGCCGCCGTGCTGATAGCAAGCCATTTCGCGCCTGAAGCCGCGATCTGGGCTGGTCTCGGCGCCTTTCTGGGCCACCTGTTCCCGGCATGGCTCGGCTTCAAGGGTGGCAAGGGCGTCGCCACTTATCTCGGCGTGCTGGTCGGCCTTGCCTGGCAAGTCGCATTGATCTTCGCTGTCGTATGGTTGGTGATGGCTTTCCTCTTCCGCTACTCATCGCTGGCGGCGCTGGCTGCTGCCGTGGTGGTACCGATCGCGCTTTATTTCCTGAGCACGCCGCAGATAGCCATTCTGTTCGTGGTGATGAGCATCATTGTCTTCATCAAGCACCGAGAAAACATTTCGCGACTGATTGCCGGCTCCGAAGGCAAGATCGGAGCCAAGGGGTGAGCGAACCGGCCGCCGGGCCGCGTCTCACCGATCGCCAGCGGCTGAGCTGGCTGCGGCTGATCCGCACCCAGAATGTCGGCCCTGCCTCCTTTCGCGACCTGATCAACCGTTTCGGTTCGGCCGAAGTCGCGTTGGAAATGCTGCCGGAACTGATGATTTCCGGCGGCGCCAACCGGATCGTGCGCATTCCTTCCCTTGCCGAGGCCGAGGCCGAGATGGAGGCCGCGCGGCGAGTTGGAGCACGCTTTGTCGGTATTGGGGAGGCGGACTATCCGCCGCTGTTGCGCAGCATGGACAATCCGCCGCCGATGCTGGCGGTCAGGGGCAATGCCGCGGTGTTCCGGTTGCCGGGTGTCGCGATAGTCGGCGCCCGCAACGCATCGCTTGCCGGCATCAAGATGGCGCGCATGCTGGCAGCCGATCTCGGACGAGACGGCTACGGCATCGTCTCCGGCCTGGCACGTGGCATCGACACGGCGGCGCATCAGGGCAGTCTCTTGACCGGTACGGTCGGCGTGCTCGCCGGTGGGCTCGACCTGCCCTACCCGCCCGAAAATGCCGGTCTGTGCGATGACATTGCGGAGCGTGGCGCCATCATCTCGGAAATGCCGTTCGGCTGGCAGCCGCGTGCCCAGGATTTCCCGCGCCGCAACCGCCTTGTCGCGGGCGCCGCTCTTGGGCTGGTGGTGGTTGAGGCAGCACAGCGCTCAGGCTCGCTGATCAGCGCCAGGCTTGCCGGCGAGATGGGCCGGTTGGTCTTTGCGGTACCCGGCTCCCCGCTCGATCCGCGCGCGGCCGGTACCAACGGTCTGCTCAAGGACGGCGCCACGCTGGTCACCGAAGCTTCGGACATTTCCAGGGCGATCCTTCCGCTGACCGGCATGCGGGCGCCTGATCTGCCGCCGTTTGAGGACCCGCCCGACTTTTCGGCCACACCGCCACCAGGCGAGAGCGACCGGGCCAAGGTGATCGAGGCGCTGGGGCCGACACCGGTGCCGATCGACGAGATAATCCGCCACACCGGCCTGCATCCCGCCCAGGTCTTCATGGTGCTGCTTGAACTCGACCTTGCCGGCCGCCTCGAGCGTCACGCCGGTGGAAATGTTTCGCTTGTTTTCGGGGAAGGCTAACCGCCCTCAGTGGCGGCTGGTCTTTCTATCTCCGGTCTCGTCGTAATCCTGCATGTTGGCGTCAAAGAGATCCTTTTGAACAAACTGGCGCCAGACCTCATCCGCGTCCTGCAGGCGCGACGGATCGAAACTCGGCTGGGTCTCGTGCGTATTCGGCAGCGACCGCCGGCGTAGCCAAGCAGGCATGATCTCCAAGATGAGACTGGTGAATTGGGTCATCACGGACTCCTTCGATTGAAGGGATGGACCAGGCCGGTCGATCCACCCAAATTACGCTGGCTCACCGCACCCAGCCAAGCCAAAGCCTCCCCGACGTCGGCAAGCACATGGCGCGCCGCTGTCGGTCCGTGCGGTTTGATGCGGATCGACATGCCGTCCATCTCGTTCACGGCCTCGAAACCATTTTCGTCGGATGTGTCGTCGCCCAGAAACACCGGCCGCCGCCCCTCGAAAGCCGGCAGATCCAGAAAGCGCCTGATGGCCGCTCCCTTTGCTGCCTCCAGCGGCATCAATTCAACGCCGGCATTGCCGGCCAGCACCCGATATCCCGTAGGCAACCTGCCCAACGCCTGTTCGACCAGTTGCGTCGCGCGCTGCAACAGTTGCGGTGCCGCGCGCGTGTGGACTGCCAGGATCGGTCCCTTGCGCTCGATATAAACGTCCGAACTGCCCAGCTCCGCTTCGATTTCCTCGGCAAGTGCCGCAATGTCGGCCGGCTCTCCCGCTGCCTCGACCGGGCCGTCGCGGATGAGCCTGTGCTCAAGCCCATACAGCCCGGCGGCGCGCAATCTGAGCGGCTGGAAAAGATGGTCGACCGCGGCGATCGATCGTCCCGTGATGAACGCCAGAGCTCCATCCAATTGCAATTCGAGCCTCGCCAGCAGCGTACGCAATTCATCGCCGACAACCACCGCATCGGGATGCGCGGCGTGTTCGAGAAGCGTGCCGTCAATGTCCAGGAACAAGGCCCACGGCCCTGTTGGGAGCTCAGGCGCGGGCAGCTTTGGCAGAAGCGACATCACAGCGCCGCCACCCGTCTGCGATCGAGCAGCGAGATCACGTTGCCCGATGAGGTCGGGGCGGCGCCGACGGCGCGATCGACCGCAACGCGTTTGCGCAGGCGCGCGGCATCGAGAAGCATGCTGCCTGCCCACCGGTAGACATTATTGTCGCGAACGACCTCACGCATCCTTTGCATGCGCTGCCGCTGCTCTTCCGACGACATCGTCAAAGCCTGCAACAAGGCGTCGCCCATCATTGTGGCGTCGTAGGGATTGACGATCAGCGCTTCCAGCAATTCCTTGGAAGCGCCGGCGAACATGCTGAGCAGCAGGACCCCCTGTTCGTCATTGCGCGCCGCGACGAACTCCTTGGCCACCAGGTTCATGCCGTCATGCAGGCTCGTGACCAAGCAAACGTCGGCGGCCCGGTAGATTTCGTAGACCTGTTCCTGCGAATGATGTTCCGTGACCATCAGGACGGGAGTGTAGCCGTCGCGGCCATAGCGCCGGTTGAGATCCTCGGCTTGACGCAGACACTCTTCATGCAACTGTTGGTATGCGGGCAAGGTGCCGCGACTGGGTGCCGCGATCTGCAGGAAGGCGACCTTGCCAATCCATTCCGGATGGAGCCTCAGCAGCTCATCGAGTGCGGTAAAGCGATCGAGGATGCCCTTCGTGTAGTCGAGACGTTCGACGCCGACACACAGCCTGACATCGTCCGCCAGCCCGAATTTTTCACGAACATGCCGACGGCATTGCGCCACCTCGGGCAGCTGGGCCTGTCGCGCCGGCTCCCATTCGATTGAAATCGGATACGCGTGAACCAGGCTGATCTGGCCGCCATAGGAGATGGCGGAATCCTCGCGCTCGATCCTGCTCTCCAGGAAGCGGTCGACGCTGTCGATGAAGTTGTTGCAATGGAACTGGGTGTGAAAGCCGACGATCGAACTGCCCAACAATCCTTCTAGGATCTTCTCGCGCCATGGGCAGATGCTGAACACCTCGGAATTCGGCCATGGAATGTGCCAGAAGGTGATGATGATGGCTTCCGGCAGGCGCTCCCGGATCATCCGCGGCAACAGGGCGAAATGGTAGTCCTGGACCAGCACGATGGGCCGCTCGTTACGTGCCTCCGCGACGACGGTGTCGGCGAATTTGCGGTTGACCGCCTCGTAGGCCTCCCAGTCGGACGCACGGAATATCGGTCGGGTGAAGGCTATGTGGCACAGCGGCCAAAGCCCCTCATTGGCAAAGCCGAGATAATAGCCTTGCTGTTCTTCCTCGCTCAGCCAGACACGGCGCAACGTATAGGAAGGGTTTTCGGGCGGCACTTCGACGCGGTCGTTTTCGTCGACCACCAGCGCATCGGCCGAACCGCCGCCATAGGCGATCCATGTGCCCGCACAGGCGCGCGTGATCGGCTCCAGGGCGGAGACCAGCCCGCTGGCGGGTACGACCAGCTGGATGCCGTCGCCGTTGCGGTTATGGATGTAGGGTTCGCGATTTGACACCACGATCACCTGTGCATCGGGAAGTTCCTTCGCCAGAATGTGACGCAACGTTTCCGGCGACCATTGGACGAGGGCGGCGGCCGCAGATTGCCCGTTCTTTTCGAACTCCGGCAATGGGCTGCGAACGGATCCTGCTTCGAGACGGGCGAGCTTCATGTTTCTGGCCCGGCGCGCCCGTGACAGCACCACCGCGAGCGCGACGCATGAGATACCGACAATTACGAGAACGAAGAGCCACAGTGCGGCCGAGGGTACGACCAGGTACGAACTGTTGTCGGGCATTTCGAATTGATTACCTTTCAATGGGACGCGGCAGATCCACCGACAGGAACTCCAGCATCCTTGGCGTGCTGATCCAACGTTCCGCACCCGTGATGGTTCCGATTTTTCAGCTCTTGACCACCAGTGGCACCAATCCTTCATGCGCATCCGCAAGGAAGGCACCGACACGATCCCCCACGCGCTGAAACGTCAGGTCCACCGCCACATGTCCCACCGAGAGATGGCGAATGACAAGATTGTCGATGCCGATCGGCAAGTGCGGCCGGGTCACGTGAATCTCGTTCGTCCAACCGTCGATCTGTAGGCCGAGGCAGGCCTGCATGAGCATGAAGGCGGAGCCCGCGGACCAGGCCTGCGGCAGGCAAGCCACCGGATAGGCAATCGGCGCCTCGCCGGCCGAGCGCGTGAACCCGCAGAACAGTTCGGGTAGCCGCATGTTGAAATGAACCGCGGATTCGAAGGTCCCGCTCATCAACCGCACCACGCTGTCGCGGATGCCGTATCGCGCCAGCCCGGCGGCGCAGATCGCGGTGTCGTGCGGCCAGATGGAGCCGTTATGATAGGACATCGGATTGAAGAAGATCGCATCGTCCGCCAGCGTTCTCAGCCCCCAGCCGGAATGGAACGAAGCCGACAGCAGCTGGTCGGCGACCATGCGTGCGCGATCCGGATTGGGAAGGCCGACATAGAGCAGGTGACCCGCATTGGACGTGCGCACCTTGCAGGGCTGGCCATCGCCATCGATCGCCAGCGCATAGTAGCCAAGCTCTTCGATCCAGAAATGGCGTTCGACTTGTTGGCGAATGGCATCGGCGCGCAGCTCCCAATTCTCCGCCCGCTCCTCTTCGCCGCGCAGCCGTGCCAGCTTTGCCAATCCCCGAAATGCTGCAAAGACGTAACCCTGCACCTCGACCAGCGCGATCGGCCCTTTCGGAATGCGGCCGTCGGCATGGAAGACGGAATCGAAGCTGTCCTTCCATCCCTGGTTGGCAAGGCCGGATTCCGCGGCGCGCTGATAGGTAAGAAACCCTGTCGAACGGCTCGCTGTCTCGATCCACTCGGCGGCGGCGCACAGCGATGGCCAAAGGCCATCGATGAAAGCCGTGTCTCCCGTGCGGTCCGCATAGGCGCAGGCAAGATGGATGTAGAGGGGCGTCGTATCGACGCCGCCATAGTAGCGGCCGAACGGCAACTCGCTCAGCGCCGCCATCTCGCCCTTGCGGGTCTCGTGCATGATCTTGCCGGGCTCGGAATCGCTGAAGGGAGAGGTTTCGGTCGCCTGGTGCTGGGCGAGAAAGGCAAGCACGCCACGAGCCAGGCCGGGATTGAGCCAAAGCATCTGCAGAGCTGAAATCACGCCGTCGCGGCCGAAGGCGGTGGAGAACCACGGGATCCCGGCATATGGGTAAGGCCCGGTCGCCAGTTCCGTGGTGAGCAATGCCACATCGGCACGCGCCCGTTCCATCCAATCATTGAAGACGCGGCCTGAACTGTGCAGCGTTGCCCCATGCCGGCGCTTGGCGCGCATGCCGAAACGGGCGCGCGCCGCCGCGGCCCGGAAACGTTCACTTTGCGGGCGGGCCGTTGTCTTGCTCCCCACCTCCACATACAGCGTCTGGCGGCTGCGCTTGGTGACGGCAATGAAGAAATCCGCCCGCTCGGAGGTCAGTTGATCCGGGGGCTGTGAAAACGAAATGGCCGAGGTCCGTACGACCTTGTCCAGCCCTTCGTAGCGGAGCACGACCGAACTCTGGTCGATCTCGGCCGTGTGCGCGGTACCGCGCTTGGAGCGGGTCGAGCCCCGGACTTCGAACATGTCGCGAAAATCAACACCGAAGCGCAGTGACACCAAGACCGTCGAATGCTCCCGGCTATAGTTCGAGAGCGTGATGCGTTCATATAGCCTTTCCTGCCACAGAAGCCTGACCCGCTCGATATGGATCGCGCCCTGCGGAATCTGGCGGCCCGCGGCGCTCTCGATCGGCAGATTGGTCAGGTTGCTGGTGAACAGGACGTTGTCCTGGCTGAGCGATGCGCCCAGCAGCGACAACGATCGTCCGCCAACCGTCAGGCGAAATTCGGAGAGCACGCGCGTGTCGTCGCGGAAGAAGCCGTCGCCGGCGCCACGTATGTCGCCATAGGCGTCGGCGACGGCAAAGCAATCGCCATGCTTGAGAGCGTAAAGCCGATGCGGCTCCCTGGGCGCGGTTTCGTCCAGGGAAGCCAGTGCTATCGCAGGATCGAGCTTGCGCTCGTCGAGTTGGGTAATGGTCAAGAAGATTGTCCCGTGCTGGTTTCCGAACGGGTTGAAGATCTATGAGGCCCTGCTCTCTTCGTGGCCGGTGGTCAGCCGCGAATAGGCCTCGACATAATCCCTGGCCATTCTATCGGCCGAAAACCGCCTTTCGAAGGCCGTTCTTATTCGTCGCCTGTCGAGTTGCAGGAGAGCCGGCATCGAGGCGACGGCATCTTCGATGGTTTCGACGACAAAGCCGGTGACCCCATGATCGATGATCTCGGGCATAGCGCCGCAACTCCAAGCCATGACCGGGGTTCCGCACGCCATGGCCTCGATCACCGCAAGCCCGAAGGGTTCAGGCCAGTCGATGGGAAACAGCAAGGCGGCCGCATTGCCCAAAAACCGGGCCTTCTGGTCCTCGCCAATCTCGCCGACATACTCGACCCGGTCGCCATCGATCAGCGGCTGTACGACTTCCTCGAAATAGGCGCGGTCGCCATCGCCGACCTTGGCGGCGAGCTTCAGTTTCAGGCCGGTTCGGCGGGCAATCTCGATTGCCCGGTCCGGCCGCTTATCGCGTGACATTCTGCCGAGAAAAGCAAGGTAGGTACCGTCCGAACCGGCCTCGAAATCGGCCTCATAAAGGTCAAGCGGCAGCCCGTGATGGATCGTCGCCAGCCAGTTCGCGGATGCGAACCGCGCCCGCTGGCTGCGGGATATGGAAATCATGGGGAACCGCGGGAACCGGTCATAGGCTTGCGCGAGGTCCGCGTAATCCAGCCTGCCATGCGGCGTCGTCACCGTGCGCTGCGGCATATCACGAAAAAACGGGAAATGCAGGAAATGGCTCAGATGGAAATGCACGACGTCGAAGTCGTCGGCCCGTTTGCGCACTTCGTCGAGCATCGACAAATGTGCCGCGATCTCGGACTTCAGCGGACGCGGATCGAGACGAAGCGCCCTTTCGCGGCATGGCACCAGTTTGGCGGAGCTCTTCGTGTCGCCGCTGGCAAACAACGTCACCTCGTGGCCGAGATCGACGAGAGCTTCGGTAAGATACGAGATGATACGCTCGGTACCCCCGTAAAGTCGTGGCGGCACCGATTCGTAGAGTGGTGCGACATGGGCAATCTTCATGTCCCGGCGTCCCTCAATGAGCTGGTCATAGAGCCAAAATGCATCAAGGCCCGGATCGTTCCTATATCAGCGCAAGGTGCGTCGAATGATCGATCCGTCCCCTGTTTGAGTAGATCCGCCGCCCTATTTCCTTCTGGTGCTGTCGACCTTGCGCTTGCGGCAGCCGAAGGAGGCCCAGATGCAGCAACCCAGGGATATCGCAGCGCGGCGCCTGAGCATGATCATCGAGCAATATGTCGAGGCCAGAAAACGGCATTTTGGCTTTGTGTCGACTGATCAGGCTGCCCGAGTGATCCGCAGAACCCTGAAGCCCGATCCTTCGGAGCCAGCGCTTTCCGATCACGACCTCGACGACATGGTCGCCGCCCTCGCCGTGAAGAACGGCCTGGCCGTCATCTTCGACCGTGGCGTGCGGGGACCGGCCAACGGCGCCGAGGCCGACCTGAACAGAAAGGAACCGATCATGCGAGCACCGACGGAGACCCCGGATGTTGCCGGCGCGGTGGACGCTATCCTGAGCGATCGCACTGCCCAGCTTTCGATGAGCGCGGTCATCTCGTTGCTGCGCGAACGGACCGGCACCAAGCGATCCGACGCGGATCTGACAGGACTGATCGCCAAGAAAGCCGCCGTTCTGGACGTGCACCTGTCAGGAGGCGTCTGAACGGTCGTTGAGCGCCGCAAAGATACATGGGCAAATCAAAAGCGCTGGCATGTCATTTGACGATGGTGAGCGCGATGGGATTCGAACCCATGACCTACTGATTAAAAGTCAGTTGCTCTACCGGCTGAGCTACGCGCTCCCGCGGGCTCGAAAAGGCCGCCCTCGAAATTGCGCGGAACATAGGGAGAGTGCCGCGACCGGTCAACCGGAAAAGAGGGGTTCCAAACCTGCTCTTTGCCCTAATTCGCTGCCCCTTGCTTGTTCCCCCGGGTTCTGGCGACCAGCCCGGCGGTTTGGGTTTCGTGCGGGAACGGCTGCCTACACGGCGGAACAAATCCGACGCACTGTCGTTTTTTGCCAAAGGGACGTTCGCCAACCCTCGAGGAGAATACCAATGAATAGAATCACAACGGGCCTGCTTGCCGCCACCCTTTCGGCGACATTCGTCGCGGCGGAGGTGGTGCCGGTCAACGCCCAGCCCAACTTCGTGCCACTCTCCCAGGCGGCAGCGCCGGATGTGCAGACGGTGCAATACCGGGAGTGGAGGAGAAACCGCTCCTTCGACCGCAATTTCTCGCGCAATCGAAGCTTTAGCCGCAACGGTGACATGTATTGGAATGGGCATCGCGGCTATCGTGAATATCGCCGCGGCTATCGCCGTCATGGCGACTACTGGTTCCCGCTGGCCGCCTTCGCGACTGGCGCGCTGATCACCGGCGCGATTGTCAACAACGAGAACAACCGCGTCTATGAAGGCAACTCGCACGTTCAGTGGTGCTACGATCATTATCGGAGCTACCGCGCTTCCGACAACACCTTCCAGCCGAACAATGGTCCTCGTCGGGAGTGCCGCTCCCCTTACTGATCCGTATTGAGTATCAGTAGCTGGTAATGGTGAGTAAAGGCCCGCGTGTAGAAGACGCGGGCCTTGTCGCGTCTATCCTAACATGGTTGGCAGTGGTCGCGTTTGTCAGCTGGCCCAGCTCAGGCTCTTGATAACCAGGTAAAGACCGCCACCTTTGCCGCGGGGAGAGCGGTACGCTCCAACAGCGTCGCAAATCCGTACCATAGCCCCGCTGAGTTCCCATCCGAGTGCTTCGAGGTCGTCGTCGGTATCGACCACGTAAGCCTGCGCCAGCTCGTCGATGCCGTTCTGTTCCCCGAAGGATCGGACCTGCTTTGCGTCCGCAAGGAGTTCGTCGGGCAGGTTGGAGTTCGCCCAGGCCCCACAGCCAGTTGCCAGCCATTGTGCTCGTGGAACCCGCGATCTGGATTTCGGCGACGACCGCGACCTTCCCTTCCTGTGAAAACAGCAGCTTCCCCGCTGTCAGGTCGTAGTCATAGCGCGGCCAGTGCCCCAAGTGGAAATCCTTCTCCAGACGGGCGTTCTTCGCGGTAAGCTGTTCGAATGCCTCCGCGCACCAGTTGCTATACCATTCCGGCGTCATTTCCCCCTCGCCAAGCCCTCACCTCAAGGCGATTATGGCACGCTCAATGTCCGGCGCACAGCGTCCCGCCAGCCCATCAATTTGACGGACCGGGTAGCGGATTCCATCTCGGGCACGAACCGCCGCTCCAGGGCCCAGGTCTTCGCGAATTCCCGCGCCTTCGGCCATACGCCGGCCTTCGAACCGGCAAGCCATGCCGCCCCCAGCGCGGTCGTCTCCAGAATTGTCGGCCGATCGACCGGCGCGTCGAGAATGTCGGCCAGGCGCTGCATGGTCCAGTCCGATGCCACCATGCCGCCATCGACCCTGAGCACCGTCTTTGCCTTGGCGCCCTTCCAATCCTTGTGCATGGCGTCGAGCAGGTCGCGGGTCTGGTAGGCGACGGATTCCAGTGCCGCGCGGGCAAACTCCGCCGGTCCGGTGTTGCGGGTCAATCCGAAAATCGCGCCCCGCGCCTCGGCATCCCAGTGCGGCGCACCGAGCCCGACAAAGGCCGGCACCAGATAGACGTTCTGCGTCGGATCGGCTTCCGCCGCGAGTTTGCCGCTCTGTTCTGCCTTGCCGATCACCTTGATGCCGTCGCGCAGCCATTGCACGGCAGCCCCAGCGATGAAGATCGAGCCTTCCAGCGCATAGGTGGTCTTGCCGTTCAGCCGATAGGCAATGGTGGTCAAGAGTCGGTTCTTCGACCGCACCAGGTCGCTGCCGGTGTTGAGCAACGCAAAACAGCCGGTGCCATAGGTGGATTTCATCATGCCCGGTTCGAAGCAGGCCTGGCCAATCGTCGCGGCATGCTGGTCGCCGGCAACGCCGAGGATTCTGATTTCGGCGCCAAACAGGTTTTTCTCTGTTATTCCATAATCATCGGCGCAATCCTTGACTTGGGGCAGCATCGCGGCGGGGATGCGCAGGATGGCCAGCAGCTCCTCGTCCCAGGCATTCTCCGCAATGTTGTAGACCAGCGTGCGCGACGCGTTGGTGGCATCAGTGGCGTGAACCTTGCCGCCGGTCAGCCGCCAGATCAAAAAGCTGTCGATGGTGCCGGCGAGCAGCTCGCCCCTCTCGGCACGCTTCCTCGCGCCCTTCACCTTGTCCAGCATCCAGGCGATCTTGGTGCCGGAGAAATAGGGGTCGAGCAGCAGGCCGGTCTTGCGGGTGAATTTCTTCTCAAGCCCCTGCTTCCTGAGCTTCTGGCATAGCGGTGCGGTGCGCCGGTCCTGCCAGACAATGGCGTTGTGAATCGGTTTGCCGGTCGCTTTATCCCAGATGACGACCGTCTCGCGCTGGTTGGTGATGCCGATCGCAGCCACATCCGAAGCGTCGCGGCCGGCATTCTTCAGCGCAGCCCTCACCGTCTCAATGACGCTCGACCAGATCTCCTCCGGATCGTGTTCGACCCAGCCTGAGGCCGGATAGTGCTGGGCGAATTCCTTCTGCCCGCTGCCTGCGACATTCATCGTGCCGTCGAACAGGATCGCCCGTGTCGATGTCGTTCCCTGGTCGATCGCAAGCACCAAACCGCTCATTCTGCATCCTCCGCCTTAACAAAAAGAAGGGAGACGGCAACGCGCCGCCTCCCTCAATTCACACGGGCGCGAACGCCCGCATAGATCGTCTTACTTTTGCCAGCTCTTGACCAGTTCGTCGTAGTTGATGGTGACCGGCTTTTCCTTCTCGTTCTCGATCTTGAGCTGAGGCGCGAGATTGCCCTTCTTGACCGCGTCGGCGTTCCAGTAGGCGAGATCATGCTCTTCGGCCATCTTCGGGCCGATATCGCCCTGGACACCCGATTTCTCGATGCGGCTCATGACCTTCTCCTGCTCGCCGCAGAGCGAGTCCATCGCTTCCTGCGCCGTCTTGGCTCCGGACGACGCATCGCCGATTGCCTGCCACCAGAGCTGAGCCAGCTTCGGATAGTCAGGCACGTTGGTGCCGGTCGGGGACCACTGCACACGGGCGGGTGAGCGGTAGAACTCGATCAGGCCGCCGAGCTTCGGCGCACGTTCGGTGAAGCTCTTGTCGTGGATAGTACTCTCGCGGATGAAGGTCAGGCCGACATGGCTCTTCTTCACGTCCACGGTCTTCGAGGTGACGAATTGCGCGTAGAGCCAGGCGGCCTTGGCGCGATCGGTCGGCGTCGACTTCATCAGCGTCCAGGAACCCACGTCCTGGTAGCCGAGCTTCATGCCGTCCTTCCAGTAGACGCCGTGCGGCGACGGCGCCATGCGCCACTTCGGCGTGCCATCGTCGTTCAGCACCGCCTTGGCGCCGGCGTCGACCATCGAAGCGGTGAAGGCGGTGTACCAGAAGATCTGCTGGGCAACCGCCCCTTGCGCCGGCACCGGGCCGGATTCGGAGAAGGTCATGCCTTGCGCTTCGGCAGGCGCGTAGGCTTTCAACCAGTCGAGATACTTCTGGATCGAATAGACCGCCGCAGGACCATTGGTATCGCCGCCGCGGGCGGTGCAGGAGCCGACAGGGCGTGAATTCTCGTCGACCTTGATGCCCCACTCGTCGACCGGCAAGCCATTCGGCAGGCCCTTGTCGCCATTGCCGGCCATCGACAGCCAGGCGTCGGTGAACCGCCAGCCCAGCGACGGGTCCTTCTTGCCGTAGTCCATGTGGCCATAGACCTTCTTGCCGTCTATCTCGCGACCGGTGAAGAATTCGGCGATATCCTCATACGCCGACCAATTGACCGGAACGCCGAGGTCGTAGCCGTATTTCGCCTTGAAGTCGGCCTTGTTCTTCTCGTCGTTGAACCAGTCGTAACGGAACCAGTAGAGGTTGGCGAACTGCTGATCGGGCAGTTGGTAGAGCTTCTTGTCGGGAGCCGTCGTGAACGAGGTGCCGATGAAGTCCTTCAGGTCCAGGTTCGGATTGGTGACGTCCTTGCCCTCACCCGCCATCCAGTCGGTCAGATTGCGCACCTGCTGGTAGCGCCAGTGGGTGCCGATCAGGTCGGAATCGTTGACCCAGCCGTCATAGAGGTTCTGGCCGGTCTGCATCTGCGTCTGGATCTTCTCAACGACGTCGCCTTCCTGGATAACGTCATGTGTGATCTTGATGCCGGTGATGGCGGTAAAGGCCGGCGCCAGCACCTGCGATTCATACTGGTGGGTGGCGATGGTTTCAGAGACGACCTTGATGTCCATGCCGGCGAACGGCTTGGCGGCGTCGATGAACCATTGCATTTCGGCTTCCTGATCGGCGCGCGAAAGCGTCGACAGGGGGCCGATTTCCTTGTCCAGGAAGGACTTGGCTTCGTCCATTCCGGCATAGGCATTGCCTGCCCCCAGCAACAGGACAAGGGCGGTCGTTGACGTTAAAAATTGCCGTCGCATTAGTTTCCTCCACAGTTTTAAGTTTCAAGTGCGATCTGGAGCAGTCGCCGGCACGCGGCCGCTCCAACAGTTTCCCCCTCTATACGTAGCGGAACACGCCGACGGCGTAGACCACGGAGAGAGCGAGAGCCCACCAAAGGTTGGATCCGACGAGACCCAGCCAAGCGAGATGAATAAAGGCACTGCCAAGCAGCGACAGAAACAGGCGATCGCCGCGTGTCGTCTCGAAGCGCAGCATGCCGACGCGCGGATTGCCGCCTGGCGAGGCGTATTCCCAAGCGGCCATGCCGCACAGCAACAGAAGAATGGTGGCGAAGAAAGCGGCCGTCGGCCACGTCCACGCCATCCAGGAGAGGTCGAGATTCATGATCATACCCTCCCCAGGGCGAAGCCCTTGGCGATATAGTTGCGGACAAACCAGATGACGAGCGCACCAGGGATCAGCGTCAGCACGCCGGCTGCGGCAAGGAGGCCCCAGTCCATGCCGGCGGCCGATACGGTGCGCGTCATGGTGGCGGCGATCGGCTTGGCGTCGGTGGTGGTCAGTGTGCGCGCGATCAACAGTTCCACCCATGAGAACATGAAGCAGAAGAAGCAGGCGACGCCGATGCCGCTGGCGATCAGCGGCATGAATATCCTGACAAAGAAGCGCGGGAAGGAATAGCCGTCAATATAGGCGGTTTCATCGATCTCCTTCGGCACGCCCGACATGAAGCCTTCGAGGATCCACACCGCCAGCGGCACGTTGAACAGGCAGTGCGCCAGCGCCACCGCGATATGCGTGTCGATGAGGCCGAAGGCCGAATAGAGCTGGAAGAACGGCAGTGCGAACACGGCCGGCGGCGCCATGCGGTTGGTCAGCAGCCAGAAGAATAGATGCTTATCGCCGAGGAAACGATAGCGCGAGAAAGCGTAAGCCGCAGGCAGCGCCACCGACACCGAAATCACCATGTTCATGACGACATAGGTGATCGAGTTGATGTAGCCGGAATACCAAGCCCTCTGCGTGAAGATGGTGACGTAGTTGGCGATTGTCGGCGTGTGCGGGTAGAGCGTCATCGAGTTGACGATCTCGGCATTGGTCTTGAAGCTCATATTGATGAGCCAGTAAATCGGCAGCAGAAGTACGATGATGTAGAGCGTCGGCACGATCCACCACCAGCGCGATTCCTCGCCGCGCCGGCGCATGCGCCTGTCGAGATCGCTCTGCGACAGTGTACCGGCGAGACTTTCCGAGGCGGTCCCGTTCATCGAATTGCGCTCGGTTCGTTCATTGGCGCCAGCCATTTCAGCGCTCCGCGTCGTAATTGGTCATCACGGTGTAGAACACCCATGACAACAACAGGATGATGAGGAAGTAGACCAGCGACATGGCGGCCGCCGGGCCAAGGTCGAACTGGCCGAGCGCCGTCTTGACGAGGTCGATCGACAGGAAGGTCGTCGAGTTGCCCGGCCCGCCGCCGGTGACGACGAACGGTTCGGTGTAGATCATGAAACTGTCCATGAAGCGCAGCAGCACGGCGATCAAAAGCACGCGCTGCATCTTAGGCAGCTGGATGTAGCGGAATACCGCCCATCGCGAGGCCCCGTCGATCTTTGCCGCCTGGTAGAAGGCATCGGGGATCGAGACCAGTCCGGCATAGCAGAGCAGCACGACAAGGCTGGTCCAGTGCCAGACATCCATGACGATGATCGTCACCCAGGCATCGAACGGATCCTGCACATAATTGTAGTCGATGCCGAGCGCGTTGAGGTAATAGCCCAACAGCCCGATGTCGTTGCGTCCGAACACCTGCCAGATGGTGCCGACGACATTCCACGGGATCAGCAGTGGCAGCGACATCAGCACCAGGCAGACCGGCACGCCCCAGCCCTTCTTCGGCATGTTGAGCGCGATGAAGATGCCGAGCGGCACCTCGATCGCCAGGATGATAAAGGAAAAGATCAGGTTGCGAACCATCGCTTCCCAGAAGCGGCTGGATGAAAGCAGTTCCTCGAACCATTCGGTGCCGGCCCAGGTGAAGACATTGTTGCCGAACGTGTCCTGCACCGAATAGTTGACCACCGTCATCAGCGGTATGACGGCGGTGAAGGCCACCAGCACCAGCACCGGCAGCACGAGGAACCAGGCCTTGTTGTTCCAGGTCTTGTCCATCTATGCCCCCATCTCGACACGCCAGGAACCGGCATAGATGTTGATGCCGGCCGGATCGAACCGCACCTTCGGTTCGGCTGGCACGGTCTCGTCCTCACCTATGACGGCAGCGATGTCCCTGCCTTCCAGCTTGGCGCGAACCACCTTGTGGCGGCCGACATCCTCGACCTTGGTGATCGAGACGGCCATGCCGTCCCGGCCGAGCCGCACATATTCGGGGCGAATGCCGAGTTCGACGGCGCCGCCGGCGGCTTTGGGCGCGCCCGGCAGTTCGATACGCTGCGAGCCGAGCGTCGCCGTCTTGCCGTCGATCGCCACAGGCATGACGTTCATGCCCGGCGAACCGATGAAATAACCGACAAAGGTATGGCGCGGCCGCTCGAACAGTTCGGCCGGCGTGCCGATCTGCACGATGCCGCCATCATACATGACGACGACCTGGTCAGCGAAGGTCAGCGCCTCGGTCTGGTCGTGGGTGACATACACCATCGTGTAGCCGAAGCGGCGATGAAGCTGTTTCAATTGCGAGCGCAGCACCCACTTCATATGCGGGTCGATGACGGTCAGCGGCTCGTCGAACAGGATGGCGTTGACGTCCGAGCGCACCAGGCCGCGGCCGAGCGAGATCTTCTGCTTCTGGTCGGCGGTCAGGCCCCTGGCCTTCTTCTTCGCCCAGGACGCCAGGTCGATCATCTCCAGCGTCTCGCGCACCTTGCGGTCGACATCTGCCTCCGGTACGCCGCGATTGCGTAGCGGGAACGCCAGATTGTCATAGACCGTCATGGTGTCGTAGATGACCGGGAACTGGAACACCTGCGCGATATTGCGCTCCTGCGTCGACAGATTGGTCACGTCCCTGCCGTTGAACAGCAACTGGCCATGCGAGGGATGCAGCAGCCCCGATATGATGTTGAGCAGCGTGGTCTTGCCGCAGCCGGACGGTCCGAGCAGCGCGTAGGCACCACCATCCTCGAAAGTGTGATGCACTTCGCGCAGCGCGAAATCGGCATCCTTGCGCGGGTTCGGTAGATAGGAATGCCTGACATGGTTGACGTCGATGCGCGCCATATCGTCCTCCTCAAGCCGCCAGCTTCGGCGCGGTCACGGCCCGGCCGTGCTCGTCGAAGACCATGATGTGACGTGGATCGATGAACACTTCGACCACCGCGTCTGTCTCGAAATCCCTGATGCCATGGGTCAACATCACCCAGCGCACATCGGCAAAGTCGAGATGGATGAAGCTTTCGGACCCGGTGATTTCCGTGATGGTGACTTTCGCCCGCACCGGCACCGCGGAGGCATTGGGCCGGTCGAGCGAAAGATGGTGCGGCTGGAAGCCGACCGTATAGTTCGCATCGGCGATGCCGACGAGATCAGCGGGCACCGGCAGCTTGACGCCGCCCTCCAGCAGAAAATCCGCCCCCTTCTTGGCCAGCACGATGGTGTTGAGCGGCGGATCGGCGAAGGTCTTCGCCGTCACCAGGTCGACCGGTTTGCGGAACACGTCGATGGTCGGCCCAAACTGGGTGATGCGGCCTTCCGACAGCGTTGCCGTATTGCCGCCGAGCAGCAGGGCCTCATGTGGCTCGGTGGTGGCATAGACGAAGATGGTACCGGCGGCCGCGAATATCCTCGGCAGTTCGGCTCGCAATTCCTCGCGCAATTTGTAGTCGAGATTTGCAAGCGGTTCGTCGAGCAGCACAAGGCTGGCATTCTTGACGATGGCGCGCGCCAGCGCGGTGCGCTGCTGCTGCCCGCCCGACAGATTGAGCGGCGTGCGGTCGAGATAGGGGGTCAGTTTGAGGAGTGCCGCCGCTTCGCGCACCTGGCTGTCGATCTTGCCCTGCTCGACGCCGGCCACCTTGAGGGGTGAGGCGATGTTGTCATAGACGGTCATCGCCGGATAATTGATGAACTGCTGGTAGACCATGGCGATCTTGCGCTTCTGCACAGGCGTGCCAGTGACATTCCGGCCGTCGAACCAGACCGAGCCGGAGGTCGGCACATCGAGGCCGGCCATCAGCCGCATCAGGCTGGTCTTGCCTGAAAGTGTGGGCCCGAGCAAAACGTTGAGCGAGCCGTGCTGAAGCGTCAGCGACACGTCGCGGATGTGCTCGACCGCACCGACCGTCTTGGTGACGTTCCTCAGTTCCAGCATGACGCCTCCTCCCAGGCTTTCCGCATCAGCTCAAAACCTCTTCATTCGGCGGCCGCGACGTGCTGCCGGCTTATGCCGCGCATGAATTCATCGAGTGCCGCGACCTGCTCGCGGTTAAGATGCAGGCCGCGCTTGGTTCGCCGCCACAGCACGTCTTCCGCCGTCACAGCCCATTCGTTTTCAACGAGATAGCGCACCTCGGCTTCGTGGAGATCGCCACCGAAATTGCGGCCGAGATCGGCAATCGACTTGGCCAAGCCGAGCAGCACCTGTACACGCGTTCCATAGAGCCTCGTCAGCCGGCGCGCCAAGCGCTGGTCGAGGAAAGGATAGGCGCTTTTCAGCTTCGCCACCTGCGCATCGAAACCCGTGGCCGGAAAATCGCCGCCCGGCAGCGGCGCATCTGATGTCCACGGCTTGCCGCGCTTGCCGAGAAAACCTTCGATCTTCTCCAGCATCGATTCCGACAGCCGGCGATAGGTGGTGATCTTGCCGCCAAACGCGTTGACCAGCGGCGCGGCGCCGTCGCCGCCATCCGCCTTCAGCACATAGTCACGTGTCGCTTCCTGCGCCTTGGAGGCGCCGTCATCGTAGAGCGGACGCACGGCCGAATAGGTCCAGACGATGTCGGAACGCTTGACGGGAACCGCGAAATACTCGCTCGCCGCGGCACAGAGATAGTCGATCTCGGTGTCGCTGATCCTCACATCGTGTGGGTCGCCGGGATAATCCTGGTCGGTGGTGCCGATCAGCGTGAACTCGTCTTCGTAGGGGATGGCGAAGATGATGCGGCCGTCCCTGTTCTGGAAGAAATAGGCGCGCGGGTCGTCGAACTTCTTGGCGATGACGATGTGGCTGCCCTGCACGAGGCGGACATTGTGCACGTCGTTGAGGCCGACGACGCCGGACAGCACGTGGTCGACCCAAGGACCCGCCGCATTGACCAGCAACCGTGCCTTGACCTCGTCGGTCTCGCCGGTCCGCAGGTCCTCGATCTTTATCGCCCAGATTCCGCCCTCGCGGCGCGCTCCAACCACTTTGGTGCGAGTCCGGATCGTTGCGCCCCGGTCAGCGGCGTCACGAGCATTCAGCGCTACCAGCCGCGCATCGTTGACCCAGCCATCCGAATATTCGAAAGCCTTTTTGAACAGCGGCTTCAAAGGCTTGCCCGCCGGGTCGCTTGCCATGTCGAGCGTTCTGGTCGCCGGCAGCAACTTGCGCCCGCCGATGTGGTCGTAAAGGAAAAGGCCGAGCCGGATCAGCCAGGCCGGGCGCAGGCCCTTGGCATAGGGCAGCACGAAGCGCATCGGCCAGATGATGTGCGGAGCGTTCTTCCACAGAACCTCGCGCTCCATCAGCGCCTCGCGCACCAGGCGGAATTCATAGAATTCGAGATAGCGCAGCCCGCCATGGATCAGCTTGGTCGAACCGGACGAGGTTCCGCTGGCGAGATCGTTCATTTCGGCGAGAAAGACCGAGAACCCGCGTCCCACGGCATCGCGGGCGATGCCGCAGCCGTTGATGCCGCCACCTATGACGAAAATGTCCCGGACTGAAGATGTGTCCACCTAGCTCCTCCACGATTTCGCATTGCACCATTTTTGCTCTTTTGCGAAACCGTGGCGGAATTATTTCGAACTCATAACGAATGTCAAACGAAATATCACACGCCTGTGAGAAGACCGTGAATTGCGTCAGCCAAGCGACGTCTCGATGAGCTGAACCTCGGCCTCCTGGCAGATCTTGCGCACGGACGGGATGTCGCAGCGATCGGTGATGAAGGTGTTGACCTGCGACAGATGGCCGATACGCACAGGCGCCGTGCGTTCGAACTTGGTCTGGTCGGAAACCAGGATGACGTGCCTGGCGTTGGCGATGATCGCTTGCGCCACCTTCACCTCGCGGAAATCAAAATCGAGCAGCGCGCCATCATGATCGATAGCCGAGGCGCCGATGACAGCGTAGTCGACCTTGAACTGCCTGATGAAATCGACCGCCGCCTCGCCGACAACACCCCCGTCGGAGCCGCGCACCACGCCGCCCGCAATCACCACCTCGATCGAGGGATAGATGCGCATCCTATTGGCAACATTGATGTTATTGGTGATGACCATCAGGCCGTCGTGATCGAGTAGCGCCTTGCTGACCGCCTCTGTCGTGGTGCCGATGTTGATGAACAGCGAGGCGTTGTCGGGGATCAGCCTGGCCGCCGCGCGGCCTATCGCTTCCTTCTCGTCGGCCGCGATCTTGCGCCTGGCTTCATACTCCATGTTCTCGATACCGGACGGGAACAAGGCGCCGCCATGGACACGCGAAAGCAGCCGCTGGTCGCACAAGTCGTTGAGGTCCTTGCGTATGGTCTGCGGCGTCACGTTGAAATGCGTGGCCAGGTCATCAACCAGCACGCGGCCGTTGTCCTTGGCCATCTGGATGATCTCGGCATGGCGCGGCGACAGATACATAAGGCAAGCTCCCGTTTTCGTTTTTCTTGCTTATAATAGAAAACGAAACCGATGAAAAGGTGCAAGCCGGCTAACGAAATCTGATGATTGTACGGGTGAACCTCGGTGCCACCTTCATCCAGCCTTTCAGGCCGTGGCACGCGCAATTTCGGTAATGGCGGTGAAAGCGGCATCGACGTCTCCCGCCGTCGCGTCGAACTGGCCGACCTGGAAGCGGATCGCCACCTTTCCATCGACCTTCGTTTGCGTCAGGTAGATGCGGCCATCGTCGTTGATCGCATTGACGAGCCGCAGATTGTGCTCGTCGGCATCGGCGCCCGAGGCAGCCTTGTGCCGGAACGAAAACAGCGACAGCATCGGCTCGGTGACGATCTCGAAATCCACCTCCCTTGCCAGCCGAGCGGCAAGGCCCTCGCTCCAGGCGACATGGTTGCGGATCATGGTTCGCAGGTTTTCCAGTCCATGCGCGCGCAGCAGAAACCAAAGCTTCAGCGCCCGGAAGCGCCGACCAAGCGGCACCGACCATTCGGAATAGTTGATGATGCCGTCGCGGCCATGTGTCTTAAGGAATTCGGGCTTGATGGCCAGCGTGCGAACGAGGTCCTCGGGCTGGCGAATGAACTGCATCGAGCAGTCGAATTGCGCGCCCAGCCATTTGTGGGGGTTGAAGACGATGGAATCCGCCAGCTCGGCGCCAGCCCAGAAATGCCGGTACTCCGGGCAGATCATCGCCGACCCGGCCCAGGCGGCATCGACATGCAGGTAGAGCCCATGCCGACCGGCGACTGCCGCAATTGCTGCAATATCGTCCGTGCCCCCGGTGCTGGTGCCGCCGACGCTGGCGATGATGCCGGCGGGCAACATGCCGGCCGCGCGGTCGGCGACGATTGCCGCGTCGAGTGCGGCTGCGTCCATGGCGCGAAAACGGCCGGCGACAGGAATGCGCACGAGATTGTCCTCGCCTATGCCTGACACCCAGATCGCCCGATCGATCGAAGTGTGCACCTGATCGGAGGAATAGATGCGCAATCGGCCCTGCCCGGCCAATCCTTTTTTGTTGCCTTGCCAGTCCAGCGCCCGCTCGCGCATCGTCAACACCGCGTTGAGTGTCGCCGACGAGGCCGAATCCTGGATAACGCCGGAGAATCCTTCCGGCAGGCCGAGCGCCTGGCGCATCCAGTCGACGGTCCGCATTTCAAGCTCGGTCGCCGCCGGCGAGGTCTGCCAGAGCATGCATTGCGCGGCCATCGCCGACACCAGATATTCAGCCACCACCGAGACCGGCGCCGCGTTGGCCGGGAAATAGGCGAAGAAGCGCGGGTGCTGCCAATGCGTCATCCCCGGCACGATCTTCTCTTGGAAATCGGCGAAAATCCTGTCCATCGACTCCGCGTCTTCGGGCGGCGACGCCTCGATGCTCCTGAAAATGTCGCCCGGCTCGATCAGCGGCCGCACCGGCCGCTCACGCAAATTGTTGCGATAGTCGGCGCCCCAATCAGCGGCGCGTTGCGACCATTGCCGGAAATCATCATTGTTCATCTTGTCCTCCCGACAGGTCATTCGCTGCCGGTGGTAGCCGCCGGCTCCTCAAGATCGGATATTAGTCACCATGTGAAATATTTGAAGCCGCCGACGGGCGGCGAGATATTCGGACTAGCCAGGAAAATCCGGCAGGCTGGCGAAGGCCGTCTTCAGCGCATTCGACCATCCATCGGAGATCGTGCGGTAATACTGGTCGTCCTGGCCGATCCGCTTTTTAAGGCCGACCTGAAAGGCGTCCTGCTCCAGGAAAAGCAGGTCGAGCGGCAGGCCGACCGACAGGTTCGACTTCAGCGTCGAATCGAACGACACCAGAAGCAGTTTCACCGTCTCGGCCAGGCTCATCGTCTTTTCGTAGGCGCGAATGATGATCGGCTTGCCGTACTTGGTTTCTCCGATCTGGAAGAACGGCGTGTCCTCGGTCGACTCAATGAAATTGCCTTCGGGGTAGATCATGAACAGGCGTGGCGGGCTGCCCTTGATCTGCCCGCCCAGGATGAAGGAAGCATTGAAATAGGAATCGGCCTTCTCGCCGGCGGGCGACGATTGCGCGATCACTTCCTTCACCGTGTCGCCGAGCAGCCGCACCGTCTGGTACATGGATGGCGTCTCGAGCAGCTTCTCATGACGGTCGGTCACCGCCTTTGTGCGTTCGTCGAGCAGGCTGACCACGGCCTGTGTCGTCGCCAGGTTGCCAGCCGACATCAGCACGATGACGCGCTCGCCCGGCTGTTCCCAGACATGCATCTTCTTGAAGGTCGAGATCGAATCCATACCGGCATTGGTGCGCGTGTCCGACATGAACACGAGCCCGCGATCGATCTTAAGGCCGACGCAATAGGTCATGGAATCTCTTAAGGCGGTAATCCCTGGGGGATTACTGCTCTACCGTGACGGTGACCGCAAGCAGTTCTTCCGCCTGTCCCAGTCGAATTCCCGACACAGGCGAAGCGTCACGGTAGTCGCGGCCGGTGGCCACCTTCACATAGCGTTCGTCGGGAGAAATACCGTTGGCGGGATCGAAGGCAACCCAGCCGAGGCCCGCGACATGCGCTTCTGCCCAGGCGTGGCTTGCTGCCTGCTCCACTGCATCCATCATCAGATAGCCGCTGACATAACGGGCCGGAAATCCCATGGCGCGCGCGGCGGCGGCAAAGATGTGGCTATGGTCCTGGCAGACTCCGGTTTTCAGTACCAAAGCTTCCTCGGCCGAGGTCGTCGCATTGGTTGTTCCCGGCGTGTAGGCGACGCGCTCGCCAATGGCAGCCATCAGCCGGTGCAGCCTGTCAAGGTCGGTGCCCTTGCCGACCGCCTCGGTAAGATCACGGATGCCGCCGCCTATGGTGGTCAAAGCGGTCTCCTGCGCGAACAACCAGAGTGGCGCGAAGCCTTGATGAGGCCCACAAACACCCGATGTATCGCGCGTCACCACCTCGCCCAACGCTTCGACTGTGATGAAGTCGTGGTCACCCTCGACGCTCAACAGCCTGTTGTCGTTGCCGTAATGATCGGTAAATCGCACTTCCTCGCGCGCACCCTCGACCTTCAGCGCCCAGGACAGCACGGTCTGAGTCGGCCCGCTCACGGGAAGCAGCCGCAGCCTCTGGAGCAAATACTGCACCGGTGCGTCGTAGCGGTATTCGGTCCGGTGCGTGATTTTCAGCCGCATGGCCATCTTCCGTTCGCGTGCATGATCTCTAGCGAAAACCGATATCCACTTCCCGGCATCATGCTCAATAAAACCTGTAGTCCTGCGCGATCTCGTCGCCGAGCCTGGTGTTGTCGCGAATGAACCCGGCCAGGAACTCGTGCAGCCCGGCATCGAATATGTCCTTGATCGATCCTGCTTGCAGCATTGCCTGCGTGTTTTGCGCCGTCGCATGGCAGGCATGGCGCTCGCCATAGTCGTCGCCCAGGAACTTCAGATGCTCTGCCAGGAAGCGATAGCAGAAGGTCAGCGATCGCGGCATGCGGACGTTGAGAATCAGGTAGTCGGCGATGTTGGTCGGCTTATAGTCGGCATCATAAACCCAGCGATACGAGCGATGCGCCGACACCGAGCGCAGGATCGATTCCCACTGATAGTTGTCGAGCGTCGAGCCGACCCAGGAGATCGACGGCAACAGCACGTAGTATTTCACGTCGAGGATGCGCGCGGTGTTGTCGGCGCGCTCGACATAGGTGCCGAGCTGCGAGAAATCGAAGATCTCGTTGCGCAGCATGGTGCCGTAAAACGAGCCGCGGATCAGCGCTGTCTCGCGCTTGATCGCGTCGAGCACGTTGGGCAGGTCGCGCTCGTCGATCGGCCTCGCCAGCATCCGTTTCAGCGCCATCCAGGCTTCGTTGATGCTCTCCCATGTCTCGCGCGTCAGCGCGGTGCGCACCATGCGCGCATTGTTGCGGGCGGTCTCGATCGACGACATCGTGCTCGATGGGTTCGACGTGTCGCGCAAGAGAAAATCGGAGACATTGGCCGCGGTATAGTCCGGGTATTTCTGCTTGAAGGTGATGTCTGAGCCGGCGCTGAGCAGCACCGAATTCCACTCCTCCGACGCGCTCTGGGTGCGAGTGAGCGCCATGCGCAGCCCGGCGTCGACCAGCCGCGCCATGTTTTCCGCCCGCTCAATATAGCGGTTCATCCAGTAGAGCCCGTTGGCGGTGCGGCCGAGAAGCATGGGAAGGCCCTTGGGCTAGTGAGTAGGGATCAGTGAGTAGTCAGTACTAAATAGTTGAATCCATATGAGATATGGCATGCGCTTTCCCTCTGTAGCTGACTACTCACTACTCACTACTCACTAATCGCTAATCCCTACCGGCTCAGCTCAATCATCCAGCACCCAGGTATCTTTCGTCCCGCCGCCCTGGGAGGAATTCACCACCAGTGAGCCTTCCTTCAGCGCCACCCGCGTCAGCCCGCCGGGCACGATCTGGATGCGATCCGAGACCAGGACGTAGGGCCTGAGATCGACGTGGCGCGGCGCCAGCCCCTTTTCAGTCAGGATCGGACAGGTCGAGAGCGCGAGCGTCGGCTGGGCGATGTAATTAGACGGTTTGGCCTGCAGCTTCTTGGCGAAATCCTGACATTCCTTCTTGGTCGCCGCCGGGCCGACCAGCATGCCGTAGCCGCCGGAACCATGCACTTCCTTGATCACCAGTTCGTGGATGTGCTCGAGCACATATTTCAGGCTGTCCGGTTCCGAACAGCGCCAGGTCGGGATGTTGCCGAGGATCGCCTTGCGGCCGGTGTAGAATTCGACGATCTCGGGCATATAGGAATAGATCGCCTTGTCGTCGGCGATACCCGTGCCGGGCGCATTGGCGATGGTGATATTGCCGGCGCGATAGACATCCATGATGCCGGGTATGCCAAGCGCTGAATCCGGCCTGAAAGTCAGCGGATCGAGGAAGGAATCATCGACGCGGCGGTAAAGCACGTCGATCTGCTTGTAGCCTTCGGTGGTGCGCATCGCGACATGGCCGTCGACGACGCGCAGGTCCTGGCCCTCTACAAGCTGCACACCCATCTGGTCGGCAAGGAAAGCGTGTTCGAAATAGGCGGAATTGAAACTGCCCGGCGTCAGCACCGCAATGGTTGGGGCACCCTTGGTGTTCTGCGGCCGCACGGCCGCCAGCGACTGGCGCAGCAGCTGCGGATAGTTCTCCACTGGCCGCACCTTGATCTTCTGGAACAACTCGGGGAACAGCTGCATCATCGTTTCGCGGTTCTCCAGCATGTAGGAGACACCGGACGGCGTGCGCGCATTGTCTTCCAGAACGTAGAACTCGTCCTCGCTGATGCGAACGATGTCGACGCCGATAATGTGGGTATAGACGCCGGCCGGCGGCCGCACGCCGATCATCTCCGGCAGGAAGGCCTCGTTCCTGGCGATCAGATCCCTTGGGACGCGGCCGGCGCGCAGGATTTCCTGGCGATGGTAGATGTCGTCGAGGAAGGCGTTCAGCGCCTGGACGCGCTGCTCGATGCCCTGCGTCAGGCGCCGCCACTCATTGCCTGAAATGATGCGAGGGACGATGTCGAACGGGATCAGCCGCTCGGAGGCTTCCTGTTCGCCATAGACGGCGAAGGTAATGCCAGTCTTGCGAAAGACGCGTTCGGCGTCCTGCATCTTCTCGGTAAGCCTGGCTGGATCCTGCTCCTTCAGCCAGCGATCGTAAGCCGAATACGGTCTTCTCAATCCGGAGACTTCCGGAAGCATTTCATCGAACGCTGCCAATCGCATACTCCCCTGTGAAGCCATTTCACTGGCGTCGCGGGAGAAAATCAAGCGCAATCGGTGATTTGGGGGAAGCGGACGATTAGTATGTTGCGGCTGCCCAAAATTAAGGCAGCCCAAATACAAGCTTGATCAGCCTTTGCCTCGTGCCCGGGCAACCGCCTCGCACTGCTAGAAGGCGCGGAAGGTGACGACGGTGAACGTGTCCTTGATGCCGGGAAGAATCTGCACCTTCTCGTTGACGAAATGGCCGACGTCTTCTTCGTCGTCGACATAGAATTTGGCGAGCAGATCGTAGTTGCCGGCGGTGGAGTAGATTTCCGAGGCGATCTCGGCGTCGGCAAGCGCGCTGGCAACCTCATAGGATTTGCCCAGCTCGCATTTGATCTGCACGAAAAACGCCTTCATGGCTTCGTCCCGCTAAACTTCCAGGTCCAAGCGGCCCTTCTGGCAGACTGGAGGCAGCCTTTCAAGCACTGGAATGCGCGCTTAGCCGGCGCGGGGGTCCCGGCCACCGCCTCGCGCGGCCCCGCAACCGGCATGCCGTGCTTGCAGAGCCTGCCGCCGATCACCAGCGCGGGCATGCCCTGCAATATCGTTCGTGCATGGCTTCTGCACCGAGGCGCGACGAATATTGGCGGCCGCTGAAACCGTGAGGCGCCCTGGCACGTATGTTAGGATGTCTCCTGGAACTTCTGGAGGCGGTTCGAGGACGGTGGAGACAAGCCATGCGCCGCGGCTTTTTCGCATTCGCGTTCGTTTCGCTCATGCTGGCTTTCCAGGCGTCTGCCGGAGATGCCAAGATCAAGGCTGGTCAGGCCGTCATCGACAGTCAGTTGAAGGCCCTCATCGCCGATGACGGGGCCAAGGCCTACAGCTTTGCCGCCCCGAACGTGAAGCAGATATTCCCGACCGTCGATGCCTTCATGAATATGGTGACCAATGGCTACCCGCCTGTGCGCAAACCCCAGTCCTACGCTTTCGGTAAGGTCGAGCAGACTGGTCCCGGTTCTATCGTCCAGCAGGTACTGATCGTCGGCCCTGACGGCAAGGATTATGAGGCGGTCTACACGCTGCAGCAGCAGCCTGACGGCACATTCCAGATCACCGGCTGCAGCCTGCGGGCGTCGAACTCGCTCAGCACCTGAACGGGTTTACAGCGCCGGGATATCGCCCCTCGCCCAGCCCTCGGAAATCTCGGCCCCGCGCGTCTCGAAGGTGCCGGTTTCGATCGCGGCGCGGATCTCCTGCATCAGCTTCTGGTAGTAGGACAGGTTGTTCCAGGTCAGCAGCATCGCGCCGAGCGCCTCCTGCGAGCGCACCAGATGGTGCAGATAGGCACGCGAATAATCCCTGGCTGCCGGGCAGTCGCTCTCTTCATCGAGCGGGTGCGGATCGTCGGCATGGCGGGCGTTGCGCAGGTTGACCTTGCCGCGCCTCGTATAGGCCAGGCCGTGCCGGCCGGCGCGCGTCGGCATCACGCAATCGAACATGTCGATGCCGCGGGCAACCGATTTCAGGATATCGTCCGGGGTTCCCACGCCCATCAGATAGCGTGGCTTGTTATCTGGCAGTTCGGGACAGGTGATGTCGAGCATGTCGAGCATCACCGCCTGCGGCTCGCCGACGGCCAAGCCGCCGACAGCATAGCCCTTGAGCTCCATCGCGCTCAGCGCCTGTGCCGAGCGAACCCTGAGCGCCGCGTTGTCACCACCCTGCACGATGCCGAACATCGCTTTGCCCGGCTGGTCGCCGAACGCCGTCTTGCAGCGCTCCGCCCAGCGCAGCGACAGCTCCATGGCGCGCTCGATCTCCTTGATCTCGGCCGGCAACGCGGTGCATTCGTCGAGTTGCATCTGGATGTCGGAATCGAGCAGACCTTGAATTTCGATCGAGCGCTCCGGCGACATCTCGTAGGCCGCACCATCGATGTGAGAGCGGAAGGTGACGCCCTTTTCCGTCAGCTTCCTCAGCTTCGACAGCGACATCACCTGAAAACCGCCGCTGTCGGTCAGGATCGGGTGCGGCCAGCGGGCGAATTCGTGCAGACCGCCGAGCCGCGCCACGCGCTCGGCCCCGGGCCGCAACATCAGGTGATAGGTGTTGCCCAGGATGATGTCGGCACCAACGCCGCGCACCTGGTCCATGTACATGGCTTTGACCGTGCCACCGGTGCCGACCGGCATGAAGGCCGGCGTGCGAATCTCGCCGCGCGGCATGTCGATCAGGCCGCGCCGCGCCTTGCCATCGGTCGCCAACACCCTGAAGGTGAAATTCTCAGCCATTGAATTCCTTGTCGAATACCGGCGCATCCGGCGCCTGCTCGTCGAGCGACTGACGGTACTGGATGCAGCCGCGCATGAATTTTGGCCAGGGCGGCACCGCGATTGACGGCTCGGTCCTTTCCGGCAGCAGGTCCCACAGATCGGGGTGATGCCAGCAGAGGTCATGACCTGATGTATCGCGGTGCGCGCGAATGCCGGCGCGCAGCCTTTTCACTTCCGCGATCAGCCTGTCGCGGTCGAAGGTTTGCAGATCATCGTCCATCGTTCTCCTCCCTGAACAGAAGACTGGCGTCTCCATAGGAATAGAACCTGTAACCGCTCTCGATGGCATGTGCATAGGCGGCACTCATCGTGTCGAGGCCACTGAAAGCCGAGACCAGCATGAACAGCGTCGAGCGCGGCAGATGGAAGTTGGTCATCAGCATGTCGGCCGTGCGAAAGCGGTAGCCGGGCGTGATGAAGATGTCGGTCGGTCCGGACCATGGCGCCAGCGTGCCGTCCTCACGCGCCGCACTCTCGAGCAGGCGCAGCGAGGTCGTACCGACGGCAATGACGCGCCCGCCCCTCGCCTTCGCCGCATTGAGCGCATCGGCGGTCGCCTGGCTGACCGAGCCGATCTCGGCATGCATCTTATGGTCCGCGGTATCGTCCGCCTTGACCGGCAGGAACGTGCCGGCGCCCACATGCAAGGTGACGAAGCGGCGTTCGACCCCTTTGGCGTCCAGCGCCGCGAAAAGCGCCGGCGTGAAGTGCAGGCCCGCGGTGGGCGCCGCTACCGCGCCTTCTTCCCGGGCATAGATGGTCTGGTAGTCGGCACGATCGCGCTCGTCGTCATCGCGCTTCGAGGCGATGTAGGGCGGTAGTGGAATGTGGCCGACCGCGTGCAGCGCTTCGTCGAGGAAAGGACCGGATAGATCAAAGCCGAGCAGCGCTTCGCCGCCCTCGCCTTTTTCGATCACGGTGGCGTCGAGCTGGCCGAGGAAACAGGAATTGCCGTCATGGCCGAAATGGATGCGGTCGCCGGCGGCAATCCGCTTGCCCGGCCGCATGAAGGCCAGCCAGCGGTCCGGCGCCATGCGCATGTGCAGCGTGGCCTCGACCTGCGACTGTGCTTCGCCGCGCCGCCTGATGCCTTTCAACTGCGCCGGAATGACCTTGGTGTCGTTGAAAACCAGCACGTCGCCGGCGCGGAGCAAGGATGGCAGGTCGCCAACCGTCCTGTCCTCCAGCCCCTTGCCTGGCTTGACCACCAGCATTTTGGCGCTGTCGCGCGGTTCTGCCGGGCGAAGCGCGATGCGCTCCTCCGGCAGGTCGAAGTCAAAGAGGTCGACGCGCATCGGGACTCAAAACAGCCGAACGAGCAGCGCTCCGGCCAGCAGAAGCACCGCGCCGGCGACGCGGCCGAGCGAGATTTCACGCACGGCGACCCCAAGGAAGCCGACGCGGTCGATGAGCATACCCGCGAGCAGCTGGCCGGCCACCAGGAACGCCATCAGGGCGGCCGCGCCGATGCGCGGCGTCAGGATCGTCGAAAGCGTGACATAGAAGCCGCCAAGCATGCCGCCGGCGACAAACAACCAGGGCGCGGGCGCCTTCCAGTCGAGCGAGATGCCTTGCAGCTTCACCACCGTGACGGAGATGATGCCAAGCACGACCGCGCCCGACAGGAACGAAAACGCTGCCGCCGCGACCGGGAGACCCAAGCCGCGCGCAAGCTGCGAATTGATCGGCGCCTGGATGGCAATGAAGGCGCCGGACAGGATGCCGAGAAGCGACCAGACGACGCCCATCATTGTCGTTTGTCCTTACTTGACGTCGGCCGCGACCTTTAGGGACACGATCTTGTCGGGATCCTGCACCGGCTCGCCGCGCTTGATCTTGTCGACATTGTCCATGCCCTCGATGACCTGGCCCCAGACCGTGTACTGGCGGTTGAGGAACGCGGCGTCGTCGAAGCAGATGAAGAACTGCGAATTGGCCGAGTTCGGGTTCTGCGAACGAGCCATCGAGCAGGTGCCGCGGCCGTGGTTTGCGTTGGAGAACTCGGCCTTCAGGTCAGGCTTTTCCGAGCCGCCCATGCCGGCGCGAGACGGCGCGAAGCTGGGCTTGCTGGAATTGCCGAATTTCACGTCGCCGGTCTGCGCCATGAAGCCTTCGATGACGCGGTGGAAGACGACGCCGTCATAGGCGCCTTCACGCGCCAATTCCTTGATGCGGGCGACATGGCCAGGAGCCAAATCGGGAAACAGTTCGATGACGACCTTGCCCTTGGTCGTTTCCATGATGAGCGCGTTCTCGCGGTCCTTGATCTCAGCCATGTCAGATATCCTTTTGTAAAAATGAAACTATTTGTCGGCGGCGATGCGCACTTTGATCATCCGGTCGGGATCGGTGACCGTGCCATTGTCCGCCTCGTCGCCCTTCTTGATCTTGTCCACCAGGTCCATGCCGCTGACGACATTGCCGACAATCGTATACTGGCCATCGAGCGGCGGCGCCGGTGCGAACATGATGAAGAACTGCGAATTGGCGGAGTTCGGATCCTGCGAACGGGCCATGCCGACCACGCCGCGCTTGTAATGCTCGGCCTGCGAGAACTCGGCAGGCAGGTCGGGCAGGTCGGAGCCGCCGGTGCCGACGGCCTGGGCATTGAAACCCTTATTCATATTGCCGAACTTGACATCGCCGGTCTGCGCCATGAAGCCATCGATGACACGGTGGAATGCGACATTGTCGTAGGCATGGTCACGCACCAGCTTCTTGATCTGCGCGACATGCTTGGGCGCCAGATCGGGGCGCAGCGCGATGGTCACGTCGCCATCTTTCAGCGTGATGATCATCGTGTTTTCCGGATCTGCGGCATAGGCCGAGACCGATGCGGTCACGAGACCGGCGAGCACAACAAGGAATGAGGCGAGCCTTTTGAGCTGCATGAGGGTTCTCCGAGCTTATTTCGCGAATTTTGCGGTGAGCGCGCCGGCCACGGCCGCCGGCACGAAGGGGCGGATGTCGCCGCCCATTGAGGCTATCTGGCGCACAAGTGTGGCGGTAATGGTGCGCACCGACGGGCTGGCGGGCAGGAAAACCGTCTGCAATTCAGGCGCCATGGTTTCGTTCATGCCGGCCATCTGCATTTCGTAGTCGAGGTCGGTGCCGTCGCGCAGACCGCGGATCATGATCGAGGCGCCTTCTCTCCTGGCCGCATCGATCACCAGCCCATCGAAGGCAACCACCTTGATGCGGGCGCCGTCGCGGCCGAATTCGGCCTTCGCGGCGGCTTCGATCAACTGCACCCGATCCTCGAACGAAAACAGCGGCTTCTTGCCCGGATGAATGCCGATCGCGGCATAAACAATGTCGGCAACGGCCAGCGAAGCTTTCAGCACATCGAGATGGCCGTTGGTCAGCGGGTCGAAGGAGCCGGCATAAAGGGCGATGCGTTCGGTCATGTCGGAGCTTCTAGCGAGCCTCTATCACAAAGGCAAATCCGATTGGCAGGCGGCCCATGAACCTTTTCCGGCACATGAACGACAGATGAACACGCTGATCACGAAGCCTTCACGCAGCGTTCACTAGGCTGCACCCTTAATAAGATGAAACCAAAGTCCCATATCTCCGTTGTAAGGCGCAGGAGAACACGCACATGCTGATCTACATGCTCGCCACCGCAATGACCGTCGCCATGCTGATCGCCACAGTATTCGGGCTGCATCAGGAAGCACAGCGCATCCGCGTCAAGGCCACCACCAAGCGCTTCGAAGGCTTTGGCCTGCGCAAGCCGTATCGCCACTACTAAGACAGTCCGCAACGCTGCCGCGCCGGCCGACAGGCCGGCGTTGCTATGTCAAACGTACCAGGAACTATTCGGCGTTGTCCGGACCGCTGTCATTCGAATCCGGCCCCGCGCCACCCTCGACGGCCTCTTCCACTTCCTCGTCCGATTGCGGCTCCGAAATCCGCTCGACCGAAAC
Source organism: Mesorhizobium sp. B2-3-14 (assembly GCF_006442175.1). Taxonomy (NCBI): domain Bacteria; kingdom Pseudomonadati; phylum Pseudomonadota; class Alphaproteobacteria; order Hyphomicrobiales; family Phyllobacteriaceae; genus Mesorhizobium; species Mesorhizobium sp. B2-3-14. The sequence goes on along the minus strand of NZ_VFVP01000002.1, from coordinate 697,640 downwards.
CACCTTCTCACCTTCAGCCGTGTTGAAGATGGTCACGCCCTTGGTGGCGCGGCTAGCGAAACGGATGCCGTTGACGGGTACCCGGATGACGGTGCCGCCATCCGACACCAGCATGATCTGATCGTCATTGCCGACCGGGAAGGTTGCCACCAGCTGGCCGATTTCGGCTGCCTTGGACACGTCGGTGGCACGGATGCCCTTGCCGCCGCGGCCGGTCAGGCGGAAATCGTAGGACGACGAGCGCTTGCCGTATCCATATTCAGTCACCGTCAGCACGTACTGCTCATGCGCCTTGAGGAATTCGTAGCGGTCGTCTGGAAGCTCGGTCTCCTCGCCGATCTCCTCATTGGTGAGCGCGATCTCTTCTTCCTCTCCGGCTGTCTCGGCGGCAAGCCGCCGCTCCGACGCCGCCCGCTTGAGGTAAGCGGCGCGTTCCGCCGGTGAAGCATTGACATGCTCGATCACCGACATGGAGATGATGCGGTCGGTTTCAGCCATGGTTATGCCGCGAACGCCGACGGAATTGCGGCTCTGGAAGACGCGCACGTCGCCGACGGAGAAGCGAATGCACTGGCCCGAATTCGCCGTCAGAAGCACGTCGTCATTGTCGGTGCAGGTCTCGACGCCGAGAATTTCGTCGCCCTCCTCCTCCAGCTTCATGGCGATCTTGCCGTTGCGATTGACCTGGACGAAGTCGGACAATTTGTTGCGGCGCACGGTGCCGCGCGTCGTGGCGAACATCACGTCGAGATCGCCCCAGCTCGTCTCGTCCTCGGGCAGCGGCATGATGGTGGTGATGCGCTCGCCCTGCTCCAGCGGCAGCATGTTGATCAGCGCCTTGCCGCGTGACTGCGGGTTGCCGATCGGCAGCCGCCAGACCTTTTCCTTGTAGACGATGCCGCGCGAGGAGAAGAACAGCACCGGCGTGTGGGTGTTGGCCACGAACAGCCGGGTGACGAAATCCTCTTCCTTGGTCGACATGCCGGAGCGGCCCTTGCCGCCGCGGCGCTGCGCCCGATAGAGCGACAGCGGCACGCGCTTGATGTAGCCGGAATGGCTCACCGTCACGACCATGTCCTCGCGCTGGATCAGATCCTCGTCTTCCATGTCCGCGCCGCCATCGGTGAGCTCGGTGCGGCGTGGCGTGCCGAATTCGTCGCGCACGGCGGCGAGCTCGTCCTTGACGATCTGCTGGATGCGCGCGCGCGACGACAGAATGTCGAGGTAGTCCTTGATCTCGTCGCCGATCGTATTCAACTCATCGGCGATTTCGTCGCGGCCAAGCGCGGTCAGGCGCTGCAGGCGCAGTTCGAGGATAGCGCGCGCCTGTTCCTCGGACAGATTGTAGGTGCCGTCCTCGTTGATACGATGGCGCGGATCGTCGATCAGGAGGATCAGCGATTCAACGTCACCCGAGGGCCAGCGCCGCTCCATCAATTGCTCGCGCGCCGTCTGCGGGTCCGGCGCGGTGCGGATCAGCTTGATGACCTCGTCGATGTTGGCGACGGCGATGGCCAGGCCAACCAGCACATGGGCGCGGTCCCGCGCCTTGCGCAGCAGGAACTTCGTCCGCCGGCTGATCACCTCCTCGCGGAAGGTGACGAACGCCTTCAGCATGTCGGTCAGGTTCAGCAGCTCCGGTTTGCCGCCGTTCAGAGCCACCATATTGGCGCCGAAAGAGGTCTGCAGAGGCGTGAACCGGTAGAGCTGATTGAGGACGACGTCGGCAACGGCGTCACGCTTGAGCTCGATGACGACGCGATAGCCCTGGCGGTCGCTTTCGTCGCGGATGTCGGAAATGCCCTCGATGCGCTTGTCGCGCACCAGTTCGGCCATCTTCTCGATCATCGAGGCCTTGTTCACCTGGTAGGGAACCTCGGTGATGATGATCGATTCGCGGTCATTGCCGCGCTGTTCGATGTTGACCTTGCCACGCATGACGATGGAGCCGCGGCCGGTGGAATAGGCGCTGTAGATGCCGGAACGGCCAAGCACGATGCCGCCGGTCGGAAAATCGGGGCCCGGAATGATCTCCATCAGCGCCGGCAGGTCGATCGCCGGATTGTCGATGACGGCAATAGCGGCGTTGCAGACTTCACCGAGATTGTGCGGCGGAATGTTGGTGGCCATGCCGACGGCAATGCCGCCCGAACCGTTGACCAGCAGATTGGGAAAGCGCGCCGGCAGAACCTTCGGCTCGGTGTCCGAAGCATCATAAGTGTCCTGGAAATCGACGGTATCCTTGTCGATGTCCTCCAACAGCTCGTGCGCGACCTTGGTCAGGCGCGATTCGGTGTAGCGCATCGCCGCCGGCGGATCGCCGTCGATCGAACCGAAATTGCCCTGCCCGTCGATCAGCGGCACGCGCAACGACCAATCCTGCGCCATGCGCACCAGGGCGTCATAGATCGAGGCGTCGCCATGCGGATGGTATTTACCCATCACGTCGGCTACGGGGCGCGCCGATTTCACATATTTGCGGTTCCAGTGGTAGCCGCTCTCATGGGCGGCATAGAGGATGCGACGGTGCACCGGCTTCAGGCCGTCGCGCACATCGGGCAGCGCACGGCTGACGATCACGCTCATGGCGTAATCGAGATAGGAGCGCTGCATCTCCTCGATGATGGATATCGGCTCGATGCCGCTGGGGCCGCCGTCTGTGCCGCGCGGTGTCTTCTGGTCGGTCAAATCGGATCACAATCTAATCAGGAATCACTCGCTGCTTATATAGGAAGCGAGGCCGAAACTCCAATGTCCGCGGCACTTTTCCAGTGTCAATTTTGGTGGTAATTTCAAGTGGATACCACTGATTGCGACGATATGGCCAAGGCGCTTTCGCCGCCACCAAGGCAAAAGCCGGCAATGGACCGTTTTCCCCAGACGAACGCCGCGAGCGCGATCAGTTGGACCTCGTGGCAACTTTTCAGCGGCTGCCAACGCGCCCGGACCGACACCGGCCAGGCGTCTCGCCCATGACCCGCCGAAACCGGCGATTGAAGGTCGACAGATCGTTGAAGCCGGCCTCGAAAGCAATCGCCGAGATGGCATCGTTGGACGTGCGCAATCGCACCGCCGCGCGATGCAATCGGGTCCTGAGCAGGTACTGATAGGGCGTCATGCCGGCGACCTGCCGGAAGGTGCGCAGGAAATGATAGGGACTGGTCGCGGTCTCATCCGCCAACGCTGGAAGCGAGACCGGTCCGTCGGCATCCAGTTCGATCCGCCTCACCGCCTCGGCAACCCTTTTCTGATCGCGGCGGCTTGGATCGCGACTGGCATGCCTTGCGCCTGAGATTGTCGCCACGGCGGCACCGGCGATGCGCAGGGCAAGTTCCTCGAAGGCGCCTGCGTCGGCCATGTCGCGCGCGGCTTCCGCCTCGGCCAGCAGCGGTGCGATGGCGGGTAACGGCGGCAGGCGAGGCGTCTCGAAGGTGAGCTTCCCAGCGCCCGGTACGTCGGCGACGATCCGGTCCATATAGGCCGGCCCGAAATGGAAGGAGAGGCAACGGTCGCCGCTGCCATGCTCGTGCCCGCATTCGTAGCATGTGCCGGAATTGCCAAGCAGGAGGCTGCCTGGCGCGAGCATTGCGGTGCCTTGCTGTGCGCGATAGCGGAAGGTGCCACTGGTAACCGCCGCGACGCAAAAATCCCGATGGACTTCCTCGAACGGCCGATCGCCGGCGCTAGCCGTGCAGATCACATCCGCCACGTGCCAGCCAGGTCCGGATGCAAGGGTGTTCGCGGTCGCCGTCATGGCTGAAATATAGCAATTTTTCCCAAGCCCAAAACCCCGGCGGCACCTATTGCTCGCGGTCTCCTGACAAGAAGAGATCGCAGCCATGCCCGACCAATCCACATTTGCCGAAGCCTTGCACAGTCCCGGACCGATCGAAGGGCTTGCCGAAAAACTGAACCTTTACGGCCGCTTCGTCGGTGCCTGGACGTTTGACGCCGCGCGCCATCTCGAGGACGGCACGGTGCTGACCGGACGCGGCGAGGTGCACTTCGGCTGGGCGCTGGAAGGCCGCGCCATCCAGGACGTCTGGATCCTGCCCGCGCGTGACGCCGGCCCCTCGCCATCGCTTGGCAAATGGACCTTTTACGGCACGACGCTGCGGGTCTATGACCCCGGAATCGATGCCTGGCACATCTTCTGGAGCGACCCGCGCAACCAGTATTTCAGCCGTCAGCTCGGCCGCGCCGAAGGCGGCACGATCGTGCAGGTCGGCGCCGACGGCACTGGTTCCTCGGTACGCTGGAGCTTTTCGCGCATCACCGAGAATTCCTTCCGATGGCTCGGCGAGCGCTCGCATGACGGCGCCGACTGGCACCTCGAAGTCGAGTTCCTGGCGCATCGTCAATCTGAAAGATGACACCACAACCCTTTGTGACAATGGAGAAAACCATGTTCGATCATATCTCGATCGGCGTTCGCGACGTCACTGCCTCCAAACGTTTCTACGATACCGCGCTGAGGCCGCTCGGCTTCACTTGCGTCAGCCAATCGCCGGGTTCGCTCGGCTATGGTGTCCAGGCTGTCGCGCCCCAGGCTGTCGCGCTGTGGGTCAACGAGGCGGCGCGCCCGGTGCCGGCGGACGAAAGATCCGGCCTGCATTTCTGCTTCGCCGCGCCGACACGGGATAGCGTCGGTGCCTTTCATGCCGGGGCGTTGCGCGAGGCGGCAGCGACAATGGCGGACCGGGCCTGCGCGCCGACTATGGCGAGAACTATTACGCGGCCTTCGTTGTCGATCCGGACGGCTATCGCCTGGAGGCCTATTGCGGCGCTGCCGCCTAACCTGCGGTTCTGACTGTTCCCACCGACCGGGCTTTGCTCTACCAATGTGGGTACGGGCTTGGCCCGGCGGGAGGGTCAGCGATGCCGAGTTTCGACAGCCTGTTCAATGCCTTCGTCACCATTCTCGTGACCATCGATCCGCCTGGGCTGGCGCCTCTGTTCCTCGCCGTGACGCGCGGCATGAACCGCGAGGAGCGCAGCCAGGTTTCCGTGCGCGCCTCGGTCATCGGTTTTCTGGTGATGGCGCTGTTTGCGGTGGCCGGCGCATCGATCCTGTCGGTGTTCGGCATCACCTTGCCGGCGTTCCGTGTCGCCGGCGGATTCCTGCTGTTCTTCATCGCCTTTGAAATGGTGTTCGAGCGCCGGCAGGACCGCAAGGAAAAGATCGGCGACGTCGCCATCACCAAGGACATGATCCACAACATCGCCGCCTTCCCCCTGGCGATCCCGCTGGTCGCCGGCCCCGGCGCGATTTCAGCGACGGTGCTGCTCTCAGGCTCGTTTCAGGGTTTTGCGGCGCAGGCGGCCCTGGTCGGCATCATTCTTGTCTGCCTCGTCATAACCTATCTGGTATTCGTGCTGTCGGAACGCATCGACCGCATCCTCGGCCAGACCGGCCGCTCGATCCTGACCCGCCTGCTCGGGGTTATCCTGGCGGCACTGGCCGTGCAGTTCGTGGCAGATGGCATCAAGGCGCTGATGGCCTCGTAGGCCGCTTATTCTGCGGTCGTATCGATGACTTCAAAGTCGTGGGTAATCGTCGCGGTCTTGGCCATCATGGCGGAGGCCGAGCAGTATTTTTCGATCGAAAGGTCGATTGCCCGCTTGACCTTGTCGCTGGACAGCGCCCGGCCCTTGACGATGAAATGCATATGGATGCGGGTGAACACTTTGGGATCGGTTTCGGAGCGGTCGGAATCGAGCTCGACCACGCAATCCTCGACGGCCTCGCGCCCCTTTTCGAGGATATGGACGACATCATAGGCCGAGCAGCCGCCGGTGCCGATCAGCACCAGTTCCATCGGGCTCGGTCCCGGCGTCTTGCCTTCCGGGCCTGACGCCGTGCCCAGCACGACCTTGTGGCCGCTGCTGGACTCGCCGACGAAGGTGCGCTCCTCGACCCATTTTACCCGTGCCTTCATCGCCAGTCCTCTTACGTCTCTGATCGCGCCAACGTCAGCTCAAAACCACCATGCAAAACCCCGAAAGTCCATGCGGACCTCGGGGCATATCAAGTAAAGGCATTCGCTATTTGGTGCGGCTTTCGATCAGAACGGAATTTCGTCGTCCAGTTCGCGCGACGAACCACCGCCACCGCCGCCCCTGGGAGCGTTGCCGCCACCGCGGTTGAACCCTTCGTTCGGGCTCGACTGGCCGAAATCGGAACCACGGCTGCTGCCGCCACCGCTGTAGCCGCCAACCTGACCGCCCTCACCCTGGCCACGCGCATCGAGCATCTGCAACTCGCCGCGGAATTTCTGCAGCACGACTTCGGTCGTGTATTTGTCGACACCGGTCTGGTCCTGCCATTTGCGCGTCTGCAGCTGGCCCTCGACATAAACCTTCATGCCCTTCTTCAGATACTGCTCCGCCACCTTGGCGATGCCCTCATTGAAGATGACGACGTTATGCCACTCGGTCTTTTCCTTGCGCTCGCCGGAATTCTTGTCGCGCCAGCTTTCCGACGTCGCGATGCGAATGTTGACGACCGGCTCGCCCGAGTTCAGGCGGCGGATTTCAGGGTCAGCGCCGAGATTGCCGACCAGAATGACCTTGTTGACGCTACCCGCCATGATATTTCTCCGCGCTATCCGAAACAAATTTTTGTCGCAGCACCTTACAGGCTACGCACGTCAGCCGCTTGCCAAGGCTGGCTTTTCCCACAAGGTTTTTGTTCCCTTTTCGTTCCTATATGCACTGCGGCCAATTGTCAAGGAATGGCAGCAATGCCGGAACGCCGCATATGGGTCTCAAAACAGCGCTTGCCAAATCGATAAGTATCGACTTATGCTTTTGTCATGATCGAAGCAGAGATTTTCCGCGCCTTGGCCGACCCGACACGCCGCGCCGTCTTTGAGCGTCTCGCCACAAGCGAGATGAGCGTGTCGGAATTGCGCAGCGGCCTGACGGTGTCGCAACCGGCGGTGTCGCAGCATCTGGCGGTGCTGCGGGGCGCCGGCCTCGTGGTCGAGCGGCGGGCCGGCCGCAACGCCTATTATCGTGCGGATCCGCAGGGGCTTGCCCCGCTGCTCTCATGGGTCGAACGCTACCGTACCTTCTGGCCGGAGCGCATCGAAAGGCTGAAGACGGTTTTGAAGGACATGGATCAATGAACAGCCAAAGCGAAGTCTCTCCCGATGCGATTGAGTTCGAATACGATCTTGCCGAGCCGCCGGAAAAGGTTTGGCGGGCGCTGACCGTGCCGGAACTGCTCGCCGCCTGGATGATGCCCAACGACATCAGGCCGCAGACCGGCAGCCGCTTTGCCTTCGCCGGTCAAGACGCGGCGATCGAATGCGAGATTCTCGATGCCGAGCCCGAACGCCTGCTGCGCTATTCCTGGCGCGAGCGGTCGGACGATGCCGCGCACCCACTCGACAGCACCGTCACCTTCACACTCGCCCGAACCGTTTCCGGCGGCACGCATCTGCGCATCGTCCATGACGGCTTTGCTCGCAAGGCGATGCCGGCCGTGGCCATGGCGGGGGCAGGCTGCCGGCTTTCGCTGCACGGGACCGGCACGCCTATAGCCGCGAACACCCCACGCCTTCTGCTGCTGCACGCGGCTTGAACACGGAAAATTGGAGACAGAAAAATGGGCGGTGTTGCCAGTCTTGTGCCGATGGTAATCGAGCAATCGAGCCGCGGCGAACGCGCATTCGACATTTTTTCGCGGCTGCTGCGCGAGCGCATCGTCTTCGTCAACGGGGAGATTAACGATGACGTCTCGGCGCTGGTCTGCGCGCAGCTTTTGTCGCTGGAGTCGGACAATCCCGAGAAGGAGATCTCGCTCTACATCAACTCGCCCGGCGGCATGGTGACCAGCGGCTTCGCCATCTACGACACGATGCAGTATATCAGCTGCCCGGTGTCGACCGTATGCATGGGCTTTGCCGCGTCGATGGGATCGTTCCTGCTGATGGCGGGCACCGCCGGGCGCCGCATCGCACTACCCAACGCCACCATCCTGCTACATCAGCCGCTGGGCGGCTTCCAGGGCCAGGCTTCCGACATCCAGCGGCACGCCGAACGCATCGGCCAGACCAAACGCCACATGACCGAACTCTACGCCCAGCATTGCGGCCGCAGCTATGAAGACGTCGAGCGCACGCTCGACCGCGACCATTTCATGACCGCCCGCGAGGCCCAGGCCTGGGGCATCGTCGACCATGTGTTCGACACCCGCAAAAAGGCTGCGTAGGACCAGAGTGAGGTCAAATCCTGCTGCTTGTCGAAGATTTGACGATCCCGCTCTGGCTCCGGTGGCGGCCGGCCCCTATAACAAGGGATGACCGACACTCATCGATCAAGAACATCGCACCGTGTCACGGCCGCCATGGTGCTTGCCATCGTCGGCCTTGTGTCCAGGTCGGCACTTGCCGACGAGGCCTCGTCGTCGTTTCGGAAAGGCGCCCTGCCCGGCGTAACCGGCGACTATCGCATCGCCAAGCCGGCCCCGGTGCCCGAACCCGACGACGCGTTCCCCAGCAGCGGCAATGGGCAGTTCAAGATCGGCAATACCGACGTCAGGATTTCCGGCAGCATCACCGTCGATGTCGGAGTTGGCGGGATCAAGCCACCCAGATAGGCAAAGATCGGGCCTTCCAACTGGAGCCCGCCCAAAGAACAGCCCCGCCGTGCCTTGGGCAAACGGGCGGGGCTTTTCTGGATCTCAAATCCATTTTTTGCCGGGAGTGTACTGCCGGCGTTTGATTTCGGATGCTTCGCGGCATTCAGCCGACGATCCGACTAGCAGTCTCTGATTTTCAGGGATACGGCAGGTCACGGTTTGTCGGGTGGCGCAAACGCCTGCCCTTGGCACTTATGCCTGCCGCGGCTCCAGTAACAACTGAAGCCCTGGGGGACTATCCGGTGGCGTCATGCTCCGCTCCTCTTGTCCGTTGCGACATTGTCGTCGTGAAGCGCAAATCGCAAATGCCTGCGGCGTCTCGCAGGCCACCTTGGGGCGGCGAGGCCATCGATAGACGGCCGGCTTCGCTGACTTCGCAAGACTGCTCCCGTGAGTTGGCCGCGTCAACCATCAATAGCCGGTTACGGAAAAATGTGATCGCCGGGAGCTTACGTTCGGGTCAGCTTCCGCACAGCTTTGTCAGGAGGGTGTTCGGCCTTTGTTCTTTCCGCTTGCCCGCTCGCGCGAAAGGCGGTTAAACGACTTCTGTCGAGAATTGTGGCGTCTCTCGACGTGGCGGCAAAAATAACTACATAGGGAATGGCCGGGGAAACCCGCCTATCCCATAAATTCCAGATCTGAGGCGGCGACCTGACATGGCCGACCATAAATATCTTTCCATTCGCGGGGCGCGCGAACACAATCTGAAGAATGTCGATCTCGACCTGCCGCGTGACAGCCTGATCGTCATGACCGGCCTGTCGGGCTCTGGCAAATCGTCGCTTGCTTTCGACACCATCTATGCCGAAGGCCAGCGCCGCTATGTCGAGAGCCTCTCGGCCTATGCCCGGCAATTCCTCGAAATGATGCAGAAGCCGGACGTCGACCAGATCGACGGCCTGTCGCCGGCCATCTCGATCGAGCAGAAGACCACGTCGAAGAACCCGCGTTCGACGGTCGGTACCGTCACCGAGATCTACGACTATATGCGCCTTCTGTTTGCCCGCGTCGGCGTGCCCTATTCGCCGGCCACCGGCCTGCCGATCGAGAGCCAGACAGTCAGCCAGATGGTCGACCGGGTGCTGGCGGTCGAGGAAGGCACGCGCCTGTTCCTGCTGGCGCCCATCGTGCGCGGCCGCAAGGGCGAATATCGCAAGGAACTGCTGGAGTTGCAGAAGAAGGGCTTTCAGCGCGTCAAGGTTGACGGCGTCTTCTATGAAATCGCCGATGTGCCGGCGCTGGACAAGAAATACAAGCACGACATCGACGTCGTCGTCGACCGCATCGTCGTGCGCGGCGACCTTGCCACAAGACTTGCCGACTCCATCGAGACGGCGCTGAAGCTGGCCGAGGGGCTGGCGGTGGCGGAGTTCGCCGACAGGCCGCTCGATGCCAGCCAGACTGGCGAGGATTCGGTCAACAAGTCGAAGAACGAGACGCATGAGCGCATCCTGTTCTCGGAAAAGTTCGCCTGCCCGGTCTCCGGCTTCACCATTCCGGAAATCGAGCCCAGGCTGTTCTCCTTCAACAACCCGTTTGGCGCCTGCCCGACCTGCGACGGTCTCGGCAGCCAGCGCGCCATCGACCCCAACCTCGTGGTGCCCGACGAGAACGTGTCGCTGCGCGACGGCGCCGTCAGCCCATGGGCGAAATCGACCTCGCCCTATTACTCGCAGACGCTCGAGGCATTGGGCAAGGCGTACGACTTCAAGCTCGGCGACAAGTTCAAGGATCTTTCAGCGCCGGCCCAGGAAGCGATCCTGCGCGGCACCGGCGAGCGCGAGATCACCTTCCAGTATGATGACGGCCTGCGCTCCTACAAGACGACCAAGACCTTCGAAGGCGTCATCCCCAATCTCGAGCGGCGCTGGAAGGAGACCGAATCCGCCTGGATGCGCGAGGAAATCGAGCGCTTCATGTCGGCCACGCCCTGCCCGGTCTGCAAGGGCTACCGGCTGAAGCCGGAGGCGCTGGCGGTGAAGATCGCCGGCAAGCACATTGGCGAAGTGACGGAACAGTCGATCCGCAACGCCGACAAATGGTTCACCGACCTGCCGGCGCAGCTCAACGACAAGCAGAACGAGATCGCTGTCCGCGTCCTGAAGGAAATCCGCGAGCGTCTGCGCTTCCTCAACGATGTCGGGCTCGACTATCTCACCTTGTCGCGCAATTCCGGCACGCTGTCGGGTGGCGAAAGCCAGCGCATCCGGCTGGCCTCGCAGATCGGCTCAGGCCTCACCGGCGTGCTCTACGTGCTGGACGAGCCGTCGATCGGCCTGCACCAGCGCGACAATACCCGCCTGCTCGACACGCTCAAGCACCTGCGCGACATCGGCAACACCGTGATCGTCGTCGAGCATGACGAGGACGCCATCCTGCATGCCGACTATGTCGTCGATATGGGTCCGGCCGCCGGCATCTATGGCGGCGAGATCATCGCCCAGGGCACGCCGCAGCAGGTGATGGCCAATCCCAATTCGATCACCGGCAAATATCTGTCGGGCGCGCTCGAAGTGGCAACGCCCGGCGTGCGCCGCGAGGCGAAGAAAAACCGGCGGCTGAAGATCGTCGGCGCGCGCGGCAACAATCTGAAGAACGTCACCGCCGAAATCCCGCTCGGCACTTTCACCGCCGTCACCGGCGTGTCGGGCGGCGGCAAGTCGACCTTCCTGATCGAGACGCTGTTCAAGGCGGCCTCGCGCCGCATCATGGGCTCACGCGAGCATCCGGCCGAGCATGACCGCATCGAGGGATTGGAGTTCCTCGACAAGGTCATCGACATCGACCAGTCGCCGATCGGCCGCACGCCGCGTTCGAACCCCGCCACCTATACCGGCGCCTTCACGCCGATCCGCGACTGGTTCGCCGGGCTACCGGAAGCGAAGGCGCGCGGCTATCAGCCCGGCCGTTTCTCCTTCAACGTCAAGGGCGGCCGCTGCGAGGCCTGCCAAGGCGACGGCGTCATCAAGATCGAGATGCACTTTTTGCCCGACGTCTACGTCACCTGCGACGTCTGTCACGGCAAGCGCTACAACAGGGAGACGCTCGACGTGCTGTTCAAGGGCAAGTCGATCGCCGACGTGCTCGACATGACCGTCGAGGAAGGCGTCGATTTCTTCGCCGCCGTACCCGGCGTACGCGACAAGCTGGAGACGCTGAAGCAGGTCGGCCTTGGTTACATCCATATCGGCCAGCAGGCGACGACGCTGTCCGGCGGTGAAGCGCAGCGCATCAAGCTCGCCAAGGAACTGTCGCGCAAGGCGACCGGCAAGACGCTCTACATCCTCGACGAACCGACCACCGGTCTCCATTTCCATGACGTCGCCAAGCTATTGGAAGTGCTGCACGAACTGGTCGACCAAGGCAATACGGTGGTGGTCATCGAGCATAATCTCGAAGTGATAAAAACCGCAGACTGGGTGCTCGACCTCGGCCCCGAGGGCGGTGATGGCGGCGGCGAACTGGTCGCCTCGGGCACGCCGGAAGCGATCGTGCGGGAGAAGCGCAGCTACACCGGCCAGTTCCTCAAGGAGTTGCTGGAGCGTCGCCCTGGAGGCAAACGCGAAGCGGCGGAGTGATGGGTAAGGATGATCTCATCACGGTCCAGAGCAGCTTTGGCATGAGGCTTGCCGGCCCTGAAGATCTCGCCGCGATCGTCGCGCTGACGCAAGCCGCCTACGCTCCCTACAATGCCATACTCGATGCACCGCCGATCCCGGTTACCGAGGACTACGCGCCGCGTATTGCCCAGGGCCAGGTCTGGCTGCTGGAGAGCGGCGATGAACTTGCCGGAGTGATCACGCTGGAGCGGCATGAAGATCACGCGATGATCTTCTCCGTCGCGGTGTCGCCTGCCTTCCAGGGCAAGGGGTTCGGTATTGCATTGCTGAAGCACGCTGACGAGCAGGCGCGGCAGTGGGGCCTGCCGGAGATACGGCTCTACACCAATGCGAAAATGGAACGAAACATCGCGCTCTATCTCGCTTACGGCTATCGCGAAACGGGTCGCCGGCCCAATCCCTACCGGCCAGGGTGGATACTCGTCGACATGGCCAAACCCGTCGACAACAGGTCCACCACGGCCTGATCGCCATTAGAAATCTGGGAGGACGACAATGAGCAAATCGGGAACAATCCGCGCCGGCATGGGCGGCTGGACCTTCGAACCCTGGGACACGTCCTTCTACCCCGAGAAACTGTCGAAGGCCAAGCAACTGCAATACGCTACCCGGCAGGTGCCGAGCATCGAGGTCAACGGCACTTATTATTCGAGCTTCAAGGAGCCGACCTTCGTCAAATGGGCCAACGAAGCACCTGACAATTTCGTCTATTCGCTGAAAGGCAACCGCTTCGTTACCAACCGGCGCGTGCTGGGCGAAGCCGGTGAATCGATGATGCGTTTCCTGGGCTCCGGCGTTGCCGCGCTCGGCGACAAGCTGGGACCGATCCTGTGGCAGTTCGCGCCGACCAAGAAGTTCGATCCGGACGATTTCGAGGCGTTTCTGAAGCTGCTGCCGGAAAAGCAGGATGGTGTCGCGCTGCGCCACGCGCTTGAAGTGCGCAACGACAGTTTCATCGTGCCGGAATTCCCAGCGCTCGCGCGCAAATACAAGGCGGCGATCGTCTATGCCGACCATGCCAAATATCCTGACATCGCCGACATCACTGGCGATTTCATCTATGCGCGGCTGCAGACCGGCAGCGACGACAATCCCGATTGCTATACGCCAACGGGCCTCGACGAATGGGCGGCGCGGGCCAAGATCTGGGCGCAGGGCAAGCAGCCGGCCGATCTGCGGCGCGCCGACCCCGCCACCGATGCCCCGGTCCAGCCCCGCGACGTGTTCGTCTACTTCATCACCGAGGGCAAGGTCCGGGCGCCGTTCGGGGCGATGGCATTGATGAAGCGCGTAGCCGACTGAAAAGGCGTCAGTCGGTGTCCAGCTGCACACAATAGGCGCATAGCCTATGCGTATTGAGCGTAGCAAAGCGCCTGTTCCTGGGCATCTTCGCCACGATCGTAACCTTATCGACACTTCCTTGCCGCATGAATGCGCCGACGCCAAGCCGCAGAGCTGGGACCGCCGCCGGCAGGGAAAGAGGGCATGTCGCTCGACTACACTTCACTTCTGCTGGCCGTCGGTTTCTCGGCCGCTTGCCTCAGCCTGACATTGTTCGGCATGTGGCTGACCGCCCGCTCGGAAAAATTCCTGCTGACATGGGCGATCAGCCTGGTGTTCGTGGTCGGCGATATTTTTATCTATGACGCCTATATCGGGATGCCGGGACGCCTGCTCGGCATCGCCACCTCGGCGTTTCTGCTAATCGGCTTTTCGGCCATGCTGGGTGCGGCCTATCAGTTCCGAACCGGCGGCTCGCCACTGCCGCGGACCCTGTGGGGTTGCTATTCCCTAGCGATAGCGTTGCCCCCCATGGCTCTGGGCTACGATGGCCTCGGCTTCGTGGCGGAGAACATGTTTGCCGCCGTGCTCCTGTTCGCCACGGCTTTCGAATACTGGAAGGGCCGTGATGAGGCACCCGCCCTGACGATCGGCATCACCGCGCTCTATTCGGCCACGGCCACCTCCTTCGGGCTCTGCGCCATGGTTCTCGCCTGGGAAGGAAAACTGGTGCTCGGACATGCACCAAGCAACTGGGCCGAGGAGCTCAGCCTCGTCGTGGTTATCGCCAGCATGACAGGTATTGGCGCGCTGTCGCTTGCCCTCAATCAGGGGCGTCTGGCGAGGCATCACCATCGCAACGCCCAGACGGATTCCCTGACCGGCCTGCTCAACCGGCGCGCGCTGTTCGACATGCATGGCCATGTCCCGGTCGGCGCCTTTACCGCGGTGGTCGTCTTCGACCTCGACAACTTCAAAACCATCAACGACGAATTCGGCCATGCGGCGGGCGATGAAGTGCTGAGGGTGTTCGCCAACGAGTTGGCAGCCAACCTTCGACCGGCCGACGTCGCCGCGCGCATGGGCGGCGAGGAATTCGCGCTGGTACTGAAGCGCACGCTGCCGGAGGCGGTCGAGGAAGCAGCCGAGCGCATCCGGGCGGCTTTCGCGACGCGACTGATAGAAACCGAAACCGGTTCCCTCACCTGTACGGTCAGCGCCGGATTTGCGTTTGGCAGCAAAGAGGGCATCAGCCTGGACAAGGTGCTCAGCGCCGCCGACAAGGCGCTCTATGACGCCAAGCGCGGAGGCCGCAACCGCGTCACCGCCTCGCCATTCCGACGCGCGAGCTAAACGCGCGTATCATGCCAAGCCCGCCGGGCGACATGCATTAGGCCGCCATGACGATTTCATTGAAGGTATCGAGATCGACATAGAAGACCTTGGTGATCTCCTCGATCAGGTCGTCGTAGTCACAGCCCTGTGACCTCAGAATGTTGATGGCGGCGATGATGTCGACGCGTTCGGTAAGCCGCCGCTTCTGGTAGTCTTCGACGTAACGTTCCATGGCTGTCCCTTAGCCTGTGTGCCCAAACGCGTTTGAACGACAATCAGATCGGGAAGGTAGGAAGCCTTGCTTGCGTGGAACTTGCAGGGCCTTTGCCGCGCCGCGATCTGCGATAACCAGACTGATACGGAAACGGCCGACTCACAAAGCCACGGAAACACTAGCATGCGATATTGCATGTGCCAGAGACGCAGATGATGGATGTAAGAAATATTGGTCTTGCCAATAACTTCAAATCTTCAATGAAGTCTGGCGCCGATTCTAGACTGTGAGGAATTTGCGGACATCAGCCCGGTCTAAATCTTCCGCTGGGCCGGTGTGGACGATCTGGCCGCGATCCATGATGTTGACCTCGTCGGCGAGTTCGCGGCAGAAATCGAGATACTGTTCGACCAGCAGCACCGCAATGCCGGCCTGGTCGCGCAGATAGCGTATGGCGCGGCCGATATCCTTGATGACAGAGGGCTGGATGCCTTCGGTCGGCTCGTCGAGCACCAGCAGCTTCGGCCGCATCACGAGTGCCCTGCCGATGGCGAGCTGCTGTTGCTGGCCGCCGGAAAGATCGCCGCCACGGCGGCCAAGCATCTGCTTCAGCACCGGAAACAGCTCGAAGACGTGCGCAGGCACGTTGCGGTCGGCGCGCTTCAAGGGCGCGAAGCCGGATTCGAGATTTTCCCGCACGCTGAGCAGCGGAAAGATCTCCCTGCCCTGCGGCACGAATGCGATGCCCGACCGGGCGCGGTCATACGCCGCGCTCCGGTCGAGCGCCTTCCCCTCGAAGGCAACGCTTCCGCTCGTCAGCCTGTGGTGGCCGACGATCGATCTCATCAAACTGGTCTTGCCGACGCCGTTGCGTCCGAGCACGCAGGTGATCTTGCCCGCACCCGCCTTCAGCGACACCCCGCGCAACGCCTGGGCGGCGCCGTAGTGCAGCGTGGCATTGGAGACCTCGAGCATGTCAGCGCCTTCTCCAGAACCGAAGAAACGACATGTCGAAGTGATGGAATTGCAACCGCCAGACCATGCTCATCTCCCCAGATAGACTTCGACGACGCGCTCGTCGGCCGAAACGAAATCGAGCGTCCCTTCCGAGAGCACCGAGCCTTCATGCAGGCAGGTAACCTTGACGCCGAGTTCGCGGACGAAATGCATGTCGTGTTCGACGACAATGACCGAGTGGTCACGGGCGATATCCCTGAGCAGCCGCGCGGTTTCCTCGGTCTCGGCATCGGTCATGCCGGCCACCGGCTCGTCGACCAGAAGCAGCTTCGGGTCCTGCGCCAGCAGCATGCCGATCTCGAGCCATTGTTTCTGGCCGTGGCTAAGATTGGCGGCGAGTTCGCGGCGCTTGTCGCCCAACCGGATGATGCCAAGGATGTCATCGATCTGCCGCGCCTCGGCGGGCGATTGGCGATGGAACAGCGCCGGGAAGATCGAACGCGGTCCCTTCAGCGCCAGCATCAGGTTTTCTTCGATCGTGTGGCTTTCGAAAACGGTCGGCTTCTGGAATTTGCGGCCGATGCCCATCATGGCGATCTCGGCTTCGTCATGCCTGGTCAGGTCCACCTGGCCGTCGAAGAACACTTCGCCTTCATCCGGCCTCGTCTTGCCGGTGACGATGTCCATCATCGTCGTCTTGCCGGCGCCGTTGGGGCCGATGATGGCGCGCATCTCGCCCTTGTCGAGCACCAGGGACAGATTGTTGATGGCGCGAAAGCCGTCGAAGGACACCGAGACGCCGTCGAGATAGAGGATAGTGTTGGATTTGCTCATGGTCGCTTACTCCGCCGCCTGCGGTTCGGGGTCGGACCAGGACCATTCGCCTGGGTTTCTCGCCGGCGAGCGAGCGGGCTTCGAGGTCGCGGACGCGATGCCAACCTCGGCGCCGGCTTCTTCAGCCTGGGACGCCACGCGCAGCGCCCTGGCATTGCCGCGCCAGCTGTCCCACATGCCGATGATGCCCTTGGGCAGGAGCAAGGTGACGGCGACGAACAGGCCGCCGAGCGCGAACAGCCAGAATTCCGGCAGCACGCCGGTGAACCAGGATTTGCCGGCATTGACCAGCAACGCGCCGATGATTGGCCCGACAATGGTGCCGCGGCCGCCGACCGCCGCCCAAATCACCACCTCGATCGAATTGGCCGGCTCGAATTCGCCTGGATTGATGATGCCGACCTGCGGCACGTAGAGCGCGCCGGCAATGCCTGCCATGACGGCCGAAACGGTAAAAGCGAACAGCTTTACGTTCTCCGCCCGCCAGCCGAGGAAGCGCGTGCGGCTCTCGGCGTCGCGCACGGCCATCAGCAGCTTGCCGTATTTGGAGCCGACGATCGCCCAGGTGATGAAAACGGCGAGTGCCAGCATCACCGCGCTGGCCGCGAACAGTGCCGAACGGGTGGTATCGGCCTGCACGTTGAAGCCCAGAATATCCTTGAAATCGGTCAGGCCGTTATTGCCTCCGAAACCCATGTCGTTGCGGAAGAAGGCAAGCAGCAGCGCATAGGTCATCGCCTGGGTGATGATGGAGAGGTAGACACCGGTGACGCGGCTGCGGAAGGCGAACCAGCCGAAGATGAAGGCAAGCAGGCCGGGCACCGCCAGCACCATGATGGCGGCGAACCAGAAATGGTCGAAACCGGTCCAGAACCAGGGCAATTCCTTGTAGTTCAGGAACACCATGAAATCGGGCAGGATCGGGTTGCCGTAGACGCCGCGCGAGCCGATCTGGCGCATCAGATACATTCCCATCGCATAGCCGCCGAGCGCGAAGAAGGCGCCGTGGCCGAGCGAGAGGATACCGCAATAGCCCCAGACCAGATCGAGCGAGAGCGCCAGCAGTGCATAGCAGAGATATTTGCCGGTCAGCGCCACAATGTAGGACGGAATGTAGAAGGCGCTTGTCGGCGAGACGGCCAGGTTAAGCACCGGCACGATTATAGCCACCGCCAGCAGGATGAAGATGGTGATGGCGATGCGGCGATCCGCGCCGGCGGCAAAGAAGCGTCCCGATATCATGCTTCCACCGCCCTGCCCTTGAGCGCGAACAGGCCTCGCGGGCGCTTCTGGATGAACAGGATGATCAGCACCAGCACGACGATCTTGCCGAGCACCGCGCCGGCATAGGGCTCGAGAACCTTGTTGACGATGCCGAGCGAAAAGGCGCCGACCAATGTACCCCAGAGATTGCCGACACCGCCGAAGACGACCACCATGAAGCTGTCGATGATGTAGCCGCGACCAAGATTGGGCGAGACATTGTCGATCTGGCTGAGCGCGACGCCGGCGATACCGGCAATGCCGGATCCCAGCGCGAAGGTCAGCGCGTCGACCCAGGGCGTCCTGATGCCCATCGAGGCGGCCATGCGCCGGTTGGCGGTGACGGCGCGCATCTGCAGCCCCCAGGGCGTGCGCTTCATTACATAGAGCAACATGCCGAACACCGTGAGCGCGAACACCAGAATCCACAGCCGGTTCCAGGTGATGGCCAATTGTCCGACGTCGAAGGAGCCGGACATCCAGGACGGATTGCCGACCTCCTGGTTGGTCGGTCCGAAGATCGAGCGCACCGCCTGCTGCAGGATGAGCGAGACGCCCCAGGTTGCCAGCAGCGTCTCCAGCGGCCGGCCGTAGAGGAACCGGATCACGCCGCGCTCGATGATGAGACCGACGAATGCCGCGACCAGGAAGGCGAGCGGCAGCGCGATCACCAGCGACCAGTCGAACAGGCTGGGAAGGGACGTCCGGATCACCTGCTGGACGACGAAGGTCGTATAGGCGCCAAGCATCACCATCTCGCCATGCGCCATGTTGATGACGCCCATGACGCCGAAGGTGATGGCAAGCCCGATCGCTGCCAGCAGCAGCACGGAACCCAGCGAAATCCCGTACCAGATGTTCTGTCCGGCATCCCACAGGGCCAGCGTCGAATTGATGTTGGCGATCGCTGCCGTCGCCGCGTCCTTGACCGCGCCGGAGGCACTGGCCTCGACCGAAGTGAGCAGCGAAACCGCGTCCCGGTCGCCACGCGCGCCGATCAGGGCGACCGCGGCGAGTTTGTCGGCCTCAGGCCCGTCGGAAACAAGCACCGAGGCCGCACGGGCCTGTTCGAGCAGAGCCTTGACGCTGGCCACGGTCTCGCCGGCAATCGCCGTGTCGAGTGGCTCGATGTTGGCTGCGTCGGGCGTCTTGAACATGGTGCCGGCGGCGGCCAGCCGCACAGCCGGATCCTTGGCGCCAAGCGTCAACGTGCCGAGCGCATCGCGGATGACGCGGCGCAGTGTGTTGTTGACCTTGATCTTGGCGACGTCGTCCTTGGCCGCCTCGCCGGATGCTTCGCTGCTGAGCGGATCGAAAAGCTGGACGCTTTCGCCGGTTTCCTTGCCGACGAAGACCAGGGAATCGGCCTTGCGGATATAGAGATTGCCATCGGCGAGTGCCGAAAGCGGGTGTTCGACCAAAGGATCGCCGGTGGCGGCGAGGTCATGCACGACGGCTCCGGTCTCGGAAAAGCCCTTGGCGCTCGCGAACTTGGCGATGATGGCGCGCAGATCGGCTTCGCCTGCGCCCGACGACGACAGTGTCGCCAGCAGGAACAACAGCGTCAGGCCAATCGTGCGGATCAAGGTCATCGGCTTGAGTTAACCCTTGAAGGTTTGAAATGGGCGCGTCCGGACAGTGGAGGAAACCGTCCGGACGCGTGCGGTCTTGGGCTTGGCATGAAGGCCCAGCCCGGGGAGGATCAGTTTGTGCCCTTGCCGCCGCACTTGCCGGTGGCAACGTTGAAGTTGCCGCACGACAGCGGCTTGCGCCAATCGGAGATCAAATCCTTGGAGTCCGGCAGGTAGTCGGACCATTCGTCGCCCATCACAAGGCCGGGCGTGCGCGAAACCGTTTCGAACTGGCCGTCGGCCTGGATTTCGCCGATCAGCACCGGCTTGGTGATGTGATGGTTCGGCATCATCGTCGAGTAGCCGCCGGTCAGGTTTGGCACAGAAACGCCGATCATGGCGTCGATGACCTTGTCCGGATCGGTGGTGCCGGCCTTCTCAACCGCCTTCACCCACATGTTGAAGCCGATATAATGAGCTTCCATCGGGTCGTTTGTGGTGCGCTTGTCGCTCTTGATGAACTTGTGCCAGTCGGCGATGAACTTCTTGTTCTCGGGCGTATCGACGCTCTCGAAATAGTTCCAGGCGGCGAGATGGCCGACCAGCGGCGCGGTGTCGAGACCGGCCAGCTCTTCCTCGCCGACCGAGAAGGCCATGACCGGGATGTCCTCGGCCTTGATGCCCTGGTTGCCGAGTTCCTTGTAGAACGGCACGTTGGCATCGCCATTGACGGTCGAGACGACGGCGGTCTTCTTGCCGGCCGAGCCGAATTTCTTGATCGCCGAGACTTCGGTCTGCCAGTCGGAGAAGCCGAACGGCGTATAGTTGACCATGATGTCTTCGGCCGCGACGCCCTTGGCCTTCAGATAGGCTTCGAGGATCTTGTTGGTGGTGCGCGGATAGACGTAGTCTGTGCCTTCGAGCACCCAGCGCTTCACCGAACCGCCATCCTCGCTCATCAGGTAATCGACGGCCGGAATGGCCTGCTGGTTCGGCGCGGCACCCGTGTAGAAGACATTGCGCTCGCTTTCCTCGCCCTCATACTGGACCGGATAGAACAGGATATTGTCGAGTTCGGAAAACACCGGCAGCACCGACTTGCGCGACACCGAGGTCCAGCAGCCGAACACCGCGGCGACCTTGTCCTTCGAGATCAGCTCACGCGCCTTTTCGGCGAACAGCGGCCAGTTGGAAGCCGGATCGACGACGACCGCTTCGAGCTTCTTGCCGAGCAGGCCGCCCTTGGCGTTCTGCTCGTCGATGAGCATCAGCATGGCGTCCTTCAGCGTCGTCTCCGAAATCGCCATCGTGCCCGACAGCGAATGAAGAATGCCGACCTTGATCGTATCATCGGCGGCCCTGGCCGGAGCAGACATCACCAGGCCGGCGGCAACTACGCTCGCCGAGAACATTTTTGCTATTATCGAGAAATTACCCCTCATGCGGAAGACTCCCAAGCTGGTTTGATTGCACCGCGACTATGCAAAGCAACCCCCGTGCCAACCGCTGAAGGCATGCGGAAAAGCGCAAAATAGATACATGTTATCAGTGCGTTGCTATATTAGATTGAACGAAACAAAGAGAGCCGGTTAAAAATTGATTGAGGGAAATTTGCGCAATGCACAAGGCATATGCCTAAGTTTTGCCCATTTTCTTTAGATGCCTATATTTTGATCTCGAAGGCAGATCGCCGACGGCAAATGTTGCGGCGCGGCGCAAAAATAGGGCAAGCTTGGTCGTTCAAGCGGACGGCATCATGACATCAGCCATTTCACGCATATTCATCGGCATAGTGGCTCTGGCGGCGGCAACCGGAGCGGCCCGAGCCGACTTCAGCGACGGCAGGATGCCCGACGGCATCTATCACTGCGAGGCCTACCTGCTCGGCATGTTCCTCAACCTCGGCGACATCACCATCAAGGGAAACGTCTACAACGGCCCGGTCACGTTCGGGACCGCGCAGCAGGGCTACAACTACCAGATGGATGCAAACGGCGTGATCTCCTGGTTGGGACCAGTTGGCGGTTACACCACTGGCGGCAACTCGCTCTCGCTCACCCAGGCAACGCTGGACGGCCAGAGTCCGCCCTCCTTCGACATCATCATGAAGCAGCCCGACGGCGCCTTCACCGCCACGACCTGCACCAGGGGAAGCAATCAATAGATCTTCCCTGGCAATGACACCGCCTCGGTCTGCAACCCTGCCCGTCTTCTCATCTCATCTGGATGTTGCCGAAGGACCGCCAGCCGGTCGGCGCCTGAGGCCATGAAAAAAAGGCGCGGAACTGGTCAAGTTCCGCGCCAGCAGGCAGTCGGGAGGTCAGATGGTTTTCGCCGACATCTGCGCGGCGATATAGTCGGCCTGGCGGATCGCCAGCGACACGATGGTCAGGGTCGGGTTTTCGGCCGCACCCGTCGTGAACTGGCTGCCGTCCGACACGAACAGGTTCTTGATGTCGTGTGCCTGGCCATGCTTGTTGACGACGCCGTCGGCGGCCTTCTCGCTCATCCGGTTGGTGCCGAGATTGTGCGTCGAGGGATAGGGTGGCGTCGGGAAGGTGCGTGTGGCGCCGACCGCATCGTAAAGCGCGGTGGCCTGCTTGTAGGCATGATTGCGCATCGCCGTGTCGTTGGCATGGTCGTCGAAATGCACATCGGCGATCGGCATGCCGTGCTCGTCCTTCTCGTCGCCATGCAGCGTGATGCGGTTCTCCTCGCGCGGCATGTCCTCACCGACGATCCACAGGCCGGCCATGTGGTCGTAGTGGTCGAGCGCGGTGGTGAAGGAACGCCCCCAGCCGCCAGGGTTCAGGAAGGCAGCCATGAAGGGCAGGCCGAGCGACAGCGTCTCGAACTCGTAACCGCCGACAAAACCGCGTGACGGATCATGGCGCGCCTCATCACGGATGACGCCGGCCATGGTGGTGCCGCGATACATGTGCACTGGCTTGTCGAAGATGGCATAGACCGATCCCGTGGTATGCCGCATGTAGTTCTTGCCCACCTGCCCCGACGAGTTGGCAAGGCCGTGCGGGAACTTGGCTGATTCGGAATTGAGCAGCAGGCGCGGGCTCTCGATCGAATTGCCGGCGACCGCCACGATGCGGGCCTTCTGCTCCTGCAGCTTGCCGTCCTTGTCGGCATAGACGACGCCGGTGACCTTTCCAGAGGCGTCATGGTTGATCTTGATCGCCATGGCGTTCGGCCGGACCTCGAGGTGGCCCGTCGCCTCGCCCTTCGGGATTTCGGTATAGAGCGTCGACCATTTGGCGCCCCATTTGCAGCCCTGGAAGCAGAAGCCGGTCTGCTGGCAGGAATTGCGGTCGTCGCGCTCCACCGAGTTGATCGCCATGTTGCCGGTATGGCATTCCTTGTAGCCGAGCTTGTCGGCGCCGGCCTTCAGCACCTTGAAATTGTTGTTGCCCGGCAGGCGCGGCCAGCCATTGGTGCCGGTGACGCCCATCTTGGCTTCCGCCTTGGCGTAATAGGGCTCCATCTCGGCCAGCGTCACCGGCCAATCCAAAAGGTTGGCGCCTTCCAGCTTGCCGTAGGTCGACAGCGTCTTGAACTCATGCTCCTGGAAGCGCAGCGATGCGCCCGCCCAGTGCGTGGTCGAGCCGCCGACCGACTTGACGATCCAGGCCGGAAGGTTGGGAAAATCCTTGGCCACGCGCCAATCGCCCGATGTGGTGCGCTTGTCCGTCCAGGCGAGCTGAGCGAACGAATCCCACTCGTCGTTGATGAAGTCCTCATATTCGTGGCGGGCACCGGCCTCGAGGATGACGACATCGATGCCCTTCTGCGCCAGTTCGTTGCCGAGCGTGCCGCCGCCGGCGCCGGAGCCGATGATGACGACCACGCCCTCGTTTTTCAGATCAAATGCTGCTGCCATGGTTTCCTCCCATGAAATCAATTGAATGCGGTTGAGGCGAAGCGGGTCAGAGCCACTCGATGTCGCTGAATCCCCGCGCGATGTAGCCGCCCTTGGAATAGGATTCGCCCTCGTAGCCGAAGATCGGCCAGACCTCCTTCTGGTTGTAGAGGCTGACGACAAGACCGCCGCGAACCGCCTGGAAGAAGGCCGTACCCTCAATGTCCCTGAGCAGCGCGACCCGCTGCTCCTCCCAGCCGAGCCCGCGATAACCGCCCTCGCCGGCTCTCTTGTCGAGATCGGCGATCCCGTTTTCGATAAGCTCCTTGTGAGCCTTGTCCTTGGCGGCCATCTCGTCATGGCCCTTGACCGCCACGGCGTAATATTTGTCAGGGACCTGGTCATGTGGGTAGATATCGCGCGCCAGCTGGATCAGCGTCGCCATTGTCTCGGGCTTCAGAGCCGAGGTTTCCAGCCCCCAGGCATGTTGCGGACTGATGACGGCGCTGCCGGAAATGACGAGCAGCGCGCCGACGCCGCCGCGTTTGAGAAGTTCGCGCCGTGAGAGCCCGGGCTTCCCCTCGTGGATCGTGACCATGTTTTCCTCCCTGCTTGCTGTTCGCACTCGAAGAGTGCCGTTGCTGGCGCCGCGCCGGTCCGCGCGGCCGGTTGTCCCTATTGGAAGCGCCCTCCGCGCTGCAGGACCTCGACCTTGTAGCCGTCGGGATCCTCGATGAAGAAGAAGCGGGCGATGAGCGAACCGTCGCGGCTGAATTCGACAATCTTCTTCGGATTGAGGCCGAGAGCGCCGAGCCGATCATGTTCGCTGTCGAGATCGGCGACCGAGACCGCGAGGTGACCGTAGCCATCGCCCAGCGCATAGGGCTCCGCGCGCCCCTTGTTGACGGTCAACTCAACCTCGAAAGGCGCATCGGCATTGCTGAGGTAGACCAGCGTGAAGGTCTCGAAGTCCAGTCGTTGGGCGACCTCAAGGCCGAATGCCCGGGTGTAGAAATCGATGGAGCGGGCTTCGTCGAGAACCCGGATCATGGTGTGGATTGCCTTCGCCAAATCAGACTCCGCAGCTTCGTGCTTTCGAAGATGATTATGCGCGCCGGGGAAGAAAGGTGGTGGCAGCCGACTACCACGCATGGGGTTGGAAAAACGGATATGCCCATCCCAAGGACGTAAGTCTGCCAAGGACGAAAGTCTGATTGCCGTTGACGACCTTCCGGTCGATGATGAAACCGCAGGCAGTGTTCAAAAGGCGCCGACCGCCCCGTCGGCGCCCAAGACCAACAAAAACGGGAGGTAACGATGTGCAGAGTCTTTGCCGCACAGGATCCGGAAGGCTATCGTCAGATCAACCGGTCGATCCGCATTGACGGACATTCGACGAGCATCCAGCTCGAGGTCACGTTCTGGGCCTTGCTCGACGAAATCGCCGAAAGCCAGAACCTGACGACGCCGAAATTCATCTCGAAGCTCTACGACGAGGCCATCGAGATCAACGGCGAGATCCCTAATTTCGCGTCGATGCTGCGCACCACTTGCGCACTCTATCTACGCGGCCACCGACCATCCATGGAGGAGGTGTTGAAGCGAGAGGCCGCCTAGCGCCCTTCCGTGGCGACTTCGAGCGCGAGCCGGCTCATGTCGGTGAAAAGCGCCTGGCGTTCGGAATAGTCGGTCTGTTCGCCGGTAAGCAGATTGTCGACGACGGTCAGCAGCGACAACGCCCTCGCGCCGAAATGGGCCGATATGCGATAGAGAGCGCTGGTTTCCATGTCTACCGCCAGCGCCCCGAGCGCCCTTGCGTCGGCATAACGGGCACGCGCTTCAGGATGGTAGAATATATCGGTGCAGGCTGTCAGGCCGGCGTGGTGGTCGATGCCAAGTGCGGCTGCCTTGCTCAATGCGCTAGCCAGCAGCGCCGGATCCGGGCCAACATCGGCTACGTAAAGGCCAAAAACTCGACCGCTCTCGGTATTTTCAGGCCGTGCCGATTGCGAGATCACAAGGCTGCGCAGCTTTGCCTCGGCGCTCAGGCTGCCGCAGGTACCGGTGCGGATCAGTGTTCGGACGCCATAAAAGTCAAGCAGTTCATGGGCGTAGATCAGGAAGGATGAAACGCCGATGCCCGTCGCCTGAATGCTGACAGGCTTGCCGCGAAACAAGCCGGTAAAGCCGAGAGCGCCGCGTCGGCGATTGACGCAGCGCGATGCCTCCAGGAATGTCTGCGCCATCCACTCCGCGCGCTGCGGGTCGCCCGGCAACAAAACCGTGTCGGCGTAATCGCCCTTGCCTGCCTCGATGTGTGCCGTCAACAGCCGCTCCCCCAAGCCCGCCTGCTGTATTTTCAACAATCATGGCGTTGTTACGGCGTTGTGCAAGAGCGCGGCATTGGAAGCACCTAGGATTCAAGGACATCCTTGACGATCGTGGCCAGTTGCTTGAGCGAGAACGGCTTTGGCAGGAAGCCGAAATGCGCCTCCGCCGGCAGGTTCCTGGCGAAAGCGTCCTCGGCATAGCCGGAGACGAAAACGAACTTGATGTCCGGCTGGCGTTTGCGCAACTCACCGAGCAGGGTCGGCCCGTCCATTTCCGGCATCACCACGTCGGAAACGACGATGTCGACCTTGCCGCCCAGCGCTTCGAACACTTCCAGCGCCTCGACGCCCGAGGATGCCTCGTGAACGGTATAGCCGCGCGAGGTCAGTGCCCGCATGCCGCCCATGCGCACGGCATCCTCATCCTCGACCAGCAGGACCGTCGCCGACCCGGACAGATCCTTGGTGCTATCGGCCAGTTTGACTGCCGCTGCCGCCGGCGCTTCACCGGCTTCGGCTGCCGTTTTCGCTTCCACGATGTGACGCGGCAGGAAGATGCGGAAGGTGGACCCCTTGCCGACTTCGGAATCGCAGAAAATGAAACCGCCGGTCTGCTTGATGATGCCGTAGACCATGGACAGGCCAAGGCCCGTGCCCTTGCCGACCTCCTTGGTGGTGAAGAACGGCTCGAAGATCTTCTTCAGCACGTCGGGCGCGATGCCTGAACCCGTATCCTCGACTTCGACCACCACATAGTCGGCGGCCGCGAGTTCGCGATAGGGAAAGCTCTTGCATTCCTCGGCGGTCACGTTGCGGGTGCGCACGGTGAGATCGCCGCCCGCCGGCATCGCGTCGCGCGCGTTGACCGCCAGGTTGACCACCACTTGCTCGAACTGCCCGATATCGACCTTGACCGGCCACAGGTCGCGGCCGTGATCGACCTTGAGCTTGATGTCGTTGCCGACCAGCCGGGCAAGCAGCATCCTGAGATCGGCGAGCACGTCGGTGAGGTTCAGCACTTCCGGCCGCAGCGTCTGCTTGCGCGAGAAGGCCAGCAACTGCCTGACCAGGGAGGCCGCGCGATTGGCGTTCTGCTTGATGTTCATGATGTCGGGGAAGGACGGATCCGATGGCCGGTGATTGGTCAAAAGCAGGTCGGACGCCATGATGATGGCGGTCAGCACATTGTTGAAGTCGTGCGCGATGCCACCGGCGAGCTGGCCGACGGCCTGCATCTTCTGGCTTTGCGCCATCTGCCCTTCGAGCGCCTTCTGCTCGGTCGTCTCGACGGCGTAGACGATGGCCGCTTCCTCGGCTCCTTCGCCGCCGGTGCCATCGGCCACGGCGTTGACGTAGAAACGGATATGCCGCTCATCATTGCCGGGCAGCACGGTCTCGATCGGATCGATGTCGGCCTGCCGCTGCCGGGCTTTCTCGAAAGCCGCGGCAAAGGCCGGCCGGTCGCGGTCATGGATCACCGTGTCGAGCCGCACGCGGCGATCCACGGCATCGCGGTCGACGACCGAGGAAAACAGCGACAGGAACGGTGCGTTGGTGCGCAGGATGCGCCCGCTGGCATCGACACCGGCAATCGCCATCGGCGTCGAATTGAAGAAGCGGGTGAAGCGCACTTCCGAGGCGCGCAGGTCGGCCGAGGCATCCTCGCCCTGTGTGCGGTTGAGCACGATGGTGCGGGTTGGCCCGCCGACGCCCTCACGGCTGGCCGAAACGCGATGCATGAAGCGCACCGGCAGCGCCTCGCCGGTCATCGTCGTCAAGTCGAGATCGATGACCGCATTGCGCGTCGTCCCGGGGTCCGCCTTGACGGAGCGCACCAGCGCCATGCCGTCGCCGGCAACAATATCGGGCAAGGCGACGGCGCCGGGGGTGAAGCTGGCGAGATCGATGCCCAGCCATCCGGCGAGCGTGGCGTTGATGTAGGTGACGCGGCCGTCCTGGTCGGCCGAAAAGAAGCCGGCCGGCGCGTGGTCGAGGTGGTCGATTGCCTTCTGCAGATCGAGGAAGAAACGCTCCTGCTCGGCCCGCTCTTGCGAAATGTCGGCGAGCTGCCAGGCCAGCATCGGCAGCCGCTGGCCCGGGACGCTGAACGCGCGGGCGCGTGCCCGGTACCAGCGCGCGCCCGGTTCGGCGCCGGGCCGGATCGATTGCGCGAGCCGGAACTCGCCGTCGCCCGGCTGCCCGTCACGCAAGCCGGACGCCAGCCGGTAAATGGTCACCGAGGCTTCGGGGACATCGGAGAGCAATCCTTCGACCGTCTTCAGGTCAGCGGCCGATGAGGCGCCGGTCATATCGGCATAGGCGCGGTTGGCGTAGACGACGCGACCCTTGGTGTCCGTGACCAGCAGGCCCTGCGACATCGAATCGACGAAGGCCTTGGACAGTTCGTCGCCCGTGGAGCGCGGTGTGATCTGCACGAAGCCGATCGCGGTCGCGAACAGGAAGCCGACACCGATCATCGCCAGTACGCCGAGCATGCCGAGCAGGAACGGATCGCCGAGGCGCTCGCGGAAAAGGCCGAAGACGATTGCGGCGCCCGTCAGGACGACGATGAAGATGATAAGCCGGGTGACCGCGCCCGGTCGCGTATTCTGGTCGACGATCGGTGCCGGATAGAAATCGCCGCGCGCTTCCTTGGCCATATGCCCCCTGCTCATGAAATCCGATGTTCCGACACCCGCCCCCAATGCATGTCGCCCAAAAATGACTTCGGTTTTGGGAAAACGACATGCATGAAAAACACGGACCTGAAACGCGCCGCATGAATCCGTTTCAGCGCGACGCGCTTTAGCCGGTTGAATCACATTCTCCTGGTCTGGAAAAGGCCCGGGCGGCAAATGTCGGATAAAAATGCTGTCGGCTGGCCTTCCCTGTGTTTCAAGCTGTTCACGATGCGTGAAAGGCAACTTGCGGTAGCCAGTCGCAACGGTCTAGTGTCGCGTCACTTTCCAAACCGTTCGGGGGAAACCAATGCAGTGGCTGGATAGCGTGGCGGGTCCCGGTTATGCGGCGGCACTCCTGTGGACCTTCGCGGCGCTGATCCTGCTGGTCATCGTTCTCGTCATCGTCAGGCTCGTGCGCAACCTGACCTTCGGCACGTTTGTCGCCGGCGGGCGCAACCGCAAGACGCGGCTCGCCGTCATGGACGCAACCGCCGTCGACAGCCATCGCCGACTGGTGCTGGTGCGACGCGACGACATCGAACATCTGCTTCTGATCGGCGGCCCGACCGACGTCGTTGTCGAACGCGACATCCGCCTCGCCGCGCCGCGCCGTCCGGCGTTGACTGGAGATGGCGGCCTGCAGCCTGTCCCGGCGGCCGCCGCCCCGGCTGCGAAGCCGCGGTCGCCGCAGCCCGCTCCCGTGCCTCCCAGACAAGCACCCGCTCCGCAGCCGGTGGCCATGGCACAGCCTGCCCGCCAGCGTCCGGCGGCGCCACCACCGGCTCCGGCGCCCGCACCGAAACCAGCGGCGCAAACCTATCAATCGACCAATGTCACGCCGCTGCCTGCCTATGGCTCCGCCAACGCCAATGCCGCCAGGCACACGCCACCACCGCCGACGCAGGACAGCATCGACGACACGCTGATGAAAGAACTCGAGGTTTCGCTCGACCAGCCCCGCTCCGGCGGCCCGGTGGGCAAACCGGCAGCCAAGGCGCCGCCCTCGCTCGACGATGAAATGACCAGGCTGTTGGGCGAACTTTCAAGCCAAAAGAGATGAACTGCGCCTGGGTCAAGAGATGAACTGTCGCCTGCCAGTGACTAGGCTGGCCGGCGTTCAAGCGTGTTCAATCTATTGAAGGTGGCGCGCATCGAACAGAAATGGCCGGATAACCGGCCATTTGGAAATCAATGCAAAGGCGGTCTATCAGTCGTCGCGATAGACTTTTTCACGGCGCTCATGCCGTTCTTGCGCTTCGATCGACAAGGTGGCGATCGGGCGCGCGTCGAGCCGCTTCAAGGCGATCGGCTCACCGGTTTCTTCGCAATAGCCGTAAGTGCCTTCATCGATGCGCTGCAGCGCCGAATCGATCTTTGAGATGAGTTTCCGCTGACGGTCGCGGGCCCTGAGCTCGATGGCGCGGTCGGTTTCCGAAGAGGCGCGGTCGGCGAGGTCGGGATGGTTGGCGTTTTCCTGCTGCAGGATTTCGAGGGTTTCGCGCGCCTCGCGCAAGATGTCATTTTTCCAGGTGACGAGCTTCTGGCGGAAGTAGGATTTCTGCCGTTCGTTCATGAACGGCTCGTCTTCGGAGGGTACGTAATCGGCGGTAACGATGTCGTTCATTCGACTCACCCAACAGCCCCAAATTTGGCGCCTATATATTCGCCACCAGACGCCTGCACAAGCGCAATCAGCCACCGACTCACGCAATTGTTAAAGTGCGTCTCCAGCCTTCTCCGGAGCGGCATAAATCTCTTTTGATGGCGAAAGTACGACTGTCCTCGCCCATCGCCCTGCAAGTAATTCGCCGCGCTGAAGCACGCGTACCATTGTGCGTGCGGCTTTTCTCGTGGCTAATCGCGGCAGGACTTCAGCTCTCGGGCACCGTTGGAGGTTGGGTGAGCAGGCTTTATCTGTTGCGACACGCCAAGGCCGGTTGGGCCTTGCCGGGCATGCGTGATTTCGATCGTCCGTTGGACGCATCCGGCCGCGCCGATGCCGAAAAAATGGGGACCGCGATGCGTTCCCGCTCCTATGTGCCGGACCTGACGCTGTGCTCCAACGCCAAACGCGCCAGGGAAACGCTCGAGGGTCTGGCCGGCCAGACCGACACAGGCAAGGTGCTGTTTTTCGATGCGCTCTACAGCGAGGACGCGGCCTGCTATCTCCGCCTCGTCCGGGATCATGGCGGGCCCGGTTCATTGCTGGTCATAGGGCACAACCCGATGACGGAGGATCTCGCCATGGCGGTTTCGGGCGATGGCGGCGAGGCGGAGCGGGCAATGCTCAATCACGGCTTTCCAACCTCGGGCCTTGCGGTCGTCCGTTTCCCCGGCGATCTGGCGAAAGCGACCCAGGGAGCGGGCTATCTCGAAGCGTTCCTGACACCGGCCGATCCCTGATGCCGATTTCCAGCGCCATTTCAAAGCCGGGTTCCAGCGCCTATATCGGGCGGACGCAAGCCCGAGAGATCATATTTTGGCATCATCGCTGACCACCTTCACCGACGAGGCAAGAATTGCCCTCGACACATTGTCGGGACGTGCCACCGGACTTTTTTCTCCATCGCTGCGTCTGGGTGTCACGGGTCTCTCCCGCGCCGGCAAGACCGTCTTCATCTCGGCCTTCGTCCACAATCTGATCCACGGTGGACGTCTGCCGCTGTTCGAGGCGCAGAAATCGGGGCGTATCGCGCGCGCCTTCCTCGAACAGCAGCCCGATGACGCCGTGCCGCGTTTTCAATACGAGGACCACATCGCCGCTTTGGTCAACGATCGCGTCTGGCCGGACTCGACCCGCGCCATTTCGGAACTGCGGCTGACGATCGAATATGAATCGGCTTCCGGCTGGAACCGCATGTTCTCGTCGGGCAAGCTGTCGGTCGACATCGTTGACTACCCCGGCGAATGGCTGCTCGACCTGCCGCTGCTCGGCAAATCCTTCGCTGATTTTTCGCGCGAAGCCCTCGAAATGGCCACGCTGCCGGTGCGCGAGGATCTTTCGCTGGCCTGGCGAGCGATCTCGGCGGAAATCGACCCGAATGCCGACGCCGAGGAAATGACGGCGCGCCGGCTGGCTGAAAGCTTCGCCGCCTATCTCAAGGCATGCAAGCTCGACGAACGGGCGCTTTCGACCTTGCCGCCCGGCCGTTTCCTGATGCCCGGCGATCTCGAAGGCTCGCCCGCGCTGACTTTCGCGCCGCTGGCCGGCCTGGGCGACAGGCGCGCGCGCAACGGCTCGTTGCACGCCATGATGGAACGGCGCTACGAGGCCTACAAGACGCATGTCGTCAAACCGTTCTTCCGCGAGCACATCACGCGCCTGGACCGCCAGATCGTGCTCATCGACGCCATGCAGGCGCTGAACGCCGGGCCTGGTGCCATGGCCGACCTGGAGCGCGCCGTCACCGAGATCCTCAGCTGTTTTCGCCCCGGCCGGGGCAGCTTCATAACCGACCTTTTCTCCCGGCGTATCGACCGCATCCTGGTCGCGGCGACCAAGGCCGATCATCTGCACCACGAAAGCCATGACCGGTTGCAGGCGATCGTGCGGCGCCTTGCCGACCGCGCCGTGGCGCGGGCGAATTTCACCGGCGCCGATGTCGACGTCGTCGCCATGGCGGCGGTGCGCGCCACCCGCGAAGGCACCGTCAAACAGGGCCGCGAAACATTGCCTGTTATCATCGGCACGCCGATCGCCGGCGAGAAGATCGATGGTGAAACATTCGACGGAAAGACGGAAACAGCTATATTTCCTGGTGATTTACCGGAGAACATTGATGCTGTTTTCGATCTTTCGGGGCCGGATCGCAGGCAGGACTCCACGGACCCGGCAATCCGCTTCGTCCGGTTCCGTCCGCCGAAACTCGAACGCACGGCCGAAGGTGTCACGCTGTCGCTGCCCCATATCAGGCTCGACCGCGCCTTGCAGTTCCTGATCGGAGACCATCTGGCATGACCGCGCCCCGCAAACCGGCGGCATTCCGCATCGAGCCGGAAGCCGCGCCGAAACAAGACGCGCCACAGGCCCGCCAGGCCGAACCGTCGCGCAGACCGCGCTCCATGAAGGCCGATGTGGCGCTGGTCATCCCGGCGGATATCGACGTTTTCGACGAACCGGACGTTATTGCCGCCGAGCCGCCGCCATCGGTCGCCCCCAGAAGGCGCTCGGTTCTCGGCAGCATCTTCTTCGGCGCATTCGGCGTGCTGGTTTCGCTGGCTGTCGGCCTGTGGACCGACCAGTTGATACGCGATCTCTTTGCCCGCGCCGAATGGCTGGGCTGGCTGGCCGCCGGGATGGCGGCGATTGCGCTGCTGGCGCTGCTGGTAATCCTGATTCGCGAGTTCCTGGCCATCGCCCGCCTCGCCGAGGTCGAAAAGCTGCAGAAGCGCGCGCTCGATGCCATCGCGCGCGACGATCCGAAGGCGGCACGCGCGGTGGTCGACGAGTTGTCGGCCTTTGTCGCGGCCAAACCCGAGACCGCTGCCGGCCGGCGCGCGCTGGCTGAATTGCGCGGCGAGATTATCGACGGCGCCAATCTGGTGCGCCTGGCGGAGGCGGAAATCCTCGGCCCCCTTGATGTCAGGGCCAAGGTGATGATTCTCGAGGCCGCGAAGCGGGTCTCGCTGGTGACGGCGGTGAGCCCGCGCGCGCTGGTCGATGTCGCTTATGTCGTGTTCGAGGCCGGGCGCCTCATCCGCCGGCTGTCGGAACTCTATGGCGGACGGCCCGGAACGCTGGGTTTCTTTCGCCTGGCGCGCAGCGTACTGGCGCATCTGGCTGTCACCGGTTCGATCGCCATCGGCGACAGTTTCGTCCAGCAGATCGTCGGCCACGGCCTGGCGGCCCGCCTCTCGGCAAAGCTGGGCGAAGGCGTCGTCAACGGCATGATGACGGCGCGCATCGGTATCGCCGCGATGGAGACGGCGCGCCCCCTGCCCTTCAGCGCCGCCAGGCGCCCGGGACTGGGCGATTTCCTCGCAGCATTGACTTCGTTCGCAGCCAAGAAAGACGCCGAAACAGCCGGCTCCGGCAAATAGCGTCCAGCTCTTCGGGACGATGATCGGACTGCTGTTTCGAGGGCCCGCGGTGACGAAGCATTAACCAATCTTCTTCATGGTCGAACCGGTTTCAAATAGCCTCGTTGTTGCCGGGTGTCGTCGATGAAAAGCGTAATTCTGTCCAGCGTCCTGCCCCTGGCGGCGGTGATCACAGCTGTCGTCGGCATTGCCTCGGCGGCCTCTGCCACGGAACCGGACAAGCAGTTTTTCCAGTCGGCCGAAGGCAAATGGGTTGGCCCGGGCGAAATCGTCGCCGGCAAATACAAGGGCACGAAATTCAACTGCAGCTTCACCGGCTCCACGCCGGACGGCAAGATGGGCATGACACTGGACGGCGGTTGCCGGGTCGGCATGTTCACCCAGCCCATGTCGGCCAAGATCGAGCGCAAGGGCCGCGACTACAAGGGTTCCTTCATGGGTGGCGCTGCCGGCGCCGGCCTCGACATCATCGGCGGCAACGTCGTCGACGCCCACAAGGTGGTCTTCACCATCAACCGCAACCAATTGCGCGGTGTCATGCAGGCCCGCATTCCCGGCGACAATTCCATGACCGTAACGGTTGCCGTGCGCGTTCAGGACCAGTTGGTGCCCGTCATCGGCATGAGCCTGAAGCGCGTCGATGCCGTCGAAGTCGGCTCCATCGCGCCGAACTGAGCACACCCTCGCCTACGCTATTCCGGACGGAAAAACACTTTTCCTGGGATTTTCGAACCCCACAAAACAAAGAGGCGGCGGCCCATCGCCACCGCCTCCTTGGAAACGGACGAACCAGGCGTCAGCCCTTGATCGCCTTGGTCAGCTCGTCATACGCCTTGCAGGCATCGGCCAGGGTCGTGGAACCCTGATACTTGGTTGTCACCGCCTGAACCTTGGCGGTCAGGTCAGCCGCCTTGGACGGATCCTTGGTGATCGCCTCCTGCAGCGCGGCGGCCATGTCCTGCGCCTTCTTGGTCGCGATCTCGGTCGTGCATTCCGGCGCCTTCGAACAGGCCGAGCCGGCAAGCACCGCCAGCCCGGCGGCAACGAGCAAAAACTTCTTCATGTCAGTCATCTCCTCGAAAGGGTGCGACTTGATCGCCGCTCACCCCCAATGGCCGAAGCCGAGCGTGCTTAGCCTTCGATTGCGGCAACAAGCAACGCGCCCATGGCGTAAACTTGTGTAAAGAGCCTGCAACATTGCGGCGGGTCGAGTTCAGCCCTTCCATGGAGCAAAGTTCAGCCGCGAGGCTGCAGCAGAGCGAGCACAGCTGTCGATGCAGCAAGGATGGCCGTAACGGTCAACGGCGCCGTGGCACCATAGGTGTCCACGACATAGCCACCGACAACCGCGCCGATCGTGATGGCAACCTGGAAAGAGACGACCATCAGGCTGCCCGCTGCTTCCAGCGCGTCAGGTGCCGCACGCGAGAGATTGGTTGGCAGCACCACCGGCCCCATGCCGAAGGCGAAGCCCCAAAGCGTGACGAACCCGAAGGCAATGCCAATGTGCACGCCCCAAAGCACCAAGGCCAGCGCCGCAACCGCCATTAACGCCGCGGTGACCACGAGAGCCATGTGAATATTGGCATCGGCCATGCGGCCGCCGGCAATGTTGCCGATCACAGCGGCGATGCCAAACCCAAGCAGAGCCAGGGCAATTGGACCGGTTGCAAGCAGCGTGACGTGTTCGAGGAAGGGGCGCACATAGACAGAACCAGCAAAATGCCCCGTCATCAGCAAGACAATGGCCAGCATGCCGATTTGAATGCCGCGCCGCCGTGTAAGCCGAAACACGTCTGCAAGACTGTTGCTTGTTGTCGCCGGCAAGGTCGGCAGGCTGAGCAACTGCGCCAACATGGCCAATACGGCCAGCCCCGCTGTCATGGCCATGGCGCTGCGCCATCCCAGCCAGTCGCTGATCAACGCCCCCAAGGACGGCGCGGCAATGGTGGCGAGCGAGACGCCGAGGGTAACGATAGCCATGCCCCGGCCTGTCGCATTGGCGCCGACCAGCCTCGCCACGACGGCAACCGAAAGTGCCCAGAAAGCGCTGAGAGCGATCCCCAGCCCGGCCCGGCCTAACAACAACAGCCAGAAATTGGGTGCCAGCGCCGCAAGGATATTGGAAGCGACCGCCAAAGCCATGAGACCGACCAGCACCGTCTTGCGGTTCAGTCGGCCGATGAGAACATTGCTCAACATGGCCGTCACGGCGCCGACGGAAGCGGTGGCGGTGACGACCTGCCCGGCCGTTCCCTCACTGATACCGAGATCGCGCGCCATTGGCGTCAGCAGGCCTGCCGGCAGGAATTCGGCTGACACCAGGGCAAAGCTGGTGGCCGCCAGTGAAATGACCGCAAACCAGGTGGCTGCACTCCACGCGGCCGGCGTGTCGGCATCAAGGCCAATCGCGGCGTCTTCAAGCTGTAATGTTGTGTCTGTCACGGAAAGATCTCCAAAGTTTGGAGATCTTGATAGACGAGTTCTGTCGGATGATATGTGTCTTAAAATCCGAAATTCATGTCTATTCGTCCGGGACTTGTGCGACGCACAATTCCCGGCGAGACATTGGTGATGCGCTTGAACGCGCGAGCGAAGGATGCCTCGGAATCATAGCCCAAACGGGTAGCGACCTCGGCAACCGACAAGCCGCTCTGCCCCAACAACTCGCGGGCAAGCTGCATGCGCAGGCGAGCGAGATAGCGTGCGGCACCCTCGCCCAATACAGCGCTGAAACGCGCGGCGAAAATCGATCGCGATTGGCCTGCCACGCTTGCAAGGCTTCCCAGCGTCCAGTCGTGGCCGGGGTCTCGATGCATGGCTGCCAGTGCGCGGCCGATATGGGGATCGCGGATGGCTGCGAGCCAACCTGTGGTCGAGGCTCCGTTGCAATTGACCCAACAGCGGATGAGCCGGGCTGTCAGCAAATCCGCCATTCGCGACAAGATGGTGGCGCTGCCCATCTGCGGTTGCGCGGCCTCCGTCGTCATAGCCGCCAGCAAAGGACCAACGACCGGGTCATTGCCGGCCACGTCGCAACCCTTGATGACAGCCGGCATCAACGTGATCAATGGATTGAGCGCACAGGAGTCTAAGGCCATGGAGCCGCAGAAAAGGGTGCTTGTCGCGCCCGTTCCTTCCCGCACCACTTCGCAGACATTGCCCCCCAACTTGATCACCTGGCAGCCCTCGAGCGAGTCGCCCACCACGTCCGGCGCACTCGCCAGCCGATGGGCGATGCCCTGCGGCAGCAGCACCAGATCGCCATCGCGCAACTCTTGCCAGCCCTGCGCTTCGGTGTGAATCCAGCACGGACCCTGGCCGACAAAGTGAAAACGAAGCAGCGATTGTCGCGGAAATTCTATGCTCCATGGATGTCGGAGCTCGCAGCGGCCATAGTTCACGCCACTCAGGCGAAAGTCTTGCAGGACTTCGCTGAGCGCATCCATCGGGATATGGGACGGCGAAGACGGCTGGGACGAACGGTCAAGCATGTAGCCGATATATACGCCGAACGTCCCGCAGACAAGGGGAGACCGTTGTTCCTCCGGGGGAGTCGCACCGACAGCACCCTACCTTTCCTGGCAGGCTTCCCGCCCTTGCCTCCCGCTCCCACTGCATGCAAGGAGTGCTATACGACAAAGGGACGGATCATGGCGGCAGAGGCAGCGGGCAGCGATCTCATTCAGGTGGTGGCATTGCTGGCGGCGGGCGTGGTGGCCGTCCCGATCTTCAAGCGCATGGGTCTCGGTTCGATTCTCGGTTACCTGGCCGCCGGCGTGGTGATCGGTCCGTTCGGCCTCGGCGTCTTTTCCGAATCGGGAGCCATCCTCCATGTCGCCGAACTCGGCGTGGTCATGTTCCTGTTCATCATCGGCCTGGAAATGCAGCCGTCGCGGCTTTGGGGCCTGCGCCGCGAGATCTTTGGGCTGGGCGCGCTTCAAGTCGGCGTCTGCGCGGTGCTCTTGACCGGTGTCGGCATGGCCGGAGGGTTTCCGATCGCGCAATCCTTCGTCGCCGGCGCCGGTTTCGTGCTGACCTCGACGGCCATCGTCATGCAGCTTCTGGAAGAACGCGGCGAAATCGCCGCGCCCAAGGGCCAGCGCATCGTCTCCATCCTGCTGCTGGAGGACCTGGCCATCGTGCCGCTGCTCGCCTTGATCGCCTTCCTGGCGCCGGACGGTGCCGGTACCAGCCTGTCGGAGCGGCTGACCGAGGTCGGCATCGGCCTCGCCGCGATCATCGGCCTGGTGGTAGCGGGACGCTACCTCCTCAACCCCTTCTTCCGCATCCTGGCGGATGCCCGTGCGCGCGAAGTGATGACGGCCGCGGCTCTGCTGGTCGTGCTCGGATCGGCGCTTGCCATGCAGCTCAGCGGCCTGTCAATGGCGATGGGCGCGTTCCTGGCCGGCGTGCTGCTCTCGGAATCGACCTTCCGCCATCAGCTTGAAGCCGACATCGAGCCGTTCCGCGGCATCCTGCTCGGCCTGTTCTTCCTGGCGGTCGGCATGTCGCTCGATCTGCATGTGGTGGCCGCGAACTGGAAGCTGATCGCCGTCTACGTCGTGGCCTACATGGTGATGAAGGCTTTCGGCATCTACATTGTCGCCCGCATCCTGAAATCAGGCCACCGCGAGGCACTGGAGCGCGCGGTCTTCATGGCGCAAGGCGGTGAATTCGCCTTTGTGCTCTATTCCGCGGCCGCCGCCGTCGGCATCATCGACGGCCAGGCAAACGCAACGCTGACCGCGATAGTCATCATCTCCATGGTGCTGACGCCGCTGGCGATCATCGCCTCGCGCTATTTCACGCCACGGGACGAGCAGTCGCTGGACGGCGTCGAAGTCGCCGACGGCCTGTCCGGCAGCGTGCTGATCATCGGCTTTGGCCGCTTCGGCCAGATCGCCAGCCAACCCCTGCTCTTGCGCGGCATCGACGTCTCGATCATCGACAACGATGTCGAGATGATCCAGGCGGCCGCCGATTTCGGCTTCAAGGTCTATTATGGCGACGGCACGCGGCTGGACATCCTGCACGCGGCCGGGGCCGGCCGGGCGCGGGCCGTGCTCATTTGTGTCGACAAGCCCGACGCCGCCATCCGCATCGCCGAACTCGTCAAGGCTGAGTTCCCCTTGCTTACGGTGCTGGCCCGTGCGTTCGACCGCGGCACGGCGCTGCAGCTCATCCGCGCCGGCGTCGATTATCAGCTGCGCGAAACCTTCGAATCGGCGCTCGTCTTTGGTGGCTCGACCCTCGAGGCGCTGGGCGTCGATCCCGAGGACGTCGCCGAAACGATCGAGGACGTCAGGCGCCGCGACACGGCCCGGTTCGAGACCCAGCTCGCCGAAGGCATCCGCTCGGGACAGCGTTTCCTGAAAGGCAATATCGGTACGCCGATCCCGACCCCACTCTCCACGCCCAGCCGTCCTGGCCAGGCGCTCAACGAGGAAACGGCCGGCGTCCTGCATAAATCCGAATCGGCGGATTGAGGGAGTTAGGCATGGAATTGGACAGCAGAGCCCTGTCGATCACCAAGTTCTGGCGCGACGCCGGCGAGGATGCCTGGTTCGAGAAGAACGACGCTTTCGATGCCGATTTCCGCGACCGCTTCCTCGATCTCCACTACGCCGCAGCGCGCCGTGAATGCGATGTCTGGTCAAGCCATGCCGAGGGCTCGCTGGCGCTGATGATCCTGCTCGACCAGTTCCCGCGCAATTGCTTTCGCGGCACCGGCCACATGTTTGCGACCGACCCACTGGCAAAGCATTTTGCGCAAAAAGCGGTCGATGCCGGCCACGATCTGGCATTGGAACCGGAAGTGCGTGTGTTCCTCTATTTGCCGTTCGAACATTCGGAAAATCTTGCGGACCAGGAGCGGTCGGTCGAACTTCATACCGCCAGGGCCGCGTTCAATCTGAAATACGCGCTGGAGCACCGCGACATCATCCAGCGCTTCGGCCGCTTTCCGCACCGCAACCGGATGTTTGGCCGCGAGACCACGGCCGAGGAAAAAGCATTCCTGGATGACGGTGGTTTCTCCGGCTGATCCGCGATTTAGCGCCGCCACCAGTCGCGGCCCGACGGCAGCCGCTCGATGCCGGCCGCATCGACCGCGCTCAGGCGATCAGCCACGCGTTTGCCGCCGACGGCAAGATCCGGCGCGATTTCGGCCAGCGGCGCCAGCACGAAGGCGCGCTCCAGCATGCGCGGGTGCGGGACTTCCAGGCCCGTTTCATGGATGATGCGGTCGCCGAACACCAGGATGTCGATGTCGATGAGGCGCGGCCCCCACCTCTCCTCGCGCACGCGTTTGAGCTTTCGCTCGGCATCGAGGCAGAGGTCGAGCAATGCCCGCGGCGACAGCCGCGTCGACAATTCGGCGGCCGCGTTGAGGAAATCCGGCTGGTCGAGCTTGCCCCAGGGCGGTGTCCGGTAGAGCGAGGAGACGGCGGCCATGTCGGTATCGGGATCGGCGTCGAGGAGGCGCAACGCCGCTCCCATCGACGCCGCCGGATCGCCCAGATTGCCGCCGAGGCTCAGATAGACGGTGTTACTCGGGCCAGACAACGGTCACCTCGACGTAATCGAGCACGCCAGGCACCGGCGCATTGGGCTTGCGAACGGTGACCTCGGCTTTCCGGATCTGGGGAAAGCGCCCGGTGAGAGCCTTCGCGACTTCCAGGGCCAGCGCCTCGATCAGGCAGCGCCGGTGTCCCGTGATGATCTCCTCGATGACGGTGAAGGCGACGCCGTAATTGACGGTTTCCCCGATGGCGTCATCGACGAGCGCGCGTCCCGGCTCGACGGTGAGCGAGGCATCGACATAGAAGCGCTGCCCCAGCGCTTCTTCCTCGTCCAGCACGCCATGCCGGGCAAAGAAGGCGCAATTCTTCATGCGGATGACATACATGGCTCAGCGTTCCGATCCGGTTTCCCGCGCCAGCATAGCATCCGCCACCGCCAGCGCGTCCACGTTGATTGCGACATCATGGACGCGAAACAGATGCGCGCCCTTGAGCCGGAGAATGACGTTGGTCGCCGCCGTGCCGGCCGCCCGGTCGGCGGCGTCGCGGCCGGTGACGGTGCCGATGAAACGCTTTCGCGACGTACCGGCCATCAGCGGGAAGCCGAGCGCGCCAAGCTCGGCAAACCGTGCCATCAGATCGAGGTTTTCCTCCGCCGTCTCCTTGGCGAAGCCGAAGCCGGGATCGAGCACGATATGGCCGTCGGCGACACCTTGCCCGCGCCCGATCTCAAGCGATTTTCCCAGGAACGCCAGCTGGTCGGCGATCACATCGGGCAGCTTGTCGCGATCCCGTCCAGTATGCATGATGACAAGCCCGGCGCCGGTTTCGGCCGCCACCCGCGCAATGTCGGGCTCACGCTGCAGACCCCAGACATCGTTGACGATATGCGCACCGGCCTTGACGGCGAGCCGCGCGGTGTCGGCACGATAGGTGTCGACGGAAATCAGCACGTCGCCGACCTGCGCCAACGCCTCGATCACGGGCAGGATACGGGCCTGCTCCTCGCTGGCCGATATCGCGGCGGCGCCCGGGCGAGTCGATTCTCCGCCGACATCGATGACGGCAGCTCCTTCCCCGATCATGCGGCGCGCCTGGACGAGCGCGGGTTCAGGAGCATCAAACAAGCCGCCATCGGAGAAGCTGTCGGGTGTGACATTGAGGATGCCGACGACCACGGCCTTGCCGCCAAGCTCGAGATGGCGTCCATGCGCCAATTGCCATCGCCCCGCCGTCATTGCGCTTCAACCATGGGCTCATCAACCAAGATGTCATCAACGATGTGTGATCCGCATTGGATCAATTCCGTTGCGCCGGCGAAGGCCGTAAAGCAAGGTGATTGAAGAGGCAACATGATGATACGATCCCTGCTCTGCGCGCTGCTGCTTACCGCCGCCGTTCCGGCGAATGCGGCCAATCTGGTGAAGACATACAGCTATTTCGCCATTGGCGGCAGAACGCTGGAGGATATCGAGCAGCAACTTGCCAAACACGGGCCCCAGGTCAAAAGCACGGGGTCGCGCCACCCTGGCGCCACCCAGATGGCTTTCACGACACGCATCAGCTACGCCAGCCAGCCGGGCTCCTGCCGGATCGCCGACGCGGTCGTCACCGTCAAGGTCAAGGTGATCCTTCCCGAATGGCGCCGCCCGCGCAAAGCCGACGCCGATGTGCGGCTGTTCTGGGATACCTTGTCCGCCGACATCAAGCGCCATGAAGACCGCCATGTCGAGATCGCCCAGAACCACGGCCGCGCGCTGGAAGACGCCCTGAAGGCAGCTTATCCGCAGAAGGATTGCGACGCCGCAAAGGCCAAGGCCGCCGCGATCACGGCGGCCGAGCTTGCCAAACACGATAGGGACCAGGTGCGGTTCGACCGTGTCGAAGGCGCCAATTTCGAAAGCCGCATCCTGCGGCTGCTGCGTTACCGGATGGAGCGCATCGAGAGCGGCCAGTTGCGGCCGCCGGCCTGAATCTCCCCGCCGCCTCCGTTCGCCTGGGTGCAAGCCAACCGGGCGGAAGCGTAGTGCCAGCTTGGAATTTTTTCGAGCAACCGTCGAAATCGGCCTATACGGAACGACATATCCAAGGTTGCCAAGGGCACAATCCGGAAGCACGGGCATCACGATCGATCGCGCCGCGGATGCACCAGACAAGCCCAATGGTGATGCGGCAGCGCAAAGCGCATGGACGAGAAGATTATGGACCAGGCTGTCGACAAGCAGGCCGTGAGCGCGCCGCTGAGCGAAAGCGAAAAGAACGCCATTATTGGCGGCGTTCTCCTGTCGATGCTGCTGGCAGCCCTCGACCAGACCATCGTCGCGCCCGCCATGCCGACCATCGGGCGCTTGCTCGGCCATGCCGAATACCTGCCATGGATCGTCACCGGCTACCTCTTGACCGCAACCGCCGTGGCACCGCTCTACGGCAAGATTTCCGACGTCTATGGGCGTCGGCCAACCGTCTACGCGGCAATCCTCATCTTCCTTGCTGGATCGCTGGTCAGCGCACTGGCCCCCAACATGTTCGTCCTCATCCTGGGTCGCGCGATCCAGGGGGCCGGCGGCGGTGGTCTTTTCGCGTTGACGCAGACCGTGGTCGGAGACCTCGTCCCGCCGCGCGAGCGGGCGCGCTATGCGGCGTGGTTTTCCGGCACCTGGGCCGTTGCCAGCGTCGCCGGGCCGCTGCTGGGCGGCACCTTCGCTGAGCATCTGCACTGGTCTCTCATTTTCTGGATCAATATCCCGCTGGGCTTTCTTGCCATGGCAATCATCAACAAGCCGCTCAAGAAGCTGCCCATCGCGGCCAAGAACCACAGCATCGATGGCCTCGGCGCATTGCTGCTGATCGTGGCAACGGCGCTGTTGCTGCTGGCACTGAACTGGGGCGGCAGTGCCTATCCCTGGTTATCGCCGGAAGTCATCGGCGTCCTGGCGTGCTCCGCGCTGTTCTGGGGCGCCTTTGCCTTGCGGCTGATGCGGGCGGCCGAACCGCTCATCTCGCTCGAGGTGCTGGGCAACCCGATCGTCCTGGCCGGCACCCTGTCGATGTTCCTGCTCCAGGCCTCCAGCGTCGGCCTTGCCGTGTATCTGCCGGTCTATCTGCAGTCGATACTCGGCCTCACGGCCAGCGAGTCGGGCATTGCAATGCTTGGTCTTCTGCTTGGAACCGTGGGCGGCGCCGCTTCCAGCGGCCGCCTGATACCACGCTTCACCCACTACAAGCGCATCGCCATGGTCGGCGTCGTCTTCGCCATCCTGTGCACGGGCCTGCTGGCTTTTGTCGCCGGCCATGCATCGCTGCTTGTCGTCGAAGCCCTGACCATCTGTATCGGGCTGGGAACCGGCACGACATTTCCGGTAACCACCGTGTCCGTGCAGAACGCCGTCGACCGCATGCATCTTGGCGTGGCGACGGGGGTGCTTACCTTTCTGCGTTCGCTGGGCAGTGCATTGGGGGTGGCGATGCTCGGCGCGGTGGCTCTTGGCTTTGGGTTGCCGCTGGCCGGCGAAGGCGTTCAGGTGGCTGGACATGTCGTATCGGCCCAACCCTTCGTGATG
Source organism: Mesorhizobium sp. B2-3-14 (assembly GCF_006442175.1). NCBI lineage: Bacteria > Pseudomonadati > Pseudomonadota > Alphaproteobacteria > Hyphomicrobiales > Phyllobacteriaceae > Mesorhizobium > Mesorhizobium sp. B2-3-14. The sequence goes on along the minus strand of NZ_VFVP01000002.1, from coordinate 653,912 downwards.
ATCTTTCTCGTCGCGGCCGGCACTCTGGGGCTGGGCCTCGTCACGCTGACGCTGATGCCCGAGAAAGAACTTCGGGGCCACGTCGATGATCCGGCGCCGATCCTGGCGGAATAACTAGCCGGAGACGCCGAGCTTCTTTTGCAGGCTGGTGGACGAGGTCGTGTACTGGAACACGATGCGCTCGCCGGGGCTGACGATGCGCTTGGCGGCCTGCGCCATCAGCGCCACCTCGTGAAAGCCCGACAGGATCAGCTTCAGCTTGCCCGGATACCAGTTGATGTCGCCCACCGCGAAAATGCCGGGCACCGAGGTCTGGAACTTCTCGGTATCGACCGGGATCAGGTTCTCATGGAGATTGAGCCCCCATTCCGCGATCGGGCCGAGCTTCATGGTCAGTCCGAAGAACGGCAGCATGCGGGTGCAAGGTACCTCGATGTCGCCATCCGGGCCACCCTTGATGGTGGCCGATGACAGCTGGCCATCGGCTCCGGTGAGCCCGGTCACCTGACCGACCCTGAATTCCAGCTGCTTCATCTCCTGCATGGCGTACATCTTGTTGACGCTGTCGGGCGCCGCGCGAAACTCGGCCCGCCGGTGAACCAGTGTAACGCTCTTTGCCATCGACTGCAGGTTCAGCGTCCAGTCGAGCGCCGAGTCGCCGCCGCCGACGATGACAAGGTCATGGCCGCGGAAATCCTCCATCCGGCGCACCGAATAGAAGACGCTCTTGCCCTCATAGGGTTCGATGCCCGGGATCGGCGGGCGCTTCGGCTGGAATGAGCCGCCGCCGGCGGCGATGACCACCACCTTGGCCTCGAATACCTCGTTCTCGTCCGTGGTGACGCGAAAGCCGCCGTCTTCCAGCTTCTCAAGGCTGGAGACCATGCGGTTATAGGTGAATTCAGGCTGGAACGGCGCGACCTGCTCAAGCAGCTTGTCGACGAGCCCTTGCGCCGAGATCGAGGGCCAGCCGGGAATGTCGTAGATCGGCTTTTCCGGATAGAGTTCCGCGCATTGGCCGCCGGGCTTGTCGAGGATGTCGATCAGGTGGCATTTCAGGTCCAGCAGGCCGAGCTCGAACACGGCGAACAGGCCGACCGGCCCCGCCCCGACAATGAGGACGTCTGTGCTGATGATGCCGGTCATGATGCGCCTCGCTGCGAAAGTCCGGGCGAGACTGCATGACCAGCGGCCCGCTGCCAAGCGTCAGCGGCAAAAATCGCCCGTGCTGGCTTCAGCCCTGACGCTCGGGCACCCGGACGATCAGGCCGTCGAGCGCGTCGCGTACCTTGATCTGGCAGGACAGGCGCGAGTTCGGCTGGACGTCGTAGGCGAAGTCCAGCATGTCTTCCTCCATCGCCTCGGGCTCGCCGACTTCGGCCGTCCATGCCTCATCGACATAGACATGGCAGGTCGCGCAGGCGCAGGCGCCGCCGCACTCCGCCTCGATGCCCGGGACAGCGTTGCGGATGGCGTTTTCCATGACCGTCGAGCCGTTTTCGGCGTCCACGTCGAAATGTGTGCCGTCATGGGCGATGAAGGTCAGTTTGGTCATTTGTCACCTGAAGGGAGTTTCGCCCCGGACGAAGGGAGTTCGCCCGAGGGGAAAGCGAGTTTCGCCCGAGATAATCACTCCGGCAAACAAGTCAACTGCCGTGCGAAAGCGGCGCTCCGTGACGTTTTTGTCGCAAACCTGGATCAGCGATTGATGGCGGCGATGAAGTCGCGCACTTCGTCGATCAGCCTGCCGAGCCGCTTGAGCGTCTGGGCGTCCTCCGGGCGATGCTCGATATCGGTGACGCAATCGGCGATGGCGAAGGCACCCACGCCACGGGCCGACCCTTTCAAACCATGAGCCAGCAGGAGCCGGTCCTTGATGTCGGCATCGACTATTTTGTCGCGTACCGACAGTGCCTGCTGTACAAACAGCGCCAGCACCTCTTGCTCGAGGGCGCGGTCGCCCATCGTTTGCCGGGCAAGGTGTGCCAAATCGACCGGTCGGGACTGCCTCGTTCCCGATACGTCGCCCCCCGGCATTGAGAAGGCAATGCCGCTTTCGCCACGCATGAACTCGAACTCCATTTTCTTCGGTCGCCTGAAAACCTAGGCGAATCCAGTGGACAACGGGTTAATGGATGGCCCGGAAAAATGTTGCGAAAGCGGCGCCCAAATCACGCTTCCGTTAACCTTATATTTAAAGTTTTACGTATCCCGCGGAATGCATGTTTTCTTTACCCCCCTGTGTCATTACGATACGAGGGTCCATTTTCAGCCTCCTGCGCGGGGGTAAGACAAGCACAATTATAAGCCCCCGCGGCAGCTAGTACAGGGTAGCGAAGGCATGGCGAAGAAACCAACAACGACCAGAACTCTCGACAGCGACGTAGCCAGGGAACTCGAAAAAGCGCTCGATCTCGACCTGAGCGGCGATACCGATAGCGGCGACCTCGATATCGCGGCCTCGATGGAAGATCTGGAAGCGCAGATATCGCAGGCCGCCGACGAACTGGCACGCGAGGGACGCAATCAGCAGCCGGCGCCCGTCGTCAATCAGCCCCAGGCCGCGAAGCCCGCGCCAAACGCCAAGCCGGCCGAACTTCGCCCGGTTGACACGCGCAATGGTGGCCAGCCCGCCGGCTTCGCGCCAGCCAACGACGATCGTCAGAAAGATTACAAGACCCTTCTGCACAGCCTGAACAGGCGCGCCTCCAACACCATTTACTGGGTCATCGCCTTTGTCTCGCTTGCCTGGATCGCGGGCGCCGGCGGACTGGCGAACCTGCTTTTTGGACCGAGCATCTGGCGGATCCGCACGCTGGACCAGTTCTTCGCCCGCCCCGAACTGATCGGCCTTGCCGTCGCGGCTATCGTGCCTGTCATCCTGTTCTGGGCCTTCGCGACGATGATTCGCCGCGCTCAGGACATGCGCATCGCCGCGCAATCGATGACGGAAGTGGCCTTCCGCCTGACCGAGCCGGAAAACATGGCCCAGGATCGCGTCATGATGATCGGTCAGGCCGTCCGCCGCGAGGTGGCTGCCATGGGCGAAGGCATCGAACGCACCCTTGCCCGTGCCGTCGAACTGGAGACGCTGGTCCACAGCGAGGTCAACCAGATCGAGCGCTCCTATTCGGAAAACGAAACCCGCATCAGGTCGCTGGTCGACGGATTGGGCAGCGAACGCGAAGCAGTGGTCACCCATGCCGAACGCGTCCGCGCCTCGATCTCCGGCGCGCACGAGACGCTGCGCGATGAAATCGGCGCGGCAAGCGACATCATCCGTGACAGCATCCTCAACGCGTCGACCAAACTGTCGATGACGATCACCAATTCCGGCGACACGCTGATCGACCGCATCAACGAAAGCTCGATGTCGATCTTCGATTCGGTGGAGGGCCGGCTCGACAACATTACCGACAGGCTTTCCACCTCCGGCGAGGCTTTCGCCAGCCTGCTCGACACCCGTATCGCCAAGCTGACGGACACCACGGACGGCTTGACCCGTTCGTTGACGGACCTGCTCGACGATCGCACCACCGGCATGGTGTCGCTGCTCGGCGGCGCCGCGCGCACCCTCAATTCCGAGTTCGAGGCCAGCCTCAACGGCATCGAACGCACCTTGGCCGAACGCGGCCAGGCGCTGATCAGTGAATTTCAGACCCGCGCCGAAGCGCTGGACACCGGCACCCAGAAGCTCAATGCCGCGCTGGAAGCCCGCGCCCGCCAGATCAACGAAACGCTGGTCGAGCGCGCGCGCGAAATCGCCCACACCTTCGCCGAGAGCAAGGACACGCTGTCGGCCATGATCGATCAGGGCAAGACCCAGATCGGCGCCGACATGGCCGACATCGTCACCTCGACCTCTTCCATGCTCGAAGCGCGCGCCAGCGATTTCGCCGGCCGCATGGAGGCAGCCCGCCACGTCGTGTCGCGCTCCTTCGATGCCGACATCCAGCGGCTCGCCGACGCGCGCGTCGGTATCGAAGAAGCCGTCGAAAACCATAGCCGCAAGCTCTCCGAGAGCCGCGAGCGCATGGCGGCAGCCATGCAAGCGGACCTGGAGAAATTCGACGAAGGCCGCGCCGGCATCGATGCGGCGGTGACCAACCAGGTGCAGAGGCTGGCCGAAGGCCGCAGCCTGATAGCGCGTGCGCTCGAAGAAGACCTGCGCAAGGTCAACGAATCGCGTGCCGCCATCGATGCGTCGCTCGGCAGCCACCTCGAAAGGCTGGAAGAAGGCCGCAACCGGCTCTCACTGGCTCTCAACGAAGACTCCGGAAAATTGGTGCAAGCTCGTACCATCATTGATGAAATGGTGGCCGGGCATGTTGGAAAACTGGCCGAAGGCCGCAACATTTTGTCGCGCGCCTTGGAGGCCGATCTCGGCAAATTGTCCGAGAGCCGCGCCGACATTGACGGCCTTGTCGCCGGCCAGGTCGAGAAAATCGCCGAGGGCCGCGCGGTGCTCGCCAAGGCGCTGGAAAACGACATTGCCGGTATCAAGAACCTCATCGAGGCGCATTCGGCGAAACTGGCCGAGGACCGCACGCAGCTTGGCCGTTCGCTCGAAAGCGACCTGTCGGGGATACGCGGGCTGATCGACAGCCATTCGGGACGCCTGGCGGAAGACCGCGGCCTGCTGTCGCAGACGCTCGAAGCCGACCTCGCCAAGCTGGCCGAAAGCCGCTCCAGCATCGACGGTCTGGTCGCCGGCCAGGTCGAGAAGCTCGCCGAGGGCCGCGACATCCTCAAGCGTGCGCTGGAATCCGACCTCAATACGATCAAGAACGTCATATCGAGCCAGTCGGACAGGCTGGCCGAGGATCGCGGGCAGCTCTCACGTGTTCTGGAAGCCGATCTGCAGAATGTGAACAGCGTCATCGCCGACCACATGAACAGGCTGGTTCAGGATCGCTCGACCTTGTCGAAGGCGCTGGAGGACGATCTCGCCAAGCTGGCCGAAAGCCGCTCCGGCATCGACGGTCTGGTCGCCGGCCAGGTCGAGAAGCTCGCCGAGGGTCGCGACATCCTGCGCCGCGCATTGGAAGCCGACCTCAGCACGGTCAGAAACACCGTTGCCGATCAGTCCCAGAAACTGGTCGACGACCGCGCCCAGTTCGCCCGCGCGCTGGAGGCCGATCTCGAAACCGTCAACAGCCTTGTCAACAGCCACTCGGACCGACTTGCCCAAGAGCGATCGACACTGTCAAAGGCGCTTGAGGCCGATCTCGATGCTGTCAGCAGCCACGTCAGCAGTCACGCGGAACGGCTTGTGCAGGAGCGTTCGAACTTGTCGAAGGCGCTTGAGGCCGACCTTGAGACTGTCGGCACCCACGTCAACAATCACGCGGAACGGCTTGTGCAGGAGCGTTCGACCTTGTCGAAGGCTCTCGAGGACGATCTTGCCAAGCTGGCCGAAAGCCGCTCCAGCATCGACGGTCTGGTCGCCGGCCAGGTCGAGAAGCTTGCCGAAGGCCGCGATGTCCTAAAGCGTGCGCTGGAGGCAGACCTTGCCAAGCTGGCCGAAAGCCGCTCCAGCATCGACGGTCTGGTCGCCGGCCAGGTCGAGAAGCTCGCCGAAGGCCGCGACATTCTCAAGCGTGCTCTCGAAGCCGACCTGCAGAAGCTGACCGAAAGCCGCGGCGATATCGACGATATCATCGCCGGACATGTCGGCAAGTTGTCCGAAGGCCGCAACATGCTCAGCCGCGCGCTGGAAGATGATCTCGGCAAGCTCGCCGAGAGCCGCAAGGAGGTCGATCGTTCGCTGTCCGGCCACATCGACCAGATCGCGGCCAGGAGCACGGACATTTCCGCCGCGATCGCCGCCGATGTCGACAAGATCGAGCAGGCGTTCAGCCGCCAGACCGGCATCATCGAGGAACGCGCCGGCACCATGGAGCGCGCGCTCTCGACTGGTGTCGACAACGTCCGCAACGTGCTCGAGAAGAGCGCTGTCTTCGTCGCCGGCGCATTGCGCGAAAAGGTGTTGGAAGTCACCAGCACGCTGCACGAACAGGCCGGTGCGGCTTTCAGCGACGCCGATCGCAAGATCGCCGAGCGCGCCGAGCAGACGTCCGCCGCCCTGCTGGCCCGGGCCGAAGACATCGCCCGCACCTTCGAGGAGGCCGATCGTCGCCTCCACGCCCGTGCGGAGGATACGTCGAACGCCCTGCTCGCCCGCGCCGATGACACCTCCAGCTCGCTGCTGGCCCGTGCCCACGAAACCGCCGATCAACTCGCTGCCCGCGCCGGCGAGATCGCCGGCACCTTCGACATGGCCGACCAGAAGCTTGCCGCCCGCGCCCAGGAAACCGCCGATCAGCTGGCCGCCCGCGCAAGCGAGATTGCCGGCACGTTCGACGCGGCCGACCAGAAGCTGGTCGCCCGTGCCGTGGAAACGGCGCAGTCGCTGGCCGCCCGCGCCGGCGACATCCTGCGGAACTTCGAAAGCGCCGACCAGCGGCTCGGCATGCGCATCGGCGAATCCGCCGAGGCGCTCGCCGCCCGCGCGTCGGACCTCGGTCGTATCTTCGATGCCGCCGACCAGCATTTGGTCTCGCGCATCGCCGAGGGTTCGGACGCGCTGTCCAGCCGGGCATCCGAAATCGCCCGCATCTTCGACGACGCCGACCAGCGCCTGGTTTCGCGCATCGCCGACAGCACCTCGACGATCGGCGAGCATGCGCAGACCATTGTCGGCGCCTTTGCAAGCACCGAGCAGCGGGTCGCCGATCGCGCCCGCCAGACCGGTCAGGAACTGGCCGTGCACGCCCGCGAAATCGAGCAGGCACTTGCTGGCGCCGACGAGCGTCTTGCATCGAGCGCGGCGGCAGCGGCCGCCCGTGTCGAAGAACAGATCGCTGGGGTCGAAAACCGGCTCGCCTACACCACCGAGACGATGGGCCAGAAGCTCAACGAGCAGGTGTCGAGTGCCGAGGCACAACTCGTATCGCGTGCCAATGTGATCGCGGAAACCTTTACCGCGGTCGGACAACATATCGGCCAGAGCACCAATGACGCGGCCAAGACGATCGGCGCCAACACCCGCGAGCTCAACACCATGCTCGCGGCGCGGTCGGCCGAGATGTCGAAGATCCTCGACGAAACCGCGCGGCCTTTGGTCGAGCGCTTCGCCCAGGGCGGCTCGGAACTGCAAAAGAGTATGGAAGAGGTCACCGAACGCGCGACCGAGAAGCTGCGCAGCGAGAATGCAGCCCTGGTCAACGCACTGGCCAGCCGCACCGCCGAGACCTTGTCGGCGGTCGAAGGCGCCCGCTCGTCGCTGTCCGACAGCGTCGCCGATCTGATCGGCCGCATGACCGAGTCCAGCTCGCAGCTCGGTCAGCTGATCGAGCAGGCCGCGGTCAACCTCGGCGAGGTCGACGAACGTCTGACCGGCAGCACGCAAAGCTTCGCGGCGACCACCGAAAAGGCGGCGCAGACCTTTGCCAGCTCGGCGCGTCTGGTCGATTCGAACACGATGAGGCTGACGGAACTGTCGTCGTCGACCTTGCGCGAAGTCGCCTCGATCGCCACCAAGTTCGATGAACACAGCCGCTTGCTGGCCAGCGCCTCGGACCTGTTGAGCTCGGCCCAGAGCAACCTCGAACACACGCTGGAAAGGCAGTCCTCACTTGAGGACCTCGCCGTCGGCTTGGTCAAGAAGTCGGAAGATCTCGAAAGGGTCATGCGCTCGTTCGAAAATCTCGTCGGCCAGACCCTGCAGAACGCCGAGGGCAAGACGATGGAGTCCGCCGACAAGATCCGCAACGCCATCACCGACGTCGTCGATTCGGCAACCAAGCGTTTCGCCGATGCGACCGAGGAGATGCGGCGCACCGCGGGCTCGATCAAGAGTGAACTCGACCTCACCCGCGCCGAGCTCAAGAAGGGCGTCATCGAGATGCCGGAAGAGGCAAAGGAGTCGACATCGGCCATCCGCCGCGCGGTTTCCGAGCAGATCAACGCCTTGAAGGAGCTTTCGGACATCGTGGCGAAGTCCGGTCGTGGCGGCGACACTTCAGAACCGCGCCCCTTGCGTCCTGCGCCGCAGGCGCCGGCGGCACGCGCCGCCGAGCCGCCCCGTCGCGCCCCGGCACCGCAGGCGGATCTGCGCCCGCCACAGGCGCCACTGGGCGGCGCGGGACTGCGCGGCACGCTCGATCTGGAGCGCCCGGCTGAGGCAGCACCGCGCCAGCGTGCCACCGACGCCACTGCCCGCGCGCCGCAAGGCGGCTGGGTGCGCGATCTCTTGACCGCCGCGTCGAACGATGCCGAGCTCAGGCCGGCGGCTCCCCAGGCGCCAGCGGAAGCCCCGCGCGCGGCCCCTGCCCAGCGTTCGCCGGCACATGTCGTGGAATCGCTGAACTCGCTGTCCGTCGATATCGCGCGGGCCATCGACCACGATGCCTCGATCGAGCTGTGGAACCGCTACCGGCGTGGCGAGCGTGACGTGTTCACGCGCAGGCTCTACACGCTCAAGGGCCAGCAGACGTTCGATGAAATCCGCCGCAAGTACCAGGCGGAGGCCGAATTCCGCACCGCCGTCGACCGCTATTGCGACGATTTCGAGAAGCTGCTGAAAGATGTCTCGCGCAACGACCGCGACAACATCATGGCGCAGACCTATCTCACGTCGGACACCGGCAAGGTCTACACCATGCTGGCCCATGCAAGCGGCCGCCTGCATTAGGTGGTCGACAAGCCAAACCGAAAAAGGCGGGGGCTTGTCTCCCGCCTTTTTCTTGAAGGAACTGACTCGCCACCCGGAGACGGGTCCGGGTTTGATCTCGCTTTCCGGAACCGGATCCTGAGTTGTGAAGACGGCAATCATCTTCGACTGCGAATTTCTCTGCCTTGAGGGATCACAACGCCGATTCTGGTGCGCGGCCCATGATCTCGATCCGATCATTGCGCAGATCGGCGCGGCAGGCTCGGCCTCGAAGGTGATTCCCCGTGCTGGGCACGCACAAGGCCTATATCAGACCGGTCGACCGGTTTGGCGAGCGGTACACGCTCGATCCGTTCTTCACTGGACTGACCGGCATCACCGAAGAAATCATCGAGGCCGAGGGCATTGCGCTGAAAGACGCCCTGGCCGGCGTCGATAGGTTTTCCGCCGGAGCGCGGCTGTGGTCCTGGGGCAAGGACAAACTGAACATGATCGCCATCAGTTGCTATGTCGCGGGCATCAGGCCGCCTATCCCGGCCACCCGGTTCGACAATGCGGTCAAGCTGCTGGTCGCGGCCGGCATGCCGATCGAGGACCTGGCAAGGACGCCGAGCAACAAGCTTGCGGATTATCGAACATCCGCCACTGCAGGGGCATGACGCGCTCGACGATGCGCTGTCCGTAACCTACACCCTGCAGCACCTGATGAAGACTGGAAAGCTGCGGCCGGACACCTTCGACCGTCCGTAACCCGGAAGCGTTGGTGGAATCCCGGCGCGCCTGGCGCTCAGATCACCGAATCGGTCCAGCGAACGACCTGCTTGGCCGCATCGCCGAAGGCGGCGTCGAGCGCGCCGACATAGGCCGGGTTGCCGCTCCCCGAAACGGGTGCCGATGCGGTGAAGCTCTTGGAAGCCTTCACTTCCCCGTTGCGGTCGTTGAGCAAGCGCACGAACAGGTTGACCTCGGCATGTTCGCCGCCATTGACGCGCACTTCGAAGGACCGAACCTCGACGATGACCTGATAGTCGATCGCCAGCCCCTCGCCCGGCTTGCCGACGCCGGCAAAGCTGCCCGAGCGCTGGAATGTCTCGGCCAGCCGCGCCTGCACGATCAGCGGCAGGCGGTCGGCCCATTGCGCGCCCTTCAGATACTGGATCGAGCCGTCGGAGGGTTTGATGACGATGTTCTGGCTGTCCAGTGCCTTCAGCGCCGAAGGCTGGGCGATCAGGATTTGCTTGCGGCTGTGGCCATGCGCGTCGACCGACGGCGCCGACAGTTCGAACGTGTCGAGCGGTGCCGGCTTGCCGCCGAGCGCCGCGCAGCCGGCAACCGCCAGGACAAGCAGCACCGCAGCCGATTTCAACCCGCCCGTTCCAAGCCTACTCAATCTCACGCGTGATCCCCGTTATCCCCTGATCGCAAGATCAACCCGCATTCACGAGCACTGTTCTTGCGGCGGGCCGATGCCGAAGTCAACGCCGCGCCCTGCCGTCGAACTGCCGAACCTCGCCGTCGCCGCCCGAAAGGATGCGCTGCGGATTGCGGCTGAGATCGGTCACCGCCTCCTCGATGCGGTTGATCGAGCGGCGGCTATCCTGCACCAGCGCCTCGACATTCTGCAGCCCCTGGCCCGAGAAGCGCGCCAGATTGTCGGTGATAACCCCAAGCCGGGCATTCAGCGTATCGGCGACCTGCTTGAACGATTTCAGCGTATCCCTGGCGTCGGCCATCACGCCGTCGGCCTGGCCCGAGCCGAGCAGCTTGTCGACCTTGGCGAGAATGCCGTCGACCCGCACCGAGGCGTCGTTGAGCCGTTGCGCCAGCTGCCTGGCGTCCTTGATCGTCTGGTCGATGTCGTCAGCCCGATTGGCGATCTTGCCGGTCACCTCCGCGATATCGGCAGCCGCCTTGTTGGCGCTGTCGCTGGCCTTCTGGATGTTGGCGAGCGCTTGGCGCACCTGCGCCGGATCGATGCCGTCGAGCACGCCGTCGACCTTGGCCAGCGTGCCTTGCGTCTGCTTGGCGAAATCGTTGACCGATCCCACCGCCGTATCGACATTCCTGATCACACCGTCCAGCTGCTGCGAGGTTTCCTTGAGGTTCCCCGTCACCGCATCGACATTGGCAACGATGCTCTTGATCTTGTCCTTGTCGACGGCATTCAGCAGGCCTTCCGCTGCCTTCAACGTGCCGTCGAGCTTGCCTGAAACGCCTTTCAGCTCATCGGACAGCGCGCTGACGGCGGACAGGAATTTGTCGATCCCGTCGGAATTCCTGGCCAATGCGTCGGAAAACGTCTGGACGTTTTGGACGGTCTGCGTCAGCGGCCCGCGTACGTCCTTGGTGAAGCCTTCCAGCTCCGACAGCACCTTGTCGGCGCGGGTGAAGATGTTTTGCGCCGTCTGCAGCAGATTGGTCACGGCAGAAGGATTGGCGACGATCTCGGCGACCTTGCCTTCCTTCTCGGCCCGGTCGAGCAGCTTGACTTCCTTGGGGTCGGCGCCCTTGAGTTCGATATTGGCCTGCCCGGTGAGGCCGGCGAGGCCGATATCGGCCTGCGTCGACTTGGTGATCGGCGTCATCCGGTCGATCTCGGTGTCGGCGATGGCGACAGTCGGATTGTCGACGTCGATATAGACGCGCTTGACGTCGCCGACCTTGACGCCGTTGAACAGCACGAAGCTGCCGCGGCCGAGACCAGAGGCCGAGCCCGGAATGCGCACCCGCAGCAGCGTCGTCTCGCCCCTGTCGCCGATCGCCGCCGTCCAATAGACGAAGGCGAACGCCGCCAGGATCGCAACCAGCGTGAAAATGCCGACAATGACGTAGTTGGCTCTGGTTTCCATTGCTTCACTTATGGCTATGCACGTGCGGCAAGATCAAGTTGCCGTGCGCGTTTTCCGCGGAAATAGGATTTTACCCACGGCTCCTCGCTCTTCAGCATGTCGTCGATCGTGCCTTCGACCAGCACCTTTTTCTTGCCGAGCACCGCCACGTGGTCGCAGGCGGTAAACAGCGTGTCGAGGTCGTGGGTCACCATGTAGACGGTCAGATCCATGGTGTCGCGCAGCTTGACGACCAGTTCGTCGAACTCCGCCGCGCTGATCGGATCGAGACCTGACGTCGGCTCGTCGAGAAAAACGATGTCGGGGTCGAGCGCCAGGGCGCGGGCAAGTGCCGCGCGCTTGATCATGCCGCCGGAGAGTTCGGAGGGAAACTTCTGCGCCGCATCCGGCGGCAGTCCGACCAGCTCGATTTTCAGCAGCGCCAGTTCGTCCATCAGCTTTCTTGGCAGATCGAGATATTCGCGCATCGGCACCTGCACGTTCTCCATCACGGTCAGCGCCGAAAACAGCGCCCCATGCTGGAACAGAACGCCAAGACGCATGTCGATGCGCAGCCGCTCGAGATCGCTTGCCTTGTCGACGTCGACGCCAAACAGTTTGATTGTTCCCGACTGCTTGGGCATCAGTCCGAGAATGGTTCGCAACAGCACGGACTTGCCGGCGCCCGAGGCACCGACGAACCCCAGTATCTCGCCGCGCTTGATGTCGAGCGACAGTTTGTCGAGGATCAGCTTGTCGTCGATGGCAACGGTGACGTCGTGCACCGAAAGCACGATTTCGCTCTCGTCCGGCGCCTCAGTCGTGATTCCGTTTCCCTTTGCCATGTTACTAGAACTGGATCGCTGCGTAGAACATGGCGAAAAGCCCGTCGAGAATGATGACGACGAAGATCGACTTCACCACCGAAGCGGTCACGTGCTGCCCGAGCGATTCGGCACTGCCGCCGACCTTCATGCCCTCGACTGAAGCGATCGTGCCGATGATCATGGCCATGAACGGCGCCTTGATCAGCCCGGCGAAAATCGTGCTGAGATCGATTGCGACACGCAACCGGTCGATGAAGGCAGCGGGGGGGATATCGGAGTAGAGCCAGGCCGCGACAATGCCGCCGCCGAGCGCGGCGAAATTGGCGATGATCGTCAGGCAGGGCAAGGCGATCACAAGGGCAACCAGACGTGGAAAGACCAGGACGCCGATCGGATTGAGGCCGATGACCTTCAGCGCGTCGACCTCCTCGCGCATCTTCATCGAGCCGATTTCGGCGGTGATCGCGCTGCCGGAGCGGCCGGCGATCATGATTGCCGTCATCAGCACGCCGAGTTCGCGCAGGATCAGCACGCCGACCAGGTCGACGACGAAGATGTCGGCGCCGAAGTAGCTGAGCTGATAGGCACCCTGCTGGGCGACGATGGCGCCGACGATCGCCGACATCAGCACCACCACGGGGATAGCGCCGACGCCCATGCGATCGATCTGGTTGAAAATCGCCGCCGGGTTCACGGCATGGCCACGGCCGAGCTTCATCTGCGCGCCGCGGATGGTGGCGCCCAATATGTTCATCGAGGCGAGGAAATCGTCGCGCATCTCGTAGACGCGCCGGCCCACCGCCTCCAGTGCCCGAATGACAATGTTGGGCGGTCCCGCCGGTCCGGCTTCGGGTTCGCGCCGGACGGCCTCGCTCACCGCTTCGAGCAGGATGGAAGCGACGTCACTTTGGCCTTGCAGCCTTACCTCGACGTTCTTCTTCTCGAAAACGCTCACCAGCCGGTCGATCAGCCAGGCGCCGGCGGTGTCGATCTTCTCGATTTTCGAAAGATCGAGCGCCAACATCTTGAAACCGCTTCGTTTCTCGATCTTGCGCATCTCGGCGTCAATCAGCGCCACCGTCCGCGTCGTCCAGATCCCGGAGAACGCACAGCCGAGGACCCCATCCTCCTCGCCGACCGCGACGCGCGGGTCGTGGTCGGCCCCCGAGGCGGTCGTGCCGCTTGCGTCGCGTTTGCCGATGGTCAACATGGCGTCCTGTTTAGCCTGATGGGTCCGACCTTGTCGATTTGCCGACAACCCTTCTCGCATAGCCGGAGCAGAAAAATATGGCGCGTGTCATTTCGGTCGAGGCCGAACGTTTTCCGATCGCCGGGACCTTCACCATTTCGCGCGGCTCCAAGACTGAGGCCGAGGTCATCACCTGCACGATCAGCGACAACGGCCATGTCGGTCGCGGCGAATGCGTTCCCTACAAGCGCTATGGCGAGACCATGGACGGCGTGAGCGGCGCGATCGCGGCGATGCGCGACCGGATCGCCGGCGGAATGGACCGTGCCGCCCTGCTCGACGCAATGCCTGCCGGAGCGGCGCGTAACGCCATAGACTGTGCCCTGTGGGACCTTGAAGCCAAGATCAGCGGCAATCCGGTGGCGAACGCAATCTGGCCGGCCCCTTTGCATCAGCTCGAAACCACCTACACGCTGTCGCTCGGCGAACCGGAGGCGATGGCGGCGCAGGCCCGCGCCAATGCCGGCAGGCCGCTGCTGAAGGTCAAGATCGGCGGCGACAACGACGCCGCCCGCATCCAGGCGGTGAGGCAGGCGGCGCCCGGGAGCCGATTGATCCTCGACGCGAATGAAGGCTGGACCGACGACAACATCGTCGCGAATCTCGCTTTTGCCGCGAAGCAAGATATCGCCTTGATCGAGCAGCCGCTGCCGGCGGGCCGTGACGGCATCCTGCGCCACATAGCCCATCCGGTGCCGATCTGCGCTGACGAGAGCGTCCATGAAGCAGGAAACCTCGAGGCGCTTGTCGGCCTCTACGACGCCGTCAACATCAAGCTCGACAAGTCCGGCGGACTGACGGCGGCGCTCACCTTGCGCGACCGCGCCCGTGAGCTGGGTTTTGGCATCATGGTCGGCTGCATGGTCGGCACGTCGCTGGCAATGGCGCCGGCGGTGCTGCTCGCGCAAGGAGCGGATTTCGTCGACCTCGACGGCCCGCTGCTGCTTGCCCGGGATCGTGTGCCGGGTCTCGTTTATCAGGGATCGCTCGTCTCACCCCCGGACCGGGCTCTGTGGGGCTGAGCGCGCGGCAAACCCGATCAGCATAAGGCCGACGATCGCGATCGGGATCATCGCCAGGAATCCATCGACACCGAGACGGTCATAGAGCGGGCCGGAAACAAGCGTAACGGCGGCCATGAAGAAGCCGTTGAAGAAATAGGCGATGCCTTGCGCGGTACCCGTGCGCTCTTCGGAGACGGTCTCGCCGATCATTTTCTGCAGGCCGATCAGCACCATTGCGACAGACACCGAATGCAGCGACTGCACGGCAAAGAAGCCGGCGATGCCGAGGCCGAGCGGCCATATCAGTGGAAAGATGATCCAGCGCACAACGGAGCCGACGCCGGCAATCACCATCACCTTGACGACAGACACGGAGGCGAAAATGCGATTGAAAAACAAAAACATGCAGACTTCCGACACCACGCCCCACGCCCACAGCAGGCCGACAACGGAATCGCTGATGCCGATCGATTTCCAATAGATGGAAACGAAACCGTAGAGGAAGGCGTGGCTGGCTGTAATGATGCCGACGCCAAGGGTGAAGGAGAGGAAATAAGCGTTGAACAGGCTTGGCGCCGCATGCTGGATTTCCACTGCCGACAGCGGCGAGGCCTTTCGCGGCCGTCCCATGCGCGGTGCCAGCAGGCCTGCGATGAGTGCCGCGCCAAGGGCAAGGAATATGATCACCGGAACGGCTCCAGGGCCGCTGGCCGCCAGGATGAAACCGCCCGCGACATTGGCCAGGAGATAACAGATCGACCCCCATTTGCGCATGCTCGCATAATTGGCCCCGAAGCGGCGCACACCCGAAAGCGCCAGCGAATCGGCGATCGGCGAATGTGGCGTCCAGACAATGGTCAGCACCAGCGACACCGCCAGCACCGTCGCGTATGTCGGGGTCAGGAAGTATCCCGCGGAGAGCAGCAGCGATGCGGCGACGAGCACGACATAGACATCGGCGCGGTCCCTGGCTCGATCGGCAAGTGTGGTCAGCAGCGGCGTCGTTATTACGCGCAGGAACATCGGCGCCGCCAGGATGACGGCGATCTGCTCGGCATGAAACCCCTTGGCCTGCAACCAAAGCGGGAAATAGGGCAAATGGGTGCCAAGCGATATGAACAACGTGCCGAAGATCAGGCTCATGCGCAGTTCAAAACGGCTCGGCTTCACGAGTTGTTCGGGCGAAAGCGGTGGCAGCGGCATGAATCGATCCAATGACGCTGCGCTCAACGACTGGCGAGCAGCGCAAGCCGATCCTTAACATGAGCAAAAACCGGGCGAAACCGGCTGGACCAGTCGATTAACACCGGAAATTGCAGGGCCCGCTTCCGCCTCAGGCCGCCTGCACCACCCTGTCCTCGATCAGCAGCGGGATGAAGGGCTCGTCAAGCGCTTCAGGCAATACATGCGCCCAGGTCAGGATTTCCATGCGGCCGTCGAAATGCTCGACCACGGCGGTGCAGCTCTCCACCCAGTCGCCGGTGTTGATATATTGTACGTCGCCATAGCTTTCGATGGCGGCATGGTGGATATGCCCGCAGATGACGCCGTCGACATGCGAACGTCGCGCTTCCTCGCTGAGCACTGTCTGGAACGAGCCGATGAAGTTCACCGCCTTCTTGACCTTGACCTTGGCCCAGGACGAAAACGACCAGTAAGGCAGGCCGAGCAGCTGGCGCAGCCGCGTGATCACCCGGTTGACCTGCATGGCGGCGTCGTAGGCATGGTCGCCAAGATAAGCGAGCCAACGCTGGTTGTGGACGACGGTGTCGAACTGGTCGCCATGGATGACCAGCAGCCGCCGGCCATCGGCGGTTTCGTGGATGGCGCGGTCGGCAACGACGATGCCGCCGAAATGCACGCCCTGGAACTGGCGGGCGAATTCGTCGTGATTGCCGGCGATATAGGTGATCGAGGCGCCCTTGCGCGCCTTGCGCAGCAGTTTCTGCACGACGTCATTGTGGCTTTGCGGCCAATGCCAGCTGCGCCTCAGGCGCCAGCCGTCGACGATATCGCCGACCAGATAAATGATGTCGGCGTCGTGGTAGCGCAGGAAGTCGATCAGGAAATCGGCCTTCGCCGCCTTCGAGCCCAGATGGACATCGGAAATAAACATGCTGCGGAAAGTGCGGGGCTCTTGGCCTGACATCGCGGATTCACCCTTGCTTTCGAGCAGCCTATGCCCCGATTCATGCAACAACCGTATGACGGTTGCGATTGGTCCAGCGCTAGCGCTAGCCTGCCGGGCAAATCAAAGGAGAAAATCGTCATGGATCTCGGTATCCGCGGAAAGAAGGCCATCGTCTGCGCTTCGAGCAAGGGGCTTGGCCGTGGCTGCGCCATGGCGCTGGCCGAGGCGGGCTGCGACATCGTCGTCAATGGGCGCAATGCGGAGCTGGTCGCGAAAACCGCCGCGGAGCTGCGCCAGCGCCATGGCGTGACGGTGATGGAAGTCGTCGGCGACGTTTCGAAGCCGGAGATACAGAAAGCGCTGCTCGCCGCCTGTCCGGAACCCGACATCCTCGTCAACAACAATGGCGGACCGCCATTGCGCGATTTCCGCGAACTCGATCGCGGCAAAATCCTCGAAGGCGTGACCCAGAACATGGTGACGCCGATCGAACTGGTGCAGGCGGTCATTGACGGCATGGCTGCGCGCGGCTTCGGGCGCATCGTCAACATCACCTCGCTATCGGTTTATGTCCCCATACCCGGCCTCGACCTGTCATCGGGCGCGCGCGCCGGCCTGACCTCGTTTCTCGCCGGCGTGGCGCGCACGGTGATCGAGCGCAACGTGACCATCAACAGTCTCTTGCCCGGCAAGCTCGACACCGACCGGCTGCGCGGCCCGCATGAGGCTGGCACGCCGGAGGATCCCAAGGCGGCCGCGGCGCGCAAGACCCGCATCAGTGCCGACGTGCCGGCCAAACGGCTCGGCACGCCGGAGGAATTCGGCCAGATCTGCGCCTTCCTCTGCTCGGTCCATGCCGGCTACCTGACCGGGCAGAATATACCCGTCGATGGCGGTCTCTACGTCAGCGCTTTCTGACCGAAATGTCGGCAAAGCGGCGGGAAATACCCGGCATGCAACAGCCGTAAGTGCCTGACATCTAGAGATCTTCGACGCGCTGGCGCTTAAAGCTGCCGGCGCGTCAATTAGCGTCGCGAAAAACCTTGGCCTCATGCTAAAAGGACTCCCGAAGCAGGTTTCGAGGAGCGGCCGCATGGAAGGCGAGAACAAGAAAACGGCACGTTCGGACCTCGACGAAGCCGCGCTCTATTTCCACAAGCACCCGACGCCGGGAAAGCTCGAGATCCAGGCGACCAAGCCGCTCGGCAACCAGCGCGACCTGGCGCTCGCTTATTCGCCCGGCGTCGCCGCCCCTTGCCTCGAAATCCGCGACAATCCGGCGACTGCCGCCGACTACACGGCGCGCGCCAACCTGGTCGGTGTCGTATCAAACGGCTCGGCCGTGCTCGGCCTCGGCAATATCGGGCCGCTCGCCTCCAAGCCGGTGATGGAGGGCAAGGCGGTCCTGTTCAAGAAGTTCGCCGGCATCGACGTCTTCGATATCGAGATCGACGCGCCGGAAATCGAGCGCATGGTCGAAACCGTCGCCGCTCTGGAGCCGACCTTCGGCGGCATCAACCTCGAGGACATCAAGGCGCCGGAGTGTTTCGAGGTCGAGGAACGCCTGAAGGCTCGCATGAGCATACCGGTGTTCCACGACGACCAGCATGGCACCGCCATCATCGTCGCTGCCGCCGTGCTCAACGGACTGGAATTCGCCGGCAAGACCGTCTCGGACATCAAGGTCGTCACCTCCGGCGCGGGTGCTGCCGCCCTTGCCTGTCTCAATCTTCTCGTTTCCCTCGGCGTGCGCATCGAGAACATCTGGGTCACCGACCGGTTCGGCGTCGCTTACAAGGGCCGTGTCGATGAGATGGATCGTTGGAAAGACCCTTATGTGAAGGACACCGACGCGCGCACGCTGGCCGATGTCATCCCGGGCGCCGATGTTTTCCTCGGTCTCTCAGCCGCCGGCGTGCTGAAGCCGGAACTGCTGCAACACATGGCACCGAAGCCGCTGATCCTGGCGCTGGCCAATCCCAATCCGGAGATCATGCCGGAAGTGGCGCGCGCGGCCCGTCCGGACGCTATGATCTGCACCGGACGGTCCGATTTTCCCAATCAGGTCAACAATGTGCTTTGCTTCCCCTACATCTTCAGGGGTGCGCTCGACTGCGGCGCCAGCGCCATCAACGAGGAGATGAAGATGGCGGCGGTGCGGGCCATCGCCGCCCTTGCCCGCGAAGAGCCTTCCGATGTCGCCGCGCGCGCCTATTCCAGCGAGACGCCGGTCTTTGGCCCCGAATTCCTGATCCCCTCGCCCTTCGATCCGCGCCTCATCCTGCGCATTGCGCCGGCGGTGGCCAAGGCAGCCTGCGACACCGGTGTGGCAACACGGCCGATCACCGACTTCGCCGCCTATATCGACAAGCTCAACCGCTTCGTCTTCCGCTCCGGCCTGGTGATGAAGCCGGTGTTCTCTTCCGCCAAGGCCTCCAGCGCCAAGCGCGTCATCTACGCCGACGGCGAGGACGAGCGCGTACTGCGTGCCGCCCAGGTTGTGCTTGAGGAAGGCATCGCGGAGCCGATCCTGATCGGCCGCCCGCACGTCATCGAGGTCAGGCTGAAGCGCTATGGCCTGCGTATCAAGCCCGGGGTCGATTTCGGCCTGATCAACCCGGAGGACGATCCGCGCTACCGCCACTATGTCGACCTCCTGATCGAACTCGCCGGCCGCCGCGGCGTGACGACGGAGGCCGCGCGTACCATGGTGCGCACCGACAACACGGTGATCGCCGCACTTGCGCTGAAGCGCGGCGATGCCGACGCCATGGTCTGCGGCCTCGAAGGCCGTTTCGAGCGGCATCTGCGCAATGTGACGCTGATCATAGGGCCGCGCACCGGCATCAAGGACCGGGACCTGTCCACGCTATCCATGCTGATCTCGCAACGCGGCATCATCTTCCTTACCGACACCCACGTCTCCGTCGACCCGACGGCCGACGAGATCGCCGAGATGACCGTGCTGGCGGCGGAAGAAATCCAGCGTTTCGGCATCGAGCCGAAGGCGGCGCTCTTGTCGCATTCGGATTTCGGCTCGCGCGATTCGCCGAGCGCCCTGAAGATGCGTCAGGCCGCGGCGATCCTGGCGCGCATCGCGCCGGAGCTGCAATGCGACGGCGAAATGCACGCCGATTCCGCTTTGTCGGAGCATCTGCGCCAGCGCGTCTATCCGCATTCGCGCCTGAAGGGCGAAGCCAATCTCCTGGTGTTCCCGAACCTCGATTCGGCCAACATCACGCTGACGGCGCTGCGGGCCATGATGGATGCCTTGCATGTCGGCCCCATCCTGCTCGGCACCGACAAGCCGGCGCACATATTGACTCCCTCGGTGACCTCGCGCGGTGTGGTCAACATGACGGCGCTGGCGGTGGTCGAAGCCGCGCATAAGGCCCAGGCGATCGCCAATCTGGACTGAACCGGCGGTCGCGATCGGATTGATCCGGCCCCGATTGAGGTGTGGTGGCGACGCGCCACGGACCGCATTGGCGGGATCGAGTGTTGCGAGCCGACAACTCTTAACCGAGTAATCCGGCATCGGACGAATGCGGATTTCTCGGACCGGGTCAATTTGATATGGTCACACCGTCTGATCGGGCGGTGAAAATGTCATGAGAGCCCTGTTGCTCGCTTCGGCAATGCTGACTGTGATTGGCGGACAGGCGTTCGCCGCCGACGCCGTCGGGCTGGGCCCGGCCGCGCATGACTGGTCCGGCGTCTATGTCGGCGGGCATCTCGGCTATGGTTTCGGCAAAACCGACGCGACCTACAACCTGCCAAATACGCCAGCGATCCGGGGCACGCAGGACTACGACATCGACGGCTTTCTGGGCGGTGTCCAGATCGGCTACAATTACCAGGTCAATTCCGCGGTTCTGGGGATCGAGGCCGATATTTCGGGCGCCGATATCAAGGGGCATTCCGACGAGGTCAATGTCGGCGGAGGCGATGTCTACGACACCAGGGTGGATTGGTTCGGATCGATCAGCGCCAGGGCAGGCTATGCGTTCGGCAGCACCCTTGTCTACGGGACCGGCGGCCTCGCTATCGGAGGTGTCGAGAACCAGTATCTCGATGGCCCGGCCGACAGCTATTCCGAAAAGAACACCAAAATTGGCTGGACGATTGGCGCCGGGCTGGAGCAGGCAATCACCGATCATTGGTCGGCAAATGCCGAATACCGATATGTCGACCTGCGGGATCAGACGATCAACTACGCGCCCAACTCCAATACGACTTTCGACAACACGTTCAGTACCGTCAGGATCGGGATGAACTACAAGTTCTGATGGCCCACCCGGCCATTGCCGGACTGATGGGCACACCGAATGCGCGCGGCTTTTTTCAGCCGGCAACTAAGCAACTTCCGAAATAGACGCTTAACCGCGAACAGGGTAGCCTTGGGGACCACAGGCAAGCGGGATCGAGGCGGATGGCGAGCGGAGGTTTGAAGCAGGCGCATGCTGCCGTGCTGCTTGGCCTTCTGCTGTCCGGCGCCGTGGTCAGCGAGCCGCAGGCCGCTTCGCGGGTCTGCCGTCAACTGGAGGCCGAGCTCGCCGCGGCTTCGCGTGGCGGCGGCGGTCCGGCAATGATCCGCAAATACGATGCGGCCATCTACCGGCAGCGCGAACAGATCTCCAAGGCCCGCAGCCAGGCGGACAATGCCGGTTGCGGGTTTTCACTATTTTCCCGCAACATCAACCGGTGTGCCGGGCTCAACGCCACCATCGAGCGCATGAGCGCCAATCTCGACAGTCTGCAAGCCAAGCGCGCCCAACTCGGCGGCGGCTCACGCCGCGATCGGGGCCGTATCCTGGCGGCGCTCGATGCCAATGACTGCCGTGACGATGCGGTGTCCTCCCGCCGCGAGCCTCCGCTGGAAGCGAATCGTGAAGATGGAGGCAATGCCAATCTCTTCGACCAGCTTTTCGGCGGCGACGACCGCCAGATCGATACATTGGACCAGCCTGACGATTCCGGGGAGGAACGCGATGTCGGCCGCGTCCTGAACCAGCCCGGCAGTCCGGACGTTGCGAGCAGCGGCGGCGAGTTCCACACCAGTTGCGTGCGCACTTGCGACGGCTATTTCTTCCCCATGTCGAATGCCGCCTCGGCCGGCGATTTCGAGCGCGACCAGAAGAATTGCGAATCGGCCTGCCCCGGCACCGAGATGCAGGTCTTCTATTCGCGCGGCATGGACGATGATTCGGCATCGATGATGTCATCGGTCACCGGCAGGCCCTACGGCGAATTGCCGACCGCCTATCTCTACAAGCAGCCCGACATGTCGCGGCCGCCCGCGTGCGGCTGCAACGCCGCGCAGAATTTCCAGATCATTGGCGGCAACTCGCCAAGCCCCCAACAGTCACAGCCCGAACCGGAAGCGGCACCGCTCGTTCCGGTGCCGGCCTTAAAGCCCGATCCGGGTGCCGACCCGGAGACCCTGGCCAACAGGGACGGCGGGCTCGACCGTGAGGCCATCAAGCGCCTCTCGGCCAAGCCTGTGACATCGCCGGTTTCTGCCGTGCCTCCGGACCAGCGCAAGGTCAGGGTCGTCGGGCCAACGTTCCTTCCCGACCCATCAGGGGCAATAGATCTGCAAGCTCCGGCCCCGAAGGCAGTCCAGTAAGGGCAAGCCTGAGCGGCATGAACAGCGCCTTGCCCTTGCGGCCGGTCGCTTCCCTGATCTTGCCGGTCCAATCCTTCCAGACCGTCCCGTTCCACGGCTCCTCAGGCAGGAGATCGAGCGCCTGGTGCAGAAAATCGCGGTCGTCGTCGGAAAAGTCGGGCTTCTCCCGCGGCCCTTCGCGCAGGACGCGCCACCAGGCAACCGCATCGGCTAGTCGGTCGAGATTGCCGCGCACCGCCAGCCAGAATGGTTCGGCCTGTTCGCCGGAAATGCCCAGCACCATCAGCCGGTCCCGCGCCTCGTCGAACGGCATGTGATGCAGCAGCACCCGGTTGAGCACGAACAATTCGGCCGGATCGAACTTGGAGGACGATTTCGAGGTCGCGGCCGGGTCGAAATGGCCGGCGAGTTCGGTCAGGTCATGCGCGGCCGCGACATTCTCCGACGTGCCGACCAGTACGGCCAGCGAAGCGACGGCCATCGGCTCGATGCCGTCTTCACGCAGGCTCTCGATGGAAAGTGCGCCGGTGCGCTTCGACAGCCCCTCGCCCGAGACGGTGGTCAGGAGATTGTGGTGGCCGAAGACGGGCGGCTCGGCACCCAGCGCCTTGAACAGGGCGATTTGCACGCCGGTGTTCGTGACATGATCGTCGCCGCGGATGACATGGCTGACACCCATCTCCATGTCGTCGACGACGGAGGGCAGCGTGTAGAGATAGGTGCCGTCCTCACGCACCAGCACCGGATCGGACAGCGAGGCCAGATCCACCATCTCCTCGCCACGCACCAAATCGTCCCAGCGGATCTCGGTGCGCTCCGGCTGCAGCGGATCGCCGGAGAAATTGGGCAGCAGGAAACGCCAGTGGGGCCGGCGTCCATCGGCCTGATATTCGGCCACCTGCTCTGTCGTCAGCGCCAATGCCTCGCGGCCATAGACCGGCGGCAGGCCCCGCGTGCGGCGCACCTTGCGCCTGAGATCGAGTTCTTCCGGCGTTTCGTAGCAGGCGTAAAGAACGCCCGCCGCCTTCAGCCGCTCCACCGCCGCGTCATAGATTTCGAAGCGCCGCGACTGATACTCGGTGGCATCCGGGAAAATGCCCAGCCAGTGCAGGTCGTAAAGGATGGCGTCGGCGAATTCCTGCTTCGAGCGGGCGATGTCGGTGTCGTCGAAGCGCTGGATGAAGCGGCCCTTGTTGTTGAGGGCAAACAGCCAGTTGAACAGAGCGGTGCGCGCATTGCCGATATGGATGCGGCCGGTCGGTGACGGGGCGAAACGAACGGTAACTGTCATGAGCGGGGCGTACCGGATGCCTTTATGATTGACAAGATGCGCCCCCGCGCCGTGCCGCAGACATAGAACATGGCGGCTGGAATGAAAAGACCGGGCCGGCACGCCTCAACTGGCCCAAGGCCCCGCCGTGAGAGGGCAAGCAGCCGGCGGAGCCGACGAATAGACGGTTGAGGACGATCAGCGGCCGAAGTCGTCTGAACTCAGGCGGGTCCAGCGGTCGCCCATCAAGCCGCCGATAGCGATGTCGCCGGAACGGACCGCTTGCGTGACCTCGGCGATTCGCGAGCGGACCATCGTTCCGCCGGCATAGCGGAAGAAGACATTCCTGTAGCCGAAGAGGTGAGGCATGAACTTGTCCTGGGTCTGCCCGGTGATGCCTGCGCAGCCCATATCCCGCGCTGCCGCGACGAGGCCGTCCAGCGTCGCGCCCCAGTGGTGTCCGGAAGCCTGGATTTGCAGCAGGACCGCCATGTCTCCGACTTGGCCGTAAAAGGCATAGCAACCGAGCATTTTGCCTGCCTCATCGTAAGTCCCGCCGAAATGAAGTGGTCCGTCGGCCCGCTTCTCGGCCGCCAGCGCGAGCAGCCGCGGCAGTTCGCCGTCCTTCCAACTCGGCCGAAGAGCGTAATCGGAGAGAAGGGTCGGCAGCCGCTCGGCAAACTGCGCGGCATTGATCGGCTCGGCATGGACCCGATGCGACGATGAAGCCTGGAAAGGCGATCCGAACCTTCGCTTCGCGAGGGCGTCGAATGCTCTCGCGCAGGGATCGAGTGCCAAGCGAGGCAGGCCGGGCCATTTACGGTGCAGCGCGGCGGCGGCCATCGCGGCTGGCCGGAAGATGCAGGTCCATCCCAGGCAATGGACCGGCAGGAGCTGGTATTTCATCGGTCGCGCGAAGGCCAGGGAGACCCGGTTGGCCGAATCCGTCAGTTGCAGATCGAATTCGCCTTGGTGCAAGGCGCGCAGCAATTGCGGTCCTGCCGAGCCATCGTCGGCGCCGGTGTCGGCCATGAACGGACCGATGATCGCCGCATTCAATCCAGCGCCGTTGAACTCGTAACGGGCTTTCAGGACGCCGAGGAACCCGCCCAGATCCCCCTGCCGGTTGATCTGGACAAGAGCGCTCGCACCGGGCTGGCCGGCGGGGTCAAGATAGATCTTTCTCATGTATTCGGCCGTCTCCTCGATAGCGCGATCGAGGAGGTGACGCCGGCGGCGGCGAAACTTCGTCAGGAAGAGTGCCGCGACGCGCTCGAGATCTTCGGCGGCGAGTGGCCGAACCGAGCCGTGCTGGGAGTCCAGCACCGACGGGGCCGTCACCTTTTGCGCGCCGGCATTTGCGGAAACGAGATGCATCGTAAACACCGAGTAGGTTGCTTTTACAGAGTACAGCAACCAAAAGTGGAAACAACGAATCTCGGCCGGTAACGTAAACAGACGTCCCGCACTCGGGACTTTGGCTTCGCGCTGCGATTGCGAGCGCCACATGGCTCGCCGGCTTATGGCAACCGATAGAGGTGGCCCCCGGCAGCCGGAGGCCACCTCGGATCACATCACGAGGCCCTTGGTAAGTTCCAGCGCCTGGCGCTCGAACAGGCGGCGGTAGATGCCGCCCTTCAGCCGGATCAACTCGTCATGCGAGCCTTCCTCGACGATCTTGCCGCGATCGAAGACCAGCAGTCTGTCGAGCGCCCGCACCGTCGAAAGCCGATGCGCGATGACCAGTGTCGTGCGGCCGACCATCAGCCGTTCCATCGCCTGCTGGATGAGCACCTCCGATTCCGAATCGAGGCTCGACGTCGCCTCGTCCAGGATCAGGATGCGCGCATCGGCCAGGAAAGCGCGGGCGATCGCCACGCGTTGGCGCTCGCCGCCCGACAGTTTCACGCCACGTTCGCCGACCAGCGTCCCATAGCCCTTCGGCAGGCTGGTGATGAAGTCATGCGCGCTCGCCAGCCTGGCGGCATGCTCGATCTCCCCCTGCGTCGCGCTTGGCCTGGCATAGGTGATATTTTCGGCCAGCGACCGGTGGAACAGGATCGGTTCCTGCTGAACGATGGCGATCTGGGCGCGCAGCGACGCCTGGGCGACCTGTGAGATATCCTGGCCATCGATCACGATCTTTCCCGCATTCACGTCATAGAGCCGCTGGATGAGCTTGACGAATGTGGTCTTGCCCGAACCCGAGTGACCGACGAGCCCGACACGTTCGCCCGGCGCGATATCCACCGAAAAGTCACGGTAGAGCGGCGACCGGTGATTGCCGTAGTGAAAGGTGACGTTGTCGAAGGCGATGTGGCCCTGCGTGATGGCAATCGGTTCGGCGCCGGGCCTGTCTTCGATGCCGAGCGGTTCGGACTGGAAATCGACCAGTTCCTCCATGTCGTTGATCGAACGCTGCAAATTGCGGATATGCGTGCCGATATCGCGCAAATAGCCTTGCAGCACGAAGAATGAGGTCAGCACGAAAGCGACATCGCCGGCGCTCGCCTGCCCCCACGACCACAGCATCAGCGCCAGGCCGATCACGGCGGCCCGCATGACCAGCAGCAGCGCCCCTTGCGTGGTGCCGTTGATGGTGCCGCGCACCCAGGTGCGCCGCGTGCGCTCGCGCCATTTGGCGACCACCCTGGCGAGGCGGCGCTCTTCGCGCGTCTCGGCGCCAAAGCCCTTGACCACGGCGTTGCAGCTGACCGCGTCGGCCAGCGAGCCGCCGAGGCGCGTGTCCCAGGTGTTCGCAAGCCTTGCCGCGGGCGCGACATAGCCAAGCGACAACATGGCCGTCACCGTGATGAACAGCAGGGAGCCGGCCGCGACGACCACGCCCATCAGCGGCCAGAACCAGCCGAGCAGCAGCGTCGAGCCGGCGAGCATGACCACCGACGGCAGCAGCGCGATCAGGATCGTGTCGTTGAGCAGGTCGAGCGCCCACATGCCGCGCGTCACCTTGCGCACCGTCGAGCCGGCAAACGAGTTGGCATGCCAGTCGGTCGAAAAGCGCTGAACGCGATGGAAGGCGTCGGCCGCGATGTCGGCCATCATCTTGAGTGTCAGCTCAACGATTCCCATGAAGGCAAGATTGCGCAACACGACGCCGGTCAGCGCCAGCGCCATCAAGAAGAAAAATGCCGTCATCGCGGCGTTCCAGGCAATGGCATCCGCTCCGGCGCTGCTGGCGACAGCATCGACCAGCCGACCGGAGTAGAGCGGCGTCAGCACGTCGGCCAGCGTCGACAGCAGGAAACCGCCAATGATGAGCGAGAGCCGCCAAGGCTGACGCCGCCAATGGGTAAGTGTGAAGCCAAGAACGCTGCGAAAGGCGCTCGCGCGCAAATCGATCTTGAAACGAGCCATGATGTCATTCGGGCGCAAAACGAGCCCGATCCCAAATAAAGGTCGAAGGTTGAAAAACCGCGCCGGGGCGAATTGCCCATGAATGCGGAGGTTCGGCGTTGGTCGCCTGCCCATGGGCGGCGACCGGCAGCGGCAAATGCCTTTTCTACGCCCGGTATGGTTCCGATACTTCGGAACACCGGCGCAGACCTAGGCCTCGCGGCCTCGCATAACGATGTCAAATCCTAGCATTCGGTCCTCCCTGAAGGGAATCGCGGAAAGGCTCTTATAGGCGTGCTTCGATTGCGCGCCAAGGCAAGCCATGGCCAAAAGCATCTCTGGCCCAGCCGATGAGGCGATTTTGCAACAGTCGCTATCCCTGCCTATCGCCGTCGCACGTCGTTCACCCGGCATGCGGCGCACGATCGAGGCGCATGTATCGCCCATCCATCGATGCCTTGAAACCCAGCTTTTCATAGACCCCATGCGCGTCGCTGGTCGACAGGCTCCAATGCGAGACGGTGCTGAGTTCAGGATGGTCGATGAGTGCCCGCACCAGCCGCAAGCCGACGCCCTGCCCGCGATGCACGGGCCAGACGATGATATCCGCGAGATAGGCGAATACCGTGCGGTCGGTGATCGCCCTGCCGAAACCGACCTGTTTGCCAGCGATGTAGGC
Organism: Mesorhizobium sp. B2-3-14; assembly: GCF_006442175.1. Classification (NCBI taxonomy): domain Bacteria; kingdom Pseudomonadati; phylum Pseudomonadota; class Alphaproteobacteria; order Hyphomicrobiales; family Phyllobacteriaceae; genus Mesorhizobium; species Mesorhizobium sp. B2-3-14. The sequence continues at coordinate 626,267 of NZ_VFVP01000002.1, read as the reverse complement.
GGCGGCGCAGAACGAGTTGGCAAAGGCCCGCCGATGGAACTCGTCGCTGCGTCCAGCTCCCCAGTAGCTTTCCATCAACAGGTCGGAGGTCGCACGAAAGTCGATCCGTGAGAGGTCAAAGCTGATTTCACAGTCGGGCATGCTGGTATCCCTATCCCGCCATGCCGCGTATTTTCGTCCAGCAGACGAACTGCGCTTCAGCCACGATCCCTGAAACGATTGGTGATGGGATAGCGGCGGTCGCGGCCAAAATTCTTCCTGGTGATCTTCACACCCGGTGCCGCCTGCCTGCGCTTGTACTCGGCGATGTAGAGCAGATGTTCGATGCGCGCCACCGTCGCCCGGTCATGGCCGCGCGAGACGATGTCGTCGACGCCCATCTCGTTCTCGACCAGGCATTCGAGGATGTCGTCCAGCACCGGATAGGGCGGCAGCGAATCCTGGTCGGTCTGGTTCTCGCGCAATTCGGCCGATGGCGCCTTGTCGATGATGTTCTTCGGGATCACCTCGCCCGAAGGCCCGAGCGCACCCGGCGGCACATGGCTGTTGCGCCAGCGCGAGAGCGCGTAGACCTGCATCTTGTAAAGGTCCTTGATCGGATTGAAGCCGCCATTCATGTCGCCGTAGAGCGTGGCGTAGCCGACCGACATCTCGCTCTTGTTGCCCGTAGTGACGACCATCGAGCCGAATTTGTTGGAGATCGCCATCAGGATGGTGCCGCGCGCGCGGCTCTGCAAATTCTCCTCGGTGATGCCTTCCTTGGTGCCTTCGAACAATTGCGTCAGCGCATGCAAAAAGCCTTCGACGGGCTCGAAGATCGGCACGATGTCATAGCGGCAGCCGAGGGCGCGGGCGCAGTCCTCGGCGTCCTTGAGGGAATCCTTCGAAGTGTAGCGATAAGGCATCATGACGGCACGCAGCCGTTCCTCGCCAAGCGCATCGACGGCCAATGCGGCACAGATCGCGGAATCGATGCCGCCGGAAAGGCCAAGCACCACATTCTTGAAGCCGTTCTTGTTGACGTAATCGCGCAGGCCGAGCATGCAGGCGCGGTAGTCGGCCTCCTCCTTGTCCGGGATTTTCGACATCGGTCCTTCCGAACAGACCCAGCCATCATCGGTACGTTTCCAGGTGGTGACGTCGACCGCATCCTCGAACTGACTCATCTGAAAGGCGAGCGTCTTGTCCGCCCCGATGGCGAAGGAGGCGCCGTCGAAGATCAGCTCGTCCTGGCCGCCGAGCTGGTTGGCATAGATCATCGGCAGGCCGCATTCGATGACTTGCTTGATCACGACCTGGTGGCGAACGTCGATCTTGGCGCGATAATAGGGCGACCCGTTCGGCACCAGCAGGATTTCCGCGCCGCTTTCGGCCAGCGTCTCGCAGACCGCGACGTCGCCCCAGATGTCCTCGCAGATCGGTATGCCGATGCGCACGCCGCGGAAGTTGACCGGTCCCTGGATCTCGGGCCCGGCCTGGAAGACGCGCTTCTCGTCGAATTCGCCGTAATTGGGCAGGTCGAGCTTGTAGCGTTCGGCGATGATCTTGCCGCCATCGGCGAAGACGATGGAATTATGCGTGCCGCTCTTGCGCTTCAGCGGCGTGCCGATGATGACGCCGGGACCGCCATCGGCGGTGTCCGCGGCAAAATCCTGTGCTGCCCGCTCGCATGCCTTGAGGAAGGCCGGCTTGAGCACCAGATCCTCCGGCGGATAGCCGGCGAGGAAAAGCTCGGTATAGAGCACGAGATCGGCGCCCTGGCGGGCGGCATCCGCCCTCGCCTCGCGCGCCTTGGCGAGGTTGCCGGCGACGTCGCCGACAGTCGGGTTGAGCTGGGCGATGGCGATACGCAGTATGTCGAGCTTCTTGGTCATGCTGCTGACTTAGCGCGGCGGAATTCACCTCGCAATGGCGTTCGTTTGGACCAATTCAGCCCGTCAATCGTCGCCCATATACGCGCGCAGCGATTGCGGAGAGTGGTTTTCGCCGATCGACATGGCCAGGATGCGCGAGAGATGCCGGCGCGGCAGCCCTGTCTCGTCGGCCCATCGGTTGATCTGGACCTGGATCTTGTCGAGGTCCTTCTTCGATGTCGGGTTGTCCGCGATGTCGAGGCCCGCGTCGCGAAGGGCTGCCGCCATGTCGGCCGAAATGACGAAAGCATCCCAGCCCAGCCAGCGCAAAAAATACTGGCCGGTGTTGCCGCCGAGCCGGCTGCCATGCTTGCCGAGATAGGCCATCAGCCCGACCTGGTCATCGGCGGGCCATTCGGCGAGAAAATTGCCGAAGCCGCCATGTTCCCGGGACACGCGCTCGACGAAGGCGGCGTTGTCGCGAACGGACCTGATCTTCTGCGGATTGCGCACGATGCGCTGGTCCGAGGCCAGATCGTGCCAGAAATCGTCGGGTTGGAACAAAAGCCGTTTCGGCTCGAAGCGCAGGAACGCTTCCTCGAAACCGGGCCATTTCTGCTCGATGACGCGCCAGACGAAACCGGCGGCAAAGACGCGCTCGGCCATGGTCGAAAGGATGCGGGCGTCGGCAATGTCGGCGACGGCGGCATTGTCGGGTATCGGACCCAACAGCGAGGTCAGTTCCGCCTCACCGCCCTTGCGATTTGCCGCGCGAGCGCGAATTTTCTTGAAGTCGGCCATCGGTCCCCTCGGTTCGCCTCAATCTAGCACTTCCCGCCCGGTCCGGCAGCCTCTACCTCTAATGCATGTCGCCCAAAAGTGACCTCGGTTTTGGGAAGACGACATGCATAAAAGCAAAAACCTAAAGCGCGTCGCCTCAATCCGCTTCGACGCGACGCGCTTTAGCGCAGCAAAGCGCTTGGAGACGGCCATGAACAAGACCATCGACGACCTGGCGAACCGTTGGCTGAAGCGGAAGCCGGATGGGCTGAGCCAGTTGGAAAACCGGGTGCTGCAAAGCACCATCGAGCGTACCACCATCACCAGGGACACCAACAAGGCCGTCGCTTTCCACCAGACTTTTGGCGACCGCCTTGCCGATACGATCGCCCGCATCGGCGGCTCCTGGTCGTTCATCCTGACCTTCATCGCCTTCCTGATCGTGTGGACATCAGCCAATGTCTGGCTGTTGTCGCGCGATGCATTCGACCCCTACCCCTTCATCTTCCTCAACCTCGTCCTGTCGATGGTCGCCGCATTGCAGGCGCCGGTGATCATGATGGCGCAGAACCGCCAGACCGAACGCGACGGCATCGATGCCGCCCATGATTACGAGGTCAATCTGAAGGCCGAGATCGAGATCATGGCGCTGCATGAGAAGCTGGACGAACTGCGCCACAGCCAGATCATCGGCATGCGCGACGAAATCGTGCGGCTGGCCGAACTGGTCAAGCGGATCGACGAAAGACTGTCACAGCAGTCGGCCTCATGACCGAAGCGATCCACCATTTCATCGAGCAATACGGGTTGCTGGCGGTTTTTCTCGGCTGCGTGGCCGAAGGCGAAAGTGCCGCGATCCTGGGAGGCTTCTTCGCCCACCAGCATGTTTTCGTGCTGTGGCATGCCTTTGTCGCGGCAGCGCTGGGTGCCTTCACTGGCGACACCTTTTTCTTCATCCTCGGCAGGAGTTTCGCCGATAATCGCCATGTCGTCAGGCTGCGCCGGCGGTCCGGCTTTCGCCGCGCCTACCGTCTGCTCAACACTCATCCCAACATCTTCGTGCTGTCGAACCGCTATGTCTACGGCATGCGCCTGGTCGGCGGCATCGCGGCCGGCCTTTCGACCATAGCGGCGCCGCGCTTCATCATCCTCAACGCCATTTCCTCGGTCATCTGGGCGGTCCTGTTCAGCACGATCGGCTATGTCTTCGGATTGGGAGCCGAACAGTTGATTGGCCAGGCGGTGATCCAGCACGAGCGGCTGTTCGTCGGGCTCGGCATCGGCCTTGCCGTGGCCGTGCTTGCCTGGTTTGTCGCCCGCCATGTCGCCGAGCGGGAGCGCGACAAGGAGTTTTGACCGTCAGTCGATGCCGAGCGCCTGGTCCCCCCGATCGAGGATGAGCGGGATGATCAGGTCCTCCTCATCGGCCAGATGCCGGGTCAGCATCGCGATCAGACGGTTGTTTTCGTCGGCATAGGCATCGGCGGCGAAGCGCTGCTTGTCCTCACTCTCCTGAAGTGTGCGGATGAAGGCGTTCGCCGCCTCGGCGTTGCGCTCCAATCCTTCATGGATGGTGTGGTGGTCGGCATCGAGAATCTCGAAACCGCGCTTCAGACGGGGCTCCGCCTTGGTGAAGGCCGGGAAATACTGGTAGTCCTCGACATTGTGGTGGCCGTCGAGATGCCCGAGAAAATGGTTGAGGCGCGGCGCGAACCAGCGCGCGAAATCGGGGGCCGTCAGTCTGCCTTCGCAATAGTTGTCAATGCCGCCGGTGAGCATGCCGCCGAGTTCGCGGAACATGTCGTGCCGCTGCAGCCACATATTGGCCATGCCGTGAATGTTGGCGTGAGCCTGCCAGTTTTCGCGGGGATATTTGTCGGCCAGCCAGCGCAGGTCGTCCGGCAGGCCCAGGCGTTCGAGAAGCGATGAATTCGTGACCTCTGCCATGACGGTCTCCTTTGGTGACCGTCATATAGGCATCAAAGCTTCAGATCGGCACCCCCGTTATGCGCTCGATGAGAGCGATGCCCCAGACGCCGCCGGCAATCACCACAGAAATCAGCACCGCCAGCGAGCCGCAATCCTTGGCGAGCTGGATATCGATATGAAATTCACGAGAAATTGCGTCGCACGCCGCCTCGATGCCCGTGTTCAGCACTTCGACCATGATCAAGAGGAGCACCGCGCCGATCAGCAGCGCGTAACCGCGCCAAGACACCGAAACGAACCAGCCAGCGGGCAAGGCCAGCACCAGCAGCATCAGTTCCTGCTGGAAGGCCTTCTCGCTAACCGCAAGCTTGCGAAATGCCCGCACCGAATTGATAAAAGCATCGATCAGCCGCTGCATGCCAAGGCCCCTCTCGGAATCACCGGCCCGGGATAAAGCAATGCCCCGATCAATGGAATAAGGCGGATCGTCCAAATTTCATTCGGCCACCGGTATGGCCGGTGTCGACTTTTCAAACTGCGGCAGCCCATCGTCGGTCGAATAATAGTCGCCCTTGTCGCCGACGAAGATATGACATTGGCCCTCGAGCGCTGTCGGCTTGTCGAACGATCCCGCCATGACCGAGATATGGTCTTGGTCCATTGCCTTCCAGAACAGCAGCGACCCGCATGTCTTGCAAAAGCCGCGCCTGGCGAAGCCGGACGCTTCATACCAGGTGATACTTTCGGCGCCTTCGATCACGATGTCGGTATCGGCAACATTGGTCGCGGCATAGAAATGCCCGCTTTGTTTGCGGCATTGCGAACAATGGCAGTAGACGACGCCACGCAGTGCCCCACTTGTCCGGAAGCGGACCGCTCCGCACAGGCATGATCCCTGGTGACTCTCCCGCACTGGGTTTCTCCCCTAAACTGTAGTCTGACGAAGGCACCAGCATTCCAGCTTTGCGGCCGTCATGCGTAAGCAATTGCGACATCTGTTGTTGTGGAAAATCCGAAGTTCAGTTTCGCTCAGCCGCGAATTTGCATGCAACGCCGCCAATCAGCGCTGCCTGGAGGTTGATAGTCTGGTTGGACGCATGCAGCCTGATGTAGCGAAAAGGCGTGAGTTCTGCCGATTAAGGAAACTTTAGCGCTACTGCATCTATGGTGATCTCCATCGAAGGTCGCGTGTGGGGACGCGCCTTTTCGTGTGTCGGCTTCGAATGGGTGGCGTCCCCGCGTCAGCGATGATGGATATGCGCCAAGTTCAGGCGCGTTCCCAAGGGAAGAGCGAACAACCATGCAGCCGGCGGCCACCCTGACCGAACGAAACACTGAGATCGCAAGCACAGTCGTGGCCACCATGCGCCAGCTTGGCGTGCTCGGCCTGCCGCGCAACTACGAGATCTTCTATGAGGCCCTGAGCGGCACCAACCGCGAGCTCGGTCTTGCCGTCCTGTCGCTGAGCAGCCGGCCGACGCAGGATGAGCTGGATCAGATCGGGCGCGCTTTCTTTGCCCATAATCATGGCCCCGGCATCATCGAGCATGCCCGGGACGTCATCGCCAAGGAGCTTGAGGAGGTCGCGTCGCTTCTGCGTAGCGAGCGCAGCCATATCGAAAAATACGGCAGGATCCTCGACGAGACATCCAGTGGCCTGAGCAACCGCAGCCTTCTCTCCCAGGATCTTCTGCAAAAGATCGCCAACGCAATGACGATCGCGACCAATTCGACGATCGATCACGGCCGGCAGGTCGCCTCGACGCTTAGCGACAAGACGGCGGAGCTCGAGAGCGTCAAGTCGAAGCTCGAGGAATACAAGCGGCTGGCCGATACGGATCCGTTGACCCAGATCTGCAATCGTCGCGCTTTCGACAAGGAAATCACCAGGATCTACAACAGCAACAAGGGTATTCTGTTCAATGCCCTTGTCCTTGTCGACATCGACCGGTTCAAGGACATTAATGACCGCTATGGCCATCCTGTCGGCGACAAGATCATCCAGATCATCGCCGAGATTTTGCAGACCAGCATCCGCGGCGACATGTTCGTCGCCCGAACCGGCGGCGAGGAGTTCGCGCTGATCATCGAGGGCGCCAGCGAGGACGCAACCTACGAGATCGCGGAACGCATTCGCGCCCTGATCGAGCAGACGCCGTTCACCAGCAGCCAGACCGGCATGAACTACGGGACCGTGACGGTATCGATGGGCATCTGCATGGCATCAGAGGCCGAAGGCCCGGAAGACCTCTACACCAAGGCGGATCGGGCGCTCTACCGCTCCAAGGTCAGCGGGCGCAACCGCGTCACCAGGCATTCAGCCATGGCAGGGCGCGCCGGCAAAAGCTGGCTGCTCTACAAGAAAGACTGACAACAGACGGGATGGGGTTTCAGGCGCGCTTTCCTGACAGCCTGACCTCTCGGCGGGCTCGCGTCATCAGCGATACTGGCCCTCTTCGAAGCGCGGCGGCCCAATGTCTTTTTCGGATATTTGGTCCGATTTGAAGATCAGCTCCGCGCCTTGTGCGGTGTGCAGCAATTTTTGCAGGTCGGGCGCGACCAGCGGCGCGTCTTCGTCGAGAAACAAGGATCCCGTGTCGACCAGATAGGTGGCCAGCCCCGCGGGTCCCACGCCATGAACCAGCAATTCGCCGCCGCCATTGTCGCCATAGGGCATCGCCCCGGGGATTGCCGCCGACACGCCATAGGCCTGGTCCATCACCACGACTTGCTCGGGACCCCAGAGGCGCAATTCGCCGTGGCGGTTCCACAGCAGGACCAAGTTGGTCATTTCCTTGACCATCTCAAAATAGCCGGCGGGAATGTCCGGATAGATCTGGCACAGCCGCTTTATATCGTCCGGCCGGGCCGGCAGGCCATAGGAATAGACCTGAAAGACGGTCGCTAGGTCCATGGCGCCCCCGGCTGCGCGGCTGCTCTTCAATTTGGCAAGGCCGTGGCGGATCAGCCGTTGACCGCTTGCTTGTGCTGCACCGGATGGCTCTTCTTCAAGAGGTCCGAGACCAGGAAGGCCAGTTCAATCGCCTGGTCGGCATTGAGGCGCGGATCGCAATGGGTGTGATAGCGGTCCTGCAACTCCTCGGCGGTGATGGCACGGGCGCCACCGGTGCATTCGGTGACGTTCTTGCCGGTCATCTCGACATGGATGCCGCCGGGATGCGTGCCTTCGGCGCGGTGCACCTCGAAGAAGGTCTGAACTTCCTTCAGGATGCGGTCGAAGGGCCGTGTCTTGTAGCCGGCGGCCTCGATCGTGTTGCCATGCATCGGATCCGAGGACCAGACCACGCTGCGGCCTTCCTTCTGCACAGCGCGCACCAGCTTCGGCAGATGGTCGGCAACCTTGTCCGAACCGAAGCGGGCGATCAGCGTCAGCCGGCCCGGCTCGTTCTCGGGGTTCAGCAGGTCGATCAGTTCCAGGAGGCCGTCCGGCGTCAGCGACGGACCGCATTTCAGGCCGAGCGGGTTCTTGATGCCGCGGCAATATTCGACATGGGCGTGGTCGGGTTGACGCGTGCGGTCGCCGATCCAGATCATGTGACCCGACGTGGCGTACCAGTCGCCCGAGGTCGAATCGACACGCGTCAGCGCCTCCTCATAGCCGAGCAGCAGGGCCTCGTGGCTGGTGTAGAAGTCGGTTTCGCGCAGCGCGAAATTGGTTTCGGACGTAATGCCGACCGCGCGCATGAAATCCATCGTCTCGGTGATGCGATTGGCAAGCGACTCGTATTTCTCGCCCTGCGGGCTGTCGGAGACGAAGCCGAGCATCCAGCGATGCACATTCTCCAGGCTGGCATAACCGCCCTGCGCGAAGGCACGCAGGAGGTTGAGCGTGGCCGCCGACTGGCGGTAGGCCATTTCCTGGCGGGCGGGATCGGGAATGCGCGACTTCTGGTCGAACTCGATGCCGTTGATGATGTCGCCGCGATAGCTCGGCAGCGTCACTTCGCCCTTGGTCTCGTTGTCGGACGAGCGCGGCTTGGCGAACTGGCCGGCGACACGGCCAACCTTCACCACCGGCTGCGCACCTGCGAAGGTCAGCACCACGGACATCTGCAGGAAGACGCGGAAGAAGTCGCGGATGTTGTCGGCGCCATGCTCGGCAAAACTCTCCGCGCAATCACCACCCTGGAGCAGGAAGGCTTCGCCGGCGGCAACCGCTGCCAACTGCTTCTTCAGCTTGCGCGCTTCGCCGGCAAAGACCAGCGGCGGGAAGGTGGCGAGTTGGGCTTCCGTGTTCTTCAGCGCGGCAAGGTCCGGATAGGCGGGAACTTGCTTGATCGGCTTTGCTCTCCACGAATTCGGCGACCATTTCGTCATCGCTGCACCCAACGCTCTTTCCGGCGGACACCCTCGCCCGCCATTTCCCGCCCCAAACTGGGGTGGCGGCTCCATACACGAAGCCGATTTCCTATTCTAGACCGGAATTTCGGTGCTGGCGAATGGCTGACGCGCCCAGGACGGCCCGAAAGGCGAGATCAGGCTGCCTTCTCCACCAGTCGCGCCAGCTGCGTCATGACCACGGCCGAGCCCGCCAGACGCTTCTCCGCCGTCGGCCAGTCGCGGATGAAGACCACGCTATGGTCGGCCCTGATCTTGGCCAGCGAACCCTGCTCGCCAATATACTTGACCAGCCCGACCGGGTTCGAGAACTCGCGCTTGCGGAAATGGATGACGATACCCTTCGGCCCGGCATCGAGCTTCTCGACATTGGCCTTGCGGCACAGCGCCTTGATGAAGACGATCTTGAGGAGATGTTTCACTTCCTCCGGCAACGGGCCGAAACGGTCGATCAGTTCGGCGCCGAAAGCGTCGATCTCCTCGGTGTTTTCGAGATCGCCGAGGCGGCGGTAAAGCGCCAGCCTGAGCTGCAGGTCCGGCACGTAGCCTTCCGGGATCATCACCGCCGTGCCGACGGCGATCTGCGGCGACCAGCCGCCATCCTGCACCTCGCCGGAATCCTTCACCTCGGCGACCGCTTCCTCCAGCATCTGCTGGTAGAGCTCGAAACCGACCTCCTTGATGTGCCCGGACTGCTCCTCCCCCAGCAGGTTGCCGGCGCCCCTGATATCCAGGTCATGGCTGGCGAGCTGGAAGCCGGCGCCGAGCGTGTCGAGCGACTGCAGTACCTTCAGACGGCGCTCGGCAGTGTCGGTGAGCTTGCGGTTGGCCGGCAGTGTGAACAGCGCATAGGCGCGCACCTTCGAGCGCCCGACGCGGCCGCGCAACTGATAGAGCTGCGACAGGCCGAACATGTCGGCGCGGTGGATGATCAGCGTGTTTGCGGTCGGGATGTCGAGCCCGGATTCGACGATGGTGGTCGACAAAAGCACATCGTACTGGCCGTCGTAGAAGGCGTTCATGATGTCGTCGAGTTCGCCCGGTGGCATCTGGCCATGCGCCACCGCTACCTTCAGCTCAGGAACAGATTCCTCCAGGAAATCATGGATTTCCGCCAGATCGCTGATACGCGGAACGACATAGAAGGAATGGCCGCCTCGGTAGCGCTCGCGCAACAACGTCTCGCGAATGACCAGCGGGTCGAAGGGCGAGATGAAGGTGCGCACCGCCATGCGGTCGACCGGTGGCGTGGCGATCAGCGACAGTTCGCGCACGCCCGTCAGCGCCAGTTGCAGCGTGCGCGGGATCGGCGTCGCCGACAGGGTCAGAACATGGACGTCGGTCTTCAGGTCCTTCAGCCGTTCCTTATGCTTGACGCCAAAATGCTGCTCCTCGTCGATGATCAGCAGGCCGAGATTCTTGAACGAAATCGCGGAGCCCAGCAGCGCATGGGTGCCGATAACGATATCGACCTGCCCTTCGGCAATGCCCTTCTTGGTCTCGGCTAATTCCTTTGAGCCCACCAGCCGCGACGCCTGTGCGACACGGATCGGCAGTCCGGAAAAGCGCTGCGAGAATGTCTTGAAATGCTGGCGCGACAACAGTGTCGTCGGCACCACCACCGCGACCTGAAACCCTTCCATCGCCGCGATAAAGGCGGCGCGCAGCGCCACTTCGGTCTTGCCGAAGCCGACATCGCCGCAGATCAGCCGGTCCATCGGCCTGCCCGCGCCGAGATCGTCACGTACCGAGTCGATGGCCGTCTGCTGGTCGTCGGTTTCCTCGTAAGGGAACCGGGCTGCGAACTCGTCATAGAGGCCTTCGGCCGGCACCAGGGCCGGTGCGGCCCGCATCTGCCGCTCGGCGGCGATGCGGATCAGTTGTCCGGCCATGTCGAGCAGGCGCCGCTTCAGCTTCGCCTTGCGCGACTGCCAGGCGCCGCCGCCGAGCTTGTCGAGCGTCGCCTCGGCCGTGTCGGAGCCGTAGCGCGACAGCAGCTCGATGTTTTCCACCGGCAGGAACAGCCGGTCGTCGCCGGCATAGTGGATTTCCAGGCAGTCATGCGGCGCGCCGACCGCCTCAATGGTGCGCAGGCCGATGAAACGGCCAATGCCATGGTCGGCATGGACGACAATATCGCCGGCCGACAAGGCCGAGGCTTCGGCAATGAAGTCGGACGCGCGCTTCTTGCGCTTCGAACGCCGGATCAGCCGGTCACCCAGAATGTCCTGTTCGGCGACGACAACCAGCTTTTCAGTCTCGAAGCCGGATTCCAGTGGCAAAACCGCCAATGCGGCCTGTCCCGGCTCGAGCTGTTCGGCCTCCGCCAGCGTCTCGACCTGCTTGAGATTGCCGAGATGGTGCTCGGCCAGGATCTGGCCAAGGCGGTCGAGCGAGCCCTCGGTCCAGCCGGCGATAATGACGCGGCGGCGCGCCGCGCGCTCGTCGGCTATGTGCCGGACGACGACATCGAAGACATTGACGTTCGGATCGGCTCGCTCTTCGACGAAGCTGCGGCCATGGCGCGAGCCGGCGTGGAAGACTTTCTTGCTCCCCAGGTCCGGCGCGTCGAACACGGTAAAGTCAATGTCTTCGCGCTCGCCAAGCGAAGCCTTCAGATTCTCCGGCGAGAGATAGAGCAGATCCGGCGCCACCGGCTTGTAGGGGACCGCATCCTTGAGCGCCGCGTCAGCCTGCTTTTTGCGCGCCTCGTAGTGATCGAGGATCAGCGTATGGCGCTCGGCCAGCGCCTCATGTGCCAGATGGTCGAAAACCACCGGTGCGTCGGGCAGGTAGTCGAACACCGTCTCCAGCCGCTCATAGAAAAACGGCAGCCAATGCTCCATGCCCGCGAAGCGCCGGCCTTCGCTGACCGCCGCATAGAGGCCGTCGTCACGCTGGGGCGCGCCGAAAGCCTCGATATAAGAGCGACGGAAGCGGCTAATGGTTTCGGGCGTCAGCGCCACCTCGCTCATCGCCTGAAGCGCCATCGACTTGCGCTGGCCGGTGGTGCGCTGCGTGGCGGCATCGAAGACGCGGATCGATTCCAGCGTGTCGCCGAAGAAATCAAGCCTCAGCGCCTCGCTCCAGCCGGGCGCAAAGAGGTCGAGAATGCCGCCGCGCACCGCGAATTCGCCGATGCCGCGCACGGTCGGCACCCGCTCGAACCCCGACGTCTCCAGCCGCGCGATCAGCGCATTCATGTCGATCTGGTTGCCGGGCCTGGCGTGGAAGGTTTGGGCCTCGACAAGCTCCGCGGGCGGAATGCGCTGCAGCAGCGCATTGGCGGTGGTGAGAATTACGGCACGGTGCGGTTTCTTCGCCAGTGCGATCATGGCGGTCAGCGCATCGAGGCGCTTGGCGGCGGCATCCGAACCGGGCGAGACACGGTCGTATGGCAGGCAGTCCCAGGCAGGCAGTTCCAGCACAGGCAGGCCCGGCGCGACGAAGGACAGCGCCTCGATGATCGAAGGCAGGCGCTGGCCGTCGCGGGCCACGAACAGCACGGGCTTGTCGGGCGCGATCTCGAGCGCCGTCTGCACCAGCGCGAAAGCCTCGTAGCCGTCCGCGACGCCGTCGACGATGAACTGGCCGGCGCGGCCCTTCGGCAAGCCAATGGTGGGAATGAGAGCCATCAAATCACGGTCTTGTTTGTCGCAATTCCCATGGGAAAACCGCTGCGCACTTTTCCTGGAATTGCTTGTGTTCAGAAAGTCATGGTCCGGCGGGACGCCAGGATTTTTTGCAGGACGGCACAGTCGATCTCCGCCGGCACCGGGCGTTCGCCCGTAACCAGCGGCAGGAATTCCGTGTCGGCAATATCGAGGAGCCTCTCATATTGGTCGATTTCCTCGGTGGTCAAGGTGCCGATCTCGGCATCGGCGAAGGTGCCGAGGATGAGGTCCATCTCGCGCATGCCGCGATGCCAGGAACGGAACAACAGCTTGCGGCGATGGGCGTCCAGCCCCTCGCTTGATCGTTTCGTTCCGGTCATTGTGCCGCATCCTCGCTTCAAGCGGCGCATATAGCGTGGATAGTGGGCGCTGTCAGCCTTGCGCTGCGGCCGTCGCGACATAAGCTGACATCATGCGTCCTTCCATCCTCGATCCCCTGTTTGTCCCGATCACCTCGCTTGCCGGCGTCGGGCCGAAGGTTGGCGCGCTGATCGAGAAGGTCGTTGCCGCCGATCTCGGCGACCGCGCCGCACGCGCCGGCGACCTCCTGTTCGTGCTGCCGCACACCGTCATCGACCGCCGAAACCGGCCGGGCATCGCACTCGCGGCCGAAGGCGCCATCGTCACGCTTGAGCTGCGCATAGACCGTCACCAGCCGCCACCGCGCGGCAACAGGTCGGTGCCCTACCGGGTCTACGCCCATGACGACACGGGCGAAATCGGCCTGACCTTCTTCCATGCCCATGCCGCCTATCTCGAAAAGGCAATGCCGGTGGGCGAGCATGTCGTGGTGTCAGGCCGGATGGAATGGTTCAACGGCCGCCCGACCATGGTCCACCCCGATCATATCGCGCTCGCCAGCGAAGCGGAAAACCTGCCGCTGGTCGAACCGGTTTATCCGCTGACCGCCGGCCTCTCGGGCAAGGTGCTGCGCCGGGCGATCGGCCACGCGCTCGGCCGCCTGCCGGAGCTGCCGGAATGGCAGGATAATGCCTTCATGCGCCGCCAGAGCTTTGCGTCCTTCGGCGACGCGCTGACGCGCGTCCATTATCCCGCTGATCCGATCGATGTCGCGGTCGAAGGGGCTGCATGGCGCCGGCTCGCCTATGATGAATTGCTCGCCGGCCAGGTCTCGCTGGCCCTGGTGCGGGCAAAGGTGCGGCGCCTGTCAGGCCGCCCTCTCGTCGGCGATGGGCGCATCGTCGAGAAGCTGCGTACAGCCCTTCCCTATTCGCTTACGCCCTCGCAGGAATTCGCGCTCGCCGAAATCAACGCTGATCTCGCCGATCCGGAGCGCATGCTGCGGTTGCTGCAAGGTGATGTCGGCTCGGGCAAGACGGTGGTGGCGCTGCTTGCCATGGCACGCGCTGTCGAAGCCGGCGGCCAGGCGGCGCTGATGGCGCCGACCGAAATCCTCGCGCGCCAGCATCTGACGACGATCACCCCGCTTGCCGCCAAGGTCGGTTTGCGCATCGCCATCCTGACCGGCCGTGAAAAGGGCCGCGAGCGAGCCGAAACGCTGGCGGGTCTGGCCAGCGGCGAGATCGACATCGTCGTCGGCACCCATGCGCTGTTTCAGGAAACGGTCAGCTTCCACGACCTGGTCCTGGCCGTTATCGATGAGCAGCATCGCTTCGGCGTCCACCAGCGGCTTGCCATCACCGCTAAGGGCGACGCGCCCGACATGCTGGTCATGACCGCGACCCCCATCCCGCGCACGCTGGTGCTGACCGCCTTCGGCGACATGGACGTGTCGAAGCTGACGGAAAAACCCGCCGGCCGCCAGCCGATCCGCACCGTCACGCTGCCGCTGGAGCGGCTCGACGAGCTGGTCGGCCGCATGCTCGATGCCGTCGCGGATGGCCAGAAGATCTACTGGATTTGCCCGCTGGTCGAGGAATCCGAAGAAATAAAACTGATGTCGGCCGAGGATCGCTTTGCCTCGCTGAAGCCGCTGTTCGGCGATCGCATCGGCCTTGTCCACGGCCGCATGAAGGGTGTCGAGAAGGACGAGGCGATGCGCGCCTTCAAGCAAGGCGAGACGCGCATCCTGATCGCCACCACGGTGATCGAGGTCGGCGTCGACGTTCCTGACGCCACGATCATGGTCATCGAGCATGCCGAACGCTTCGGCCTCGCTCAGTTGCACCAGCTGCGCGGCCGGGTCGGACGCGGCGACAAGCCCTCGTCCTGCGTGCTGCTGTACAAGGATCCGCTTGGCGAGACCGCAAAACGCCGGCTGTCGGTGATGCGCGAGACCGAGGACGGTTTCCTGATCGCCGAGGAGGACCTGAAATTGCGCGGCGAAGGCGAACTGCTGGGCACCCGCCAGTCCGGCACGCCGGGTTTCCAGGTGGCGCGCATCGAGGTGCATGCCGACCTACTGGAGGCCGCCCGTGACGACGCCAGGCTGATCCTGTCGCGCGACCCAGAACTGCAATCGGACCGCGGCGAGGCGCTGCGGCTCCTGCTCTACTTGTTCGGCCGCGACGAGGCCGTGCGGCTCCTGCGCGCCGGGTGAGGCCCTAGCGGCGGATTGGCCAGGCTTCCGTTGATCGGCTCGCCGTTCAGCGTCACCAGTTTCGTCTTCACCTCGGGAGCCACCAACCCGGCTGATACGATCAGCTTGGCGCCGTCCTCGATCGTCATGTCGAGCGGCACGATGTCCGACTTCAGCACATACATCAGGAAACCGGTCGTCGGGTTCGGCGTGCACGGCATGAACACGGCAATCAGCGGATCACCTTCCTGGTCGAGCTTCTGGTTGATCTCGGTTTCCTTTTCGCTGGCGACGAACACCAGCGACCACACGCCCTTGCGTGGATATTCGACCAGCCCAACCTGGCGGAACATGTCGCCCTTGTTCGACAGCACGGTCTCAAAAATCTGCTTCAGCGAGCCGTATATGCCGCGCACCAGCGGCATGCGGCCAAGCAAGCGCTCGCCAAAGCCGACTATGGCGCGGCCGACAATGTTGGCGGTCAGAAAACCGATCAGCGTGATCAGGATGAGCGCAACGATGAGCCCGAACCCTGGAACCGGAAACGGCAGATAGGTGTCGGGGCTGTAGCGCGCCGGAATATACGGTTTCACCCAGGAATCGACCCAGCCGATGAACGACCAGGCGATATAGGCGGTGATCGCCAGCGGCGCGCAGACGATGAAGCCCGTGAGGAAATAGTTCCTCAGCCGTGTCATGCCGGAAGTCTTGGGAGCGTCTGACATGGTTCACCGGAGGCGCTATTGCGACGCGACATTAGTGAACCGGAAGACGCTTTGGAACTGCGAAGTTTTTAAAGGCGCCTGTTTACAAGCGCCTATTCCACCGTCACCGACTTCGCCAGATTGCGCGGCTGGTCGACGTCGGTGCCCATGAACACGGCGGCGAAATAGGCGAGCATCTGGATCGGTAGCGCATAGATGATCGGCGAGATGATTTCCGGCACATCCGGAAGCACGATGGTCTCCATCGTCTTCAGACTCACCTGTGCCGCGCCCTTGGCGTCGGTGATCAGGATGATCTTGCCGCCACGCGCCGCCACTTCCTGCATGTTGGACACGGTCTTTTCGAAGATGCGGTCGTGCGGCGCGATCACGATCACCGGCATGTTCTCGTCGATCAGCGCGATCGGCCCATGCTTCAGCTCTCCGGCGGCATAGCCTTCGGCGTGGATGTAGGAAATCTCCTTCAGCTTCAGCGCGCCTTCCATGGCGAGCGGGAAATTGGTGTCCCGTCCGAGATAGAGCACGTCCTTGTAACGCGACAGTTCCCGCGCGATCCGTTCGATCTGCTCTTCGAGCTTCAGCACCTGGTTGGCATAGCGCGGCGCTTCCGAAAGCGCTCGCACCAGCGTTTTCTCTTGCTCCTTCGAGATCGCTCCGCGCGCCACGCCGGCGCGCACGGCAAGCGACGCGAGCACGGACAGCTGGCAGGTGAAAGCCTTGGTCGAAGCGACGCCAATCTCTGGCCCGGCCAGCGTCGGCAGCACGACGTCGGATTCGCGCGCCATGGTCGATTCCCGCACGTTGACGACGGCGCCGATCTTCATCCCGGCCTTGCGGCAATAGCGCAACGAGGCCAGTGTATCGGCGGTCTCGCCCGATTGCGAGATGAAGAAGGCGGCGTCGTTGGCCGACAACGGCATCTCGCGGTAACGGAATTCCGACGCGACATCGATATCGACCGGGAGCCGCGCATAGCGCTCGAACCAGTATTTGCCGATCAGGCCGGCGAGATAGGCGGTGCCACAGGCGGAGATCGCCAGCCGGCCGATCTTGGCAAAGTCGAATGGCAGATCGAGCGGCTTGGAGACGCCGGAGACGAAATCCACATAATGAGCTAGCGTGTGCGAGATCACCTCGGGCTGCTCATGGATCTCCTTCTCCATGAAATGGCGGCGGTTGCCCTTGTCGACCATGAAGCTGGTCGAGAGCGACTGCTGGCGCTTGCGGTCGACTTTTTTGCCGTCGATGTCGAAGATGGCGACGCCGTCGCGACGCACCACCGCCCAGTCGCCGTCCTCGAGATAGGTGATCGAATTGGTGAACGGAGCGAGCGCGATGGCGTCGGACCCCAAAAACATCTCGCCGTCGCCATGGCCAACGGCCAAAGGCGGGCCATTGCGCGCGCCGACGATCAGGTCCTCGTCACCCTTGAACATGATGGCTAGCGCAAAGGCGCCTTCCAGCCGCTTCAGCGCCTTATGCGCGGCTTCGACCGGCTTTAGCCCCCTGGCGAGTTCGCGCGCCACCAGGTGTGCCACGACCTCGGTGTCGGTCTGCGACGAGAAGGAATAGCCGTCGCGGATCAGCTCCTCGCGCAGTTCGGCGAAATTCTCGATGATGCCGTTGTGGACGATGGCGACGCCGTCTGAAAAATGCGGGTGCGCATTGGTCTCGTTGGGCACGCCGTGGGTTGCCCAGCGCGTATGGCCGATACCGATCCTGCCGTCGAGCGGCTCATCCTTGAGCCGGCGTTCGAGGTTGACCAGCTTGCCCTCGGCACGGCGGCGGCCGAGCTCGCCCTTCTCAATGGTGGCGACGCCGGCGGAGTCATAGCCGCGATATTCGAGCCGCTTCAGTGCGTCGACGATGAGCGGCGCAACCTGCGAGTGGCCGACGATTCCAACGATACCGCACATGCAGACAGTCCCCGATTGCCCACGGAAAACCAGCGATATTTAGGCGTGGCCGGCCTGCCGCGAAAGTCACATTGCATTTCGTCCGCTGTAACGGACGCTTCAGCAGGCATGCACCATGACAGCCCGCTCTTGCAATCCGGTTACGGCAATCGTTCGGTTTTTTCGATTGCTTCGGCGAGAAAGCAGACCGTCGACCAATCGCTAGTGGTCGGCGCCAGCCGCTTTCTTCTTCGCGGCCGCCGCGGAAGCAAAGCGTTCGCGCAATTCCTTGCCCTTGCCGGGGATCGTCTTCTGGCGAGCCCGGCCGAAGGCCAGCGCATCGTCGGGCACGCTTTCGGTGATGACACTGCCCGAGGCGATATAGCCGCCATTGCCGATGGTGACCGGCGCCACGAGCGAGGAATTGGAGCCGATGAAGGCACCCTCGCCGATGTCCGTGAAGAACTTTGAGTAGCCGTCGTAGTTGCAGGTGATGGTGCCCGCCCCGATATTGGCGCCCGCGCCGACACGCGCGTCGCCAATATAGGTCAAATGGTTGACCTTGGCGCCGTCCTCGATAACGGCTTGCTTGACCTCGCAGAAATTGCCGACCTTGGCCTTGTTCCTGAGATCGGCGCCTGGCCGCAGCCGGGCGAACGGCCCGACATCGCAATTGGAAGCGATGGTGGCGCCCTCGACGTGGCTGAAGGCGTGGATTTTGGCGCCGCTGGCGATCCTCACGCCCGGACCAAACCAGACGTTGGGTTCGACGATGGTGTCGGCGCCAATTTCGGTGTCGTGCGAGAAAAACACGGTTTCCGGGGCGATCAGAGTCACGCCCGACAGCATCGCGTCATGGCGCCGGCGCTGTTGCCAGATGGCTTCGGCTTGCGCCAATTCGGCGCGATTGTTGATGCCGAGCGCGCTTTCGAAGCTGGCTTCGGTGGCAACGACATCGAGATTTTGTGCACTGGCGATCTCGACGATATCGGTCAGATAATACTCGCCCTTGGCATTCTCGTTGCCGACCGCGTCGAGCAGTTTCAGCGCGTGCGCGCCGGCCACCGCCATCATGCCGGCATTGCAGAAGCCGATTTTCTTCTCCTCTTCGGAGCAGTCTTTTTCCTCGCGGATAGCTGTGAGCTTGCCACCCCTTTCGATCAACCGGCCATAGCCGGCCGGATTGGGTGGGCGGAATCCGATCACCACGACGGCAGCACCTTCCGCCAATCTCCGCCGCGCCACCGTGAGCGCATCCGCATCGATCAGTGGCGTGTCGCCAAACATCACGAGGACGTCGTCATAACCCCTTGATATCGCTGCGCGGGCAGCGATAACGGCATGCGCCGTACCCAAGCGCTTTTCCTGCTCGAAGGTTTCCGCCTTCGGTGCAAACTTCGCCGCCGCCTTGCGCATCTCGTCGGCGCCATGGCCAATCACCAGCGCCAGCCCGCTCGCACCCGCGGCTTCGGCCGCCTTGACCACATGGGCCACCATCGGCAACCCGGCGATCTGATGCAGCACCTTCGGCTGCGCGCTCTTCATGCGCGTGCCTTCGCCGGCTGCGAGGATGACGGACAGGCAGGATCTCTGGCTCATGGACGGGCAACCGTATGAAAGGGTTGGGAATCAATACAGGATAGCAGTGGCGCCATGCTGCACCAATGCGGTTAAATTCCGGTGAGATGGCAGAGCAGCTGACTCTTAATCAGCGGGTCCACAGTTCAATCCCTTGCCTCACCCCAAGTTGACAAGCGTCAGCCCAGCCGCCCCAGCACCGGAAAATTCTCCAGCAGCCAGTAGGACACCGTCTGCACGCCACCGGTGAGGAAAAACACGCCGGCGACCACCAGCAGCGCGCCGATCGCCTTTTCGACGCGGCCGAGATGGACGCGGAATTTGCCGAGGAAGCGCATGAAAGCGCCGGAGAACAGCGCGGCAATCAGGAACGGGATACCGAGGCCGAGCGAATAGGCGGCGAGCAGAAGAGCCCCCTCGCCGACCGTCTCGCGGCCACCGGCCAGCGTCAGGATCGGCCCCAGCACCGGGCCGATGCAGGGCGTCCAGCCGAAGGCGAAGGCAAGGCCCATGACATAGGCGGCGACGGCGCTGGCCGGCTTGCCCTGCGACTGGAAGCGCGCCTCGCGTGACAGAAGCGGGATGCGCAGGATGCCCAAAAAGTTCAGGCCCATCAGGATGATCAGCACGCCGGCGCCCATCGCCAGCGGCTCCTGCCAGACGCGCAGCAGCCGGCCGATGGTCGACGCGCCGGCGCCTAGCGCGACGAACACGGTGGAAAAACCGAGCACGAAGGCGATCGAGGAATAGAGCAGCGCGCCGCGCGCGCCCTCGCGTGCCGTCACACCTGCATTGCCGCGGAAATCGTCGACGGAGACGCCGGCCATGTAGCAGAGATAAGGCGGCACCAGCGGCAGCACGCATGGCGACAGGAACGAGATGGCCCCCGCCCCGACCGCGCTGACATAGCCGATATCCAATGCCATTCCAAAACTCCGACTGATTGGCGACGATATAGCGGCACGCCGGTTTGTCCGCCAATCACCATCGTGTGGCAAGTCATCGCGGGCGGGGAAGAAAGCATCCGCGCAGGGCGTTGACACGACGAGGCCGCGATTTGCCGCGCGCCTTCGAATATCAGCCACGGAGATTTCCATGAAAACGATAACCGCAGCGCTGGCCGCGCTCCTGCTCAGCACCGCCGCATCCTTTGCCGCCGAAGCGTGGAAGGAAGCCGAGGTCAATGGCACCAAGATCTACACCGACGCCAATGGCATGACGCTCTACACCTATGACAAGGACCAGAAGGGCAAGACCAACTGCTACGACAAGTGCGCCACCAACTGGCCGCCGCTGAAGGCCAAGGCCGGCGCCAAGGCGGACGATGAATGGAGCGTCGTCGACCGTACCGACGGCACCAAGATGTGGGCCTATGACGGCAAGCCGGTCTACACCTTCATCAAGGACAAGAAGGCCGGCGACGTGACGGGTGATGGCGTCGCCGGCGTCTGGCACGTCGTCAAGGCGGACTGACTTTCCCTATCGGGAGGTCCGCCGAACGGGACTTCTCACCGGCCGCCGGGCATCCCTCCAAATCCGGCGGCCGGGCCGCCGCGGACTCGACCTGACCCATTCCAGGCCGACCAGCAACAAATTGAACCTCTCCCAATCTTCGGAGGCTTGCGCCCACTCATTCTAAAATATGTGATGTTCTCCATACACTCTTAGAGTGTATTGCTGTCGGCGGCCCCGCAATTTGGGCGCTTGCCCTTGACCGGATGCAAAAGCGCGGCCATGTGAGCGACGAACAGAACCGAGATTTCGTCGCGCGCAGCGGAATTCTTCTGCCGCATCACAGCTGATATGAGACCTCATGGACGTCGTCGTCGTCGAATCGCCGGCCAAGGCAAAAACAATCAACAAATATCTGGGCAGGAACTACAAGGTTCTGGCCTCGTTCGGCCATGTCCGCGATTTGCCGGCCAAGGATGGCTCGGTGCGCCCGGATGAGGATTTTGCCATGTCCTGGGCGGTCGACACCGCCTCCGGCAAGCGGCTCGCCGACATCGCCAAGGCAGTCAAGGACGCCGACGGCCTGATCCTCGCCACCGACCCGGATCGCGAGGGTGAAGCCATCTCCTGGCACGTTCTGGAAGTGCTCAAGCAGAAGCGCGCGCTGAAGGACAAGCCGGTCAGCCGCGTCGTCTTCAACGCCATCACCAAGTCGTCGGTGCTGGAGGCGATGGCCAATCCGCGCCAGATCGATGCGCCGCTGGTCGACGCTTATCTGGCCCGCCGCGCGCTCGACTATCTCGTCGGCTTCACCCTGTCGCCTGTCCTGTGGCGCAAATTGCCGGGCGCCCGCTCCGCCGGCCGCGTTCAGTCGGTGGCGCTGCGCCTGGTCTGCGACCGCGAATCCGAGATCGAGCGCTTCATCCGCGAGGAATATTGGCAGATATCAGCTCTCCTCGGCACACCGCGCAACGAGACCTTCGAAGCCCGCCTCACCGCCTTCGAACGCAAGAAGCTGCAAAAACTCGACATTGCCAACAAGGCACAGGCCGACGACATCAAGGCGATGCTCGAAGGCGCCACCTTCAAGGCGCTGTCCGTCGAAGCCAAGCCGACCAAGCGCAACCCCGGTCCGCCCTTCACCACCTCGACATTGCAGCAGGCCGCCTCATCGGGCCTCGGCTTCTCGGCCACGCGCACCATGCAGGTGGCCCAGCGGCTCTATGAGGGCATGGAGATCGGCGGCGAGACCACCGGCCTGATCACCTATATGCGAACCGACGGCGTGCAGATGGCCCCCGAGGCGATCGACGCCGCGCGCGATGCCATCGCCAAGGAATTCGGCCCGAAGTACCTGCCGGAGAAGCCGCGCCAATACACCGCCAAGGCCAAGAACGCGCAGGAAGCGCACGAGGCCATCCGGCCGACAGATTTCATGCGCACCCCGGCGTCGGTCAGGCAATATCTCGATTCCGACCAGATGCGGCTTTATGAACTGATCTGGAAGCGCGCTATCGCAAGCCAGATGCAGTCGGCCGAGATCGAGCGCACCACTGTCGAGATCGAGGCGCTGAATGGCGCCCGCACCGCTGAACTTCGCGCTGTCGGTTCGGTCGTTCGCTTCGACGGCTTCATCGCCGCCTACACCGATCAGAAGGAGGACGACGCCGAAGACGAGGAAAACCGCCGTCTGCCGGAGATCCGCTCCGGCGAGCAGCTTGCCCGCCGCGCGATCAATGCCACCCAGCACACGACCGAGCCGCCGCCGCGCTACTCCGAGGCGTCGCTGATCAAGAAGCTGGAAGAACTCGGCATCGGCCGCCCCTCGACCTACACCGCGATCCTGAAGACGCTCGAGGACCGAGACTACGTCACCATCGACAAGCGCCGGCTGGTGCCGCAGGCCAAGGGCCGCCTGCTGTCGGCCTTCCTGGAAAGCTTCTTCGAGCGCTATGTAGAGTATGACTTCACGGCATCGCTGGAAGAAAAGCTCGACGAGATCTCCGACGGCAAGCTCGCCTGGAAGGACGTGCTGCGCGATTTCTGGAAGGATTTTTCGGGCGCCGTCGCCGACATCAAGGAGCTGCGCGTCACCGATGTGCTCGATGCGCTGAACGAGGAACTGGCGCCGCTGGTTTTTCCCGCCCGCGAGGACGGTTCCAACCCGCGCATCTGCCCCAAATGCGGCACCGGTAATCTGTCGCTGAAGCTCGGCAAGTTCGGCGCTTTCGTCGGCTGCTCGAATTATCCCGAATGCTCCTTCACCCGCCAGCTCGGCGACGCCGCCAATCCCAATGGCGAGAATGGCGGCGGCGAGGACGGCACCAAGGTGCTGGGCAAGGATCCTTACACGGCCGAGGAAATCACGCTGCGCTCCGGCCGCTTCGGCCCCTACATCCAGCGCGGCGACGGCAAGGAGGCAAAACGTTCGAGCCTGCCCAAGGGCTGGACGCCTGATTCCATCGACCATGAGAAGGCGCTCGCCTTGCTCGGGCTGCCGCGCGACGTGGGCAAACATCCCGAATCCGGCAAGATGATCTCGGCCGGCCTCGGCCGTTACGGGCCGTTCGTGCTGCACGATGGCACCTACGCCAATCTAGACAGCATCGAGGATGTGTTTTCCATTGGCCTCAACCGTGCCGTCACGGTGATTGCCGAGAAGCAGTCCAAGGGCAAGGGTGGCCGCAATGGTGGCACGGCTGCGGCTCTGAAGGAGCTTGGCGACCATCCGGATGGCGGCGGCAAGATCGTCGTGCGCGACGGCAAATACGGCCCCTACGTCAATTTCGGCAAGGTCAACGCCACGCTGCCCAAGGGCAAGGATCCGCAATCGGTGACGATCGAGGATGCGCTGGCGCTGATTGCCGAGAAGGAAGCCAAGGGCGGCGGTGGCAAGAAGCCGTTCCGCAAGGCGGCAGCAACCAAAGCCCCCGCCGCCAAGAAAACAGCGGCCAAGAAGCCGGCCGCGAAGAAAAAAGGGTAGAACGGCGTGGCGCGCAGGATCACCGGAAGAAGTCACGGCGATCCCCGCACCGCCGACACCCGGGCCAAGGTCAAGGACGATTATCGGCCCTCGCGCGACGAAATCCTGCGCTATATCGCCGAAAACCCAGATCGCGCCGGAAAGCGCGACATCGCCAAGGCGTTCGCGCTGCGCAGCGACGACCGCATCTGGCTGAAGGATCTCCTGCGCGACCTGCAGGACGAAGGCGTTCTGACCAAGGAGCGCAAGCGGTTGGCCCGGGTCGGCGCCCTACCCCATGTCGCCGTGCTCGACATCTTTGGCCGCGACGGCGATGGCATCTTGCTGGCGCACCCGACCGAGGCAGTCGGTCCGGGCGAGCCTCCCGTGGTCTCGATCCGCGTTTCGCGCAGCGGCAACGGTCCCGCGCCAGGCATCGGCGACCGCGTGCTGGCCAAAACCTTCCCGACCGACGATCCGTCAGGGCCCGCCTATACCGGCCGGGTGATCAAGATCTTTGAGAAGCGCACGGACGCCGTTCTCGGTGTCTTTCGCGTGCTTCAGGACGGCAGCTTCCGCATCGAGCCGGTGGAACGGCGCCAGCCCGAGCTGATCGTCGACAAGGAATTCCAGAACGGCGCCAAAAACGGCGATCTTGTCGAAGTCGAGCCAGCGCGAGCCTCCCGCTTTGGGTTGCCCCGCGCCAAGGTGCTGAATGTGCTGGGTTCGCTGACCAGCGAAAAGGCGGTTTCGATGATCGCCATCCACGCGCACGACATTCCCCACATTTTCCCGGCCGACGTCATTGCCGAATCCGAGGCGGTGAAGCCCGCGACGCTTGACCATCGCGAGGACTGGCGCGACCTGCCGCTGGTTACCATCGATCCGGCCGACGCCAAGGACCATGACGACGCGGTCTTCGCCACCCCTGATCTCGACGAGAAGAACCCCGGCGGCGTCATCGCGACGGTCGCCATCGCGGATGTCGCGGCCTATGTCCGCCATGGCACGGCGCTCGACCGCGAAGCGCTGAAGCGCGGCAATTCGGTTTATTTCCCAGATCGCGTCGTGCCGATGCTGCCCGAGCGCATCTCCAACGATCTCTGTTCGCTGCGCGAGGGTCAGGATCGCCCGGCACTCGCGGTGCGCATGACCTTCTCCGCCGAGGGCAGAAAGATCAGGCACTCCTTCCACCGTGTCATGATGAAGTCGGCGGCCAAGCTGGCCTATAGCCAGGCCCAGGCCGCGATCGACGGTGTACCAGACGACAAGACCGGCCCGATCCTCGACACTGTGCTGAGGCCGCTGTGGGAGGCCTATGCGATCCTCAAGCGCGGCCGCGACGGCCGCCAGCCGCTGGAACTCGACCTGCCGGAGCGCAAGATCCTGCTCAAGCCGGATGGCACGGTCGACCGCGTCATCGTGCCGGAGCGGCTCGACGCCCACAAGCTGATCGAAGAGTTCATGATCCAGGCCAATGTCGCCGCGGCCGAAACGCTGGAAGGCAAGAAGCAGGCGCTGGTCTATCGTGTCCATGACGCGCCGTCGCTGGCCAAGCAGGAATCGCTGCGCGAATTCCTGCAGACGCTTAGCCTGTCATTGGCGCGCGGCGCCCAGATGCGGCCCAGCCAGTTCAACGGCATTCTTGAGCGTGTGCGCGGCGCCGACAATGAGGCGCTGGTCAACGAAGTGGTGCTGCGCTCGCAGAGCCAGGCCGAATATTCACCCAAGAACATCGGCCATTTCGGGCTCAACCTCAGCCGTTACGCTCATTTCACCTCGCCGATCCGCCGCTACGCCGACCTGATCGTGCATCGCGGACTTATTGCCGCGCTCGGTCTCGGCCCCGGCGGGCTGACGCAGGATGAGGAGGCCCGCCTCGAAGATGTTGCGGTGCTGATCTCCGGCACCGAGCGGCGCGCGATGGCTGCCGAGCGCGACACGGTCGACCGGCTGATCTCGGCCTACCTCGCCGAGCGCATCGACGACCGCTTCGACGCCCGCATCTCCGGCGTCACCAAATCAGGACTTTTTGTCCAATTGCCGCAATATGGCGCCGATGGTTTCATCCCGGTGTCAACTTTGGGCGGCGATTACTATATATACGATGAAACGGCCCGCTCCCTGTTCGGAGAACGCTCGGGCAAAGGCTACCAGCTCGCGGACCGCGTCGAGGTCCGGCTCGTCGAGGTGGCGCCAATGGCCGGCGCGATGCGCTTCGAGATGTTGACCGACCCAAAGCCCCTGCCAGGCTCCAGCAGGTCGTTTCACAAGGCTAAGGGCCGCGCCCGTGCGTCGCAATCGCGACCGGGGTCGCGCGGCAGGAGACGATGATGGAACAACAGGTTTTTGGTGGCGAACATCACTCTGGCCGGGTTGCCCGCCCCTTGTGGACGGCGATGAAGCGGGGCTTCTTGGGCCGCTGCCCGAACTGTGGCGAAGGCAAGCTGTTCCGCAGCTTCACCAAGACTGTCGAAACCTGCAGCGTCTGCGGCGAGGAGATCCATCACCATCGCGCCGACGATCTGCCGGCCTACCTGGTCATCGTCATCGTCGGCCATATCGTTCTCGGTGCCTTCATGGGCGTGGAAGCGACCTCGACGCTCTCCACCTGGCAGCACATTGCAATATGGGTGCCCTTGACCATCCTGCTCTCCATCGCGCTGCTGCAACCGGTCAAGGGTGCCGTCATCGGACTGCAATGGGCGTTCTATATGCACGGGTTCGGTGGCGAAAAGGATGGGACGGAATCCCACCACGGCGCCTAAGGCGCCGCTGGCGCAACACGCCAATCGGTAAGGCCACTTTCGCATGCAAGAAGTTTCCGCTAGGTCCCTGCGCATGGAAGCATTGACCAAGGCGGATGCCGACAAGCTCGACAAGGGTCTTGCCACGCATGGCGGCGGGCGCCTGCGTCCGCGTGACGCCGCGACGCTCATCCTGCTCGACCGCAAGGGCGACGACGTCCTGGTGTTGATGGGGCGCCGCCACGCCGCACACGCTTTCATGCCAGGCAAGTTCGTGTTCCCCGGCGGCCGAACCGACCCTGCCGACAGCCGCATACCGACAGCGACGGCACTTGACCAGCACGAAGAAGCCAAGCTGACGGCCGGCCCCGGCCGCACCAGCCGCGCCCGCGCCCGCGCCATTGCCTTGTCGGCGGTCCGCGAGACCTACGAGGAAGCCGGCCTGCTGATCGGCCGCAAAGGCGCCTTCGCCACGACCAGGCGCGATTGGCAGGGTTTCGTCGAACATGGCGTGGCACCGTCGCTGGAAGCATTGCGCTTCGTCGCGCGCGCCATCACGCCGCCGAACCGGGTACGCCGCTTCGATACCCGCTTCTTCAGCGCCTGGCGTGGCGATGTCGCCGTCGAACTGCCCGATGGCGGCCCGACCAACGAATTGGAGGAACTGGTCTGGCTGCCGCTCGCCAAGGCCAAGCAGGCCGACATACCCGACATCACCCGAATGATCCTGGACGAGTTGGAAAAGCGGCTCGCCGACGATCCGCTGCTGCGTCCGGGCGGACCTGTCCCTTTCTACCGGCTTGTCCGCAACCACTTCACCCGCGAACTTCTCTAAGCAATTCCAGGAACACTGTGCCGCGGTTTTCCCACGGGAATTGCGCAAGATCAAAAAGACAGAGTATTCAGCATCCCATGACGGTCGATACCCAACCACAGGGCGACGAACGCGTACACTGGCTGCCGATGGTGGCGGCGATTTCGTCGATCAGCGTCGTCGGCATCGCCATTGGCCTCGGCATGCCCTTGCTCAGCGTCATCCTGGAAACACGCGGTCATTCGGCCTCGATGATCGGCCTGAACACGGCTGTCGCCGGCCTGGCCTCGATTGCCGGGGCGCCGCTGGCCACGCCGCTCGCCATGCGCTTCGGCGTGGCCTGGACCATGATCGCCATGATTGCCACCGGCGCGCTCGCCTTCGTCGGCTTCCATTTCGCGCCCGATTTCTGGATGTGGTTTCCGCTGCGCGTCGTTCTGCACATCGCGCTGACCGTGCTGTTCATCCTGTCGGAATTCTGGATCAGCACGTCGGCGCCGCCACACCGGCGCGGCCTTGTGCTTGGCATCTATGCCACCGTCCTGTCGCTCGGCTTTGCCGCCGGGCCGTGGCTGTTCGCCCATCTCGGCAGCTCCGGCTTCAGGCCGTTCGGCGTCATCATTGCCCTGGTGACGCTGGCTGCCATACCGGTGCTCGCCGCGCGCAACGAAAGCCCGACCATCGTGGCCGACAGCGAAACCAGCCACTTCCTGCGTTATATCTGGCTGGTGCCGACCGCGACTTTCGCCGTGCTCGTGTTCGGCGCGGTTGAGACAGGCGGCTTCGCGCTGTTCCCGGTCTACGGCAACCGCATCGGTTATTCCGAGGCCGACGCGGCGCTGCTGCTGACCATGATCGGCCTCGGCAATGTGCTGTTGCAGATTCCGATCGGCATGATCAGCGACCGCGTCTCCGACCGGCGTTATCTCTTGCTCGCCTGCGCCACGGTCGGCCTCGTCGGCACGATATTCATGCCGTTCTTTGCCGCGAACTGGCATTTGATGGCCGCGCTACTCTTCGTCTGGGGCGGTGTCGTCGCCGCCATGTACACGATCGGCCTCGCCCATCTCGGCTCGCAGCTCTCCGGCCACGAACTGGCCTCCGCCAACGCCGCCTTCGTGCTCTGCTACGGCGTCGGCATGGTGCTTGGCCCGCAGGCGATCGGCATCGGAATGGACAGTTTCGGGCCCTCCGGATTCGGCTGGTCACTCGGCCTGTTCTTCGGCGCCTACATCGCCCTGGTCTGCTTCAGGCTCGTGCGCAAGCTCCTGCTGTAACACTGCGCCGTCGAGTGCCGCCGCACCGCGGCAGATGCTGACAGAACCGTGTCAGGAGCGTCCGGTTAAAAGAGTGTCCCTGATTCCCGAAGTTGAGGACACTGCCATGATCGACAGCGGCTTTGAGACCACATCACTGCGAATGACGCTTCTGCTGCTTGTAACCTTCCAGGCTCCGGCCCCGGACGTGGACCGGATCATGGATGCGGTGGTTGCGATCGCACCGCTGGCCATGGGCAAATATGACCGCAACGCGTATCAGTCGGCACACGGCATCGAGCGCTACAGGCCGCTTGAAGGGGCTGCCGCCGGCGCCGAGACCGAATTGCGGCGGCGCCCCGGCACGGTCGAGGTTTCGTTCGAACTGCCCGACGACCAGGCGCTGGCGGCCCGCGTCGTCGAGGCGATTTTCCAGGCGCATTCCTATCAGGAGCCGGTGATCCGCATCCAGCCGATCCTTGCCAGCCGCTCCAAGGGGCTGGACGACCGTGCCAATCCGAATCGCTGGTGGAACACGACCGGAGACTGGAAGAAGGTTGCGGTATCCGAGGCGGAAACCGCCTGATTTATGCGTTCTGGGCAGCTTGGGCCGGCCACATCAGGCCAGCCGGGCTTGACTTTCCACGCACGTTCTTTATGTGTCGCGCCAAGTTTCCCGCGTCCGGGTGTTTTCCCGTGCTCCAGCGGCCAAAACCCCACGAACATAACGGACTGAGATCATGGCCAAAGCCGCAAACATCAAGATCAAGCTTCTGTCGACCGCCGACACCGGTTTCTTCTACGTCACCAGCAAGAACAGCCGCACCAAGACCGACAAGCTGTCGTTCCGCAAGTACGACCCGGTCGCCAAGAAGCACGTCGAATTCAAGGAAACCAAGATCAAGTAATCTGGTTTTCCCTCTGGAATGCCGAAACGCCGCCCATCGGGCGGCGTTTTCGTTCGGCCCGGGCGGCTGAAGTCCGTCAGCCCGGCTGAGCGCCTTAGAGCCGGATGATTTCAGGTCGAGTCGACCTGAAATCTGAATCCGTCTCTAAATCAAAGAGATAGAGCATGATGTCGTCCGAAACCGCTTCACACTTTTCGGCATCATGTTCTAGCCGATGCGGTCGCCGCTCTTCCCGTCGAACAAATGCAGCGATGCCGGATCGGCCGACAGGCGCACCATGTCGCCAGGCTTCACGGCCGCGCGCCCCATCGCAAAGACGCAAAGCTGCTGGCCGGCCAGCTTGACGTAGAACTGCGTCGACAGGCCGAGCGGCTCCACCACTCCCACTTCGCCTTGCAGCGTGCCGTCGTCAGCCAGCCGGATATGCTCGGGCCGCAGGCCGACGGTGATGACGTCACCGTCCCTGAGCGGCAGGCCGTCCGGCAGCCGAAGCTTCTGGCCATCGGACAACACGGCGTCCACCTTGCCGCCCTTCTCCATCGTGGCCGGCAGGAAATTCATTCCAGGCGAGCCAATGAAGCCGGCGACGAACATATTGGCCGGCCGGTCATAGAGATCGAGCGGCGCGCCCACCTGCTGGATCAGCCCGTCATGCATGACGACGATGCGGTCGGCCATGGTCATCGCCTCGATCTGGTCGTGGGTGACGTAGACCGAAGTGGTCTTCAACTGCTGGTGCAGCGCCTTGATCTCGGCGCGCATATGAACGCGCAGCTTGGCATCGAGGTTCGACAGCGGCTCGTCGAAAAGAAAAACCTTGGGATCGCGCACGATGGCCCGGCCCATGGCGACACGCTGGCGCTGGCCACCAGACAATTGCCTGGGCAGGCGTTGCAGGAACGTATCGAGCCCCAGCCGCTTGGCGGCACCATCGACGCGGGCATCGATCGCCGGCTTCTCGGCCTTTCGCAGCATCAGGCTGAAGCCCATGTTCTTCGAGACGTCCATATGCGGATAGAGCGCATAGGACTGGAACACCATGGCGATATCGCGGTCCTTGGGTGCAACATCGTTGACCAGCCGTTCGCCGATGCGGATCTCGCCGCCCGAGGCTTCCTCGAGCCCGGCGATCATGCGCAACAGCGTGGACTTGCCACAGCCGGACGGTCCGACCAGCACGACGAACTCGCCATCGGCGATTTCGAGATCGACCGCGTGCAGGACGCGCACGGCGCCATAATCCTTGCGGACTTTTTCGAGCGTGACAGAGGCCATCGGTCTATCCTTTGACGGCGCCGGCGGTCAGGCCGGTGACGAGATAGCGTTGCAGGAAAGCGAAGAAGATGCAGACCGGGATCAGCGCCAGGATCGACGCCGCCATCATCTGTCCCCAGTCGACGGCGAACTTGCCGATGAAGGTGAGCAGGCCGACCGCGAAGGTTTTCTGGTCGTCGCTGGAAATCAGCATCAGCGCGAACAGCAGCTCGCTCCAGGCGGCGGTAAAGACGAAGCCCAGCGTCGCGCCCATGCCGGGCAGCGTCAGCGGCACGATCACCTTGCGCATCGCCTGCGCGCGCGTGCAGCCATCGATCATCGCCGCCTCCTCCAGGTCCTTGGGGATGCCGTCGAAGAAGGACTGCATCAGGAAGGTGGCGAATGCGGTGTTGAAGGCGGTGTAGATGATGATCAGCCCGGTGAGGCTGTTGATCAGGCCGATCTGCCCCATCACGCGGTAGATAGGCGGAATGACCATCACCAGCGGAAAGGTCTGGGTCAGCAGCAACATGAGAGCCAGTGCGGCCTTGCCGCGAAAGGTGAAACGCGACATGGCGTAACCGGCAAGCGTGGCGATAACCGTGACCAGTGCCGCAGTGGACACCGAGACGATGACGCTGTTGAGGAAATAGCGCGGAAAATCGGTGGCTTCGAGCACGGTCACGAAATTCTGCAATGTCATGTGCGACGGCCAGAAGGTGATGCCTTCGGAATAGAGCAGCCGCTCCGGCGTGACCGAGATCTTCAGCGTCCAGTAGATCGGGAACAGAGCGAAGACGACGTAGGCGGCGATCGCGGCGTAAAGGCCGATGCCACCGAAGAAGCGCTGTGAAGCTGAGCGTCCGGCAATCATCAGACGTGCCTCACCAGCGAGCGGCGGATGGCGATGAGCACGATCGCGTAGGCGATGAGCAGCACCAGCAGCAGCACGGCCACGGCCGAGGCATAGCCCTTGTCCAGCGACTTGAAGGCGCTGACATAGATGTAGACCGGCACCGTGTTGGTCGACCCGGCCGGCCCGCCCTCGGTCATGACGAAGATCAGGTCGGCGAAGGTGGCGATCCAGATCGTGCGCAACATCACCGTGATGGCGATGGTCGGGGCCAGGAAAGGCAGCGTCACCTTGGTGAAACGTTGCCACGGCGAAGCGCCGTCGATCGCCGCCGCTTCATGCAGTTCCGAGGGAATGGACTTCAGCGCCGCCAGCAGCGTTATGGCGAAGAACGGAATGCCGAACCAGACATTGGCTATGATCGGCCCCCACATGGCGGTGGAGGGATCGGACAGGACGTTGGTCGGTTCGGCCTTCAGCCCCAAGGCGAACAGCCAGTGCGGCAGCGGACCGACGATCGGGTTGAACAGCCAGGCCCAGGTCAGGCCCGACAGGAAGGACGGCACCGCCCAGGGCAGGAAGACCAGTGCCTGCACCGCCTTGCGGCCTGGGAAAGGCTTGTCGAGCAGCAACGCCAGGCCAAGGCCGAGGAAGAACTGGAAGAACAGGCTGGCCGCCGTCCACCACAACGTGTTGATCAGCGCCTGGCCCAGCACCAGGTCCGACAGCATCGCCTGATACTGCCCGAGCCCGACATACTCGGACTTGAAGGCCGAAAATTTGCGGAAGGAATAGCTGATGCCGATGACCAGCGGCACGAGCAGCACCACGACCAGCAGGATGATCGCCGGGCTGAGGTAGAGCCAAGGCTCGATCGTCGCGTAGGAGAGCCGCTTTTTTCGCGGCGCCGCTGCGGACGGAATTTCGGATACGGCATAGGTCATTTGGCTGAGAAATGGCTCCCTGGAGCGGCGGGATGGACAATGAGCGTCCTTCTTCCCGTTCACGGGGAGAAGATGCCGGCAGGCAGATGAGGGGCGGCGCCAGCTTTTCAGAACTTGGCGCAGCCCCTCATCCGGCCCTATCGGGCCACCTTCTCCCCGTGAACGGGGAGAAGGGAAGAAAAGCTACTTCTTGTTCTTCGCCAGCCAGTCCTGCTGTTCCTTGGTCAGGAAGGCGGCCCACTGGTCGGCGACCTCCTTGGCCGTCTTCTGGCCGAGCAGCACTTCCTGGAAGTTCTTGATCGCGACCTGGTCGACGAAATTGCCGAGGTTTTCCAGATGCGTCGGCGGCGTCACCATTTCATATTTTGAGCTGTCGCTGAGTTCCGTGAACCAGCCCTTGAACTGCTCGGTCTTGAAATGGGGATCCTGGTCGGCACCGTTGTGGATCGGCACGACGCCGACTTCCTTGGCCCATTCCAGATTGTCCTTCGGCGACAGAAGCGTCGCCATCAGCTTCCAGGCATCATCCTTGTGCTGCGAGTTGGCGAACATCGCCCAGCCGGCATAGCCGAGCGTCGGATAGGACTTTCCGCTTGGTCCGACCGGCAACGGCGCCACGGCGAAGTCGTCGGCGCTCATCTTGTCGGCGATGCCGAGAAGCGCGTCCGGATCCTGATTGAGCATGGCGCAAGTGCCGGAGTAGAAACCGGTGACGGTTTCGTTGAAGCCCCAGCTTACGGAATCCTTCGGCGCGAGACCATTCTTGTACATGTCGGCCAGCATCTGCAGGCCCTTGACCGAGCCCTCTTCATTGATGGTCGAGGTGCCGTCCTCGTTGAAATAGCCGCCCTTGCCCTGAGCGATGTTCATGAACATGTGCATGCCGTTGAAGGCGCCCGGCCCGCCGCGCAGGCAGTAGCCGTATTTTCCGGGAATGGCCGAGATCTTCTTGGAATCGGCGACAAACTCGTCGAGCGTCGCTGGCGGGCCGTCGAGACCAGCCTCCTTGAACAGCTTCTTGTTCCAGAACAGCGCGTTCACATAGTAGCCATAGGGGATCATGAACTGGGTGTTGTTGACGGTCGAGCCGAACTGTTTGGCACGGTCGCCGAGCGTCTTGGCGTCGTCCCACTTGGCCATATAGGGGCCGAGATCCTCGAGCTGGGCATTGTTGGCGTAAAGCCCCATCCAGCGTTCCGGCATCTCGACCACATCGGGCGTGTCACCGGCCTGCACCATGGTCAGGAATTTCTCGAAAGCCTGGCCCCAGGGCAGCGAGACCAGTTCGACCTTGACGCCTGGATTGGCCGCCTCGAACTCGGCGATCTGCTTCTTGAGGAATTCGGTGCGTGGCGGGCTGGTGATCACCTCGACCATTTTCAGGGTTGAATCGGCGAGGGCGCCACCGGCGGAAATCGCCAGCCCCGCGACGGTGGCAAGCAAGACGGTCAGTTTTTTCATGTTCAAGACTCCCATTTTGAACCCGCTTGTTATTTTCTGGCTTTTTCGAGGGCCTGGGCGACATCCGCCCAGAGATCCTCGACACTTTCCAATCCGACATTGAAGCGGATGGTTCGGGGGCTGACGCCGAAGCGCGCCATCGAATTCAGTCCTGGCGTCTGCTCCAGCGACGCCTTGGCCGGTACGACCAGGCTCTCATGCCCACCCCAGCTGACGCCGATGCGGAAATATTTCAGCGCGTCGACGAAGGCGGGAATGTCGATGTCCTCGGTAACCTCGAACGAGAACAACCCGCCATAGCCGGCAAGCGTCGCCTTGCCCGGATGGTTCGAATAGGCCGGATGGTTCACCCGCTCGACATCGCCATGCGCCTTCAGCCGCTCGGCGATGGCAAGCCCGCTCTTCATATGGTGCGGCAGGCGCAGCGGCAGCGTGCGCAGGCCGCGCAGCAAAAGCCAGGCCTCGAACGGCGACAGCTTGCCGCCGAGATAGGAATAGGTCTGCTCGTTGATCTGCTTGATATGCGCTGCCGAGCCAGCCACCACGCCGGCGACCGTGTCGCTGTGGCCGCCGAGATATTTCGAGGCCGAGTGCAGCACGAGGTCGACGCCGTGCGAGATCGGCTTCTGGAACACCGGCGTCGCCCAGGAATTGTCGATGGTGGTGACGATGCCCTGCTCTTTTGCCAGCCGGGTCAGATGCGGCAGGTCCTGGAGCTCGAACACCATCGAGGTCGGGCTTTCCAGATAGAGCAGCTTGGCGCCGGGAAGCGCCGCCGCGACCGCGTCCGGGTCGGAACCGTCGACATAGTCGACCTTGATGTTGAGCCGCGGCAGGAGCCGCTCGAACAGCCGGTAGGCATCGCCATAGCAGTTGCGTACAGCAACGATGCGCTCGCCCGCCCCGACGAAGGCAAGCACGGTGGCGCTGATCGCCGCCATGCCGCTGGAGAAGCCGCGTGCGGCCTCTGCACCCTCGAGCGCGGCGACACGAGCCTCGAACTCCATGACCGTCGGATTGTCGCCGCGGGAATAGATCGGCTGCTTTCGTTTGCCGGCAAAGGTATCCGCCATTTCCGCATAATTGGCGAAAGTGAACAACGAGGTCTGGTAGATCGGCGGCACGACGGCGCCGCCGGGAAACGGTTCGTCATGCGCCAAAAGCGTCGCCGCCTCGGCGAGATAATCGTGGTCGAAACCGTCTGGATGCCCGTTCATTTCAGGTCCGAAAGCTTGAGTTTGGCCGCACCGCGCTTGAGGTCGTCCTCGACGGTGGCGATGAGCTTGAGCGCCTCGTCGCGGGCGCCCTGCGGATCCCGCGCGGCGATACGTTCGTAGATGGTGCGGTGATAGGGAAAGCTGGCATGGCCGAAATCGCGCACACCGAGCGGATGCTCCCAGAAGCGATGGAACAGTTCGTGCATGGCCGCGATGATCTGTTCGAACAGTGGATTGCCGGAGACCCGGTAGATCGCCTGATGGAATTCCCAGTCCTCTTCCGACGACATGCCATCAAGGGTGCGAAACGCCTGCTCCATGATATCGAGCTTGCCCTCGATCTCGGCAATGTCGGCCGGGCTTGCCCGCTCGGCGCACAGTGCCGCTGCTTCCGCCTCCAGCGCGCGGCGTATTTCCAGCGTCTGCATCAGGCTGGTGAAGTCATTGCCGCCCGCCAGCGTCAGCGGCAAATGCAGCATGTCGGGCGAGACGGCCGCCTTGAGAAACGTGCCGCTGCCTTGCCGGCGTTCGACCAGGCCCAATCCTTCCCACCGCGTCAGCGCCTCGCGCACCGTGTTGCGGCTGACCTTGAGCCGTTCGGCTAGAATGCGCTCGGTCGGCAGTCGCTCGCCAGGCCGCAAGGCCTCGGCGCGGACGAAGCCCACCAATGCCTTCAGCACGGCGTCGTCACGCGCCGTCCTCTGGATGGGTGGCAGGCTGTTCTGGTCCACATTTCCTCCAAGTGGTCCAATGGTCCAACCAATTTCTGCATAGATGGAACCTCCTGTCAATCGCTTGTCAGGAGGCAGCCGGCCTTTCAGGCCGTGAAGGTGACGCGCTGCGTTCGGAGGGGCGCCCGGCTCCGGCATCCGGTCCGAACCATCTGGTCAGCGCATCGGCCAATCCCTGTCCATCCTCAACGCCAACCCAGGCCACGTATCCATCGGGCCGGATCAAGACCGCGTCGGGTGCGGCGACCGTTCCGAGTACGGGAAGCTCCCAGGCACCGGCATACGATGCGTCGATCTGCCGGATCCGG
This sequence comes from Mesorhizobium sp. B2-3-14, assembly GCF_006442175.1. NCBI lineage: Bacteria > Pseudomonadati > Pseudomonadota > Alphaproteobacteria > Hyphomicrobiales > Phyllobacteriaceae > Mesorhizobium > Mesorhizobium sp. B2-3-14. The sequence goes on along the minus strand of NZ_VFVP01000002.1, from coordinate 590,067 downwards.
TCGGCCCAAGGCGCAATGTCCAGCCTGCCTGGCTCACCGAAATTGAGGAGCAGCGGCCGCGCGTCGTGGAGCAACGTGAACAGTCGCAACGGCCCATCAGCGGTGGAGAGATCGAGGTCGGGTATTCGTCGCCCAAGCAGCGCGTGCCCCTCCCCGAGATCGTAGTGGACACCCAGGCCAGACATCTCCGCGGCGATCCGTTTGCGTGGCCCATCCATGGCGAGCAGTTCGGCGAATGTGTCGCTCAAGGCCTTGGTGCGAGCATCCATCCGGCGAAGCGCGACCTGCGCCATCGCGTTGCGCAGCACGCGGGCGGCGACCGGATGGCGTTCGGCATGGTAGCTGTCGAGGAGGCCTTCCAGTGACATCCGCTTGACCACCAGGGCTAGCTTCCACCCCAGGTTCACCGCGTCCTGCACGCCAATATTGAGGCCCTGTCCGCCCATTGGGGGATGGATATGCGCGGCGTCACCGGCCAGCAGAACACGTCTGTCGCGGTAAGCGGCAGCCTGCCGCGTCATGTCGGTGAACCGGGAAATCCAGGTCGGACTGTGGACTCCGTAATCGGTGCCGTAGACACCGACAAGCGCCTCGCTGAGATCGCGCAGTGTCGGTTCGCCACCAATGGTCAGTTGTCGCTCGGTCAGCACGATACCCACCCGGCCGTCTTCCTCAATCTTGCCGATCGCATGGATACCATGGGCGTCACTGCGAAAGCCCAATGCTGGTTCCTCCGCCGTCTCGACCTCGGCGATTATCCAGCTCATCGTCGGATCCCATCCATCGAACGCGATCCCCGCGGCCTTGCGGATCATGCTGCGTCCTCCGTCGCAGCCGACGAGATACTGCGTCCGCAACCGCTGGCCGCCAGACAGATCGATGTCGACGCCACCATTATCCTGTGCGAAGCCCGTGACGTCCTGCCGGCGATAGATCGGCACGCCGAACTCGCTGATCCAGTCGGCCAATATCCGCTCGATGTGGTTTTGCCGCAACGCCAGCAGATAGTTGTGCCGCGTGGGAAAGTCGCTGATGTCCAATCGGATCATGTGGAAGCCCACCGACGGCGATGTCTGTCCCTGCGAGAGGAACCGGTCGGCAGTTCCGCGCTGGTCGAGCACCTCGATGGTGCGTGCGTGCAGGCCGCCCGCGCGCAAACCGACGAGTTCCTGGTTTGGCCGCCGCTCGACAACGGCCACATCGACGCCCGCCAATGCGAGTTCGCCAGCCAGCATCAACCCGGTCGGACCGCCTCCGGCGATCACCACCGCATGATCCCGACGCACTCGGCCACCTGGCAACAATTCCGGCATTTCGCCACTCCCGTTTCCGTTAACCTGGGTCGTGGTTCTACGGGAACAGCCGGGTCTTGCCGCAAGCCCCTTGCGCGCCATATGTATGAAATGGAGGGGGCTGGCTCCTCTTCTTCCCCTTATGCATATGGCGGCGAAAAAGTCGCGGTGTTGCCAAGCAATAGCACGCGAGGGTGCAACCGAAGCCGTTACAGTCCAGAAAAGCGGGACCTGCCGCAAAAAAGCCCCGGTTCTTCCGGGGCTTGACGCAGATTCCTGATGTCATATCGGGCAAAGGGGGCCGGTCGGCGTTTGGCAGCGGTACGAGGAGGCCACTATGTGCCAGCGCCGGCCGGCCGACCCCACGGACCCAGGAGATGCGGCGGACCTGAGCATCATGGGGTATTCGAGGATCGAGCCGGCTGTCTACCTCGTGCCGGCTTCGTCTTGGCCTTCACATTTGCGCAAGAACTTATGGAAATCAACAGTTTCTTAACCAAGGCTCGCGAATCGCTTGGATTAAGGTAAATGGGTAACCCTGTTGGGGTTGGCCGGATAATCGGGCCCGGAGCGTCAGGCTGCCTTGGCAACGACGCGGTTGCGGCCGCCGCTCTTGGCTTCGTAGAGCGCGAGATCGGCGCGTTTCATCAGTGCCGCCACCGTGTCCACGCCCTTCAGCACCGATGACACGCCAACACTGACGGTGACCTCGATCGTCTTGCCCTCGGCGCCGATGGCGAACGGCATCTGGGCGATTTCGGCACGAATGCGCTCGGCCACCTTCTCGGCCACTGCGCCGTCGGTGTCGGGCATTACCACCACGAACTCCTCGCCGCCGAACCGGCAGGCAAGGTCGATACCCCGGACGTTCTTGCGCAGCCGCCGCGCGAATTCGCGCAGCACCTCGTCGCCGCCGTCATGCCCATGCGCATCATTGATGGACTTGAAGCGGTCGAGATCGGTGATCATCACCGACAGCGGCCGGCGCCGCGCCACGGCGCGATCGAACAGCGTCTGCAGATGGCTGTCTAGATAGCGGCGATTGTGCAGCCCCGTGAGGCCGTCGGTCACGGCCATTTCGATGGTCTGGGTGACACTGGCGCGCAATTGGTCGTTGTAGCGCTTGCGGCGCACCTGGGTACGCAGCCGCGCCGTCAGTTCCTGCTGGTCGATCGGCCGCATCAGATAGTCGTTGATGCCGAGTTCGAGCCCTCGGATGATGCGCTCCTCCTCGCCCTCCTCCGCCAGCAGGATGATCGGCACGAAACGGGTGCGGTCGAGCGAGCGCAGTTGCGAGCAGAGCCTGAGCGGATCGAAATCGGCGAAGGCCGTCGAGATCATCACGCATTCATAGGGCGTCTCCGCGGCCTGGAAGAACCCGGCATGCGGATCGCCCGTGACGTCGAGGTCGGCACGATCGCGTAGCATCTTCTGGATGCGCTCGACCGACGATTTGCGCTCGTCGATCAAAAGCACCTTCGGCGTCGTGTCCTCGGACGCGAAATTGCGGCTCAAAAGTTCTTCGATGCCGATGTTGCGCGTGGTCGAGGCGCGCAGCCGAAGCTCGTCGGTCAACGACTTCAGGCGGACCAGGCTCTTGACGCGCGTCATCAGCTGCAAGTCGTTGACCGGCTTGGTCAGGAAATCGTCGGCACCGGCCTCGAGCCCGCGCACGCGGTCGGTGACCTGGTCGAGCGCGGTGATCATCACCACCGGAATGTGCGACGTCGCCGGATCGCTCTTCAATCGCCGGCAGACCTCGAACCCGTCCATGTCGGGCATCATTACGTCGAGCAGCACGACATCGACCTTGCCGTTCTCGCAGGTCTCGATCGCATCGGCCCCATTGATGGCGGTCAGAACCTCGAAATACTCGGCCAGCAGCCGGACTTCCAGCAGCCTCACATTGGCAGGGATGTCGTCGACGACGAGGATCCGCGCAGTCATTTCACAACGCTCCGGCTCGGCTGGAAGGGTACATCAGGCATCGCCCAGATAAGATTTGATGGTTTCGATGAAACGCGGCACCGAGATCGGCTTCGAAATATACGCCTCGCAGCCGCCTTGGCGGATGCGTTCCTCGTCGCCTTTCATCGCGAAGGCAGTCACCGCAATCACCGGGATGACGTGCAGATCGTCGTCCTCTTTCAGCCATTTGGTCACTTCCAGTCCCGACACTTCGGGCAGTTGGATGTCCATCAGGATGAGGTCCGGCCGGTGCTGGCGCGCCAGGTCGAGCGCCTCCAGACCGTTGCGGGTGCGCACCGTCTCGTAACCGCTTGCTTCGATGAGGTCCCGAAAGAGCTTCATATTGAGCTCGTTGTCCTCGACGATCATCACCTTCTTAGGCATCGACATCCCGTCCCGGCCGTCCTCCGCCCGGAGGTGGCCGTCATGCGCTCTTTCCTTGAACGCACCAAACCCTGCTGCACTATACGGCAATATGATTGACGAAACGGAAACCCGAAGCCTGCAAAGCAGCACGAATTCCGCCTCGCCTCCCTGCGCGTCCAAAAGGCGCGCCACACGCTAATGGCTTGCCGCAAGCAATTCTTGCCATTACTGCGGGAGAGACTCATTCCACGCACCGAAGGTAGTGATGGCAAACGCAGCGTCAATGCGCGAAGAGGCGGAAACCATTGCCGTCAAGGCACTGGGCTTCGTTGCCGCCGATCCGGAGCTTTTACCGCGCTTTCTGGCAATCACGGGAATAGAGGCGCATTCGATCCGCCGGGCGGCCGGCGAGCCGGGTTTCCTGGCCGGCGTCCTGCAGTTCATTCTTGCCCACGAGCCGACCTTGATGCGCTTCGCCGAGGAAACCGGCACGCCACCAGCGGCTGTCGGCAAGGCGTTGCGCGCCTTGCCGCTTGGCGATGACAATCACGAGCACTCCACATGAGCGATGATCCCGAAACCGCGCGCCAGATCGAGGAACTGGCGGCTGACGACCGACCGCTGCTGGTGCTCGATGTCGACGACGTGGTGCTCGAATTCATCCGGCCCTTCCCGCATTTCCTCAAGGCGCGCGGCTATGGCCTGACGCTGGCGTCCTTCCGGCTGACCGGCAACATTGCCGAGACAGCCAGCGGCCGCCTGATCGAACAACCCGAAGTCACCGCACTCCTGGGCGATTTCTTCGACGCGCAAGCCGATTGGCAAAGCATCACCGATGGCGCCGCGGAAGCCCTGACCGGACTTGGAGACCGTGCGGAAATCATATTGCTGACAGCCATGCCGCACCGGCATCGCGCCGTGCGACGCGCCCATCTCGATGCACTGGGGCTAGCCTATCCGCTGCTGACCACCGAAATGGCCAAGGGGCCGGCGGTAGCCAAACTGCGCGGCAGGAGCGGGCGGCCGGTGGTCTTCGTCGACGATCAGCCAGCCAATCTGGCGTCGGTGCGTGACTCGGTCGCCGACGCAAATCTTTTCCATCTGATGGCCGACAATTCGCTGCGTAGGTTCCTGCCATCGGTCCCGGACGATGTCATCGTCGTCCAGGATTGGCACGAAGCCGCGCCTAAGATCGCTGGCGCGCTGGGGTTCTAATCCAGGCGTTCTGGTGCGATCCCGGACCGAAAAAACGGTTCCGGAATTGCTCGAGGGCAGAACACTCAAGGATTGAGCTTCGCCCCTGCCCCGCCGTTAGCGCCGCCGCCATTATCGCTACCGCCATTGTCGCCGCCGCTCTCATCGTCCGAACCGTCACCGTCGTCGACGCTATCGTCCACCGCCGGGTCGGCGGGCTTCAGCATGACGCCGTTGACGGTGACCGAGCCGTCGGCCTTGGTGTTGATAGCCCATTCCAGCTTGCCATCCGGCAGCGTCTTGGCAAAACCCTTCGCCATGAGAGCGATAGGCACGTACTGCCCGACCTCCGGCTCCGCCTTCGCCACTTCCTGCAGATGCTCCATGATCTTGTCGAAGCCAGCGACGTCGACAGTGAGGTTTGCGTCGGGTTTCTGGCCGAAGCTTGTCATCTCGCCTTCCAGTGCGATCTCCATGTCCTTGTTCTTCACGGTACTGTGGCCGATGACGACCTTCGGCGTCTTGGCCAGGAATTCGGCTTTGAGCTGGTCGCCGAACTCGGCCGGCAGCGGCGGATCCTGGTTGAGATCAAAGGCTTCGATGGCCTTCTTTGCCATGCTGTCGAGATCGATGTTGGCGCCGCCGAAATTCAGGTCGATATCGGTGGGCAGCAGCGCCACGCTCCAGCTCGGCAAAAGCTGCTGCGGCACGGTCAGCCCCGAAGCCTTGATGCCATAGCTGACCTTTCCGTTCTGGGCGACGCCGTCGGAACCGAACGCTATGCCGAACTGGGTTGCTCCGAACGTGCCGATAGGGCTGTCGACCGCGAAGTCCTTGAAGCCATAGGTTCCGTCGATACGCTCCCACACCGGAAGCGCCGCAAGCAGAAGCGACTTGAGCTGCGCCTGGTTTGCCTTCAGCGTCTTCTCGTCCTCATTGGCCACGGCAAACGCCAGGAGATCGAGCAGAGGCTTGGTCTGCACGTCCTTGCCGCTGGCCTCCACGGAAAATTCCGGCGACTTCACGGTGACGGGAAAATTCAGCCCGCTCTCGGCGTCGTTGAATTTTATCGCTTCGACGAAGTTCGAAATCTTTTGCGACGTCGTGAAATCAACGCCGCCATTGGTCGCCTTGGTCGCGGAAAGCGTCACGGTGCCGGCACCGGCGGTCACATCCATCTTTTGCTTGGCGTCCTGCGACGACATCGTCATTCCGGCCATCGAGCTCGTGGCGCTGGTGAAGGCCGCCAGCTTGGGATCGTAGACGCCGTTGCCCTTGCCGTCCTTGATCGAGAACTGCGTGCTCTGCTTTCCCTGAGGGCCGTTGAATTCAAAGGAGGCGCTCTGCGAAAAATCCATCGAGACATCCCAGGATCCGTCGCTGCGCGGCTTGACCAGCAGGGCGTAGGGCGCGAAGTCGAATTTCACCAGCTTCTGGTCGGGAAAGCTGCTGGCCAGCGCCTTGAAATCAACCAGGATCTTGTAGGCGGCGCCTTCGGCCGAAACCTTCAGGATGCCCTTGTCGAGCGCCTGTTTGCCGACATAGCGCGACAGATCATCGGACAATTGCTTGGCGCCCTGACTGTCGACGGTCTGGCCGAAAGCAGGCGCGCTCAGCAGGAACGCGGTAAAGGCAATAGGCAGCATACGGTTCACGGGAATTCTCCGTTCGTCGAAAAGGCAAAAATGGTTTCGTATCTCTGGTAGGGAAATACCATCGCGACCGCAAGACGATGACAGTCAGGCAATCGGCTTCAACACCAGCCGCATCAGCGGTCGACCGGCCTTGCGCTCCACAAGCCTTTCGAACCCGGCTTTCTCGAACACTCCCGATGACCCGACAAACAGGCCGATCGAACGCGAATCGCGCGACAGGTCGATCGGGCAGGCCTCGACGAGCCGCGCCCCGTGCCTGCGGGCGAACTCGATGCCGCCTTCGACGAGGCGGTGGGTGATGCCCCTGCCGCGCGCCTTGGCGCGGATGAAAAAGCACGAGATCGCCCAAACGGCCGGATCGGACGCGTCGGCGGGATCGATCGGCGCCGAGCCCCTGCCCTTGTTATTCCATTCGGGCACGTCGGCGCGTGGCCCGATCTGCATCCAGCCGACCGCCTTGCCGTCCTCGAAAGCCAGCAGGCCGGGCGGCGGGCCGGCTTCGATGCGCGCCTTGATGTGATCCTTGTTGCGTTCACGACTGCTCTCGCGCCGCGCCGCCGGCGCCAGCCGGAAATGCGTACACCAGCAGCCGTAGCAGGCGCCCTGCTTGCCGAAAAGGTCCTCGAATTCAGGCCAGAGCTCTGGCGCCAGCGGCACTACGGTCGTGCTCATGCGTTCTCCCCAGGCCAGGCTTGTCGCTGGCCTTGCGCTGTCGTACCATTGGTTTTGTTCTCTTTATGTTCGCAGCGATGGCGACCCCTGTCAACAATCCCGACCACGGTTTTTGTCGTGACTGCCTGACCTTTCAGCGCAGTGAAACGCGCCGTTGCGAACGCTGCGGCAGCCCTCGCCTTGCCCGCCATCCCGAGCTTTACCGGCTGCACCTCGCCCATATCGATTGCGACGCCTTCTACGCGGCCATCGAGAAGCGCGACAACCCTGCGCTCAAGGACAAGCCGCTGATCATCGGCGGCGGCAAGCGCGGTGTCGTCTCCACCGCCTGCTACATCGCTCGCATCCGCGGCGTGCGCTCCGCCATGCCGATGTTCAAGGCGCTCGAGGCCTGCCCGGAGGCGGTCGTGATCGCGCCCAACATGGAAAAGTACGTGGCCGTCGGCCGCGAGGTGCGCGCCATGATGCAGGCTTTGACACCGCTGGTCGAGCCGTTGTCGATCGATGAGGCCTTCCTCGACCTCGCCGGCACCGAGCGCCTGCACGGACTGCCACCGGCCGTGGTGCTGGCGCGCTTTTCGCTGGCGGTGGAGAAGGAGATCGGCATCACCGTTTCATCAGGCCTGTCTTATTGCAAATTCCTCGCCAAGATAGCGTCTGATTTCCGCAAACCGCGCGGCTTTTCCGTCATCGGCGAGGCGGAGGCGGTCGGCTTTCTGGCCACGCAGCCGGTGACCATGATCTGGGGCGTCGGCAAGGCGTTCAACGCCACGCTGGAACAGGATGGCATCCGCACGATCGGCCAGCTCCAGAAGATGGAGCGTGGCGACCTGATGCGCCGCTATGGGGTGATGGGCGAACGGCTCTACCGGCTTTCGCGCGGTGAGGATGTCCGCCGCGTCGACCCAGACCAGGACGCCAAGAGCGTATCGGCCGAAACCACTTTCGACACCGATATCGCCTCACTGGACGAGCTTGTCTCGGTGCTGAGGGGCCTTTCGGAAAAAGTCTCGGCGAGGCTGAAGAAATCAGGCATTGCGGGGCGCACCGTGGTGCTGAAGCTGAAGACCCAGGACTTCAGGCTCCGCACGCGCAACCGTCAGCTCGGCGACCCGACCCGCCTCGCCGACCGCATCTTTTCGACCGGCGTGGAACTTCTTCGCAAGGAGACCGACGGAACGAAATTCCGATTGCTCGGCATCGGCGTCAGCGACCTCTCCGACGATGATAAGGCCGATCCGCCGGATTTGGTCGATGTGCAGTCGCGCAAGCGCGCCATGGCCGAAGGCGCCATCGATGCGCTACGCGACAAGTTCGGCCGCAAGGCGGTGCAAACCGGCTACACCTTCGGCAAGGGCCGCGACGCCCATCCGCCGGAACCGCTGGAAGATTGAACCCGATCAGCTGCGTCGAAGATCGATGCGGCTGGTCACCACGCTCTTGCCGGTCTTGGGATCGCGGTCGACCACGGTCAAGACAATGCCGTCCGCACCGTTTTTCTGCACGGTAAGCTGCGCGGCGCGGTCGCCATTGACCTCCTTGGCCCAGCGGATGGCGAGGTTTATCGCATTGCCGGAACGGCTTCCGTTCAACTGCGCCGGTCCGGTGCGCGATCCCACATAGACACCGCTGTATTTGGCGCCGCTGGTCTTCAGGCGAGCACTGATGGCGCGTGTCACCAGGATCAGGCCGCGGCAGTTGCCGTCGAGGGACAGCGAAGACGATGTCGCATTCGATTTGAACGTGCAGGAAACGCTGACCGTTGGCGCCTGCGTCGTCACCTGAACGGTTCCCTTGCCGGCGAAATTGCCCTTGAAGGATTGGAGAAATTTGCTCTCGTCCGCATGCGCGGCTGTGGCCGCGACGGCCAGGCACCCGGCAAGCACAAACCGCGTGAGTAATGTCATCGAAGGTCTCCTTGTGACGGGTGGAACGGCGATCGGTGATGCTCAAGCGGACATCGCGACTCAACGCGGCTTGCCATGTCAGGTTCCGCCCGCGACAGGGCTGTTTTGCAACGTCGCGCCAATATCTCTGGCCCAGTCAAATGCGGCGGCTAGTGGTTGCGGCAAAAACCCCGGCTTGCGAGATAGCTGACATGGCACCTACCCCCTCGATCCCCAAGGCCGCTTTCTGGATGGCGCTGTCGATCGCCTCGTTCCTGGCGATGTCGGTCGCCGGCCGCGCCACGACCGCCGAGCTCAACGTCTTCCAGGTGCTGGAACTGCGCTCGGTCATCGGGTTCTTCATTCTGCTGCCGCTGGTGATGATGAGCGGCGGCTTCGCGGCGATGCGCACGCAGCGGCCCGTCGCTCATATCGCCAGAAACGTCATCCACTATACCGGGCAGGCGGCATGGCTCTACGCATTGACCTTGATTCCGTTGGCCGTGCTGATTTCGATCGAATTTACCACACCGATCTGGACGGCTATCCTGGCGGTGACCTTTCTTGGTGAAAGGTTGTCCCGGCCAAAGCTTGCCGCGATCGTGCTGGGCCTGATCGGGGTGTTAATCATCGTTCGCCCCGGTGTGGGCTCGGTCGATCCGGGCCATCTCATCGTGCTCGGCGCCGCGGTTTGCTTCGGCATCTCGGTGGTCCTGGTCAAGTCGCTGACGCGGACGGACAGCGTCGTGCGCATTATCTTCTGGATGCTGATCATCCAGTCAGTGGTCGGCCTCGTTCCAGCCCTTTACGAGTGGCGCAACCCGCCGCTGGAACTGTGGCCATGGATCGTGCTGATCGCCTTCACCGGCATGTCGTCGCATTTTTGCATGGCCCGTGCGCTTGGCTATGCCGACGCCACCGTCATTTCGCCGATGGATTTCCTGCGTGTACCGTTGTCGGCGCTCATCGGCTGGCTGCTTTACAGCGAGCAGATCGACGCCTTCACCGCTGGCGGTGCATTGCTGATCCTGATGGGCAATCTGCTCAACTTGCAGCGCAAGGCAGTCAAGCCGGCAGAAGTCGCGGCGTCATAGCGTTGCCAGTCAGTTCCCTTCGTCTGGAATGTTGAGCACGTGTCCGCACGCCTTGCAGTGTACGGCGTCCGGCTCGTGACGCTGCAACCCGCATTGCGGACAGGGAAAGAACACCTTGGCCGGCCGAAAGATCGCCTGCGCCAGCCTGACGAACAGCGATATGCCGATGATCATGGTTACGATCGCCGTCAGCTTGCCGGCGATGCCCGGCAGCACGATGTCTCCGAAGCCTGTCGTCGTCACGGTCGCGACGGTGAAGTAAAGCGCGTCGATGTAGTTTTCCAGTCCGGCTCCGTTGCGAAAAAAGAACGTGTAGACGAAGCCCGTGATGACAAAGAGAAAGGTCAAAAGGTTGATCACCGCGTGGCTTGCCTCGCGCCAGGGCCGCAGGCCACGCATCTCGAAATGCCGCCAGATCGAACCGCTGCGCGACAGCGACCATAGCCGCAGGATGCGCAGAAAGCCGAGGCTCGCGAGAGCCGTCGGCATCAGCAGCGTCAGAAGGATGAAGGCATCCACCCAAAAGGTCGGCTGCTTCGTCAGGCGCAGCATGTTGTTGGAGGCGAGCAGCCTGGCAATCAGATCGGCGGCGACGAGAGCCGCCACGGCATAGTCTAGCCACAGAAACGAGGGCGACTGCTGGATGACCGGGGTGGCGATGAAAAAAGCGATGATGGCGAGGTCGATGATGACAGCCACCAGTTGGAACCGGAACGCGGCCGGCGAGCGTCCGTGATAGAGCCTGCGCAGCCTGTCGCGTAATCGCGCCGTCGCGGAAAGGTTCTGCGATGGACGCCTCTCCTTGGCCTTCATGCTGGCATGAGCAGCCGGTGCCGGCCCGCGGAGTGCCGCCTGGTAAGCGCGCAGATCACACCAGTTCCACTTCAATCACGCCCGGCACGGCGCGCATTGCCGAGGCGATCTGTGGCGAGACGCGATAGCCGCCTTGCAGAGCGATCTCGACCTCGCCCTGCGCCTCTTCCTTGATCACGATGATGCTCACCTGGCTTTCACCCCGCTGCGTGAGTTGGGATTGGATCATCGAGGCAGGTCCATCGTTCCTGACGAAGATGCGCAGCGCCTTCTGGATGCGGCTTGCCTCGTCCTCCAGCGATTGCACGGAGTTGATGCGCAGGTTGACGCCCTCGGGCCTGTCCTCCGCCGCGACAGTGATGACAACCGAGCGGCCGGCTTCGAGGAGGTCGCGATACTGGGCCAAACCTTCTGAAAACAATACGGCCTCGTATTGGCCGGAGGTGTCCGAAAAGGCCACCACGCCCATCTTGTTGCCGGTGCGCGTCTTGCGCTCCTGCTTGCTGGTAACGGTGCCGGCAAGCCGGCCGGCGGAAGCACCGCGCTTGACGGCGGCGGAGAACTCCGCCCAGTTCTGCACCCGCATCTTCTGCAGCGCCGCCTTGTACTCGTCGAGCGGATGCGCCGAGAGATAGAAGCCGACGACCTGGAACTCGCGGTGCAGGCGGTCGGCAGCGAGCCACGGATCGGTCGCCGGCAGATTGAGCGCCTGCGACTGTGCGCCGAGCGAGGCGCCGAAGATGTCGGCCTGACCCGAAACGGCGTTCTGCTGGGCGAGCGACGCCAGCCCCATCATCCGCTCGACGCCGGCCAACATCTGGGCGCGGTCGTGGCCGAAGCAGTCGAGCGCGCCGGCCATGATCAGGCTTTCGAAAACCCGTTTGCCGACGATCTTCGGGTCGACCCTCTCGCAGAAATCGGCCAGGCTCTTGAACGGCTTTTCGCCGCGAACGGCGACGATGTGCTCCACCGCGGCATCGCCGACGCCCTTCAGCGCGGCCATCGAATAATAGATCCGGTTCTCCCCGACCTCGAAGGCACGGAAACTCGTCATCACTGACGGCGCCAGGACTTCGATGCCAAGGCGCAGCGCATCCTGGCGGAAGTCGGCGAGCTTGTCGGTGTTACCCATGTCTAGCGTCATCGACGCTGCCAGGAACTCGACCGGATAATGCGCCTTGAGATAGGCGGTCTGGTAGGAGACGACAGCGTAGGCGGCCGCATGAGACTTGTTGAAACCGTAGTCGGCGAACTTTGCCAGCAGGTCGAAAATGAAGTCGGCTTGCGGCTTTGCGACGCCGCGCTCGACCGCGCCGGAGACAAAGCGCTCGCGCTGCTTGTCCATCTCGGCCCGGATTTTCTTGCCCATGGCGCGCCGCAGAAGGTCGGCTTCGCCGAGCGAATAGCCGGACAGCTCCTGCGCGATCTGCATCACCTGTTCCTGGTAGACGATGACGCCCTGCGTCTCCTTCACCAGATGGTCGATCTTGGGATGGATCGAGGCCATCTCCTCCTCGCCATGCTTTCTGGCGTTGTAGGTCGGGATGTTCTCCATCGGTCCCGGCCGGTAGAGGGCAACCAGCGCGATGATGTCCTCGATGCAGTCGGGCCGCATGCCGATCAGCGCCTTGCGCATGCCGGCACTTTCCACCTGGAACACGCCGACCACCTCGCCGCGCGACAGCATCGCATAGGTCTCGGGATCGTCGAGCGGGATGGTCGCCAGGTCGATATCGATGCCGCGCCGGCGGATCAACTTGACGGCCGTCTCCAGCACCGTCAGCGTCTTCAGGCCGAGGAAGTCGAACTTCACCAACCCCGCCTGCTCGACATATTTCATGTTGAACTGGGTGACAGGCATGTCCGAGCGCGGATCGCGGTACATCGGCACCAGTTCCGACAACGGTCGGTCGCCGATGACGATGCCGGCGGCGTGCGTCGAGGCGTGGCGGTAGAGGCCCTCCAGCTTCTGCGCCATGTCGAGCAGCGTCTGCACGATCGGCTCTTTCTCGGCCTCCTCCGCAAAGCGCGGCTCGTTGGCGATGGCGTCGGCGAGCTTGACCGGATTGGCCGGGTTCTGCGGCACCATTTTCGACAGCTTGTCGACCTGGCCGTACGGCATCTGCAGCACGCGGCCGACGTCGCGCAGCACGGCGCGCGCCTGCAGCGTACCGAAAGTGATGATCTGGCCGACCTGGTCGCGGCCGTATTTCTGCTGGACGTAGCGGATCACCTCCTCGCGACGGTCCTGGCAGAAATCGATGTCGAAATCGGGCATCGACACGCGGTCCGGATTGAGGAAGCGTTCGAACAGCAGCGAGAAACGCAGCGGGTCGATGTCGGTGATGGTGGTCGAATAGGCAACCAGCGAACCAGCGCCCGAACCACGCCCCGGCCCGACCGGAATGCCTTGCGCCTTGGCCCATTTGATGAAGTCGGCAACGATCAGGAAGTAGCCGGGGAATTTCATCTTCTCGATGATGCCAAGCTCGAATTCGAGCCGCTCTCGATACTGCTCGACCGTGTAGCCCGGTGTCGGTCCGTGCAAGGCGAGCCGTGCATCGAGCCCCTCGCGCGCCTGACGGGCCAGTTCCTCGGCCTCGGCCTTTTCGGCCGCGTCCTTGTCGGAGGCATCGCCGCCCGTGAAACGCGGCAGGATCGGACTGCGGGTTTTTGGATAGTAGGAGCAGCGCAGCGCGATCTCGACAGTGTTGTCGATGGCTTCAGGCAGGTCGGCGAACAATTTCGCCATATCGGCCTGGCTGCGCAGGAAATTGTCCGGCGACAGCCGGCGGCGGGTGTCGACGGCGACAACCGACCCCTCGGCGATGGCGATCAACGCATCATGCGCCTCATACTCGTCGCGCGACGAGAAGAACGCCTCGTTGGTGGCAACCAGCGGCAATTCATGGGCATAGGCGAGATCGATCGAGGATTTCTCGATCATCCGGTCGTAGCCCGAAACCCGGTCCAGCTCGACATAGAGCCGGTCGCCGAACATCGCCTTGAGCGTTACCAGCCGCGCTTCGGCAAGATCGCGGCGATCTTCCTTCAGGGCCATGCCGATCGGGCCGCGCGGCCCGCCACTAAGACAAATCAGGCCGTCACATTGGCCGTCCATCATTTCGGTGGTCAGGTGCACCGCTTCGCCGGGCGGTGTTTCAAGGTAAACGCGGCTGACCAGCCGGACGAGATTGGAATAGCCGGTTTCGGTCGCCGCGATCAGCACGACCGGCCGCATATCGGGACCTTGCCGACGACGGTCACGCTGGCCGTCGCTGTTTTCGCCGGAAAAGGCAAGCGCGATCTGGCAGCCGATGATCGGCTGGATGCCGTCCTTCACCGCCTTCTGGGCGAACTCCAAGGCGCCGAACAAATTGTTGGTGTCGGTCACCGCGATCGCTGGCGCTTCGTCCTTGACGGCATGGCCGACGATCTTGCCGAGTTGCAGCGCGCCTTCCAGCAGCGAATAGGCCGAGTGCACGCGCAGATGGACGAACGGCCGCGCCGGCACCTCCGGCCGCGCGGCCGCGATCGCGGCCTCGCGCTTCAGGGGATCGCGTGGAAGTCTCTCATCCGCCATGGTTTCTCGCGCTGTCCGTAAGACTTGAGTCGATGGAGATGTATTGTCCGGGACCGGGCGATACCAGTCCAGCACAAACGACTACCGACCCACAGGCTTCCAGCCGTTCAGGCGAATTCCATGATCACCGCGTCGACGGCAAGGCTGTCGCCCGGCTTGGCATTGAGTTTCGCCACGACGAGGTCGCGCTCGGCGCGCAGAACGTTTTCCATCTTCATCGCCTCGACCACGGCCAGCGTCTCGCCCGCCTTGACCTCCTGGCCTTCGACAACGGCGATCGACACGACGAGGCCCGGCATCGGGCAGAGCAGCAGTTTCGACGTGTCCGGCGCTATTTTCTCCGGCATCAGCCGTTCCAATTCGGCGGTGCGCGGCAGCATGGCGCGCGCGGTCACCGACATGCCTTTCCAGGCGATGCGGAGGCCATTGGCGACAGGACGGATCTGGGCGGCAACCCTGCGCTTGCCGACCGTGCCGCGCCAGATGAGATCGCCGGGCCGCCAATCGGACGAAACGGTCAGCGCCTTGCCGCCATCGATGGACAGGTCCATTTCCATTGGGATTGAAATCATGCCTTCGAGGATCGACGCCGACAAATACTCATCGCCGATCTTCACCACCCAGTCGCGCTTGAGCGCTCCCGAATGCGGCGCCAGCCGCCCGCCCAGCCGGTCGAGACGGTCGCGGTGCAGCAGTTCCACCGCGGTCGCGATCGATGCCAGAACGGCTTTTTCCCCGCTGTTCGGCACGACGGGGGCAAAACCGTCGGGATATTCCTCCGCGATGAAGCCGGTCGATATCGCCCCTTCCCGCCAGCGTGGATGCTGCATCAGCGCCGCCAGGAACGGTATGTTGTGCTCGATGCCGTCGACGACAAAGCTGTCCAGCGCTTCCGACATGGCGTCGATGGCCTCGAGCCGCGTCGGCGCCCAGGTGCACAGCTTGGCCAGCATCGGATCGTAGAACATGGAGATTTCCGAGCCTTCGGTGACGCCGGTGTCGTTGCGGATGACGACCTCGCCGAAGCGGCCTTCCTCGGGTGGCCGGTAGCGTGTCAGCCGGCCGATCGACGGCAGGAAATTGCGATAGGGATCCTCGGCGTAGAGCCGGCTTTCCACCGCCCAGCCGTTCAGCTTGATGTCGCTCTGCTTGATGGCGAGCTTTTCGCCGGCGGCGACGCGGATCATCTGCTCGACCAGATCGATGCCGGTGACGAGTTCGGTCACCGGATGCTCGACCTGCAATCGTGTATTCATTTCAAGGAAATAGAAGTTCTTGTCCTTGTCGACAATGAACTCGACGGTGCCGGCGCTCTGGTAGTCGACAGCCCTGGCCAACGCCACCGACTGCTCGCCCATCGCCTTGCGCGTCTTGGCATCGAGGAAGGGCGATGGCGCCTCTTCCGCCACCTTCTGGTTGCGGCGCTGGATCGAGCATTCGCGTTCGCCAAGATAGAGCGCGTTGCCATGCCCGTCGGCCAGCACCTGGATTTCGACGTGACGCGGGTCGACCACGAACTTTTCGATGAAGACACGGTCGTCGCCGAACGAACTCTTGGCTTCCGAGCGCGCCCGATCGAATCCGTCACGTACTTCCGACTGGTCCCAGGCGATGCGCATGCCTTTGCCGCCGCCACCGGCCGAGGCCTTGATCATCACGGGATAGCCGATCTCGCCGGCGATCTTTTCGGCGTGATCGGCATTCTCGATGACGCCGAGCCAACCCGGAACCGTCGAAACCTCGGCAGCGTTGGCGAATTTCTTCGACTCGATCTTGTCGCCCATCGCCTTGATTGCCCTGGGTTTCGGCCCGATGAAGACGATGCCTTCCGCTTCCAGGGCTTCGCAGAACGCGGCTCGCTCGGACAGGAAGCCATAGCCGGGGTGCACGGCCTGAGCGCCCGTCGCCTTGCAGGCCGCGATGATCTTTTCAGGAACGAGGTAGCTCTGCGCGGCAGGCGACGGCCCGATATGCACCGCCTCGTCGGCCATTTCGACATGCACGGCATCGCGATCGGCGTCGGAATAGACGGCGACCGTGGCAATGCCCATCTTGCGCGCCGTCCTGATGACGCGGCAGGCGATCTCGCCACGATTGGCGATCAGGATCTTGGTGAACATGCGGGCAGAATTCCCCTCCGGCGGATGGTTCAGTTCTATGGACTATGTCGCCAGGTCTCAAGTGCCGCAGCGGACGACATGACGGGCGTCCCTCCCAATGCTTCCGTCGCACTCCCCTGCCGAGCCGGGCTGGTTGTCGACGGTGTGCTATCTGCGTCAAGAAAGCCAAGATTTCGTCTCATCTGAGAGTTGATGAGCAGCTCAAAACCTGAAACCTTGGCTCAAAGTCGCCTTTGGAGGAATTGCCCGATGAAAACCCGCGCCGCTGTCGCTGTCGCCGCCGGAAAGCCGCTGGAGATCATGGAGGTCGACCTTGATGGACCGCGCGATGGCGAGGTGCTGGTCGAGATCAAGGCGACCGGCATCTGCCACACCGACGAATTCACATTGTCGGGCGCCGACCCGGAAGGGCTGTTCCCGGCCATTCTCGGCCATGAAGGCGCCGGCGTGGTGGTCGATGTCGGCAAGGGTGTCACCTCGGTCAAGAAGGGCGACCATGTCATCCCGCTCTATACGCCCGAATGCCGGCAGTGCCCGTCCTGCCTGTCGCGAAAGACCAATCTGTGCACGGCCATCCGTGCCACCCAGGGGCAAGGGTTGATGCCGGACGGCTCGTCGCGCTTCTCGATCGGCAAGGATAAGATCTTCCACTACATGGGCTGCTCGACCTTCTCCAACTTCACCGTGCTGCCGGAGATCGCGGTGGCCAAGGTCAACCCCGACGCGCCCTTCGACAAGATCTGCTACATCGGCTGCGGCGTCACCACCGGCATTGGTGCGGTCATCAACACCGCCAAGGTCGAGCAAGGCGCGACAGCGGTGGTCTTCGGCCTCGGCGGCATCGGCCTCAACGTCATCCAGGGCCTGAAGCTTGCCGGCGCCGACATGATCATCGGTGTCGACCTGAACAACGACAAGAAGGAATGGGGCGAGCGATTCGGCATGACGCATTTCGTCAATCCGAAGGAGATCGACGGCGACATTGTTCCCCATCTCGTCAACATGACCAAGCGCGGCGCCGACCAGATCGGCGGCGCCGATTACACCTTCGACTGCACCGGCAACACCAAGGTGATGCGCCAGGCGCTGGAGGCTTCGCATCGCGGCTGGGGCAAGTCGGTCGTCATCGGCGTCGCCGGTGCTGGCCAGGAGATTTCGACCCGGCCGTTCCAACTGGTCACCGGACGCAGCTGGATGGGCACCGCCTTCGGCGGCGCGCGCGGCCGCACCGACGTGCCGAAGATCGTCGACTGGTACATGGACGGCAAGATCCAGATCGACCCGATGATCACCCACACGCTGAAGCTCGAGGACATCAACAAGGGATTCGACCTCATGCATGAGGGCAAATCGATCCGGAGTGTCGTGGTTTACTAAAGACAGCCACACGCCGCCGGCCATCCGGCCAGCGACCCCTGTGGTGAAACATGGGAGGAGAGAAAAAATGGCGGAGAAACTGCATCCAAAGATCGACAATGGGCTGCCCAGGGAGAGCGCCAGCTTTGCCGGCGGCACGCTGGTCTGCGCCTGCACCAGCAAGCCGGTCAAGGTGAAGGTCAAGGGCCAGATCGCCCACAACCACGCCTGCGGCTGCACCAAATGCTGGAAGCCGGACGGTGCTGTATTCTCGGTGGTTGCGGTCGCCGGCACCGGCGATGTCACCGTCACCGAGAACGGCGACAAGCTCAAGGTGGTCGACCCCTCGGCGCTGATCCAGCGTCATGCCTGCACTCAATGCGGCGTCCACATGCACGGGCCGGTCGAGCGCGACCATCCGTTCAAGGGCCTGTCCTTCATCCATCCCGAGCGCTTCGAGGAAGACGGCTGGTCGCCTCCGGGCTTCACCGCCTTCGTCTCCTCGATCATCGAATCGGGTGTCGACCCAAGCCGCATGGACGGCATTCGCGGCAGGCTGAGGACGATCGGGCTGGAACCCTATGACTGCCTCAATCCGGGCCTGATGGACTATATCGCCACCTGGACGGCCAAGAAATCCGGCGCCCTGCCGGCCTGACCACCGAGAGATTTCCAGGCAGGGGCCGGATATGTTTCCGGCCCTGCTCGTTTCCGGAGAGACAATGCCCGCACCCGCCATCTACGTCGACGCCGACGCCTGCCCGGTCAAGGCGGAGGTAGAAAAGGTCGCCGAACGCCATGGCGTCGTCGTCACCTATGTTTCCAATGGCGGTCTGCGTCCCTCCCGCGACCCGATGATCCGCAATGTCGTGGTCTCCAAGAGCGCCGATGCCGCCGACGACTGGATCGTCGAGAACACCAAGCCCAACGACATCGTGGTGACGGCGGACATTCCGCTTGCCGCCCGCACGGTGGCGATCGGCGCGCATGTGCTGGGACCGACCGGGCGGCCGTTCACGCCCGAGACGATCGGCATGGCGGTGGCGATGCGGGACCTCAAGCAGCATCTGCGCGAAACCGGCGAGAGCAAGGGCTACAATGCCAGCTTCGCGCCGCAGGATCGTTCCCGGTTCCTGGGTGAACTTGACCGCATCTTGCGGCGCGCGCTGAAATCCGCCACACCGGGCTAGCAACAAAGCGCCATCCAGGTGGAGACCGCCATGGCCGCCGAAACCCCGATCAAGAAACCGATGCAGCGCCACATGCTGTTCGCGGTGTCGGCCTGTATCGGTGCGTTTGCGCTGCTTGTGGCGCTGCTGCTGCACGCCCCACTCGCCTATTCAATCGGCGCCAACATATTTTTTGCCGCTTACGTCCTTCTTGTCGTCAGCCAGATGCCCAAATTCACCGGCAAGTACCTGAGCAAGAATGCACGCGCCACCGATCAGCCGGTGCTGGTGATCTTCGCGGTCACGCTCGTTGTCGTCGGCGTTGCCCTTGTCTCCCTGTTCCTGCTGATCAATCGCAAGGATGGGGATCACCCGATCGAACTCGGCTTCGCACTGCTGTCGATCCCGCTCGGCTGGTTCACCATCCATGCCATGGCTGCGCTCCACTATGCCCATGTCTACTGGATGGACGGCGACGCGGTCGACGCCGGCACCAATAAGAAGATTCCGGTCGGCGGCCTGCTGTTCCCGGGCGACAAACGCCCCGAGGGCTGGGATTTCCTCTATTTCTCGACCGTCATCGGCATGACGGCGCAGACCGCCGACACCAACATCTCGACGACGCACATGCGATGTGTCGTGCTTGTCCACTCGGTCCTGTCGTTCTTCTTCAACACGGTCATCGTCGCCGCCGCCGTCAATCTCGCCGTCAGCCTGGGCGGTCCGTAATAAATCCGTGATCGCATGAAACATCGGTTTGGATCGCGACGTATCAAGAGGACAATGAACGCTTAGGACAAGCCGCAAGGCCGGGAGACCAGACAACATGGAATCGGTTGCCAGAAGCCAATCCGAAATTGGACCGGGCGCCCCCGCGTCAAAAGAGAAAACATTGATCTACCGGCAGTCGCGCTGGACGCGGCTGACACACTGGCTCTGGGCCATCTCGTTGTTTTTCATGCTGCTGTCCGGCCTGCAGATCTTCAATGCCCGGCCGCAGCTCTACATCGGCAAGCAATCCGGCTTCGACTACAACAACACCATTTTCGCCATAGGCGCCGAAAACACCAACGCCGGGCCGCGCGGCTACACCGAAATCTTCGGCCACCGCTTCGACACGACAGGCGTCCTTGGCTGGTCGGGCCCGACCGGTAACGAGACGGCGCGCGGTTTCCCGTCCTGGGCGACGATCCCGTCCTACTATGACCTCGGCACCGCCCGCGTGATCCATTTCTTCTTCGCCTGGATATTGACGACGACCTTGATCGTCTGGCTCGTCGCCAGCCTGATCAACGGCCACATCCGCCGCGATCTGGCGCCTCGCCTGGATGACCTCAAACGCTTGCCCCGGGACATCGCCAACCACGCCAGGCTGAAATTCCACCACACGCGCGAATACAACACGCTGCAGAAGATGGCCTATGGCGGCGTGCTGTTCGTGCTCTTGCCACTGATGATCATCACCGGCCTTGCAATGTCGCCGAGCATGAATTCGGTGCTGCCCTTCCTCAATGAATTGACCGGTGGCCGGCAGACGGCACGCACCATCCATTTCACCGTCATGGTGCTGCTGGTCGCCTTCTTCGTCATTCACATCCTGATGATCCTCGCCGCCGGCCCGATCAACGAACTGCGCTCGATCATTACCGGCTGGTACCGCACTGATCCTCCCGTGCATGACGACAAAACGTCCGAGAGGAGTGCCTGAGATGGCGAAATTTGAGATAAGCCGCCGAAAGTTCCTCACCGCCGCCGGCCTCGGCGCGTCCGGCATCATGCTGTCGGGCTGCGACGCCTTCGACAGCCAGCTCAGCATCGGCAGCGGCCTGCGCAGCTTCCTCGAAAACGCCAATGGCCTGACCCACAAGGCACAACGGTTGCTCGGCGGCGGCAATTCGCTGGCGCCCGAATTCACCGAGGCTGATATCCGTCAGCCAATGCGGCCGAACGGCGTGACCGCGCCGGACGACGACGCTTACAAGGCCCTGCTCGCCAACAACTTCGCCGATTGGCGACTGGAGGTGTCAGGCCTTGTGGAAAAGCCGCTGTCACTCACCCGCGAGCAGCTCATGAACATGCCGAGCCGCACCCAGATCACCCGACACGATTGCGTCGAAGGCTGGAGTTGCATCGCCAAATGGACCGGCACGCCACTGGCGCTGCTGCTCGACCAGGCGGTGGTCAAGCCGCAGGCCCGCTATGTCATGTTCCATTGCCTCGACACGATCGACCGCAGCCTGTCAGGCGACATCAAATATTACGGCACGATCGACCTCATCGATGCCCGCCATCCGCAAACGATCCTTGCCTACGGCCTGAACGGCAAGCCGCTGCCGGTCGAGAACGGCGCGCCGCTGCGTGTCCGCGTCGAGCGCCAGCTCGGCTACAAAATGCCGAAATATCTCTACAAGATCGAACTGGTCGATGGCTTCGCCACTATCGGCGGCGGCCGGGGCGGCTATTGGGAAGACAACGGCTATGACTGGTATGGCGGGATTTGATGGTCCCTCGCATACGGGCCGAGCACGATTTGTCCCCCACGGAATTGAGTTCGCTCGAGGATCGTCTCAACCGCGATAACCGACGTATGATCGACCGCGACGATGACCGAGGGCTGACCTTTGTCATCCGCGATGGTGCGGGACACGCGGTCGGAGTAGCCGCCGGCTACTCCTGGGCGGGCACGTCCGAACTGACCTTGATGTGGATAGACGAGGTTCACCGAGGTCGCGGCTACGCAAGGCAGTTGCTCGACGCCTTTGTCGCGGAGGCCGCCGATCGCGGCGTCAGGAAAATCTGGGTCTCCAGCCACGACTTCCAGGCACCAGGTCTCTATGAAAAGGCTGGCTTCGAGCGTATGGCCGAATTCTCGGGATGGCCCGAAGGCCATTCCAATATCATTCTTTGCAAAACGATAGCAGCGGACGGCGGGGCTTAGGCAACCTTGTCGAGCAACGGCTTCAGCGCCGGATGAATTTCCGGCGAGGCATGCTTGATCAGGGTCAGCAGTGCGCGCTCATTCTCGTACAGGGGCCGGTTCACCCCGATATGTCCGACCAGCCACTTTGCCTCACCGGCATCGATCGTCTCGGCACGGCGGGCCAGCGCCTCGGCGGCCCTGTTCTTGGCCTCCCATTCGGTCTCTATGTCGTCAGGAGAGCGGTAGGCCTCGATGATACCGGCAAGACCGCCGGAGACCATGCGGCTGAAGAAGCCGCCGATTTCCGGATCGGCATGATCGAGGAAAGTCTCCTGGCGCAGCGCCACCTCGCGGGTGGGCGCCTCATAACCGGCCGAGCACATGACGAAATTGGCGATCGCCTTGACGAACAGGTCGTTCCACGACGGATCGTTATTGGCCTGGGCGGTCCGCTCGTTGATCCTGAACAGCACCTCGGCCTCGGCCTGGGTGATGGCGATGTTGCCGTCGCCACCATGGGCATGGAGGATGCGGCGCAAAAGCTCGACTTCGGCCCCGGCGATCAGTCCGGGCACCAGCGCGCCGCCGAGCATCAGCGGTCCCTTACCGTCGACGACGGCGTGGGCGACCTGCTCCAGCGCGTAGACGCAAAGCCGGCTCGGCGAGGATTTCGCCTCTTCCAGCACATGGACCAGCAATTCGAGTTCGGTCCGGCTGTCGACCATGCCGTCCCGCGAAATCGTGCGGACCAGCCAGTCGGCATTCTCCCCCGAAATGTAGCCCAAGGGCTTTTCCTGATGGACGATGTAGTCGGTGACCGCCTCGACGAAGAACGGCGCCCATTCCGCGCATTTGTCCCGCGCCGTGTGGTCGAGCGCGAACAAGGCCTCGGCTTCGCCCCGGCTCACCACGCCGTCGGCGAACACGTCGCGGCGCAGCATCACGACATCCTCTGAAGCAATGCGGTTCTTCGAAGTCAGCCCCGCCACCGGAGCACTCATGATCAACTCGCCCATCTGTCGTCCCCGTCCGCCCCAACGCGTCACATCGGTCAGCTTTATCAGGAGTGTCTTGAAAAACCGGCAAACGGCGTGGTTAGCGAAGACTTGTCAGAACAATGTCGCTGGGAGGTGACAAGGTGTCGTCGACGGGCTATGGATGGCGCGTCGAGGGCTCAGGGTTTTGAGTCCTACCTGTTTGCGGGAGAGAGCAGCGAGAGCTGCCGCCGAAGGGGAAATCGCCCGAAATCTCTCAGGCAAAAGAACCGTAGACGGGAAAGACACTCTGGAAAGTCGGGGCTTGCCCCCGCGCCGAAGGTGTAAGCGCCGCTGACAGAGTTCCGGCTGCGCGAGTCTCTCAGGCTTCAGACAGAGGGGCACGGACTGGTCGCCATCAGCGGCCGATTGCGTGCGACTCTGGAGGCGACATGACGGGCGACGACGACAAACACCTTCCCCTCGAAGATATTCATGCGGCTGCCGGAGCGCGCTTCGGCGCCTTTGCCGGCTGGTCGATGCCGCTGACCTATCCGGCCGGCGTCATGAAAGAGCATCTTCACACCCGCGAGCATGCGGGGTTGTTCGACATCTCGCATATGAAACTGTTCGAGGTCAGTGGCCCGGAAGCGGTTGCGCTGTTGAACCGCGCCTGCCCGCTGGACGCCGGCGCGCTCGAAATCTCGCAGTCAAAGCTATCCTTTTTCCTGAACGAAGCAGGCGGCATTCTCGACGACCTGATCGTCACCCGGCTCGGCGACACCAGGTTCATGGTGGTCGCCAATGCCGGCAATGCCGTCGCCGACGAAAAGCATTTGCGCGCCCTGGCGACCGATTTCGAGGTGAAGGTCGAGCCGCTCGACCGCGTCTTCCTGGCGATCCAGGGTCCCGAAGCCTGGGCTGCACTCTCCCGCGCCGGCATCGAGACCGGCTCGCTGCTGTTCATGCATGGGGTCGAGCCGCGAAAAAACTGGTTCATGAGCCGGTCCGGCTACACCGGCGAGGACGGTTTCGAGATCGGCCTGCCGGAAGCCGATGCGCGTGACCTTGTCACCAAGCTGCTGGAGGATGAACGCGTGCTTTGGATCGGCCTTGCCGCGCGCGACAGCCTGCGGCTGGAGGCCGGCCTCTGCCTGCACGGCCAGGACATCACGCCCGAGACCGACCCGGCCGCGGCGGCGCTGATGTGGGCGATCCCGAAAGAAATCCGTGCCTCCGGCACCTTCATTGGCGCCGACGCCTTGCGCGCCGCCGTGGAACGTGGTCCGGCGCAGAAGCGCGTCGGGCTGAAACCGGAGGGTCGCCAGCCGGTGCGCGCCGGTGCCGCGCTGTTCGAAGCCAACGGCAATCCTGCCGGCCATGTCACATCGGGCGGCTTCGGCCCTTCCGCCGGCCATCCGGTCGCCATGGGTTATGTCTCCACGCCGCTGGCAAAGCCCGGAACGCGGATTTTCGCCGACGTGCGCGGCACGAAGATCCCAGTCGATGTCAGTTCTCTGCCCTTCACCCCTCATCGCTACCGCAAAGGATGAATTCCATGGCAACAACCTATTTCACATCGGATCACGAGTGGCTCAGCGTTGAGGGCGGCATCGCCACCGTCGGCATCACCGACTACGCGCAGGAGCAGCTCGGCGACCTCGTCTTCGTGGAACTGCCCGAAACGGGAAAGAAGCTCGCCAAGGGCGACACCGCCGTCGTGGTCGAATCCGTCAAGGCAGCCTCGGACGTTTATGCGCCGGTCGATGGCGAAATCACCGAAGCCAATGGCACGCTGTCGTCCGACCCCTCGCTGGTCAACTCGGCGGCAACCGGGGCCGGATGGCTGTGGAAGATGAAGCTCGCCGACGAAAGTCAGCTCGCCAGCCTCATGGATGAGGCCGCCTACAAAGCCCATATCGCCTGACATCGGGAACTTATTGACATGACCGCCGCTCCCTACCCCTTCTCGGCCCGCCACATTGGACCCGGCCTTGCCGACGTCAGAGCCATGCTCGCCGTCATCGGTGTTCCCTCCGTCGAGACACTGATCAGCCAGGCCGTGCCGAGATCGATCCGCCTCGACCAGCCGCTGGACCTCCCCGCGCCGGCCAGCGAAGCCGAAGCTCTCGCCGAATTGTCGGTGATCATGGCAAGAAATACGGTGCTGAAAAGCTTTATCGGCGCCGGTTACCACGGCGTCCACGTGCCGCCGGTCATCCAGCGCAATCTGTTCGAGAATCCGGCCTGGTACACCGCCTACACGCCCTATCAGGCCGAGATCAGCCAGGGCCGGCTCGAAATGCTGTTCAACTTCCAGACGCTGGTCACCGAACTGACCGGCCTGCCGGTGGCATCGGCTTCACTGCTCGACGAGGCGACCGCCGTCGCCGAAGCGGTCGGCATTGCGCTGCGCCACCACCGCGACAAGCGCACCAAGGTGGCACTTGCGGGCACACCGCACCCGCAGACGCTGGACGTCGTGCGCACCCGCGCCGAGCCGCTCGGCATCGAGATCGACGGCGAGACGATCGACGACAACACCGCCGCCCTGCTCGTCTCCTGGCCTGACACTTTTGGCGTCTATGGCGACCACAAGGCGGCCATCGAAAAAGCGCGCGCCACCGGCGCCATTGTCGTCTTCATCGCCGACCCGCTTGGTCTGACGCTGACCGACGCGCCGGCGAAACTCGGCGCCGACATCGCGGTCGGCCCGATGCAGCGCTTTGGCGTGCCGATGGGCTTTGGCGGCCCGCATGCGGCCTATTGCGCGGTCTCCGACAAGCTGACGCGGCTGATGCCCGGTCGCCTGGTCGGTCAGTCGACCGACAGCAAGGGCCGCCCCGGCTACCGCCTCGCCTTGCAGACGCGCGAGCAGCATATCCGCCGCGACAAGGCGACTTCCAACATCTGCACCGCACAGGCCCTGCTTGCCAATATGGCCACCGCCTACGCCATCTGGCACGGCCCGGTCGGCCTGCAGGCGATCGCCGGGCGCATACACGCGCTGGCCAACCGCCTGGCAAGCGGCCTAGAGGCGGCGGGCGTATCGGTGCTCGGCTCCAGCCGCTTCGACACGGTGACGGTGGAGACCAACGGCAAGGCGGCCCAGATCGCGGTGGCCGCCGAAAAGACCGGCCGGCTGCTGCGTGTGCTCGATGCCGACCATGTCGGCATCAGTTTTGACGAGACCTCGACCGACGCCGATCTCGACGCGATCGCGGCCTTGTTCGATGCCAAGGCTGTCGCTTCCGCCGGCAGCACGGTGCCCGGCAAGCCACGTGGCAAGGAGTTTTTGACCCAGCCGGTCTTTCACGAGAACAAGTCGGAAACCGAGATGATGCGCTTTCTGCGCCGGCTGGCCGACAAGGACCTGGCGCTCGACCGCGCCATGATCCCGCTGGGCTCCTGCACCATGAAGCTCAACGCCGCGGCGGAAATGATGCCGGTGAGTTGGCCAAGCATCGCCAATTTGCATCCCTTCGCGCCAGCAAGCCATTCGGCCGGCTACCGCGCCATGATCGGCGAACTGGAAGGCTGGCTGTCGGAAATCACCGGTTTCGACGCCGTGACCTTGCAGCCCAATGCCGGCAGCCAGGGCGAATATGCCGGGCTGCTCGCCATTCGCGCCTATCACCGTTCGCGCGGCGAGGGCCATCGTACCGTCTGCCTGATCCCGTCTTCCGCGCATGGCACCAATCCGGCGAGTGCCGCGATGGCCGGCATGAGCGTCGTCGTCGTGCGCTGCCTGGAAGACGGCAACATCGACATGGACGATATGCGCGCCAAGGCCAACGAGCATTCCAAGAATCTCGCGGCGCTGATGTTCACCTATCCCTCCACCCATGGCGTCTACGAGGAAGGCGCGCGCCACCTCTGCGCCCTCATCCATGAGCATGGCGGCCAGGTCTATTTCGATGGCGCCAACCTCAACGCGCTGGTCGGCCTTGCTCGGCCAGGCGACATCGGCGCCGACGTCTGTCACATGAACCTGCACAAGACCTTCTGCATCCCGCATGGCGGCGGCGGCCCGGGTGTCGGTCCGATCGGTGTCAGGGCTCATCTGAAGCCCTATCTGCCCGGCCATGTCAGCGAAGGCTCGGCTCATGCCGTGGCCGCCGCTCCCTTCGGCAGCGCTTCCATCCTGCCGATCACCTGGATGTACATCCGCATGATGGGCGCTTCCGGCCTGAAGCAGGCGACCGAGACAGCGATCGTTTCGGCCAACTATGTGGCGACGCGGCTCGCCCCGCATTTCCCGCTGCTTTACAAGGGCAGGAGCGATCGCGTCGCCCACGAATGCATCCTCGACACTCGCGTGCTCAAGGAGAGCGCCGGCATCAGTGTCGAGGACATCGCCAAGCGCCTGATCGATTATGGTTTCCACGCGCCGACGATGTCGTTTCCGGTCGCCGGCACGCTGATGGTGGAGCCGACCGAGTCCGAACCCAAGCGCGAGTTGGATCGCTTCTGCGAGGCCATGATCGCCATTGCCGGCGAAGCGGCGAAAGTGGCCAAAGGCGAATGGCCCTTGGCCGACAATCCGCTGGTCAACGCACCGCACACATCGGCCGAGGCGCTGGCCGGTCAATGGACCCATCCGTATTCGCGTCTGGAGGCGGCCTATCCCGCCGGCGATGCCGACACCGCGACGAAGTACTGGCCGCCGGTGTCGCGCATCGACAATGTCGCCGGCGACCGTAATCTGGTCTGCTCCTGCCCGCCGCTGTCGGATTACCTGGGCGCGGCCGAATAGCTACGCGGAACGCAAGGCCGGCTCGACCGCGTCGGCCCTGCCCGTCTTTTTGCGGCCGATGACGCAATTTCGCCCCGCACGCTTGGCGGCATAGAGCGTGGCGTCGGCCCTGGCCAGCACCTCATCGAGGGTGCTGCCGTCGGCCTCGCCGAAGCCAATCCCGCCGCTGACCGTGCTGCGCAAGGGCCCGAGCGCGGTGGGCACGACTTCCGTGCCGAAAGCGACGCCGATCTTGCTGGCGAGGTCATAGGCCCGCTCTTCCGTCACGCGCGACATGACGATTGCGAACTCCTCGCCGCCCAGGCGAAAGGCGTCGACCCCGGTTCTGGCATATCTCCTGATGACGGCGGCGAAGCGGCACAGGACCTGGTCCCCGACCGGGTGTCCATAGATGTCGTTCGTCCGCTTGAAATGATCGAGATCGAACATGACGATCGCCATGAACGGGCCGAAGGTGCGCTCGCCATAAAGCGACGCCAGACCCCGACGGTTCATCAGTCCGGTCAACGGGTCGGTCATGGTCTCGGCCTTGAGCTCGATCTGCGCCTGCAGATGGTGGAGCGAAAGCGTCAACGCGCCAAGGCCTGTCATACAGGCCACCGCCACGACCGAGTTAAGGCGTTCGGCCCAATTGTCGGGCGCGACGCCGAGCGTCCACTGGCCTTTGGCCATCAGAACCACGCCGCAAAGGGCAAACGACAGCGCACAGGTGCCGCTCAGGAACGAAACCACCAGGAGGATACGGCGATCGTGACTGCCATTGATCCAGAACATGGCACCGATCGTCGAGAGCAGCGCGGTAACCGTCGCGTAGGTGATCACGAAGCCGACCCCGTCAAGGCCCATGAAGGTCACGGCCGCGCAGACAACCATGGCGGCAAATGTCGGCGCGATCGCACGCCTGTGCTCGCGCACGCCGAGATACTGCATGGCCGAAATGCAGATGATGAGAAAACCCAGGCTGAGTAGCGCCAGCGCGATCTGGCAAAGCAGCGGATCGGGCTCCCTGGTATAGCGCCAGAACAGGATCACATGCGCCACGAGCACGATAATGCCGCACGCCACTGTCAGCACGAAGCCCGCCCGCGGCGCCGTGAGCCAGATCGCAACCATGGTAGCGGCTAGACAGGTACCCGACAGCGCGGCTGCGAGCAGGAGCGAACTGAAATCCAGCATATCGGGCGGAGGCCTCTCGAGCGTCGGCGGTTGCGCCGCATTCTAGGTCAGCGGCAGCCCTCGGATATGATTTTCGGGCGATCTCTCGGCCCAAGCTGCGAATAGGGTTTACAAAGCGTCGATGCCACCTGTGCCAAAATCGCCCCCCTGGACGGCGCGACCATCAACCGGCATCAGCCCTTGTTCAGCAAGGCGAGGTTGGCGTCGACAACGGTGGGATCGGTCATGCCGGCCTTCGCCTCGAGCAGCAGCGCCCGGGCCTTCTTCTTGTTGCCGCGCAACAGTTGCGAATAACCCATATTGTTGACGATCTGCGGCTTGCGGCCGGCAACCTTCAGGAGCTGGCCGTAGGCGCGGTCGGCGAAGTCGAAGCGGCCAAGTTCGTCATAGGAAGCCGCGAGCCCCATCCAGGCCTCGGCATTGTCGGCCTTCAGCTCGACGGCCTTGCGGAAATGCGCTTCGGCAAGACCATAATTGGCATCGCGAAACTGTGCCTTGCCTTCCGCCAGGTCGGATGTGGCGACATCCTTCCCTTCAGGCTGGATCGCAGTGGTCTTGGTCGTGTCGACGTTATTGTTCGTCGTACACCCGCTGATCATTAGGACGGCTGCCATCATGGCCATCGCCGCAAATTTTATCTGACGCATGCCCTGCCCCGTCGCCCGATTTGCCGGGTCGTTCTTCGGGAAAGAGACTACAGAAGAGCGATTAAGCTTCGGTGCCGAAATGCAGCTAACTTTCAGTTTCCGGAATAGCAATCATTAACCACCGGCGCGTGCCCCTCAAATCTCCGCGGACGCGAGCGGCGCCGCAGCGAGGCCCAGCAAGAGGGTGCGCAACAATATTTGCATGGACTTCTCGCTCATTTAGGCCGAAGCGGGTCCGATTTACCTGCCGTACCCAATAACTTTCTTGCAATCGCCTCGGCGGACTTTTGCGGTGAACACCATCACCTCGCCCGCACTCCAAAATACAGCTAATGGGCCGTCATTTTGACGATGATGGGAATGACCGCGATCATCAGCACCACCGGCAGGATGCAGACCACGACCGGCACCGACATCTTGGCCGGCAAGGCATGGGCCTTCTCCTCGGCCAGCGACATGCGCTTGTGGCGCATTTCGTCTGAAAACACCCTGAGCGCGCCCGACAGGCTGGTGCCGAGTTCCTTCGACTGCTGCAGGAGCGTGGCGAAGGAGCGTACCTCGTCCAGGCTGAGACGATCGGCGAGCGCCTTCAGCGCGTCGTCCAGGCTGCGCCCCGCCCGAAGTTCCAAGCACACGAGCTGCAGGTTCTGGCTGAGCGACGGATAGCTCTTGGCGAGTTCTTTCGAAACGCGCTCGACGCCGGCTTCCATGCTCATGCCGGCGTCCGAACAGACGATCATCAGGTCCATGAAATCGGGGAAGCCGTTGCGGTATTCGCGCATCTTCTCGCGCACCTTCTGGGTCAGCACGAGACCCGGCAAAAAATAGCCGGCGGCCCCCGACAGGATGATGAAGGTCCACCGGCTGGTCATGGTCGCGTCGGGACTGGCCATCCACCGGTTGAGCACGAAGACCGCGAACGTCGTGCCGATCATTGCCGTGAACCGGATGAGGAAGAACATGCCGACGGCGCGCGGCTCCATGTAGCCCGCCTGGATGAGCTTCAGGCGCAGGCGAGCGACATTTTCCGGGTCGCTCTTGGCATAGAATTCCTGCGCCCTCTTCACCGCTTGCTCGCGCACGACGCCGCTATTCTTCTTCTGCACAGGTTCGGGTCTGGCGGCCACCGGACCCTGGTCGACCTTGAGCCGGCGCTTGACGTCGTTGCGGTCGCCCTTCGCCACCAGCATCGGCCAGGCGACAGCGGCCGCTCCCGCGGCAAGCAGGAGGACGGCCACCGGCATCAGCGAGGTCGGCGCGAGGGAAGCGAGGAATTCAATGACGCTTTGCATGTCAGAACTTAAAATTCGACATTTTGAACATGATCAGATTGCCCAGCATCAGCCAGCTGACCGAGCCGCCGATCATGTACCATGTCTTCGGCACGCCCCAGACGTCGCTGTAATATCCCGGCATCATGGCCATGATGGCGGTGAACAGCAGCGCCGGTACGGCCGTCAAAATGTAGGCCGAGAGGCGCCCTTCCGTCGAAATGGCGCGCACCTTGCGTCGCAGCTTGCCGCGTTCGCGGATCGTCGTCGACAACCCATCAAGGATCTCGCGCAGATTGCCGCCCGAACTGGTCTGGATCGACACGGCGGTGATGAACAGCGGCAGATCCTCGTGGCCGACCCGGTCGAACAGTGCATTCAGCGCCGTGACCAGGTCGGAACCATAAGTGACTTCGTCGGCAATGACGCCGAATTCCGTGCCGATCGGATCGGGCATCTCGCGCGACACCATGGCGATGGCCACCGGCACCGGATGACCGGCCTTGAGGCCGCGCGTGATCAGCTCCAGCGCTTCCGGCAGTTGCATGCCGAAACGCTTCAGCCGGCGCTTGCGCATGGAGCGCATCGCCATGACCGGCAGCAACGGCACCAGCACGACGAACAGGATGAGCCCCATCAGCAGCGGCAGCCCGCGCCAGATCGCGGCCAGGGCAACGGCCGTCGCCACACCGCAGGTGATCGTCAGGAATTTCGAAAGCGGCATCACCATGCCCGACTGCGTGCGCAGGGCACGGAACCGGTCGGGCGAAAACAGCGACGTTCCCGCGTCGAGACCGCGCTCCTTGCGCAGCTGGATCAGCACCTGTTCCTGGCTGATCTTGTTTTCCTGCAGTTTCATGCGCCGGTTGATGGCGGTGCGTTTGTCGCTGCGTCCGGCATAGAGCAGGTAGATCGCCTCGGCCACCATGATGCCGGTCAGTGCGGCTCCGGCATAGACGACATATATCGCGCTGAACCCGTCGAACACGCCGGCTACTCCTGCGGCCGGCCGGGTTCGAAATAACGTCCGGGAAAGTCGATGCCCATGGCGCGCAGGTCTTCCAGGAAACGCGGCCGAATGCCGGTCGCCTCGTAGTAGCCAAGGATCTTGCCATCGGCCTCCATGCCGGTGCGCACGAAGCGGAAGATCTCCTGCATCTGGATGACATCGCCTTCCATGCCGGTCACCTCGGCGACGCTCGTCACCTTGCGCTTGCCGTCGGAAAGTCGGGTCAGCTGGACGATGATGTCGATGGCGCTGGCGATCTGGCTGCGGATCGACTGCACCGTCATCGGCATGCCGGTCATGCCCAGCATCTGCTCGAGGCGCGAAATGCAGTCGCGCGGCGTATTGGCGTGGATGGTCGCCATCGAGCCTTCGTGGCCGGTGTTCATGGCCTGCAGCATGTCGAAGGCTTCCTCGCCGCGGCACTCGCCGAGGATGACGCGGTCGGGACGCATGCGCAGCGCGTTCTTGACCAGGTCGCGCTGTTTGAGCTCGCCATGGCCTTCGATGTTGGCGGGACGTGTCTCCATGCGTGCGACATGCGGCTGCTGCAATTGAAGTTCCGCCGCGTCCTCGATGGTGATCAGCCGCTCGTCTTCCGGAATGAACGCCGACAGCGCGTTGAGCATTGTCGTCTTGCCTGTGCCGGTGCCGCCCGAAATGATCGTCGTCTTGCGGGCGTGGACGGCCGCGGCCAGCACTTCGGCCATGTTCTGCGTGATGGCGCCGAATTCGACCAGCCTGTGCAGGCCAAGCTTGTTCTTGGAGAACTTGCGGATCGACACCAGCGGGCCGTCGACGGCCACCGGGCGGATGGCTGCGTTGAATCGCGAGCCGTCCAGCATCCGAGCGTCGACCATCGGTTGCGATTCATCGACGCGGCGACCGACGGCGGCCACGATCTTGTTGACGATTCTGAGCAGATGCGCCTCGTCCTTGAACGGGATATGGACCTGCTGCAGCTTGCCCTTCTTTTCGACGAAGCAGTTCTCATGGCCGTTGATCAGGATATCGTTGATATCGGGATCCTTGAGCAGCGGCTCGAGCGGGCCGAGGCCGACCATCTCGTCGACGATGTCGTCAACCAGCGCGTCGAGTTCGGCGGTGTTGATCGCCATTCGCTCCTGGCGGGTCTTTTCCGATACGAAATCGTGCACTTGCCGGCGCATCTCTTCCTTGGGCAAACGCTCCAGCGCGACGAGATTGATCTCCTCGAGCAGCATCCGGTGGATGCGCACGCGGGCATCGAGCACCTTGTTGGCATTCTTTGCCGGCGCCGCCTCCGCCTTCGCCGGCAAAGCCTTTCGGCTGGTCGGGATGACGACAGCATGATGCGCGACCGGCGTCGATTCAGCCGGGCGCGTACGCGCGTCACGGTTCTGCAGGGTGGAAAAACGGCTGGTCATCCAGCTTTCCTTTTTAAGAGGCCCCTGCCGAAGCCGAACAGCGACTTCGACTTGCCCGCGGTTGCCACCGCCTCTTCCGGAAGGATGATCTTCTTCAGGTCGTTGACGACATTGGCATTGGGATCGATCTCGTGCAGCGGCACGCCGCGGTCGACCGCCTCGCGCACCAGCCGGTAGTTGTTGGCGATGCCGCCGACAAAATGCTCGCCAAGGATTTCCTGGACGTCCGCCTGCTTGATGCCGTTGTCGAACATCTTCTGCTCGAAACGGTTGACGATCACGTTCGGCTTCACTTCCTTGCCGGCGGTCTCGTAGACGGCCTGGATCAGCCGCTGCGTATGGCGCAGGCACGGCACCGTCATTTCGGCCACGATGTAAAGTTTGTTGGAACCGAGCAGCACAGTTTCCGTCCACGGAAACCAGGTGCGCGGCATGTCGATGACGACATTGTCGAAATAGGCCGAAACGAGGTCCAGCATGCGCACCACGACATCGGTCTTGAATGAGCGCATTTCGGACGGATGTGTCGGCGCCGCCAGCACACACAGTCCGCTGGCGTGCTTGGACAGCATCACATCGAGCAGTTGCCGGTCGAGGCGCTCAGGCTGGTTCTCGATTTCGGTGATGTCGAAACGCGGCTCGAGATCGAGATATTCGGCGCAGGCACCTTGCTGGAAATTGAGGTCGACCACGCAGGTCGAGGCGCCGCGCGTCACCGAATGATGCAGCTGGAACGCGGTCTGCAGTGCCAGTGTCGTGGTGCCGACGCCGCCGGCGGCGGGCATGAAGGTATAGATCTGCGACTCGGTGTTTTCCTCGCGCCCGGGTCCCTGCAGAGCCCGCACGACCGAACGCACGAGGTCTGCGGTGGTGATCGGCTTGACCAGGAAATCGGCGACCTTGAGCTGCACCAGGATGCGCACGGCCGCGGCGTTGAACTCCTGGGTGACCACGACCACCGGTGCCTTGCCCTCGAGCCGGCGCATGACGCGCTGCAGGGACTCGATCTCCTCGAGTTTCGCTGCATCCATGTCGACGATGACAACGCCGAA
The DNA here is from genome assembly GCF_006442175.1 of Mesorhizobium sp. B2-3-14. Classification (NCBI taxonomy): domain Bacteria; kingdom Pseudomonadati; phylum Pseudomonadota; class Alphaproteobacteria; order Hyphomicrobiales; family Phyllobacteriaceae; genus Mesorhizobium; species Mesorhizobium sp. B2-3-14. The sequence goes on along the minus strand of NZ_VFVP01000002.1, from coordinate 555,691 downwards.
CTCGGCCTCCTGGACCTCGCCGCGCAGCTCGGTGACGTTCTTCTCCACCGTCATGAGCTGGATGATCTCGGAGGCGGCGAAGGCCGTCTTCGTGTCCTGCGCGAAGGTCCGGTCTGTCGATACGAGCAGGATTTTCTTGGTGCTGTTTGCCATTCTCGCCGCCTGTGAGGTCGATCGCCGTCTGGATCAGTTGTCGGTGGTCGTTTGCGCTGCCTTGGCACCGGCCGCCTGATCGGGCGTGACGGGTCCGGCACTGCCGCGCTTGGCAGGCACGAGAAGTCTCGTGTTCTGGACGCCGTACTTCCATGGGTCGACCATCTGCATGACGGTGTTGGCGGCCTGCGCCTCGCCGGCGCCGGACGTCACCCCCTCGCTGCGCACGTAGTCGTCGCTGGTGCAGCCGCCTGCCAGGCCGGCAAGAAGCAGGGCGATGCACGATCTCAGGATCAGACGCATGGCTCAGTCCTTCGGCAGGTCGAGGAAATGACCGACTTTGGTGGCAGGAGCGGCCCGTGCGGCACTGCCGTCGGCCAGCGCCAGCGCGCGGCCCGTATCCGGCGCCTTCACCTCCTCGGTGTTGTTGAGGAAATAGTCGACATTGCTGGCTGCCTGCGTGCCATCGGTCGGCTCAGCCATTTTCTTCGACGGATCGACCGGCTTGACCAGATAGGGCGTGACGATGATGACCAGGTCGGTCTCGCGCCGCTGATAGGATTTCGACGAAAACAGCGCTCCAAGCACCGGCATCTTGCCAAGGCCGGGAATGCGAGACGTGGTAATGTCGTTCTGGGACTGCAAAAGCCCGGCGATCATGAAGCTCTGGCCGTTCTTCAGGTCGACCGAGGTCTTGGCGCGGCGCACGATGAAGCCGGGTACGGAAATGTTGCCGATATTGTAGGACGCCGACGCATCGATCGAGGAGACTTCCGGCGCGATGTCGAGGCTGACCAACCCGTCCTTGAGTACGGTCGGCTTGAAATCCAGGCTAACGCCATATTTCTTGTAGCTGACCGAAATCTTGCCGTTATCCTCCGAAACCGGGATCGGAAATTCGCCGCCGGCCAGGAAGCTCGCTGTCTCCCCTGAACGCGCGATCAGGTTCGGCTCAGCCAGCCGACGGGCAAGGCCGCGCTCTTCCAGCGCCTTGATGGCAATGTCGATCGAGACGCCGTTCGACAGCAGTCGGCCGATGATCTCGCCGGTCCCCGCCGCTGGCACCGTGCCCGGATCCAGTGAAATGTCGCGACCGCCGAAGCCGTAGGCGAAATTGGCGCTGTATTTCGCGCCCAGGTCCTGCCCTGCCTGGCGGTTGATCTCGACGAACCGGACATTGAGCTGAACCTGCTGCGACGAAGAGATATTGACCGAGTTGATCACTTCCTCATTGCCGGAAAAGCGGCTGGCGATCTTGCTTGCCTTGTCCGCCGCAACCGCGTCATCCGCCTCACCCGACAGCACGACACGGCCGTTGGCCGAGCCGACCTTGATCTTGGCGTCCGGCACACTGGCACGGATAGTGTTCGCCAATTGGTCGGTGTCGAGCGTCACCTCGATGTCCACGGTGCCGACGAGCTGCTTGTTCTGGTCGAACAGCGCAATGCCGGTGGTGCCGAGATTGTTGCCCAGCACATAGAAGGATTTGTCGGTCAGCGGGTTGACGTTGGCGATCTCCGGATCACCGATGACGATCTGGTAGAAGGCCGCGCTCGTCATGATCGTCTTGGGCTTGCCCTTGGCAACCTTGATCGACGCATTCTTGGTCGACGAGACATAGACGATGTCGTTGTCCGCCTTCGCCGCTCCGGGCAAGGCAAGCACGCCGCTCGCAGCCAGGGTAAACGCCATCGCCAGGGCGCGCACCAAGCGCGACCGAGCCGTCATTCGATATAGGGTACGCATCAACATTGTCCCGTCCCGCCCGGTCCCCACCGGTCTTTACTTCTGGTCCCGCGTTGGAACCTGATATTCCTCGGCCTGCGTGCCGCGCGTCACGATGATCGTCTTGAATTTCGGCTTCTCCGGCTCCTTCGCTATGGCATTGAACAAGGAGCCGGCCACGGCCTGCGTCTTGGAAGCGACGGATCCGCCGAAGGAAGAGATGGTGGTGACGCCGTTCTTGCCATCGCCGCCTTCGCTGGCGGAGCGAAGCGACAGCGACAGCGTTCCGACGGTGCGGGCAAGCGCCACTTTCTGCGCGCCGTCGCTCGTCACCTCGAGGGTCACGGAATTGGCCACCTGCGGCGTCGTCTGGCGCTCGTCGGCGCCCTGCCCGACGCTGAGCACCTTGGCGTCGGCAACGACGATCTCCGAGGTGATGGTCGAACCGGCAGCCCCTTGCGCGTTCTTGGCGACTTCCTGGATTTCGCCGGCATCGCGCGTCAGCACGACATCGACCCGGTCGCCCGGCGTCACGAAGCCACCGACGCCGGCGATCTCGTCGGTGCGGATGGTGACCGCCCGCATTCCGGGCGTCAGCATGTTGGACAGCGTTGCGCGGCCGTTCGGTCCCGACAGCTTGGCGAGCAGCACCGGCTCGTTGATCTCGATCGGCGACAGCGCGACCCGACCGCCTTCGCCGAGCAATCCATCGATGGTGGCAAAGGCGCCCTGCGGAAGGGAATCCTGCGGCCACGGGATTTCGCTGAGCTTGGAGCGGTCGAGCTCCATGCCGTAGCGCAACGGCGCGTTCGCCACCACGATGGTCTTGAACTCGATCCTGGGCGCGGCCGGAGCGGCGATCGAGGCCGTTTTCTCCTGGGCATCGGCCTTCGCTTGGCTCTTGACCCAGAAATCCGCGGCAAAGATCGAGATCGCGCCGAAAACGGCGGCGATGCCGATCATCGTTATGGCCTTGCCCCTCACGCCGAAAACCCCTGATGCCCGTCGTTTCTTGTTATGTTGGGCTCACGCTAGGCGGCATTGTTAAAGAATCAGGAATATTGCGCGGCGGCATTTGACCTATTTCCGCCCGCTTGGTTATCGAATGGTTTTAGGGTAAGAGCAGTTAAATCCCCGAACGTAACAGGAACCTCCGTCGCTTGGCGCTGAAAAGCGTGGCAGTATCGACGGGGTGATTCGCAGCTTGGACTCTATGGCAGGCATGGACGACAACAACGATCTTTTCGGCAATCTGGAAAAACAGCCGCAGCCGGTTCGCACGCCGGCGCGCCCGGCGGATCCGCTGGTACAGGCGGCCGCCAGGCGTCCAGCCGCAACCAAGGATGGCAGCGAGGGCTACAGCGCCGCCGACATCGAGGTGCTTGAGGGCCTTGAGCCGGTGCGCCGCCGGCCAGGCATGTATATTGGCGGCACTGACGACAAGGCGATGCACCATCTGTTCGCCGAGGTCATCGACAATTCGATGGACGAAGCGGTTGCCGGCCACGCCACCTTCATCGATGTCGAACTCTCCGCCGACGGCCATCTCACGGTTACCGACAATGGCCGCGGCATTCCGGTCGACATGCACCCAAAATTCAAGAAGCCGGCGCTCGAAGTCATCATGACGACGCTGCATTCGGGCGGCAAGTTCGACTCCAAGGTCTACGAAACATCCGGCGGCCTGCACGGCGTTGGCGTCTCCGTCGTCAACGCCCTGTCGGATCATCTCGAGGTCGAGGTGGCACGTGGGCGCCAGCTCTATCGCCAGCGCTTTTCGCGCGGCGTCCCGGTGACCGGACTGGAGCAGCTCGGCGAAGTCCACAACCGGCGCGGCACAAAAATCCGCTTCCATCCCGACGAGCAGATTTTCGGCAAGGGCGCGGCCTTCGAGCCGGCGCGTCTCTACCGCATGACGCGTTCGAAGGCGTACCTGTTTGGCGGCGTCGAGATCCGCTGGACCTGCGATCCCTCCCTCATCAAGGAAAAGGATCAGACACCGGCCAAGGCGGAATTCCATTTCCCAGGCGGCCTCAAGGATTATCTGAAGGCGTCGCTCGGCGATGAATTCCAGGTGACGCGCGAAATCTTCGCCGGCAAGAGCGACAAGCAAGGCGGCCATGGCTCGCTCGAATGGGCGGTGACCTGGTTCGGTGGCGACGGCTTCATCAATTCCTACTGCAACACCATCCCGACCGGTGAAGGCGGCACCCACGAAGCCGGCTTCCGAAACGTGCTGACGCGCGGCCTGCGCGCCTATGCCGACCTCGTCGGCAACAAGCGCGCCTCGATCGTCACCTCGGAAGACGTCATGATTTCGGCCGCCGGCATGCTGTCGGTGTTCATCCGCGAGCCGGAATTCGTCGGCCAGACCAAGGACAGGCTGGCGACGATCGAAGCGATACGCATCGTCGAGACCGCGATCCGCGACCCATTCGACCATTGGCTGGCCGACAATCCGCAGGAAGCCTCGAAGCTGCTCGACTGGGTGATCGCGCGCGCCGACGAACGGGTGCGCCGCCGCCAGGAAAAGGAAGTGTCGCGCAAGAGCGCAGTGCGCAAGCTGCGCTTGCCGGGCAAGCTCGCCGACTGCACGCAGAACGCGGCGGCGGGTGCCGAACTCTTCATCGTCGAAGGCGATTCCGCCGGCGGCTCGGCCAAGCAGGCACGCGATCGTGCCAGCCAGGCCGTCTTGCCGCTGCGCGGAAAAATCCTCAACGTCGCCAGCGCCGGCAATGACAAGCTGGCCGCCAACCAGCAGATATCGGACCTGATCCAGGCGCTCGGCTGCGGCACGCGGTCAAAATACCGTGACGAGGATTTGCGCTACGACCGCGTCATCATCATGACCGACGCCGACGTCGACGGCGCACACATCGCTTCGCTGCTGATCACCTTCTTCTACCAAGAGATGCCGGCGCTGGTGCGCGGCGGCCATCTCTATCTGGCGGTGCCGCCGCTTTACTCGATCAGGCAAGGCGGCAAGGTCGCCTATGCCCGCGACGACGCCCACAAGGACGAGCTTCTGCGCACCGAATTCACCGGGCGCGGCAAGGTCGAGCTTGGCCGCTTCAAGGGCCTGGGCGAAATGATGGCCGCGCAGCTCAAGGAAACCACCATGGATCCAAGGAAGCGCACCTTGCTCAGGGTCGATGTGAACGAAGTCGATTCCGCCACCAAGGACAGGGTCGACGAGCTGATGGGCACCAAACCCGAAGCCCGCTTCCGCTTCATCCAGGAACGCGCCGAATTCGCCGAGACGGAAGTGCTGGATATCTAGCCGCTGGCGCGTTTAGCTTGCGTTCCTGACATGGAGACCAGCATGTGACCTGGGCGCGGCTGAAAACCTATTTCGAGACGAGCCTGGCCGGGCTGACGCAACCGACACGCTCGGACTGGATTTTCGCGCTGCGCACCGTTTCGGCCGGCATGATCGCATTGCTGGCCGCTTACGCGCTGAAGCTCGACCATCCGCAATGGGCGATGATGACGGTGTTCATCGTCGCCCAGCCGGTTGCCGGCATGGTGCTGGCGAAAGGCTTCTACCGCCTGCTCGGCACGCTGGCCGGCGGTGTCGCGGCAATTGGCATCACCACGGCATTCGGCACCGGCCCCTGGATTCTGGTGACGGTGCTTGCTGTCTGGATTGGCATTTGCACCTTCGTCTCGTCGCTGCTGCGCAATCCCGAAGCCTACGGCGCGGCTCTTGCAGGCTACACCGCAATGATCATCGGCCTGCCCGCTTTCGGACAACCGCATCTGGTCGTAGACCTCGCGGTCGCGCGTTGTGCCGAGATCGTGCTCGGCATCGTCTGCGCCGGCCTGACCAGCCGACTGATCCTGCCAAAACTGGCCAGCGACGCCATCGTCTCGCGGCTGAAACGCTGCATTCTCGACCTCGCCACCTATGCCGGCGGTGCGTTTTCAGGCGGCGACCGGGCAACGCTGATCGGCCTGCACCGGAAGCTTGTCGCCGATACCCAGACGCTTGGCGAGATGCGCGCCTATGCCAGGCTCGAAGCGCCGAGCTTCGCGCCGCGCGCGCATCCGGTGCGGCGCACCATCGGACAACTGCTTTCGGCACTTTCGGCGGCGCGCGCGCTCTATTCGCATGCCGCTCCCAAAAACGCCGCCCTCATCCCGGTACGCTCGGAACTGCAGGCCCTTGTCAGCGAACTGGCAGCCAAGCCGGGAGCGCTGGACGATACCTCATCCTGGGTGGCGCGGCTCGACGCGATCTCGATCAGGGCCAGGCAAATGCCCGACGCCTCGATCGAGCCGGGTGAGGACAGGGTCGGCACCATTACCCGCCTTACCATAGCGGCCGATTTCGCCGAGGCGCTGAAACAGGTGCTGCGTGGCCTCGATGCCTTGCGCGCGCCGGTCACGCGCCGTCCAGGTCCCGGCAGCCAGCAGCCGGCCCTGGTGGTGCATCGCGACTATCCCGGTGCTGCGCGCAACGCCATCCGCGCGGCCGTTGCCACGCTGCTGGTGGCGGCTTTCTGGCTGACGACGAAGTGGTCGGAGGCGGCCGGCACCGTCATCCTCGTTGCCGTCGTGTCGAGCCTGTTTGCCGCTCGCCCCGACCCCGTGCAAGTATCCTGGGGATTCTTCAAGGGAACGCTGCTCGCTTTGCCTTTTGCCTTTCTCGTCGGGCAGGTTGCGCTCCCTGCTCTGCCCGGCTTCGGCTGGTTCATGCTGTTCGTCGTGCCGATCATGGTGCCGGCGGCACTCGCCATGGCCAATCCGCGCTATGTCGGCGTGGCGACGGCCTTCGCCATCAACTTCCTGGCCTTCCTCAGCCCACATCAGGCGATGACCTATGATCCCGGCCCCTTCTTCGCCGGCTCGGCATCGATCCTCGTCGGCATCCTCTTGGCCATCGGCGTCTTCATCGTCGTATTGCCGGCCGATCCATGGCTCGCGGCCGACCGCATCGTGCGGGCCATGCGGGAGGATCTGGCGCGGCTTTGCCTGCATGAGCGCGTGCCGAGGCGCTCAGCCTTCGAGAGCCTCGCTTACGACCGGGTCAATCAGTTGATGCCGCTGGTGCAGAATTCCGGCAGGAAGGGCGAGGCGGTGCTGGGCGGCGGCGTCGCTTCCGTCACGGTCGGCCTGGAAATCCTGCGGCTGCGCACGGCCAGCCAAAACCATGCCCTCCCATCGGAAACGACGCTTTCAATCGCCACCTTCCTGAGGGGACTGGCGCGCGAGCTGCTTTTCCGAGCCCCTGGGGATCCGCAAACAGCGACCATTGCCGTCGCCCGGCAGTATGCGGCAGGCATCGCCCAGCGAAACGCCACCGGCGACATGCTGCAGATCGCGGCGTCCCTGCGCATCATCGCCGCGGCGATGGAAGATTTCCCGGATTTCTTCGCGAGGGAGAAAACCTAGGCAGCGGCGATCGCCAGTGCATGGCCGCGTGCGTTCTCACGCAGGGCGTCTAGGTGGATCGATTTGATCAATGCGGCAAGATCGCCTTCGGCGGATTGCCCGCCTAATTCCTTGAGCATCAGCCAACTGACTTCCTGCACGCCAGCAACGCGCTTGCCGTTGGCGACCTCGCGCCAGATCTTCAGGGCGCGCAGGATGACGGCATGCGTGGCGGCAGCCATGCCGGCGCTGCGGAACAGCGCCTGCAGGGCCACGTCGTGCCCGCCGGCCAGCAGCGCCCTCACCCGTGGTTCGGACTGTTGGCTGAGCGCCACCAGCGCCGAGCCGAAGAAATCGACCTTGCCGTGCGCGATGGTGCGGATCAGGAAGCTCGCGGTCAGATCGCCGCGCAGCCTGAGATGCTCGATCAGCGCCGCGTGCTCTTCTTGGCGCGTGCCCTCGATCAGCGTCACCGAGGCCTTGACGCAAGCATCGCGCATGACCCTGTCGGCACGCGCGGCTCCCATCAATGCCATGACCAGCGGCGATGTCTTCAATGTCTCGCCGAGCTTGACGAGCAGCATATGCCGGCAATCGGCAGGCAGCCTGATATCCGATATCAACGCCTCGCGCACCAGAGGCAGATGCCCGTGACGTTGCGCCATGCGCCTGAAGCTGAGTGACGCGATGTCGGCGCCGCTATTGGCCAAAAGCACGGCGCAGGCCTCCGCCTCGCCGACCTCGGCGATGGCCGCCGAAAGCGCCATCGAGACGGAAGGCCGGTCGGCGATCAGCTTCTGCGTTGCCTTCTGGCTCGCCGCCACACGATTGATCAAATCGGCGTCGGTGAGCAGCGGCGAGCGCGCCAGCACGACACCGGCGACCTCCGGCTGATCGGCGGCAAGCGCACTGATGATCTGCAACGGCGCGTGATGGCTCATCGAGAACGCTTCCGCCATCGCCAGCCGCACTTTCGACGAGGCGTCGTCGAGCAGCAGCGTCAGCGCGGCCTCGGCGGCGCAGCGATCCTCGAACGGCAATTCGCAATTGACATAGGCTCGGGCCAGCGCATGAGCGGCGGCGGCGCGCTCCGAAACCCTGGCCGTGTAGATCCATTTCAGGAAATGCGAAACAACTACCATGCCCGTCTGCTTACGCCCCATGCCAGAAGGTTTCCGGCCCCGTGAGGAGGGTAGGCAGAAATGGTTTACGAACGGTTCACCATGTTCATTAACTGGCTTGCGAGCGCCTGAAGCAGCGCCTATCAACCGTCAGACAGCGCAGGAGGCGGAAGATGGCCGGGCTATATCTGGAGGAGTTTGTTGTCGGCCATGTCTTCCGGCACACGCTGCGCAAGACTGTCACCGAGAGCGACAACATGCTGTTTTCGGTGATGACGCTGAACCCGCAGCCGCTGCATATCGACTTCGATTTCGCCGCTAGGAGCGAATGGGGCAAGCCGCTGGTCAACTCGCTGTTCACGCTCGGCCTGATGATCGGCATTTCGGTCAACGACATCACGGTCGGCACGACGGTTGCCAATCTCGGCATGAAGGAAACCGTGTTTCCTCACCCGGTCTTCCATGGCGACACCATCCGCGTCGAAACATCTGTCGTCTCGGTGCGCGAATCCAGGTCGAAGCCCGACCGCGGCATCGTCGAATTCGAGCACCGCGCCTACAACCAGCATGGCGATCTGGTCGCCAAATGCATCAGGCAAGCGATGATGCTGAAGAAGGCAGACTGATGCGCTCGCTGCTATTCGTTCCAGGCGATTCCGAACGGAAGCTGGAAAAGGGATTTGGCGCCGGCGCCGACGTGGTTATCGTCGATCTCGAGGACTCCGTGGCGCCGCAGAACAAGGCGCGGGCGCGCGAGATCGCGGCGCGCTTTATCCTCGAACGCAGGGGGCAAACCAACTCGGCGCTTTATGTCAGGGTCAACGACCTCTCGACCGGAATGACGGACGATGATCTTGCCAAGCTCGTTCCGGCAAGACCGGACGGCATCATGCTGCCTAAATCGAACAGCGGCCAGGATGTGCAGCAGCTCGCGGCCAAGCTCAGGGTTTGGGAAGCCGAAAACGGCCTGCCCGACGGGTCGATAAAAATCCTGCCGATCATCACCGAAACTCCGGCGGGCGTGCTCGCCGCCGCCACCTATGCGGGGACAAGCGCACGGCTCGCCGGTCTCACCTGGGGCGCGGAAGACCTTTCGGCCGCGATCGGCGCACGCTCTGCCCGCGACGAGCACGGCCGCTACACCGATCTCTTCCGTCACGCCCGCCTGACGACCATTCTCGCGGCCGGAGCCGCGGAAGTCGCCGCGATCGACACCGTATTTCCTGGCTTTCGCGACATGGTGGCCTTCGCCGCGGAATGTGCCGACGCCGAGCGTGACGGTTTCACCGGCAAAATGGCGATCCACCCCGATCAGGTGCCCGTCATCAACACCGCCTTCACGCCCTCTGCCGAGGCGGTGAGACAATCGGCGGCTATCGTGGCGGCCTTCGAGGCGGCCGGAAATCCGGGCGTCGTCGGCATCGACGGCAAGATGTTCGACCGTCCGCATCTGCGGCTGGCCGAACGCCTTCTGGCCCGCGCGAAAGCGGCCGGGATATCCGCCTGACGGCTACTCCTTGCCCCAGCGTGGCCGCCGCATCGAAAAGACCTCGTCGACGCTGGCGTAATCCATATAACCGAGACGCGCGACATTGCCGGACTTGGTGATGTCGAACAGGCCGTCTTTCAGGAAAGCATCGTCGATGTGAACGCCGATCACCTCACCGGCGACGACAAAGGCACTCGTCGGTGATCCGTCCAGCGCCTTCGGGCGAAACACTTCCGTCACCCGGCATTCGAGCGCCGCTGGTGCAGCCGCCACGCGCGGCGGCTTGACGAGACGCGAGGGCGCCATGGCGAGATCGGCATAGATGAACTCGTTGACGCCACGCGGTGCGTCGACGGATGTGTAGTTCATCTTGTCCGCAAGATCGCGGCTGACCAGATTGGCGACGAACTCGCCGGTTTCCTGGGCAAACGAGGCGCTGTCCTTCTCACCCTCCGAGGAAAACCAGACAATGAAAGGTCGCGTCGAAAAGGCGTTGAAGAAGGAGTATGGCGCCAGATTGACCTCGCCGGCCTGGTTCAGCGTCGATATCCAGCCGATCGGGCGCGGCGCGACGATCGCCTTCGAAGGATCGTGCGGCAGGCCATGCCCCTTGGACGGCTCGTAGAACATTCAGCCCGCCCAAGGTCCGGCATAATCGGTGTAGAGCTTGGCCGGATCAGGCCGTGGCCGCTCCGGCGCCGGACCGGCGTAGGAGCCGATATGGATGAACCCGACGACGCGCTCCTGCGGCGCCAGTCCGAGAATCGCCCTGCCCTCCGGCACGTCGGAATACCAGTTGCTGATCATGTTCGTGCCATAGCCCAGCGCAGTGGCCGCGATCATCAGGTTCATCGCCGCCATGCCTCCGGACAGGAACATCTCCCATTGCGGGATTTTTGGGTTCTCCCTCGGAATAGATACGACACCGATCACCAGCGGCGCGCGCGAGAACCGCGCCAGTTCCTGGTTGCGACGGCCTTCCGGCAACGGCCCCTCGCGCTGTTCGGCCAAGGCCGCTAGTTTTTTGCCGATCTCGATGCGGGCTTCGCCGCGATAAAGGATGAAGCGCCACGGTTCGAGCCGTCCATGGTCGGGCACGCGCGTGGCGGCGGCGATCATCGTGGCGATATCGGCGTCGCTGGGCGCCGGTTCCCTGAGGTCGGGTATCGGCGCTGAATTTCGGGTCAATAGAAAGTCGATGATCGGCGACGCCATGGGCGCAAGTCTCCTGAAACACTCTGTTTTGAGCTGAAGCGCACCATCGGGAATTCGGGCGGCTCGGGCAAAGGCGCGCAAACGCCGGGCTGAAGAGTCCCGGATCGGACTCTTAAGCCTTGAAATTGCCACCGCCATGGGCTTCAACGCAAGGCATGTTTGAGGGGCGACTGCGTCTTTTCCTGGTTCGGCTCTGCGCCGCGCTGTTCCTGCTGCCGGTCTCCATGGCTGTCGCGCAGGAAAAGGACGGCGTCGGCGACCTGAAACTTCCCGGAATTTCGAGCTATGCAACGCCGAAGAGCGAGACCCCGCTGGCGCTTGGCGGCGGTGGCGCCATTACGCTCTCGGCCCAGTTGACCGACAAGGGCACCGACATCACACGTGGGCTAGTCTGGCGTGTCTTCAAGCCAGAAGCGGTGAACGGCAAATTGCCCATGGTCGCCTCCTCCCATGGCGGCAGCGCCGTCTTCCAGCTCGAGCCCGGCAGTTACCTGGTCCACGCTTCCTATGGCCGCGCCGGCGCCACCAAGCGCATCACAGTCGGCAAGGAAGCCAAGCGAGAAAGCCTCGTGCTCGATGCCGGCGGCCTGAAGCTAGACGCGGTCCTGTCCGGCGGCGTGCGCATACCGCCGAAGAAACTGCGCTTTTCGATCTATGAGGGCACCGCCGAGGCCAATGGCGACCGCGCGCTGATCATTCCCGATGTCGAACCCAACAGCGTCGTGCGGCTCAATGCCGGCATCTATCATGTCGTCTCGACTTACGGCGCGGTCAACGCCGTCATCCGATCCGATATCCGCGTCGAGGCGGGCAAGCTGACGGAAGCCACCGTCGAGCATCACGCCGCTGAAATCACCATGAAGCTGGTACGCGAGACGGGCGGCGAAGCGATTGCCGACACCTCGTGGTCGCTGCTCAACGAATCCGGCGATCCGATCAAGGAAACCGTCGGCGCCTTCGCCTCGATGGTGCTGGCCGAAGGCGACTACACCATCATCGCCAAGAACCGCGATCGCATCTACCAGAAGGATTTCACGGTCGTTGGCGGGCAGAACCAGGAAATTGAGGTTCTCGCCACCGAAGCAGCGGCGATGGATCCCGAGGAAGGCGCCGATTAGCCTTCAGGCGGCGAGCTTGGTTCGCGCCGGGAGGAACGGAATGCGACGGCGCGGCAGGCTCGGCGCCAGGTCGAATACACCGCGATAGAGACGGTCGAGCAACGTTTTGCGGTCGCGCAGCGGCTCCAGTTCGTTCCAGCTCAGCACGTTGCCGACGCGCACGTCGATCGCCCTGCCGGACAGCCGCGCGAATTCACGAATGAGCAGCGAGGTGCGCAAGGTCAGCGAGGCCTTGCCGACGAATTTGGCCACCCGCCCGTCGCGCTCGGCCATGTTCATCGGCCCGCTGACCAGATGGAAAAGCCTGCCGTTCTGGCCGGAGAAATGCATGGGGATGACCGATGCCTTGGCCTCCTGGACGAGACGGGCCGGAAACATCTTCCACGGCAGGTCGCGCGCGCGGCCAAAACCCTTGGGCGCAGTGGCCACGCCGCCGGCCGGAAACACCACAATGGTGACACCTTCCCTGAGCAGCCGGACCGCCTCATGGCGCACCGCCATGTTGTTCTTCACCGCGTCCTTGGTCTCGGAAAAGTCGATCGGCAGCGAATAGGGCTCCATCTCGCGGATCCTGAGCAGGTCCTTGTGGATCATCACCCGGAAAGGCCGGCCGAGTTGCTCTGCCAGCGATAGCACGGCAATGCCGTCGCCGATGCCGAAGGGATGGTTGGCGACGATTACCAGTGGCGTGTCGGGCAATTGCGCGGGCGGCCATTGGTCGGGAATTCGGACGCCCACGTCAATGAGGTCCAGCATGCGGCTGAACACACGCTCGCCCGTCGGCACCACCTGGCGGCGCCAGAAATCATAAAGCGCGGCAAAGCGATCGCGACCCGACAGGCCTTCGACCGAATGGATGAACCAGCGCGCCAGCGCCGGCTGGTGCGGATTGGCGTAGGAAAGCTCTGGGAACGGTCGTTCGCGCGATTTCAGCTTGAGCATAGGGGCTCGTTACAACGTTGCCGTGACAGGGATATGAAAATGGCGGTTGATCGCTCCACCGCCATTCGATCGAAAAACACTCCGATTCAAGCAGCGCGCTTGCGTCGGCGATCAGGCGTGATCGCTTCTTCGGTCAGCCGTTCGATTGCTTCGGCAAGACCAAGCGATTCCTGATCGCGCGAGCCGAGCCGGCGGATGTTGACCGTCTGCTCCTCCGCCTCGCGCTTGCCGCAGACGAGGATGACCGGCACCTTGGCCAGGCTGTGCTCACGGACCTTGTAGTTGATCTTCTCGTTGCGCAGATCGGCTTCCGCCAACAGCCCGGCGGCCTTCAGCTTTGCCACGACCTCGGTCGCATAGCTGTCGGCGTCTGACGTGATCGTCGCCACCACCACCTGCAGCGGCGCGAACCATAGCGGGAAGTGGCCGGAATAGTTCTCGATCAGGATCCCGAGGAAACGCTCCATCGAACCGCAGATGGCGCGGTGCACCATGACCGGCTGCTTCTTCTCCGAATCCGAGCCGATGTAGAAGGCGCCAAAACGCTCCGGCAGGTTGAAGTCGACCTGCGTCGTCCCGCATTGCCATTCGCGGCCGATGGCATCCTTCAACACATATTCGAACTTCGGCCCGTAGAAGGCGCCCTCGCCCGGATTGATCGAGGTCTTGATCCGATTGCCGGACCTTGTCCTGATCGTCTCCAGCACGCCGCCCATGATAGCCTCGGCATGATCCCAGGCCTCGTCCGTGCCGACACGCTTTTCGGGCCGTGTCGACAGTTTGACGCTGATTTCGTCGAAACCGAAATCGGCATAGGTCGACAGGATCAGGTCGTTGATGCGCAGGCACTCGGAAGCCAGCTGTTCCTCGGTGCAGAAGATATGCGCATCGTCTTGCGTGAAGCCGCGCACGCGCATCAGCCCGTGCAGCGCGCCCGACGGCTCGTAACGATGCACATTACCGAACTCCGCCAGCTTCACCGGCAGATCGCGATAGGATTTCAGCCCATGCTTGAAAATCTGCACGTGGCCCGGGCAGTTCATCGGCTTCAGCGCAAAGATGCGGTCATCGTCGGTTTCATCGCCGGCGACCGTCACCTTGAACATGGCGTCGCGGTACCAGCCCCAGTGGCCCGACGTCTCCCACAGGCTCTTGTCGAGCACCTGCGGGGCGTTGACCTCCTGGTAGCCCTGCTCGTCGAGCCGGCGCCGCATGTAGTTCACCAGGTTCTGGAACATCTTCCAGCCCTTGGCGTGCCAGAAGACCACGCCGGGCCCCTCTTCCTGGAAATGGAAAAGGTCCATTTCGCGGCCGAGCTTGCGGTGGTCGCGCTTCTCGGCCTCTTCCAGCATCGTTTGGTAGGCTTCGAGCTGCGCCTGGTCGGCCCAGGCCGTGCCGTAGATGCGCGTCAGCATCGGATTGTTGGAATCGCCGCGCCAATAGGCACCGGCCACCTTCATCAACTTGAAGGCGTTGCCGATCTGGCCGGTCGAGGCCATGTGCGGACCGCGGCAGAGATCGAACCAGTCGCCCTGCGCATAGATCTTGAGATCCTGGTCCTCGGGAATGGCATCGATCAGTTCGAGCTTGTAGCGCTCGCCCTTGTCGGCAAAGACCTTTTTTGCCTTGTCGCGCGACCAGACCTCCTTGGTGAACGGCTTGTTGCGCGCGATGATCTCGCGCATCTTCTTCTCGATCACCGGGAAATCGTCCGGGGTGAACGGCTCGTTGCGGGCAAAGTCGTAATAAAATCCGTTCTCGATCACCGGTCCGATGGTCACCTGCGTTCCCGGCCATATCTCCTGCACGGCTTCCGCCAGCACATGCGCGGTGTCATGGCGGATGAGTTCCAGCGCGCGCGGATCTTCGCGGGTGATGATCTCCACCTTGCCGGATTTGCCTAGGGGATCACTGAGGTCGCGCACGGTGCCGTCAATGACGTAGGCGACGGCCTTCTTGGCCAGCGACTTCGAGATCGATTCGGCGAGACCCGCACCGGTCATCGCCGCATCGTAGTCGCGCACGGAGCCATCGGGAAATGTCAGGGAAACGGAATTCAGCATGTGTATCTCCTATCCAGTCCCGCAAACGAGCGCGGGTGGTAAATGCGGATCATCAGCGGTTCGGGGCTGCGACCTGCCAGGGTGCCGGATGCGTCCGGCGGCGGCAGTCTTTTATGAGCAGATGCCGCCGCCGTAAAGCCCGGCTCACTTAATCAGCTGTGGCAGGTCCTTCAGGAACGCGGCCCGTGTCGCCAACCCCTTCGGCATGTCGGTGCGTTTCGTATCGACGACGAGCCGGGCGAACACGATCTGGCGGCCGTCTTTCCCAGCCCAGCCGACAAACCATCCGAGCGAGCGCTTGTCCTTGCCGCCCGCGCCGACTCCGGTCGTGCCGGTCTTGCCCTGAACGGCCCAGTCCCCAGCCTTGAAGTTCGGCATGATGGCGCGTGTCATTTCATGCGCCTTGGCCGACACCGGCATTGTGCCGGCCAGCAGTTGCCGCAGGAAGGCAACCTGTTCGACTGGCGTGATCTTGAGCGAGGAGTTAACCCAGGAATGGGTGAGCCCGTCATCCCTGCCAGGATTGCCGGAAACGTCACCATTGCCATAGTTGAACTTCGATACATAGCCGGCAAATTTCTGAGGTCCGAGCCTGCGGGTGATCTCGCGCGAGAACCAGATGATGGAATCACGTTCCCAGATCGTCGGATCGACGGTTTTCTGGTCGCGTTTCACCGCGTTGAACTCAGGCTTGTAGTCCCATGCCGGGGTATGTTCATCGGCAAGGATGCCTGCGTCGTAGCCGATCAGCGAAAGCGGCACCTTGAACGTGGAGGCCGGGCTGAAGCGCTGGTCGCAGATACCGTCCTGGTAAAGCGTCTTGCCGCTCTGGGCATCGGCGATCAGCGTGCACTGCACGTCCGCGAGCGGCGCGGACTGCGCGCGCATCGGAAATCCCAGCAGCCAGGCGAGCAGGAACAGGACACCAGCCATGATAAAGGGAAGACGATCGACATTGCGCATTTTCTGCTCGCTCCAGAAGGGGGTTCGCGAGCGGGCTTAGCGAGGTCTCTTGTCTCGATTTTGTCTCAAATGCGCAGTTGTTGTGCAGGCTTGCGTTAACCCTACCGGAGCGTAAACGGCGCGACGCGACCAGCCACCCTAGCCCTGCGCTCCGCCGCGCTTGCGACCAATCCGCCAGTACCGCCATGGCATGAACCAGACGTAGCGGGATGCCAGCGCCTGCGGCACGAGATCGACGCCGTGCGTGCCGAACGGACCGCAGCGCAGCACGCGGAACAACCCCATCCAGCCGCCGGCCCAAAGGCCATGGCGGGCGATCGCCTCATGCGCGTATTCCGAACAGGTCGGCAGATGGCGGCAGGAATTGCCGACAAAGCCGGACAGCGTCAGCTGGTAAAACCGCACGAGCGAGGTGCCGAGCAAGCGGCCCGGCGTCTTGCGCCAGGGGCCGGGCCAGTTGCGGCCGCGCCTCGACGCTCCGGCTGTATGCGCATGCCTGTGCTGGTCGCCCACTGCGATCTCCGCGTTTTCCAGCTGATAGATGTGCGCTTGCACCGGAGAACGCAATCCCGATCGCCGTGCGGTCACGGGCGGGAACGGCGAAATGGCCCTCGGTCGGCTGGCGGCGCCCAGCGGCCAGGATGAGACCATTCTTCGTGATGCCTTGTAGCGCGTCTTTCGTCGCGCCATTGGAACGTCGCGATCCGTATGACGTCGCCAAGGATCTCAAGCAACTGCATCATGGCGGCATCTCCTTGAAGACGATTAGACCGCCGCTGGCCTTCGCCTTCAAACGAGTATAATTTCCGCTTCGGATAATCCTGGGTTATGCGAAATGAAGCGTGGACGCTTGCCCCTGACGGCGTTGAGGAGCTTCGAGGCGGCGGGGCGGCATTTGAGCTTCAGCAACGCCGCCGAGGAGCTTTTCGTCTCGCAGGCGGCGATCAGCCGGCAGATCCGCGAACTCGAAACCTTCCTGCGCCAACCGCTTTTCGAACGGCACCATCGCCGCGTCGAACTGACGGATGCAGGCCGTCGGCTGCTTGCTCAACTGGTCAGAAGTTTCGACGACATCGACAAACTACTCTCGGAACTGGTCGCGGTTCCCGCGCAGGCCGTGGTTCGTGTCAGCGTCGAGCCGTCGATTGCATCCGTCTGGCTGGTACCCCGGCTCAACCGGTTTCGCCAGTTGCGGCCCGATATCGACGTCTCCCTCGAAGTGGACCCAAGGCTGATCGAGTTCCGCAGCGACCAGCCCGAACTTGCCTTACGTTTCAGCTCGAACGCGACGTCATGGCCCCGCAGCGAAGCCGAGCGGCTGGCCTCGACAGTCGATTCGCCGGTTCTGTCGCCGGCGCTGCTTTCATCGGGCCCAGCCCTCGGGAAGCCGGCCGATCTTGCTCGCTTCACGCTTTTGCACGAGGAAAACCGCCAGGGTTGGACGCGCTGGTTCGAGGCGGCGGGCGTACCCGCCAACGCCATGCCCACGCGCGGGCCGATGCTTGCGGACGCCTCACTCTCCAAGCAGGCCGCGCTGCTCGGCCACGGCGTGGCGCTGGGCGATCTCCTGCAGATTGGAGAAGAATTGGAGACCGGAGCACTGGTCAAACCGTTCGACATCGATGTCGCATCCGGGGCCTATTGGCTGGTGGCCAGGAGTTTGCACAGTCTCTCCGAACCGGCCGCGGCCTTCGCCGACTGGCTAAGAAGCGAATTCATCGAAAGCAGGCGAGCGCTGAAAGCTCCGGCCTGAGCCGTGCGCTGGCCGGAGCCGGCTACTTTACCTTCTTGTATTTTCCGAGAAGTTTATCGAGGTCGTTGATGTCCATGGACGGATGTCCCGCCGCCGGGTCGACTGCTGGGTAGAATGTGACGACGATGTCGCGCCACAAATCATAGTCGGCGCCGTAGGACGCCAGCCCGGGAAACGGCGCGCAACGCGTGATCGCGCGAATGGCGGCTTCGGCAACCTTATGCCTTGCCGATGTCACGGGGCCGACGATTTTTGGCGGCCCGGCGAGCGATCCGTCCTTGTTCAGGCTGATCCGGACGCGTGCAGTACTTGTGGCATTTGCGGGCACGTTCCAGCAGGGCTGGACGGCCCTCATGAGATAGTCGCCGATATCGCGCTGGACTGCTGGTTCCGCCCCGCTTGAGCCACCGGCCGACACAAGTGAAGCGGCAAGAGTACCGGCGAACACCAAGCCATGGCATGAACGACCGCTCTGGCGGGATCCGCTCACCGTAAGGTCGAAGACCACTCTCAGGCCGCTTCGTCGGCGCGCTTCTTCTCGATCTGGCCGATGGCGTCGACCACGGCGTCGAAAGTCAGCATGGTCGACGCATGACGCGCCTTGTAGTCGCGCACCGGCTCCAGATAGCCGAGGTCGGCGAAGCGGCCTTCCGGCGGCGCGCCGTTCTCCTTCAGCATCTTCAGCATGGTCTCGCGCACCGCGCGCAATTCCTCGGCGCTGGCGCCGACGACATGTTGCGCCATGATCGAGGACGATGCCTGGCCGAGCGCGCAGGCCTTCACGTCGTGGGCGAAGTCGGTGACCACGCCGTCCTCCATCTTGAGGTCGACGGTAACGGTCGACCCGCACAGCTTGGAATGCGCCTTCGCGGTCGCGTCGGGATGATCGAGCCGGCCGATGCGGGCGATATTTCCGGCAAAACCGAGAATTTTCGCGTTGTAGACGTCGTTGATCATTATTTTCCAATCCGTCGCCGCCAAGCGAACAGCGATTGCCGTTGTTGCGTCTTTCATTCGCTCGGCACGACCATATATAATGCTGGCAGTCCGGTATCGACAAGGCGGCGAACGCCACTGTCCTTGCCGGGAAGTTCACGCCGCTTACGGGGCTGGAAACGGGGCGAGTTTCCGACACCGAAAGGTCGTGGTCCGTTCAACTCGTTCCTCCTCAGAGAGGAACTACGGGAGACGCCTTTTATGGATGCCGTCATCAAGAAACTAATGCCCCAGTCCGCCTATATGGAAAAGCCGGTCACCGACCGCCCGAGCGAGGCCGAAGTCGAGGCCGCCGTACGCACCTTGCTGCGCTGGACCGGCGACAATCCGGATCGCGAGGGTTTGATCGACACGCCCAAGCGCGTGACCAAGGCCTATCGCGAAATGTTCGGCGGCTACGACATGTGCCCGGCCGAGGAGCTTGGCCGTACTTTCGAGGAGGTCGCCGGCTACGACGACCTGGTCATCGTCAAGGACATCCAGTTCCATTCGCATTGCGAACATCACATGGTGCCGATCATCGGCAAGGCGCATGTCGGCTACCTGCCCGACGGCAAGGTCGTCGGCCTGTCCAAGATCGCGCGCGTCGTCGATATCTTTGCCCATCGGCTGCAGACGCAGGAAGCCCTGACCGCCCAGATTGCCGGCGTCATCCAGGACGTGCTCAACCCGCGCGGCGTTGCCGTCATGATCGAGGCCGAGCACATGTGCATGGCCATGCGCGGCATCCGTAAGCAAGGTTCCACAACGCTGACCTCCACCTTCACGGGCGTCTTCAAGGATACGCCCGAAGAGCAGGTTCGTTTTGTCACCATGGTGCGCGGCGGCAGGGCGTAAGCCCTTTGCCGACGTCGCGGTCAATAGGAAGATAGACCGGCAATGTCGGCACTGGAATTTCCGGAAGCTCCCTCGGACAAGAAAGCCTTGGAGGAAGGCGCGGTGTTTTCGCCGCGCTTCGATGCCGCCGGTCTTGTCACCGTCGTCGTCACCGATGCCGCCGACGGCATGCTGCTGATGGTCGCGCATATGAATGCACGGGCGCTGGCTCTGACGCTGGAAACAGGCATTGCCCATTACTGGTCGCGCTCGCGCAACACGCTCTGGAAGAAGGGCGAAACCTCGGGCAATTTCCAGCATGTCGTCGAGATGCTCACGGATTGTGACCAGGATGCGGTGTGGCTTCGCGTGAAAGTGTTGGGCCACGACGCAACCTGTCACACCGGCCGGCGTTCATGCTTTTATCGGACGGTGGGGCTGATCGACGGCAAGGGGACGCTTGCCGACGACGGCAGCAAGCCGCTGTTCGATGCGGAAAACACGTATCGGAAGCCATCAGCTTGAACCTTCTGCCTGACACCGACCACATAGATTCATCATTTCGATACGGCCCGTCCGTATACTAGCCTGGGACAAGGGAGATCATGATGCTCGAATGGGCGTCATTGCGTAACAGACCAGATGTCAGGGAGGCCAACGGCCTGTCCTCGGCAGGCGGCGCATCCGAAACAACCTCCCCCAAGAAAACAGGTATTTCGCTCGCGCTCGGCGGCGGTTGCGCCAGAGGCTGGGCCCATATCGGCGTGCTGCGCGCGCTCGATGAAGCCGGCATCGAAGTTTCGATGATCGCCGGCACCTCGATCGGCGCCCTGGTCGGTGGCTGTTATCTCGCCGGCAAACTGGATGAGCTGGAAGAGTTCGCCCGCAGCCTCACCAGACGACGTATCTTCGGCCTGCTCGATCTCAACCTGCGCGGCAGCGGCCTCTTCGGCGGGATGAAGCTGGACGCGCGCCTGCGCGAGCACGTGGCCGGCATCCGCTTCGACGATCTGCCCAAGCCATTTGTCTGCGTCGCGTCGGAAATCCGCACCGGCCACGAGATCTGGCTGTCGAGCGGATCGCTGATCACCGCCATGCGCGCGTCCTACGCGCTGCCTGGCGTGTTCGAGCCTGTCGATTGCAACGGCCGCGTGCTGGTGGACGGAGCGCTGGTCAACCCGGTGCCCGTTTCGGTCTGCCGCGCCTACGAGCAGCCGCTCGTCGTGGCGGTCAACCTCCACTACGACCTGTTCGGCCGCGCCGCCGTGATCAAGCACAGCGCTGGCGAGCTGGTTATCGAAAAGGATGCGCCAAGGCCCGGCCAGGTCGACGCCCAACACCAATCGCACCAGACGCGTTTGGGCATCACCGGCGTGATGGTCGAAGCCTTCAACATCATCCAGGACCGTATTTCGCGGGCGAGACTTGCCGGCGATCCGCCCGACATGTCGCTGCAGCCCAAGCTCAGCCATATCGGCCTCACCGAATTTCACCGGGCCGACGAGGCGATCCAGCTCGGCTACCAGGCGACGATGGCGCAGATCGGCGAACTGACGCGGCTGCAGACGGTTCTCGCCTAGACCATTTCCTCAAGTTGTATTGGCCTCAGGGCAAACTGATTGCCAAACGCAATTGGTTATGGTGTCTGCGTCGCTTGAGGCGGAGGTGCCGATGGCCAGGATTGTCTATTCCATGCTGACGTCGTTGGACGGCTATATCGCCCGATCGAACGGGGACATCGGCTTGCCAGTGCCCGAGGCGGAACTGCACCAGCACTTCAACGACATGATGAGGCAGGCTTCCGCCGTGCTCGCCGGACGGCGCATGTACGAAACCATGCGCTTCTGGGACAGCCCTGAACGCGAAACCGGCGCCACCGAGGTCGAGCGGGATTTTGCCCATGCATGGCGCGAAACGCCGAAGATCGTCTTCTCGACCACGCTTCGGCAAGTCGGGCTCAATGCCCGGCTGGTGGATGGCGATGCGGAGGATGCGGTACGATCTCTCAAGGGGCAGGCCGATGGCCTCGTCATCCTTGGCGGCGCCGACCTTGCCGCCTCTCTGGCACGAGCCGGCCTCATCGACGAATACCGGCTCTATATGCATCCCGTGGTGCTGGGTGGCGGCAAGCCATATTTTGAATCCGGCCTGTCGCTGGCGTTGACCCCGCTCGGCACGCAAAGTCTCCCCCAGGGCGTGACGTTGCTGCGTTATGCGCCGGCCGGCTGAATTGCGCGGGTTTCCGGCGCGCCCTACGCCCGCGCGGCGTCGATGATGCGAAACTGCACCGTACGGTTGCCGTTCCAGTAATTGCCCGACAGCGAGCCGGCGACATGCACCGTCTTGCCGCGGTTCTTGGAAAGGAACTCGCCAAGCACCGTATCGACGGCGCGAAAGGCGATCGCCTGGATGCGGCCGCCGCTCTCCGACTGTAAATCGGCGCGAATATGGTTGGTGCCGACCGGCCTGATGTCGGCCAGCCGATGGCGCGGCAGCACGAAAACAGGCGCGACATGCCCGGCACCGAAGGGCCCCGCCCTTTCCAACGCATCGAGCAGGCCGAGCGTCGCGCCTTCGGCGGCAAGCGCGCCGTCTATCGCCAGGCTTTCCTCATCCTGCAACCTGAAAACGTCGGCGGCTGCCCGCTCCTCGAAGAAGGCCCTGAGCTCACCCAGTCTTGCCCGCTCGACGGTGATGCCGGCAGCCATGCCATGGCCGCCGCCCTTGACGATGAGCCCGGCATTGGCGGCTTCGCGCACCAGCCGGCCAAGGTCGAAACCCGACACCGAACGGCCCGAGCCCGTGCCGGTGCCGTTGGCGTTGAAGGCGATGGCAAAGGCCGGCCGCCGTGCGTGATCCTTCAGTCGTGAGGCAAGCAGGCCTACGATGCCGGGGTGCCAGCTGTTGCTGGCGGTGACGACGATCGCCGGCCCGCTGCCGCCCGCGAGCTCGGCATCGGCTTCGGCGCGCGCGGCGGCGAGCATCTCCTGCTCCATCAGCTGCCGCTCCTGGTTCAGCCGGTCTAGCGTCTCGGCGATGGTCTGCGCCTCGACCGGATCGTCGGTTGCAAGCAGCCGGCTGCCGAGTGCCGCATCGCCAATTCGCCCGCCCGCATTGATGCGCGGACCGATCAGATAGGCGAGATGGAAGGTGCTGATCGGCTCGCCAACGCGCGACACTCGTGCCAGCGCGGCCATTCCTTCATTCTTCTGCTGCCGCGCCACTTGCAAACCCTTGACGACGAAGGCGCGATTGACGCCCGTGAGCGGCACCACGTCGCAGACGGTGGCAAGCGCCACGAGATCGAGCAGGGAAAGCAGGTCGGGCGGCGTGACATCGCTCAGGCCACGCAGCACCTTTGCGGTCTGGACCAAGGCGAGGAACACGACACCGGCGGCACAGAGATGGCCCTGTCCGGAAAGGTCGTCGTCGCGGTTTGGATTGACGACGGCAATTGCCGCAGGCAAGACGCCGCCGACCTGGTGGTGGTCGAGCACCACGACATCGGCGCCGGCGGCATTGGCCGCGTCGATCGAAACGGCGCTGTTGGTGCCGCAATCGACTGTGACGATCAGCGTCGCGCCGCGCGATATCAGTTCGCGCATGGCATCGGGATTGGGACCGTAGCCCTCGAAAATACGATCCGGGATATAGATTTCCGACGGCACCGAGAAATGCGTGAGAAACCGCTTCAGCAAGGCCGACGAGGCGGCGCCATCGACGTCGTAATCGCCGAAGATCGCAATTTTCTCCCGCGCCATGACGGCGGCGGCGATGCGGATGGCGGCCTTGTCCATATCGGTCAGCGAGGCCGGGTTCGGCAACAGGTCGCGGATCGTCGGCTCGAGAAACCGCTCGGTCTCATCGGCGGCCACGCCGCGTCCGGCAAGAACGCGCGCGACGATGTCGGGCACGCCATGACCCTGTGCGATGGCGAGCGCGATCATGTCCTGCCGTTCGGTCAGCCGGTGCTCCCAGGAGAGACCGGTTGCCGACTGCCTGACATCGAGGAAGAGGCGCCTTTCGCCCATCATGCGCTTTGCCAACTCATGGTTGGCGGCAGGATAAGCCAAAGGCCGCGGGAGACTTCAAGAAAAACTACGCTTTCCGCCTTTCAGCCGTGCACCCACCGTTCGCTGGCCGCCCGAGACATCAGAGGCCGCATGCCGATCGGGCGGTGTCATCGTTAAACCCTTGCCGCCATCGGAGGCAGCCAGATGGCTAACAACTGCGGCCCGGCTTCGCAAGCGGGTCTAGAACTTATCCATATCCTGGTGCCTGGCCTTGATCTCGCGCACGGTCCGCGATGACGATCGCAGCACGATCGTGTGGGTGGTGATGTATGTGCGGCCGAACTTGACGCCAGCCAGCATGTTGCCATCGGTGACACCGGTGGCCGCGAACAGCACGTCGCCGCGCGCCATGTCTTCCGCTTGATAGATCCGCTTCGGATTGGAAATGCCCATCTTTGCGGCACGTGCGACCTTTTCCGGCGTATCGAGGATCAGCCTGCCTTGCATCTGGCCGCCGGTGCAGCGCAACGCCGCCGCGGCCAGCACGCCTTCCGGCGCGCCGCCGGTGCCGAGATAGATATCGATGCCGGTTTCTTCCGCGTCCGTGGTGTGGATGACGCCGGCGACGTCGCCGTCGCCGATCAGCCGGATCGCGGCGCCCGTGGCGCGCACGGCATCGATCAGCTTGGCGTGGCGCGGACGGTCGAGGATGCAGGCCGTGATGTCGGACACAGCAACGCCCTTCGCTCGCGCAAGGCTGGCGACGTTTTCGGCCGGCGAGGCGTCGATATCGATGACCCCGTCGGCGTAACCGGGACCGACCGCGATCTTGTCCATGTAGACGTCGGGCGCGAACAGCAGGCTGCCCTTCTCGGCGATCGCGATCACGGCGAGCGCGTTCGGCAGGTTCTTGGCGCAGATCGTCGTGCCTTCGAGCGGATCAAGCGCGATATCGACCGCGGGCCCTTTGCCGGTCCCGACCTCCTCGCCGATATAGAGCATCGGCGCCTCGTCCCGCTCGCCCTCGCCGATCACCACCGTGCCCTTGATCGCGAGGCGGTTGAGCTCCTCACGCATGGCATCGACGGCGACCTGGTCGGCAGCCTTTTCGTCGCCGCGGCCGCGCAGCCTGGCGGCCGCGACCGCGGCCCGTTCGGTGACGCGCACCAGTTCCATGGTGAGTATCCGGTCAAGGCCGGCGACGATGTTCTGGGCCACATTCATTCGGCAAATCCTCGTTTGATGCCGCCTCCCGCCAGAGGCGTGCTTGTTTTGTCAAACGACCATGACAACGGCAAGACCTGCCGGATGGTTTATCGAAAGGATAGCAATATCAATCGATTGAACCGAATTTTTGAAAACAATGCCGGCCCGGTTTGAGATAAACCGAGCCGGCACGAAACAGAAATTGCCGTCTTCGTGGTCCTAGAAAACCGCGAGGTATTTGAGCAGCGAAATAATGCCGATGATGATGACGATGACCTGGACGATCTGCCTCATCCTGGCATCAAGCGGCAGCCGCTGCACCAGGTAGAGAACGAGAATGATGACGAGAAATGTGATCAGGATGCCGATTAACACGGACGAAGCCATAGTGCCCTCCTTAAATGACTTGCTAAAACGGAGAAATGAGCCGGCATTGCCGGCTCAATATCGGCGCGGTCAATACCAGCGGCGCGAGGTGTCGTTCATCGACTGGCCGACGGCAATCCCGGCCAGAAACCCGAGCAGGCCGATCACGCCAACCACGGCGGTCGTCGTGCCCGGATTTTCACGCGCGACTTCCGAAACGGACTGGGCCTGGCTGCGCAACTGCTGCGCTGTCCGCGAGGCGCGGGAAGCGGCAGTATCGTAGAAATCCGATGCTTGCTCACTGGCATCATCGAGCATTTCCGCGCTGCGCTGCGAAATGCTCTTGTTGATCTTGGTGATCTCCTTGCGCAGGTCGGCGATCTGCTTTTCCAGCGTCTTCTGGATGTCGCCGATGTCAGGGGCGTCGGATTTGTTGGTATCGGCCATGAAGCGGCTCCCTTGGTTGCTGACCAAGAGAACGGTACCGACGCCAATTCGTTCCGGCGGCAACGGGACGTCCTCACCGAACCGAGATACACCGCCGGTGGTTATGCCCACGGCAACAAGGCTGCCTGCTACCCTGCCCGCTCGATGCGGATGACCTGTGGCTTGTCGGTCAGATGGCCGTCCTTGGTGATGCCGTCGACAGCCTTGCGCACGGCGGCCTCGGTAGTCTCGTGGGTGACGAGGATCACCGTCTTCTGCGCCGCCGCCTCGCCGCTGACCGCATGCTGGACGATCGATTCCAGCGAAATATCGTTGTCGGCCATGCGCTTGGCGATCGCCGCGAACACGCCGATGCGGTCGTGCACGGTCAGCCGGATGAAGTAGCCGCCGGCATGGCTGCGCATCTGCGCCTTCTTATACGGTTTCAGCTCCTTCGCCGGCCGGCCGAAGACGGGACCATGCTGGAAGCCGGGCCGGCTCTTGGCGATGTCGGCGATGTCGCCGATGACCGCCGAGGCGGTGGCATTGCCGCCGGCGCCGGGGCCCGAGAGCAGCAACTCGCCCAGGATATCGGTCTCGATCGCCACCGCGTTGGTGACACCATGCACCTGCGCGATGACCGAAGCAGTCGGCACCATGGTTGGGTGCACACGCTGCTCGATGCCGCTTTCGGTGCGCTGGGCGACACCGAGCAGCTTGATCCGGTAG
Source organism: Mesorhizobium sp. B2-3-14 (assembly GCF_006442175.1). Lineage (NCBI taxonomy): Bacteria > Pseudomonadati > Pseudomonadota > Alphaproteobacteria > Hyphomicrobiales > Phyllobacteriaceae > Mesorhizobium > Mesorhizobium sp. B2-3-14. Next base: position 529,224 of record NZ_VFVP01000002.1, on the reverse strand, counting down.
CCGAGATCGCCGGCGGCACGGATGTCGGCCTGGGTAATGTTAGAAATGCCTTCCATGTAGATGTCGTTGGCGGCGATTTTGGTGCCGAAGGCAAGGCTGGTCAGGATCGACAGCTTGTGCGCGGTGTCATGGCCCTCGATGTCGAAGGTCGGGTCGGCTTCGGCATAACCCAGCCGCTGCGCGTCCTTCAGCACGACGTCGAAGGAGACGCCCTCGGCCTCCATGCGGGTCAGGATATAGTTGCAGGTGCCGTTGAGGATGCCGAAGACACGAGTGACGGAATTGCCGGCCATCGCCTCGCGCATCGTCTTGATGACCGGGATGCCGCCTGCCACCGCGGCCTCGTAATTGAGCAGCACGCCCTTCTTTTCAGCGATTTCGGCAAGCGCCACGCCATGCTTGGCAAGCAGCGCCTTGTTGGCGGTGACGACATGGCGGCCGGCTTCGAGCGCGGCCTTCACCGAGGCGCGCGCCGACCCCTCATCGCCGCCGATCAGCTCGACGAACACGTCGATCTCGGCGGTCTGCGCCATCTTGACCGGATCGTCGAACCAATTCGCGGAGCTCAGATCGATGCCACGCTCGCGTTTCCGGTCGCGTGCGGAAATCGCCGACACGATGATGTCGCGCCCGCATTGGCGGGTCAGTTCCGCCGCCTTGTCGCGCAACACGCGCGCCACCGATGCACCGACCGTGCCAAGTCCAGCAATTCCAACACGCAGTGCTTCAGCCATGGAAGGCGACGCCCCTCAAATAAGATCGAATTTGTATTTACCGGTGGGCGGACAGCGGCACCACATTGTTGGGCTGCTTGGCGCTGGCCGACAGGAAGCGCTTGATGTTGCGTGCCGCCTGGCGAATCCGGTGTTCGTTCTCGACCAGTGCTACGCGCACGAAATCGTCGCCATGTTCGCCGAAGCCGACACCGGGCGCCACCGCCACATCGGCGTGCTCGATGAGCAGCTTGGAGAATTCGAGCGAGCCCAGATGACGGAACGGCTCAGGGATCGGCGCCCAGGCGAACATCGAGGCCGCGGGGGCCGGAATGGTCCATCCCGCGCGGCCGAACGCATCGACCATCACGTCGCGGCGTTTGTGATAGATGTCGCGCACCTCGGCGATATCGGCGCCGTCGCCATTGAGCGCGTGCGCCGCCGCCACCTGGATCGGCGTGAAGGCACCGTAGTCGAGATAGGATTTGACCCGGGTCAGCGCCGAGATCAGCCGTTCGTTTCCGACGGCGAAGCCCATGCGCCAGCCGGGCATGGAGAAGGTCTTCGACATCGAGGTGAACTCGACGCAGACGTCGATGGCGCCCGGCACCTGCAGCACGGAAGGCGGCGGATTGCCGTCGAAGTAGATTTCCGAATAGGCGAGGTCGGACAGGATGATGATGTCGTTCTTCTTGGCGAAGGCCACCACGTCCTTGTAGAAATCGAGCGAGGCGACCAGTGCCGTCGGGTTCGATGGATAGTTGAGGATCAGCGCCAGCGGCTTCGGGATCGAATGGCGGACGCCGCGCTCGAGCGCCGGAATGAAGCCGTCATCGGGCTCGACTTGCAGCGAGCGAATGACCCCACCCGACATGATGAAGCCGAAGGCATGGATCGGATAGGTCGGGTTGGGGCACAGGATCACGTCGCCGGGCGCGGTGATCGCCTGCGCCATGTTGGCGAAGCCTTCCTTCGAACCGAGCGTGGCCACCACCTGGGTGTCGGGGTTGAGCTTCACGCCGAAGCGGCGGGCATAGTAGTTTGCCTGGGCGCGGCGCAAACCGGGAATCCCGCGCGACGAGGAATAGCGGTGCGTGCGCGGATCGCGCACGACCTCGCACAATTTGTCGACGATGGCCTTGGGCGTCGGCAGGTCCGGGTTGCCCATGCCGAGGTCGACGATGTCGGCGCCCCGCGAACGGGCGCTCGCCTTGAGCCGGTTGACCTGCTCGAACACGTAAGGCGGAAGCCGGCGGACCTTGTGAAATTCTTCCATGGCAGTTCCAGACAGCAAGGGAGCGTTGGGCGCGCGCTATATACTCATTTGCAGGTAGGGTCGAGGGCGGGGTCGCATTTGCCTTCGATCTGCTTCAGGGTCTGCGGACCATGTTTCTTGGCGAGATCGGTCAGCGCCGCCTGGTTGGTGACGGCCGCGCCGCCGCCCTTGGCGCCCTGCCCGTTCTCGTCGGCCTTCAACTGGGCGAGCTTGGCTTTCTTCTCGGCCTCGGTGAATTGTTTCGCCGCCACCTGCGGCGGGATGTTGAGGTTCGGAAAGGTGCCGGTGTCCTTCGGGCCCGCGTCGGTGGCCATCGGCACCGGACCGCTGGTATTCGTGCTCGAGCATCCGGCAACGGCCAGGAGCATGAGGGCCGCGCTGATGCGGCAAAAGTGGCCGGCACCGAAAAAAACAGTCTCGCCAAACTTAATCGTCATATTGTTTCCTTGGCAGCCGGGGTAGAGCGAGATTGGACCCTGTCGGATGTCCCATGTTAATATGTCAAGAAAACGCTTCCGGAGGAACCCCGCGAACCATGTCCAAAACACCCGATTCGGGCAAAGCGGAAGATGGCGGACCTTCGACGGTCGAGCAATATCTGGTGAAGGACCCGGAACGCTTCGCGCTGAACATGGCGCGGATGATCGAGCAGGCTGGCAAGGCGGCTTCCGCGTGGGCCGAACCGCGCGAAAAAGGTGAGGTGCGCGACCAAGTCGCCGAGCCGGTGGTCGACATGGTCAAGACCTTCTCCAAGCTCAGCGAATACTGGCTCGCCGATCCGCAGCGGGCGCTCGAAGCGCAGACGCGGCTGTTCGCTGGCTACATGACGGTTTGGGCGAACGCCATCCAGCGCGTCAGCCCCAATGCCGAGGGCGCCGACGATGCCGTCAAGCCGGAGCGCGGCGACAAGCGGTTCCAGGACCCGGAATGGGGCCGCAACGCCTTCTTCGACTTCTTGAAACAGGCCTATCTGGTCACCTCGCGCTGGGCGTCCGAACTGGTCGACCATGCCGAAGGCCTGGACGAGCATACCCGCCACAAGGCGAGCTTCTACGTCAAGCAAGTATCCAACGCCATCTCGCCGTCCAATTTCATCCTGACCAATCCCGAACTGTTTCGCGAAACCGTCGCCTCCAACGGCGAAAACCTGGTGCGCGGCATGAAGATGCTGGCTGAGGACATCGCCGCCGGCAAAGGCGACCTCAAACTGCGTCAGGCTGACTATTCACCCTTCGAGATCGGCAGGAACATCGCCACCACGCCCGGCAAGGTGGTCGGCCGCAGCGATGTCGCCGAGATCATCCAGTATGATGCGGCGACCGAGACGGTGCTGAAGCGCCCGCTGCTGATCTGCCCGCCTTGGATCAACAAGTTCTATATACTCGACCTCAACCCGCAGAAATCCTTCATCCGCTGGGCGATCGAGCAAGGCCACACCGTTTTCGTCATCTCCTGGATCAATCCGGATGAACGCCACGGCGCCAAGAACTGGGAAGCCTATATCAGGGAAGGCCTGCAATACGGCCTCGACACGATCGAGAAAGCGACCGGCGAGCGCGACGTCAATGCTATAGGCTACTGCGTCGGTGGCACGTTGCTGGCGGCGGCCTTGGCGCTGATGGCTGGGGAAGGCGACGACCGCATCAAGTCGGCGACCTTCTTCACCACACAGGTCGACTTCACCCATGCCGGCGATCTGAAAGTGTTCGTCGACGAGGAACAGGTCGCGGCGGTGGAAAAGTCGATGAACGAAAAGGGCTATCTCGACGGCACCAAGATGGCGACCGCCTTCAACATGCTGCGCTCGGGTGACCTGATCTGGCCCTATGTCGTCAACAACTACATGCGCGGCAAGGACCCCCTGCCCTTCGACCTGCTCTACTGGAACGCCGATTCGACCCGCATGGCGGCGGCCAACCACTCCTTCTACCTGCGCAACTGCTATCTCGAGAACAACCTCTCGCGCGGCACGATGCAACTGGCGGGCCACACGATCTCGCTCGGCGATGTCACTATTCCGGTCTACAATCTCGCCTCCCGGGAAGATCACATCGCGCCGGCTCTGTCCGTCTTCCTTGGCTCGAAATATTTCGGCGGCCCGGTCGAGTACGTGATGGCGGGATCGGGCCATATAGCTGGCGTCGTCAATCCGCCCGCATCCAACAAATATCAGTACTGGACCGGCGGTCCGCCGAAGGGCGACTTCGACCAGTGGATAGCCTCCGCCACCGACCATCCGGGATCCTGGTGGCCGCACTGGCAAGGCTGGATAGAGGCCAAGGACAACACCCGTGTGCCTGCCCGCAAACCCGGCAAGCATATGAAAACCTTGGGCGATGCTCCCGGGACCTATGTCAAGGTGCGTGTGTAACGGACTGTAATGTCTGGTGAGTTGACGCCCCCGCAAAAGCGGGCGAAATGGTGTCGTCAACCATCAAGCGGCCGCAATTCGGCAATCGCTGCAAAAATACTTACAGGCTTGCTGATTTGACACAGGTCTCGTTTCCGGATCGGAGACAAAGGTCCACCTGACGCGGAAATACCAGTCGGCGCCAGGTATATACCGATCGGACACCGAGGGGGAATTTGACTTTGAAATCAGCAGGATGGAGCCTCGCAAAGGGAGAACGCCGCGCCATTGTGGCAGCGCTCTGCTCCATGCTTCTGGCCTCCTGCACATCGGCTGGCGATCCGACAATGTCGGTTGGAATGCCCGGCTATAATGCTTCCGAATCGGACCTCCACGCCGCCTCTGCGGGCAAGCCTCTCGCCGCTGATTCGTCGTCGCAAGTGGCGACAGAGCAGACGACCGTGATGAGCGAAAGCGACACGGCACTCCCCGAAAAGGTTGCTTACGTACCGATTGCCAAGCCTGGGGCCACTTTCCCGCTCACCATACCGGCCGGCGCGGAAACGATCGCGGGACAGACGCCGCAGTCCTTGCAGCAGCCGGTACAGACGGCGCAGCAGACAGACGCGGTCGCCCAGAAGATCGCCGCCGCCGATGCCGCCGCGACGGCGCCGACGCCAGCCGCGGCACCGGTGATGAACAATCCGGTGTACGTGACCGCCGGCGAGGCACCGCAAGCCGACGCGCCGAAGAAAAAAGGCTTCCTGGCGTCGATGTTTGGCGCCACCCCGGCTTCGGCGACGCCTGCTCCGCTGGTCAACACCCGATCGGGCGAACAGCCTGCCGTGCAGCCCAAGCCTGCTCCGGCCGCGGCAAAACCGATCATCACTTTGGCCTCTGCTGATTCCACGCAGAAGCCACTGCAACTGGCTTCACTTGGCGGCGATGCCGGTCACATCACCGGCAGCGACGCCTTGCCCGGCGTGCGCCAGACGGCCCTGTTCGAGATCAAGCGCAAATCCGGCCTCGACGATGAAAGCGACGTCGACCTAAACGAGGACGAAGGCTCGGGCGGCTCCTATCAGGTTGCCTCCGCCGCCGGCATGGCTCGGCTCGCGCCCAACGGTCTCTTGAAGCAGAATGAGAGCGTCGACGTGGCTTGCCTGAAGCCGTCCCTTGTGCGCGTGCTGAAGACGATCGAAGGCCATTACGGCCGCAAGATGATGGTGACCTCGGGCTATCGCGATCCGGCCCGCAACCGTCGCGCCAACGGCGCCAAGAATTCGCTGCACATGTATTGCGCCGCCGCCGACATCCAGGTGCCCGGCGTCTCCAAATGGGAGCTTGCGAATTACATCAGGACCATGCCCGGCCGCGGCGGCGTCGGCACCTACTGCCACACCGAATCGGTTCATGTCGACGTCGGCCCCGAGCGCGACTGGAACTGGCGCTGCCGCCGGCGCAGCGGCGGTGACGACGGCTAGCGGCGATTTGGCAGGCTGGAGCCTGTCAGCGGAAGTCCCCGACTTCGTCATCCACGGGCAGAGCGGAAGAGAAGCTTCGTCGCGAACACTCCAGGATGCCGGGGCGCCTGACGTCATAGCAAATTGCAAGCTCTTCCCCCCGCGAAAACGCTGATTTGGCAGGCCGGAAAAAAGTTGTCCAAGGCGGCACCTAACGGGTTGCCGGTTGCGCACAACGCCAGTATAAGCCGCTTCGTCTGAGCGCGCCCATCGTCTAGCGGTTAGGACACCGCCCTTTCACGGCGGTAACAGGGGTTCGATTCCCCTTGGGCGTACCAGATTTTTCAGACCTCGGTCTCTCCTTCCCGATTCTACACAGCGAGTGCCCGGCAGATTTGGCAGGGCGGCACCGCATCGACAATTTGAGGATCACGGCGTCCGTTGCGGCCGATGCTCAAGCCTGTTGGTGACCGCTCGGATTCTCGATCTTGTCGAGCATACAGGCCGGTGGTTAAATGGACCCGAAGGGAGCGCTCATATGGCAGTTCACCTTTCGGCGGATACACGCGCTCCTGCGGCAACGCCTCCAAAATATCTCTTTGGTCCGCTCGCGGACTTTCTGATGCTTGGCGGCAGCGCATTCCTAATTTTGCCCGTGCTGTATTTCGTGCCGCTGAGATACGAAGGGCTCGTTGCGGCGACGATGCTTTTCCTGGCTTATCTGATCAACTATCCGCACTTCGCCCACTCCTACCAACTCTTCTACCGCAATTTTGGGCGGAAGCTGCGTGGCGACGGATACGACAGGAACCTGCAGATCCGCTACATCTTCGCCGGCATCGTCGTTCCCCTGCTCATGGGCGCATTTTTCGCTTATGGCTCGATAACGGCTAACGCCCGGCTCTTGGGGAATGCAACCAACGCGATGTTCTTTTTCGTGGGTTGGCACTACGTCAAGCAAGGCTACGGCATGTTGATGGTGGATGCCGTCCTGAAGCGCCGGTTCTTCACCGATCCGGACAAGAAAATCCTGCTGGTCAACAGCTATGCCGTTTGGCTGTTCGCGTGGCTTCAGACGAACACGGCGGTCAGCCAGGGAAAATACCTGGGGCTGGAATATTACACGTTTGCCACCCCTGCATGGCTCAATGCGATTGCACTCTCGGCCGCGGCCGCCTCCACGGCTGCCACGGTTGTGATGCTGATCAATCGCTGGACCAGGAATGGCGGCAGCCTGCCATATAACGGCATCATCGCCTACAGCGCGTCGCTATATCTTTGGATTCTGATCGTAAGGACAAACCCGCTCTGGCTGCTCGTAGTGCCGGCGCTCCATTCCTTGCAGTACCTGGCGGTGGTCTGGCGCTATCAGAGCAATGTCGAGCGTGATGCGCGCGATGCCGAAAAAATTCCGCAATCCAGAATCCTGTCGATTCTTGGTCCGGCCTACAGAGTGCGGCTCCTGGAGTTCATTAGTGCTGGCCTCCTCCTTGGCGGTCTGGGTTTCTGGCTGATTCCGACCGCGCTGACCGCCATTGTCCCCTATGACCGGGAGGTCCTTGGGTCGTCGCTGTTCTTCTTCATCGTGTTGATTTTCATCAACGTACACCACTATTTCCTCGACAACGTGATGTGGCGCCGCGGCAACCCCGAGGTGTCGAGATATCTGTTCCGTTAGAGCTTTTTGCACCCAAGCGGAACCGCTTAGCGTAATGCGGAATGGAACCAGGGATGGGCTCCAATCCTGTCCCGGTCGACAATCCAGCCGCATCGGGATTTTGGAGGCCTCGCCTCGGAATCGAACCGAGGCTTCCGAGATTTGCAGTCTCTAGCGTAGCCGCTCCGCCACGAGGCCATACGTGCTTTCGTAAAGGGCAGGAGTTTAAAGATTCTTGATATCTTGGGTAAAAATTTCGGCAATCCCGCCCTGGCAAAAGAGCCTGTTACTGGGCGGAATGGAACCGTTCCAAACGTCCTTCGCCGACATAGCAGGGACAGCCCACGTCTAGCTGCCGACCAGCGGCACGGTAACGGTCGTCGCATAATTGATCGGAAAGGCACTGAAGTACGGGAAGTCTATGACGAACGCATAGGCAGCGGTCAGGTGCGCCATGCGAAAGCCGCCGCTCACGGGATCGATGGCGATCGTGACGTTGACATCCTTCAGACCCAGCGCAAGCAGTTTCTGCGTCGCGATCGCCTGGATGTCGGCCTGAGTCAGCGTGTTGTTAAGCTGCAGGGACCGTGCGGACGCCTCCAGCGTGTACCGAACGCTTGAGGCCGAATTCATCGACCAGCCGAAGGCGAAGATTCCGAACAGCAGCATGATGAGGAACGGTGCGATCAGCGCGAATTCGAGCGCGGCTCCGCCCGATCGATCGGCCCTGAAGCCCATCGCATTACCGAACACGGATCACCTCCAGGTGGCCGATGGTGCTGGAGGCGGAAAAGACGCCGAAGGTGACGGGCGGCTGCCAGGTGGCAGATGCCTGGATTTGAACAAAGACCGAGGGCGTCTTCGGCCCGCTGCACAAAGTGGACGCGTCGACCACGGTAGTCCCGCACATATAAATCCGGCTTAGGGCGACCTGGCCGTCCGCCGGCCGCTTTTCCCAGCTCGCAATGGCAACGGCCTGGGTCGCCGTATCATTGGTCGACCCGGCCATGATCAGGTTCGCGGCGGTCTTTACGCCGGCACGCATCGACAGTGAGCTGGTCACATAGGACCAGCCGTCCAGGATGCCAAGCAAGGCCACGCACAGGAAAGGGAGCACCAGTGCGAACTCGACCGCGGCGACGCCGGTATCATCGCTCAGGATCGGCACTGATGGTCGTCCCATGGAAAGCTACTCGACCAGCGCTACGGATTGCGTGGCGGGAATGTCGCGCATTCCGAGACTTGTGCAGTCCTGATTGATGGTCGAGTTGCCGGACCATTGGATCATGTCGGCGACAACCTGGGTGCATCCGTTCTGGCCGGAGAAATTGCCGAGATAATTGACCTGCTGCTTGGGAAAATAGAGCGCGCCTGTCAGTAGCGAGGTTGCCGTGCCGTTGAAGGTGCTCTGTCCGCCGATGGCCGTTCTGTCGCCATACATCAGCACGCCCGAGTAAGTGCCGGACGTCGCCGCGCTCAAATTTACCGTGGCGTTGCCATTCATCGACACACGCGATCCGCCGGCGAGGTAAATAAGGACGCCATCGCCGGCGACGTTGGCGTTCGCGTTCACCCTGAAATCGCCACCCTGGATAACATAAACGCCAGGCTGCAGCGTCACGCTGCCGCTCAAGCTCAGTCCGTTGCAATATGTACCCGGGCCCAGCGCTGATTTGTTGGCGTTCTGACAGGGGTTCGAGGCCGCCGGGGCCGGCAGGCCGGCAAATGGATCCGCGGCAGGCAGCGCCTGGGTGATCGGGGCCGCGCAAACGGTGGTGACGGGGTTGCTGAGAGAGACGCCGCCCGCCGTGATCAGGCAATCGGCCTGGAGACCCGCCGATCCCTGAAGCTTGATGGCATCCGAGGCAATCGAATTGGCCATCACCGAGCAGCCCGTGACCTTCACGCTGGTGTTGCCTGAGAACAGGGCAGCCTGCGAGGCGGTCGGATCGAGCGCCAGCATGCAGGCCTTCGAAGCATTGGTGATGAGGGCCACGGCCCTCGCCTGTTCTGGAACCTGGGTCTGAGTGAAGATCGAGGTGAACATCCGATTGAGCTTTTGGCCGACGATCACCTCAACCGCTTTCTTGGCCGTGTTCGGTCCGGATGCGGGCGGCGTATTGACGACGATCGTGCCCCCGCCAAGCCCATTCGTCGCCGCCGACTGGGTCGCCGCCGCGACAATCGTCGGCGTATCGGAACCCGAGATCTGCTCCAGCGCGCCGGCATAGGCCGCGGCATCCGCCGTGGCCTGCAGTCTCAAGCTGTTATAGTACCAATAGGAGGTTTCCACGCCAAAACCCGCCGCACCGACAACGATCGGCAGCGTGAGGGCAAAGATGGTGGCGACGTTCGCGGCTCTGCTGCGACCTATGCCAGCCGCCGTCAGCCGTATCCGGGTGAAGCAGTTGAATACCATGATCAATTAGAAAGCACGCATATATGAACGAATGGCTAAAACTTAGGCTCATTTTCGATCAGGGGTGCCATTGTTTGATCGGGGGTCCCATTGCCTGATCGGCGTCCGCCGCTTCAGGCGGAAAGAACTGGCGCGGACTCACCGTTCGACTCAGCCAACAATTCTCTTTGCACGGCCAGGAAGAACCTGCGCACTTCGTCGCTGGCTGCCGTTCTGTCCCTGCCCGTCCCGACAACGAGATCGAGCAACTCCGTCGCTTTTGCCTTCCAGAACGAGGTGGCGGTCTCGCCATGCAGATTGCCGAGCTTGGCGGCAACTTCCCTGACCAAGAATACCTGACGATCGATCGGGAACGCACGGACTTTTTCTGGGTACATCTTCCGAACCATGAAACTGACGCAACGAATCAACCATTGCCGAACAAGCAATGGCTAACAGCGAAGGTGGAAACGGAAGCTTAACGGTGGCCGGCCGATGCGTCGCGCACGCGAATTGTCATGTACTTTCGAACCCGAACTGGTTCACCCGGCGGCCCTCAGGCCGGCAGTGCTCTCGCCTCGCCGCCGCGCTTGCGCGGCACCATCATGTCGCCGGCCATCAGTCCGGTGACACGGCAGAACGCCATGAACGCCCGGCAGGCGTCTTCGGTCTCGACCACATCCACCGTGGCACCGAAACAGGCATTGAAGGCTTTCTGATACACCGGCCCCTGCCGGCGTGCCGGCCAATCCTGCAGAAAATCGAGCGCCTGCTCGACGCTGTAGATTTCCTCGACGGGCAAGCCGGGGCCTGGTGCGATGCGCACCGGCACCTCGAATTGCAATCTGTCCATTCGACATCTCCCGAACCGGCATCGCCCAAGCAACGCCGTTCGTCGTCAAAAGTTGCTTCGTTCGTTTTGTGCCACGGAAATGTGTCGTCACTGCGGAAACACGCCGCTTTGCTGCAGCGGGCAAAGGCAAAGCCTGCCGGCACCAGGCGGCCCGGCAGTGAAAGCAACGCCGCGAAAAACGGAAAGCATTGCCTCGGCAAGCGAATATCCGGGCGGCTGAGACCGCATCAGGCAGTTCTTCCTTGAACCTTTCGCCCCCAAGTGCCAAATCTGGTGCCACTTACGCGCCTCACTCCTGCCGCGCGCCACCTTCTATATGGACAAAATGGTCACCTATCTCGACGCCGCCACTGCACCGCTCAGAAACACCGGCCAGATCCGCCTCTATGGCGAGGAAGGCTTTGCCGGCATGCGCAAGGCATGCGACCTCACCGCGCGCTGCCTGGACGAGCTGGTGCCAATGGTCGGTCCCGGCGTCACCACGGACACGATCGACCGTTTCGTCTTCGAGTTCGGCATGGACAACGGCGCGCTGCCGGCCACACTCAACTATCGCGGTTACACGAAATCGTCCTGCACCTCGATCAACCATGTCGTCTGTCACGGCATTCCCGACAACAAGCCGCTGAAGGATGGCGATATCGTCAACATCGACGTGACCTACATCCTCGATGGCTGGCACGGCGATTCCTCGCGCATGTATCCGGTCGGCACGATCAAGCGGGCCGCCGAACGCCTGCTCGAGGTCACCCATGAGTGCCTGTTGCGCGGCATCGCCGCGGTCAGGCCGGGCGCGCGCACCGGCGCCATCGGCGCCGCCATCCAGACCTACGCCGAAGCGGAGCGCTGCTCCGTGGTGCGCGATTTCTGCGGCCACGGCGTCGGCCAGCTGTTCCATGATGCCCCAAACATCCTGCATTATGGCAGCGCCAATGAAGGCGTGGAAATGCGCGCCGGCATGATCTTCACCATCGAACCGATGATCAATCTTGGCCGGCCGCATGTGAAAGTCCTGTCGGACGGCTGGACGGCGGTGACGCGCGATCGCTCGCTGTCGGCGCAGTATGAGCACACGATCGGGGTGACCGACACCGGCTGCGAGATTTTCACGCTGTCGCCCAAAAAGCTCGACCGCCCCGGCCTGCCGGTTTAGGACGCCGTGGCGAGGTCTTGAATAGCGGCCTATCTCCAGTGTTTGCGCGGCCGCCAGTCTTCGTCCTCGTCCATATCTCGTAGCCAGCGCATTATTTCCCGGCAACTGCGCGGACGGCCATCGCTGACCCTGCCATTGATGCAGGGATCGTAGCGTTCGCGCGGGTAATTGTCGTGCCGTTCCCGATAACGCTCCCGGCGGTCCAGCATGCGCAGGAGCTCCCGGCAGTTATGCGGCTTGCCGTCGCTGTAACGGCCGTCCGTGCAAGGATCATCGTATTGGATGAAATGGATCGGGAGGTTCTGATCAGAGCGGCTACCGGCGGGTACGGCATCGATCACCAGGGCAGCCATTGCAGGGCTGAAGCTCAGAAACAGCCCGACGGACAGCAGGATACGAACGAGGCTGGGCATCTTGGTCCTCCAATGCGGGGCCATCAATGGCGATGCCATGAGCTTGCGCGACCCCCATTGCCGCAACATTGCGTTGAGGTCGTTGGCTTACTTATTCCTTGCCGCCGAAAAGACCTCGACCGCCCCCGCCCGCCGTCCTAGTGTTTCGCGGGGATCAGCGATCATTGCTCGGGCTGGATGGGCGGCACATGGCGACACAGGGCGATGACGACGAGCGGAGTTTCTTCTCCGAGGTGCCAGTGCGGCAAGCCACGAAGGCCAGACAGGCTCCCGCCGAAAAGCCTCACTATCTCGGCCACCGTGATCGTCTGCGCGAGCGCTTTGCCTCGGCCGGCCCGGATGCCTTGCCCGACTATGAACTGCTGGAACTCCTGCTTTTCCGCCTGATCCCGCGCGCCGACACCAAGCCGGTCGCGAAGGCGCTGCTGGCCCGCTTCGGCACGTTGGCCGAAGTGCTCGGCGCGCCCGTCGGCCTGTTGCAGGAGGTCACGGGCATCGGCCCGACCGTGGCGCTCGAGCTGAAGGTCATCGCGGCGACCGCCCAGCGCATGGCGCGCGGCGAGGTTCAGGGCCGCGAAATCCTCTCGTCATGGCAGCAGCTCCTCGACTATTGCCGCTCGGCCATGGCGTTCGAGGCGCGCGAGCAGTTCCGCATCCTTTTCCTCGACAAGAAGAACGCGCTGATATCAGACGAGGTGCAGCAGACAGGCACGGTCGACCACACGCCCGTCTATCCCAGGGAAGTGGTCAAGCGCGCGCTCGAACTGTCGGCCACCGCGATCATCCTGGTCCACAATCACCCCTCCGGCGACCCGACGCCGTCGCGTGCCGATATCGAGATGACGAAAGAGATCATCGAAGCCGCCAAGCGGCTGGGCATTTCCGTGCATGACCACATCATCATCGGGCGAAAGGGCTATTCCAGCATGAAGGGCCTGCTGCTGATCTAGGTCTTGTATTCGCGAGACGGCAACGCCACGGCGCTGGCGATTATCCTGGCCGGAATTTGAAATCATTCAATTGTGGAAAGAACGATGCTGATGCCGCGCACTCGCGGATCAATCTTCCAGTGGCGACAGCCCAAAAGATCGCCACTCTTCTAAAATCAAGGCCGATCGGTCTTGCAGCTGCCGGCAATCTGGCTGACCGCCTCGTCGAAGCCGGCGAGGTCGAAATCGGCTTGGCCACGCCCCGACAACAATCCGAAGCGCCATGACAGCAGCAGGCGGTTTGCCGGAACGAGGCGCTTGATGCCATCGGCGCCGTCGCGCATCAGCTGCCTGCCGCGCGTGCCGACGGACCAGCTCTCGTCGAATTTGCCGGCGCCGTCGATGGTCACCGACATGGTGATTTTCCGGCTTGCGGAGACCGCGTCGTTCAATTGCAGCCATTCGGTCCAGGCCGGCTCGCCGTCAGCCCGGCAAGCGATGGTCAGCACCGGGCTGTAGCTCAGCGCGCCGCCTCCGGTGATCAGTTTGTTGGTGGCATAGACCGACGCCGTGACGAGGCCGTCATTGGCCGTGTCAAAACGCCAATTGTCCGTACCGGCCCCGGCAGCGCCGCAGGCCAAGGCAAGGAAAAGCACCGTGGCGGCAGCGCGCCTCGTTCCCACGAACACCCCCAACGACATCACCAATTACCTCTGGCCTTCCAATCAACCAGATAATGATCAAGGCTTCGTATCGCCACCGGTGCCCATCAGGAACGAATCCGATGTTGCAGTTTGGCAACGAAAAAAGGCCGCCCGGAGGCGGCCTTTCGGAATTCGCTGCAATGAGCGGCCTATTCGGCGTCCTTGGCGGCCTTCTTTTTCGGCGCGGCCTTTTTCTTCGGCTCTTCCGTCTCGTCAGCGGCATCGCTTGCCTTGGCTTCGGCCTTCTTCGACGCGGCTTTCTTGGCCGGCTTCGCCTTGGCCTTGGTCTCGTCTTCCTCGTCGTCGGCCATCAGCTCTTCCTTGCTGACCTTGACGTCGGTGACCGAGATCTGTTCGAGCAGGTGGTCGACAACCTTCTCCTCGAACATCGGCGCCCTGAGCGCGTTGAGCGCCTCGGGATTGCTGCGATAGAACTCGAAGGCTTCCTGCTGCTGGTTGGCCGGGAAGCGGCGAACCTGCTCGAACAGGCCGCGCTGCAGTTCCTCGTCCGAAACCGTGACGCCGGCCTTCTCGCCGATCTCGGCCAGCACCAGGCCAAGGCGCACGCGGCGCTCGGCAAGGCGCATGTATTCGGCGCGCGCTTCTTCCTCGGTCGTCTCTTCGTCGGCGAAGGTGCGGCCGGCGGCTTCCAGGTCGCGGTTGACCTGCGCCCAGATGTTGTTGAACTCGGCTTCGACGAGCTTCGACGGCGCTTCGAAGGAATAGGCCGCATCGAGCTGGTCGAGCAGCTGGCGCTTGACCTTCTGGCGCGTCATCGAACCGAACTGGTTCTCGATCTGGCCGCGCACGATGTCACGCAGGCGCTCGAGCGATTCCAGGCCAAGGTTCTTGGCGGTCTCGTCGTTGATTTCGAGCTCGCCGGGCTTCGACACTTCCTTGACGGTGACCTCGAAGGTCGCTTCCTTGCCGGCCAGATGCGCCGCCTGGTAGTTTTCCGGGAAGGTCACGGTGATCTGCTTCTCGTCACCGGCCTTGGCGCCGATCAGTTGATCCTCGAAGCCCGGAATGAACTCCTTGGAGCCCAGCACCAGCGGCTGGTCGTTGCCGGCGCCGCCAGCGAAAGCCTCGCCGTCGATCTTGCCGACATAGTCGATCGTGACGCGGTCGCCTTCGGCGGCCTTGCCGGTCTTCGGCTCGTAGCTGCGCGCCGATTCGGCGACGCGCTTGACCTGGTCGTCGATTTCCGAATCCGGAACGTCGAACACCTGGCGCGTCACCTTGATGTCGGAGAAATCCTTGATCTCGATCGCCGGAATGACCTCATAGTTGAGGCGGAACTCGAAGTCGGCGCCGCCGGCCAGAATCTTCTCGGCTTCCTTCTCGTCCTCGGTCATGATGACCTCGGGCTGCATGGCGGCCTTTTCGCCCCGCCCGGTGATGATCGAGCGGGTCGAGTCGTTGAGGATCTCGTTGACCACTTCGGCCATGAACGACTTGCCATAGACCTTGCGCAGGTGCTGCACCGGCACCTTGCCCGGACGGAAGCCGTTGATGCGGACCTTGTTGCGGGCGTCCGACAGCCGCGCCATCAGCTTGGCTTCCATATCACCGGCCGGCACGGTGATCTTGATCTCGCGCTTGAGACCGGAATTGAGAGTTTCGGTGACCTGCATCGTAAAACCTTTGTTTTCACCAATGAGGCTGCCAAACGGCTCCCTGCCGTTCACAGCCTGCCGGTAATTCTTGCCGGGAATGGCTTTTGGTACGGAACCTGGCGATTTGACCGGAAATACGGCTCAAACTCTCCCAAACTGCGTTCCAAAATGTGAATAAGTTCTTGTTTTTCCTACTTCTTATCACATCTTGTAGAAGCGGATCGTCGCGTTCCGTCACATTTGACACGCCTTTTGTCACAGGCGAGCCTAATTTTCAACAGTCTTCGCGTTTAGGCGAATAACCAACATTCCGGCCCTGAGCCGACATCTTGTCTCCGACATTGACAGAATGATGGCTACATGGGATTGCCGGGCCACGCGGGTATGGCGGAACTGGTAGACGCACCAGATTTAGGTTCTGGCGAGAGATCGTGGGGGTTCGAGTCCCTCTACCCGCACCACCCTTCGCTCTCCGAGCTTCGGGTGGCAGGCCACCCGACGCTCGCTAGACGAAGGAGCGTCCTGCGAGACCTGGCGAAGAGGACCGGCGTCGTTATCGCGCGTCCCACGACCTAATAGAGCGGCTCCTCGAAAAGCGTCTTGTCGCCATCCATCAGCGCCTTGATCTGCGCCGTGCCGTCGGCGGCGAGCGCCAGCTTGATCCCGAACGGGCGCACCCGCATGTCGCTCTGTATCGCCATCCCCTCGCCTTCGGGCAGATAGAAGCGCTCGATGCCGTAATCCGGCGCGATCGTCATGCCTTCGCCGCGAAGATCCCAACCTGCGGCGACATGGCCCGAAATGTCGGCTTCGTCCGTTGCGGCCGGCGTCGGCGCCGTGCCGAACCAAGCGGCGGTCGGCGTCCAGTAGCCGTCGGCGCCCTTCTTCAGCCGGACCACGATCGAGGTGTCGTCGCTGGACTGTTTGTCGGACGCAATGTTGGCGATCATTTTAACCGGTATGCGCGAGATGTCATAGCCGACGACGATATAGTCGCCGCGCAGCAAGTCGCGCGGATCGACTGGTTGGATCTTCAGCAGCACTTCCTTGCCATTACGCAGGATCGCCGCCCGGCTGGCGATGATCCAACTGAGAAAACCGAGTTGGACGAGCGCCAGCACCAGCGCCGAGATGACAAGCCTCTTCCCGGTCATCATGCCGTGGCTCCCCCAATGGCCGGACCCTTCATGCGTTTTTCCACGCGGATGATGACGATCGCAAGCACGCCCAGCAGCAGCGCGGCGGCAAGGAAGAAGCCGGCGGTGTCGAGCATCGACTGAAGCGTCACGACATAAATGATGGCGAGTTCGAAGGCGAAGCCGAGATAGGCCAGCCAGCGCAGGCCACGGCTCTCACGGCCTGCGAACACGACTGCCGCGACGATCCCCGCCAATGCGACGACCGAAGCGATGGCGAAACCGCTGTTGTAGGTGCTCTCGCCAGCCAGTTCGAACTGGATGATGGCCAGGCCGGTGAGGAAGCCAAGCAGCGCGTGCAGGGGCAAACGACCGCCGAGTTGCACGATCCTGTCGACCGGTTCCGGCGCAAGGGCGGCAGCAGCAAAAAGCGCGACAGAGACGATGACCAGAGGGATCGCTACCGGCAGCGTCGCGTGATCCATGGCCAGGAGCACCAGATAGAAAAGCAGCGACAGGATGATCAGATGCCGCGCCGGCTGGCTGCGGGTCCAGAACGAAACAGCAAACAGCACCACCGCCATGACGACGAAGGCGTGTGGAAACTCGCTACGGCTGTAATAGTCGAACCCTTTCAGGAACAGCCAGGCGTCGGCGATGCCGATCGCTGCCACGGTCAGCGCGTTGGAGCGCAGCGCAACCGCCGCCAATGCCGTGCCGGCGCCCCAGGTGACCAGGGCGGAAGCCTCGTCGCCGGACAAATGGTACATCTGCCCGATCAGCGCGATCGAAGCGCCGAACGCGGCCGCCGCCACGATCCACAGGGCTTCGCCGATCGCCGCATGGTCGCGCGTCTTCAGCACCGCCCCGCCGACATAGCCGCCAAGGATAACGGCGAACAGCGCGGCCACCCGCGCCAGCCGCGGGATCGCTTCCCAATTGGCGGCGACGAAGATCAGGATGGCCGCTCCAAAGAGCAGGGCCGCCATCATCGCGAGGATCGAGCCGAAGCTGAGCGACTGGCGGGCGTTGGCGTCGACGTCACGGACCAGGGAATCGGCTGTGGCGGCGTCGATCAGGCCTGCCTGCCGCCACCGCGCGATATCGGACCTTAATCGTGATGAATAGCCCGCCATTCCCCTTCTCCCCCAGTTGGTCTTTTTTCAGCCGATCAGCCCCAAACCGTTGACGTCGCGGCACTTTCTGATTCTGGCTTCTTTGTGTCGGGTCGGTGAAGCCGCGTTAATGTTGCATTGCACAATTTGCATTGCTGCCATGCAGCCATAGCGCTTTTAAATCGATATGGGTCCCCCTACTTATGGTTCGTACACAAACGGAATGATCCGCAAGAAAGACGAAACGAGAACTACCATGAACCTGATCCGCAACTACCGCAACTGGCGCCGCTACCGGGACACCGTCTCCGAGCTGAGCCGCCTGAGCAACCGTGAACTGACCGACCTCGGCATCAGCCGCAGCGACATCCCTTACGTCGCTCGCAAGGCGGTCTAATCCTTCGGGCCGCGAATGGTCCGAACCAGTTTTGAAAAAGAGAACGACAATGAACTTGATCCGCAACTATCGTAACTGGCGCGTTTATCGCGAGACGGTTACCGAGCTGGGTCGCCTTTCGAACCGCCAGCTGCATGATCTCGGCATCGTCCGCGACGAAATCAAGATCATCGCCCGCCAGGCGATGTAACCAAGGAATTTCGCTGGGGTCGACCTCCTCCCCGACCCAAGCGAATTCGGTCCGCCCTTACCTCCTCCCAAGGGTTGACCATCAAAACGGCGCCCGCCGCACCTCCTCCCGCGGCGGGCGTTGTTTCCCCGGGGGAAAAGGATTTTGCCCCAGAGGTTTCGCCCTCTGTAAAAATGCGAAGAGAATTTCGTCTGAGCCGACCTCCTCCCCGGCGATGACGAATAGGCCCAACCTTCACCTCCTCCCGAAGGTTGGCCACCCAAACGGCGCCCGCCGCACCTCCTCCCGCGGCGGGCGCTGTTTCCCCGGGACAAACGAATTTTGCCCCAGAGGTTTCGCCCTCTCTAAAAATGCGAAGAGAATTTCGTCTGAGCCGATCTCCTCCCCGGCGATGACGAATACGGTCGGCCTTCACCTCCTCCCGAGGGTCGACCCCCAAAACGACACCCGCCGGACCTCCTCCCCCGGCGGGTGTTGTTGTATTCAGGGGCAGGTGTTCCCGACCAGGCGTTTCGCGTTACCGCCACGCGACAATTGCAATCGCCGCGGCAAGCGATTATTCCGGCGGCCATGAGCAAAAATCCAATCCATATCATCGGCGGCGGCCTCGCCGGTTCCGAAGCGGCATGGCAGGCGGCCGAGGCCGGTGTTCCCGTCATCCTGCATGAAATGCGCCCGGTTCGCGGCACCGATGCCCACAAGACCGATGGCCTGGCCGAACTCGTCTGTTCCAATTCCTTCCGCTCCGACGACGCCGAAAACAACGCCGTCGGCCTGCTGCATGCCGAAATGCGGCTGGCCGGCTCGCTGATCATGAGCGCCGGCGACGCCAACCAGGTGCCGGCAGGCGGCGCGCTGGCCGTCGACCGCGATGGTTTTTCCGACGCGGTGACGAAAAAGCTCGAGGCACATCCGCTGATCACCATCGAGCGCGAGGAAGTTCCCGGCCTGCCGCCGGCGGAGTGGGACCAGACGATCATCGCCACCGGGCCGCTGACCGCGCCGTCGCTTGCCCAGTCGATCGCCGAAGCGACCGGCGCCGATGCGCTCGCTTTCTTCGATGCCATCGCGCCGATCATCCATTTCGACACGATCGACATGGATACCTGCTGGTTCCAGTCGCGCTACGACAAGGTCGGGCCTGGCGGCACCGGCAAGGATTATATCAACTGTCCCATGGACAAGGATCAGTACCTCGCCTTCGTGCAGGCGCTGGTCGACGGCCAGAAGACCGAGTTCAAGCAATGGGAAGGCACGCCCTATTTCGACGGGTGCCTGCCGATCGAGATCATGGCCGAACGCGGCGTCGAGACGCTGCGCTACGGACCGATGAAGCCGATGGGCCTCACCAATGCGCACAATCCGACAGTGAAGGCCTATGCGGTCGTCCAGTTGCGGCAGGACAATGCGCTGGGCACGCTCTACAACATGGTCGGCTTTCAGACCAAGCTGAAGCACGCCGAACAGGTGCGCGTGTTCCGCACCATTCCGGGCCTCGAAAACGCCGACTTCGCCCGCCTTGGCGGCCTGCACCGCAACACCTACATCAACTCGCCGACCTTGCTGGACGCCTCGCTGCAGCTGAAGTCGCGACCCGGCCTGCGCTTCGCCGGCCAGATCACCGGCTGCGAAGGCTATGTCGAGAGCGCCGCCATCGGCCTGCTCGCCGGGCGCTTCGCCGCAGCCGAGCGGCTCGGCCATGCACCATCGCTACCGCCGCTTACCACCGCCTTCGGCGCGCTGCTCAACCACATCACCGGTGGCCACATCGTTTCCGACGACGAGCCGGGCAAACGCTCTTTCCAGCCGATGAACGTCAATTTCGGCCTGTTCCCGCCGGTCGAGGCGCCGAAGAGCGAGGGCAAGCGCATGCGCGGCAAGGACAAGACCGTCGCCAAGCGCCACGCCATCACCTCGCGTGCCCTGCAAGACTGCCGTGAATGGCTGGGTGTGCCGGCGCAGACGGCTGAGGCTGCCGAATAAGCTCGCGGCCTGATGGACGCTCGGCGTAAAGTAGGATACTATCCTACTTTACGCCGAGCGGAGCCGTTCCATGGAAGCAGCCGAGAAACTATCCGTCACCGTCACACCCGCGATGGCACGCATGATCCGCGAAAGAGTCGAGGACGGTTCGTTCGGCTCGGCCAGCGAGGTTATCCGCGCAGCTCTTCGCGCTTTCCAACGCGAAGAAGAGGAACACGCCGAGCGCATGGCCTCGATCAGGGCGCGTGTGAAGGCGTCGATCGAGGATACGAGACCCGCCGTTCCGCTCAATGAGGCAATCGACAGAGTAAAGAACCGCATTTCGCAACTGGCGCGAGACAATGATGATTCAGCGTCTCGCCGTCGTTCTTAGCGGAGGAGCTATATCCGACCTTGAGGCTATCGCCGCCTATGTGCTTGAGAGCAGCGGAAGCGAAAGCATCACCAACGGTTTCGTTGACCGGATCAAGGAACGCTGCCTGGGCGTTGGAAACGTCCCTCGTGGCGGTCGCCCGCGTGATGACATCGCGCCGGGACTGAGGACGGTTCCTTTCGAACACTCCGCTGTTATAGCCTACGTGGTCGAAAGCGATGTCGTTCACATCGTCAACATCTTCTACGGCGGCCGCGACTACGAAGCGCTGATGCGCGATAGCGACAAGCCCTCTTGATCGGACAGCTACTCGGCCGGCTCGGCGGTCGCTAACGGCAAGCCTGGCTTGCCCGCCTCCGCAGGATTTCGCCTGACATAAGCAGCCTTCAGCGTCTCCGAAGTCTCGCGTGAGCCGTCATGGCTCCAGCCCGGCGGCTTGATCAGGTAGTTGATGCGGTCGCTGAGCGAAAGCCCCGGCGCGAAGGCATCCCTGAACATGCCGATCCATTCGTGGAACGCCACTTTCAGCGGATTGAAAGTGCCGAGATTTTTCACGATGCCGTAGCGCGGCCGGTCCTCTTCCAACTCCTCGACGAAGGTGCCGAACATGCGGTCCCATATGATCAGCGTGCCCGCATAGTTGGCGTCGAGATAGCGCGGGTTGGTGGCGTGGTGGACGCGGTGGTGTGACGGCGTGTTGAAAATGAACTCGAACCAGTTCCACATCTTGCCGATCGTCTCGGTGTGGATCCAGAACTGCCAGACCAGGTTGAAACCGAAGGTGAAGGCAATCACCGCCGGATGGAAGCCGAGCAGCACCAGCGGCGCCTGCAGCACGAACATGAAGGTGAACAGGCCGGTCCAGCTTTGCCTGAGCGCCGTCGACAAATTGTAGTGCTGGCTGGAATGATGATTGACGTGCTCCGCCCACACCCAGCGCACCCGGTGCGCGATGCGGTGGTAGACGTAGTAGCGCAGATCATCGAGAAGGAAGGCCGCCAGGAACACCCAAACCGACAGGCCGAGATTGAAGACCCGGAACTGCCATAGCCACAACAGCGCCCAGTAGGACACGACGCCGAGCAGCAGCCCGGCGACGACGTTGCCGGTGCCCATCATCAGGCTGGTCAGCGTGTCGCGGGTCTCGAACGAGCCCTTGGCGCGACCGGTCCGCACCAGCCAGAGCTCGATCAGGATCGCGGCGACGAAAAACGGAATGGCCAGTTGGGTGACCTGCGGAAACTCGTAGCTGTCCATCACGCTGCCTCCTTCCCGGAACTCGTGCCTCGCGGCCCAAGAGCGTTCAGCAAGGCCTGCACGTCGACGGCATTGGCGAAGCGGAAGCGGCCGCCCTTCCAGGTGAAGTCCGTCAGCCGCAGGTGGATCGTGTCCGTCTCGTCGGCATTGGACACAACGACGTCCCGAGGCGTCACGACGCGGGTCAGAAAGCAGTCGCCGATACCGTGGACGATGCCCGTGCGGCCATGGCCAAGATCGAGAAAAGCGGACCGGCCGTCCGCGGTTAGTCGAACCGCGGTCGCAGTCTCGTCGGGAAAGTCCTCTGCGAAACGGCCCATGGCTTGATCCGCGCCGGTCAGAGTGACCATCTTGCTGCCGCCGGTGAAATGCACGGCGGTAACCGACAGCGCGATGCCCAGAACGACGATCACGACCAGCACGGGCAAGCTCATGAACGGGATCTCCTCCGGGCCAGCCTGTCTTCTTAGGCGGCAGTTCTCGGCAGGCGGACTTCTTAACACGATTGACGTTTACGTCAATGTGTCGGCCAGCCCTTGCCCGCATGGCGCAGCAACAGCCAGTGCCGGCGCAACGCCGACAGCCGTGCCACGCCCCCGAGCGGGGCCCGGCGCGAGCCTTCCATCTTGTCGAGATAAGCGCGTGACAGCGCCAGCGGCAGGAATGCCGGACGCAACGACCCCGGCAGCGCGGCAGCCCCCCGTTCGAAGGCGGAAAGATGCTCGCGCGCCAGCGAGATCATCGCGGCCACGGCGCGCTGGGCACCAGAACCGCCATCGCCGGCAATAAACTCTTCCGGCGACGAGCCCGCCGCCGCCAGGATGTCAGCCGGGACAAAACACTGCCCGCGCCCGCGGTGCAGCGGCAACAGAAGCAAAAGGCCCGTCATTGCCTGCGCGCAGCCCCCCCTGCCGGCCAGTTCGGCGAACCTTGGCGCCTCGACAGGATCGAGCACCATTGCCGCAAGCTGGATCAGCGCGGCTGCCGTCTCGCCGCAATAGCCTTCCAGATCGGTGCGCGATGGCATCGGATCGTCGTAGAGATCGAAGATGCGTGCTTCGAGCATGTTCTCAAAGGCCAGTTTCGGCAGCTTGAACGCCGCAATGGTGGTGTTCAAGGCTTCGGCAACGGGATGGCCCGCGCCCGCCTCACCGCCGGCGGCGATGACATCGCGCCACCATTGCAGCCGGACCTCCCCGGGCAAAGGCTCATGGATGCGGTCACGAATGCCTGATATCTCGGCATTGAATGCGTACAGCGAAAACAGCGCCTTGCGCTTGTCGGCCGGCGCGTAGAGCGCGGTGAGATACCGATCATGGTCGGCGACGCGCACCGCATCCATGACGATTTCAGTATTCTGCGACATATCAATCGACAGCGATGAGCGCGGCTGCCACGGCGCGGTTTTCAGCCAGAAGGACATTGTAGGTCCGCACTGCTGCCCCAGTCGACATCGGGTCGGACGCTATGCCGGCATCCTTCAGCGCGGCCCGCAGTGCCGCCGGCAACGGCCTGAGATCCCGACCCATGCCAACCAGCAGGATCTCGACCTTGTCGGCCTCGGCGAGCAGCCTGTCGAAATCCGCCACGGTCAGCGCTTGGGGATTTGCCGGCTCCCAACCATGGATGCCTGTGGGCAGGCACATGAGAGAGCCGCGATGCGACATGTCGGCAAAGCGGAAGCCGCCATTGCCATAGGCCTCGATTGGCGCGCGGCCGGGGAAATGCGCCTCGCGGATAATGATGCCTTTGCCGGCCATCACTCTATCACCCCTCGGGGCCGCGCGTCAGGTCGCGACGGCCTTGCCGCCGCTGACCGGCTTTTCCTCGTCGGCCGAAGCCTGCGGCCGCAGCTTGAACAGGATGAGCAACGGCGCCGCGATGAAGATCGACGAATACGTGCCGAACACGACGCCGAACAGCATCGCCAGCGTGAAGGAGCGGATCACTTCGCCGCCGAACAGCACCAGCGCCAGCAGCGCCAAGCTGGTCGTGACGGACGTCAGCGTCGTTCTCGACAACGTCTCGTTGATGGCGTTGTTCAACAGCTGTGGCAACGGCATTCGCTTGTATTTTCGCAGATCCTCGCGGACGCGGTCATAGACCACGATCGTGTCGTTCAGCGAATAACCGATAATGGTCAGGATCGCCGCCAGTGACGACTGGTTGAACTCGAGCCCGGTGATGACGAAGAAACCGAGCGTCATGACCACATCGTGCACCGTCGCGACGATGGCGCCGACCGCGAACTGCCATTCGAAGCGGAACCAGACATAGATCAGGATGCCGGCCAGCGCGACGATCATGGCGATCGTGCCTTGCTTGGCCAACTCGCCGGAAACCGTCGGGCCCACCACTTCGACGCGACGGAAATTATACTGATCCTGCAGCTCGCCGCGCACCTTGTCGATCACGGTCTGCTCGGCATTTTCACCGGCATCCTGCGTGCCGACGCGGATCAACACGTCGTTGAGTGCACCGAACTGCTGCACTTGCACTTCGCCGATGTTCAGTTCCGTCAATCGGCTGCGGATGTCACCAATATTGGCATCGCCGCTCTTCGACTGCACCTCGATCAGGGAACCGCCCTTGAAGTCGATGCCGTAATTGATGCCGACGCTCATGAACAACACGACGGACAATATCGACAATGTGCTGGACAGCGCGAACGTCCACCGGCGGATACCCATGAACGGAATTTTCGTGCCGGGCGGAACGAAAGTCACCGGTGCGCGCGGCAGTTCCTTCGGACGTGCGCGGCGCAGCCAGATCGACACCAGCAGGCGGGTGAAGGTGAAAGCGGTGAAGACCGTGGTCAGGATGCCGATGGCATAGGTGATGGCAAAGCCCTTCACGGGTCCGGTACCGAGATAGAACAGCACCACTGTCGCAATCAGCGAGGTGACATTGGAATCGACGATGGTCGCCAGCGCCTTCGAGAAGCCGGTGTCGATCGCCTGGATCACCGAGCGACCGGCGCGTCGCTCCTCGCGGATACGCTCGTAGATCAGCACGTTGGAATCGACCGCCATGCCGATGGTCAGCACGATACCGGCAATACCGGGCAAGGTCAGCGTCGCGCCGAGCAGCGACAGCAGCCCGACGATCATCGCCACGTGCACCGCCAGCGCGATATTGGCGAGGAAGCCGAGGAAACCGTAGGCGACGAACATGAATGCCACGACGAGGATCGAACCGATGATGCCCGCGACCTTGCCCGCATGGATCGAATCCTGGCCCAGGCCCGGACCCACGGTACGCTCCTCGATGACCGTCAATGTCGCGGGCAGCGCGCCGGCGCGCAGCAGCACGGCGAGGTCGTTGGCGCTTTGGGCTGTGAAATTGCCGGAAATCTGGCCGGTGCCGCCAAGGATCGGTTCACGGATCTGCGGCGCCGAAATCACCTGGTTGTCGAGGATGATGGCGAACAGCTTGCCGACGTTCTGCGCGGTGGCCTGGCCGAAGCGGGCGGCACCCTTGGAATCGAAGCGGAACGAAACCACCGGCTCGTTGTTCTGCGAATTGTACGTCGCCTGTGCGTCGACGAGGTTTTCACCCGACACGATAACGCGGTTCTCGATCAGGTATGGAACCGGCGGATCGTCCTGGGAATAGAGCACCGACGAACCGGCTGGCGGGCGCCCCTTGAGCGCGTCCTGCACCGGCATCGACTGGTCGACCATCTGGAAGGTCAGCTTCGCGGTCTGGCCGAGAATTTCCTTCAGCCGCTGCGGATCCTGCAGGCCAGGCACCTGGACGAGGATGCGGTCCTCGCCTTGCCGCTGCACGATAGGCTCGGTCGTGCCGAGTTCGTTGACGCGGCGCTCGACCACCTCGATCGATTGTGCCAACGCGGTCGACGTGCGGTATTTGATGCCGGCGTCGGTGACGGTGAACTTGAGCAGGCCCGGCTCGGAATCATCCAGCGCCATTTCCTGGATGGAACCGCCGGTGAACAAGCCGGCGGCGACAGGATCGGTCAAAGTCTTCAATGCCTTCTTGGCGGCATCGAGCTGGGCGGGATCGGTGATGCGGACCTGCAGGGTCTTGCCGGTGCCGGCAAGACCGGTATAGCCGATCTTGGCATCGCGCAGCAGTGTGCGGATTTCGTCGCGCGTCGTCTCCAACCGATCCTTGATCAGATCGTTCTGGTTCATCTCCAGCAGGATGTGCGAACCGCCCTGCAGATCGAGGCCGAGCGTCATCTGCCGCTTCGGCACCCAACTGGGCAGCTGAGCCAGCGTGCTGGCGGGGAACAGGTTGGGCGCGGCGAGGATCACTGTGGCGGCCACGGCCAGCCAGATCAGGATCATCTTGAAGCGCGAGAAATAAAGCATAGGGCGTCGTCCGTCAGAGCGTGTCCGCGGATCGCTCCGCCTTGAATCTGGTTATTTCTTGGCGTTCTGGTTGGCGACCGGTTCGCCCTTGACTCGCACATCGGCGATCGTCGAGCGCAGCGCCGTCACCTTGGTGCCGCCGCCAAGATCGATCTCCAGCTCGTTGTCGTCGATCACTTTCGTCACCTTGCCGACAAAGCCGCCGCCGGTGACGACAGTGTCGCCGCGACGAACCGCCGCCAGCATCTCGCCGCGCTTCTTCAGCTGCGTGCGTTGCGGGCGGATGATCAGAAAATACATGATCACGAAAATCAGGACAAACGGCAAAATGCTGATGAACATATCGGGAGAGGCGCCGCCGATGCCTTGGGCGTATGCCGGTGTCACGAACATCGAGGTACTCCTGAATTTTGAAAAACAGCCACCAAACGATCAAGCGGGATTTGGCGGCCCCTAGAAATTTGGCCGGAATATAGTCGGTAAAGTTGTCAATGCAACTGCGCGGCCGGGCAAATCGGCTGCTTTTCCGGCCTGTTTAGCCGTGTTAGAGCAGGATCGCGAAAACCGCGAGCCGGTTTTCGGAAAAGATCACGCTCGAACAAATGGTTGCAACCGGTTTCGAAACCGCCGGAATCGAACCGGACCTACCTGCCACCGCAAAAACCGAAGCAAAAAAGACCCGACATGACCGATACCAGCATCGACGCCCTGAACCAGAAACTCGACCGCCTGATCGAGGCGGTCAGCCGCCTCGCGCCGCCGCCGGCGCCTGAAACCGACCTCAACGTGGCCGACTGCTTCGTCTGGCAGGCCGATCCCGGATATCTGGAGCCGGTGCGCAAGGTCAACCGCGTGGATATCGGCCTGATCCGCGGTGTCGACCGCGTCCGCGACATCCTCGTCGACAACACTGAGCGCTTCGCCGCCGGTTTCGCCGCCAACAACGTCCTGTTGTGGGGTGCCCGCGGCATGGGCAAATCGTCGCTGGTCAAAGCCGTACACGCGCGGATCAATGCCAAGGCGAAGCCCGGCCTGCCACTCAAGCTGATAGAAATCCACCGCGAGGACATCGACACGCTGCCGAAGCTGATGGGCCTGCTGAAGGCGGCCCCCTTCCGCGTCATCCTGTTTTGCGACGATCTGTCCTTTGACCATGACGATACGTCCTACAAGTCGCTCAAGGCAGCACTCGAAGGCGGCGTCGAGGGCCGTCCGGC
Source organism: Mesorhizobium sp. B2-3-14 (assembly GCF_006442175.1). Taxonomy (NCBI): domain Bacteria; kingdom Pseudomonadati; phylum Pseudomonadota; class Alphaproteobacteria; order Hyphomicrobiales; family Phyllobacteriaceae; genus Mesorhizobium; species Mesorhizobium sp. B2-3-14. Next base: position 501,694 of record NZ_VFVP01000002.1, on the reverse strand, counting down.
CAACGTCATCTTCTACGCGACCTCGAACCGCCGCCACCTGTTGCCGCGCGACATGATCGACAATGAGCGCTCGACCGCCATCAACCCATCGGAAGCGGTCGAGGAAAAGGTCTCGCTATCCGACCGTTTCGGGCTGTGGCTCGGCTTCCATAAATGCTCGCAGGACGAATATCTCGACATGGTCAACGGCTATGCCAGCCATCATGGCCTCGACATCGACCCCGAGCAGTTGCGCGCCGAAGCGCTGGAATGGGCCACCACACGCGGCAGCCGCTCAGGCCGCGTCGCCTGGCAATTCACCCAGGATCTGGCCGGCAGGCTCGGCAAGCCATTGAAGGATTGAGGCGTTGGATCGCGTCGCCAACCCGATCAACCGACAGCGTCATTTGGGCGGCGTCCGTCGCAAATCGCGCGGCGTTTGACCGATCTCGCGGCGCATCCAATGCGCCAAGTGTGACTGGTGCGCGAAGCCCGTCATTTCAGCTACTTCGCTTGTGCTGAGGTCGCCTCGCTGCAGCAGAACGCGTGCGCGTTCAACGCGACGCCGTAACACATAGCGGTGCAAGGTGACGCCCGTCGCCACTTTGAACCATGTCCGCAAATGGGAGCTGCTCGCGCCGGCAACGCGGCTTAGTCGATGAATCGAAAGCGGCTCGTGAAGAGACGCCTCGATGTGCTCCAGCACGCGTTTGAGCTGGGTATCCGACAACCGGTTCGTTCGACCGATATCAGGTTCACCAAGGCCGAGCAGCCTCACCGCCAGTGCGGCGCCAATGCTGTCGGCAAACAAAGGGCCGCTTGGCGAATCTGCATTCAGTTCGCTCTCGAGCGCCCAGGCGAGATGTGCGATGCGCTGGTCGCGAAGCAGGTGGCGCGTGTCGAGCCGCAATGCTTGCCCCTTGCCGCCAAGCTCCGCCACCACCCTTTCCATCAGCGCTGGCTGCAACGCAATCTCGATCGTGTCGAACGGGGTTTCGGCCTCGAAGCCGCCCTCCTGGCCGGCTGGCACCAGGTCGATATCCCCGGCGCGCCTGACGAAATATCGCCCAACCTGATCGCAGTAGGAGCGTGTCGCCGCGCTGGCATGCACCATGATGCGATGGTGTGGCGCCCGGGACAGGCGGTAGACTCCGGCTTCGATATGCCGGGAGGCCATTGTTACGTCGGGCACGGCTTGAGCCGGAGCGTATTGCGACCGCATGCTCTCTCTCGATTCATGGCAAAACCTGTCCGAGATTTGGCAATTCCCGCGCGATTTTCAATGCCGTCGACCTGTACTCACGCCTCTCCATCAAACTTGGACGAGAAGGTTACACCATGAGTTTCTATGTTGTTGTCGGAGCGGGCCCGGTCGGTCGCGAAACCGCCCGCCTTCTTGGCGAGGAAGGACATGATGTCGTTCTCACCAGCCGAAGTGTCGGCTCGAACGCATTGCGGAACGTGCGGCCCATGCAGGCCGATGCTACCGATGCGTCGGAACTCGCGCGTGTCTGCCAAGGCGCCGATGCCATCTTCATGTGCGCCATGGCCACCTATCACAGGTGGCCAACCGATTTTTTCCCCATCATCGACGGCACCGTGCGCGCGGCCGAAGCGGTCGGCGCGAAACTCATCGTGTTGGGCAACCTCTATGGCTATGGGGAAAATGCCGATAGCCCGCTTCGTTCCGACCTGTCCCTGGATCCTACTTCGAAGAAGGGAACGGCCAGGACGATCATGTGGCAGCGAGCCGCCCGTGCCGACGTGCCGGCAATCGAAGTGCGGTCCAGCGACTATCTCGGCCACGGCGCGATCAGCTACTTCTCGCTGGTCGCCCTGCCCTCCATCATCGAAGGGAAGCCTACCGCTTTCATTGGAAACCTCGATGCGACGCATGCCTGGGCCTTCACCAAGGACGTCGCCAGGACGCTGGTCGCGGCTTCCCGCTACACGGGCGAATGGGGACGGGCGTTTCACGTCCCCTCGCAATACGCCTCACCCCGGGAGCTCATCCAGAAAACCGCTGCGATGCTTCGACAGGAGGTCTCGGAAATCCGTTCTTATTCGATTGCCGAGATGGAAGCATTGGGTATGCATGAGCTCATCGAGATGAGCTATCTTTTCGAGAACCCCTTGCTGGTGGATTCTTCCGACGCCGAGGTGCTTCTCGGTATCAAGGCCAGCAGCCTTGAGGTCATGATCGCCGACACGCTGCGTGATCATCTCCGCGCTTGAGGGCCGGCCTTCGACAGAACTGAAAAAGCCCGCTCCTTGCGGAACGGGCTGAGCCGGCGGGCTGGACTGGAGGTCAGGCGGCCCGCATATCGCTTTTTTTCTTCTATTCGAGATAGCCTGACGGATCGACCGGGGCGGAGTTCTTGCGCACTTCAAAGTGCAGCTTCGGCGAATCCGTCGTGCCGCTCATGCCCGAGAGCGCGATTTCCTGGCCGCGCTTGACCTTCTGGCCGCGCTGGACCTCGATCGAGCTGGCATGGCCATAGACGGTGACCAGGCCGTTCTCGTGGCGCACCAGCACCGTGTTGCCGAACTCCTTGAGGCCGTCGCCGGCATAGATGACAACACCGTTCTCGGCCGCCTTGACCGGCGTGCCCGTGGGCACGGCGATATCGACGCCGTCCTTGCCGGATCCGAAACCGGAGATCACCCGGCCGCGCACCGGCCAGCGCATCTTGCCGATGCCGGTGGCATCGGGTGCCACCGCGTCGTCGTCCTCGGCCTGCTGGATGACCTTGGCGTCCTTCTTCGGCGGCGTGTAGGAGGCCAGCGTTTCCGAAGGCGTGGCCTTTGCCGGGACTTGCGTTGTCGCGGTGGTCACCGGATCGACCTTGGCCGGCTTGGCGCTGGCAACCGTCGCCGTTCCGCCGCCCGGCACCTTCAAGGTCTGGCCGATTTTCAATATGCCGTCCTTCATGCCGTTGGCCTGCTTCAGCGCGACCACGCCGACGCCGGTCTTTCTGGCAATCGAGGACATCGTGTCACCCGACTGGACCGTATACGTACCGGCGGCGCCGGTTGCCTTGGCCATCTGCGCCGGCTTGGGTTCCTTGGGCTGGTTCGCCGTGGCCGACGCATCGACCTGGGCGGCGGACTTGCCCTCCTTCAGCTTAGGCTGCTGCGGCAGCACCGCCACCTTGTCCGGCGCGCTGGCCGGCAGGTCATGCTTGCCGTCCTTTGCCGGCTTTGCGTCGGCGACCTTCGGCTCGGCCTTGCTCGAATAGGCATAGGCCGGGATGACGATCTTCTGGCCGGTCTTCAGCCCCTTGGTCGGGCTCAGGCCATTCACCTTCATGATGACATCGGCCGGCACCTTGTAATGCGCCGCCAGGCCGGAAATGGTCTCGCCGTCCCTGACGGTGATTTCGGTCGCGTGCGGCGTGCCTGCCTGGGCCATCCTCGGCTCGTCGGGCTGGGCATTCTTGAAAGGCTTGGCGGCCGGCGCGACAGTGCCAGTCGTCGTCCTGTCGACATGAGGAGCGGGCCGAACCAAGGCCGGCGCCGATGCGACACGCACCGGATTGGCGGCAGGCGCGAGCGCTGGAGCCGGCTGCGCTTGCGCGGAAGCCGGCGGCGGCAAAGGCCGGCTCGAAACCGGATCGAGGCTGGAACGGCTCACCGACTGCGTGTGGCTGCCATCAAGCGGAGCAGCCGAGACGTCGCCCGGATAAGGCTGCACCGCATCCTGCTTGTTGATGATGGCACGTTGATTGTTGGTCGAGGACGTGAAGACGTCGTCGACACTGTTGAACCGCGAAGCCTGGGAACTGCACCCGGCCGCCGCGCCTGCAATCATCAGAACAGCGCAGCCCCGCGCCAGATTGCGACTATTTGTCTTCAAAACACTGAGTTGCATCGCACTAACCCGCACAAACGCTGCACCAACTGGACAGGATTAAAGCGCGTTAATGTTACTGGCCGGTTAACCCATTAGAATCCGACGAAAATTTTCTTAAAACATTTGGGGATGATCAGCGGCACGATGGCGAGCCCGAAAGAGATCCGGCGGCCGGCCGGAAACTAGATAACCGCTGCAATGCTGCGCAGGATCGGCTGCAGCCGCACGAGGCCGATATCCTCGCGCTCGAAACGGCTGCCGACCTTGGTGAGCTTGGCCAGCACCTGCTCGCCCTCCTCCGGCCCGATCGGCGCGATGACGATGCCGCCGCTCGACAATTGGTCGAGCAGGAAGCGCGGCAAACTGTCGAATGCAGCCCAGGCGACGATGCGGTCAAACGGCCCTTCATTGGGCAATCCGTTGGAACCATCGGCCTGCCGCACGATGGCATTGCCTATGCCGAGTGCCTCGAAACGCTGCCTGGCTTGCTCGACCAGCGTCTTGTACCGATCCACGGTCACGATCCGCGCCGCCAGCCGCGACATGACAGCCGATGTGTAGCCGGAACCGGTGCCGATCTCGAGCACGCGGTTTCCCGTTTCAATGGCCAATGCGGCGATCACCGCCGCCTGCAGATCCGCCCCTTCGATCGCTTCGCCGCATTCGATCGGCAGCATGCGGTCCGACCAGGCGATCTGGTGGTATTGCGCTGCCAGGAAGCCGCGTCGCGGCGTTGCCTCGAAAGCCGCGATCAGCGCCTTCGGCACCGTTCCCCTGCCGCGCAGGCGCAGCAGGAAAGCGGCAAATCCTTCGCGATCATCGATTGGAAAGCCCTGATTCATGCAAGCGCCTTGCTCAGCTGGTCACGGATCTCATGCGCGGTAAGGTCAAGCTGCAGCGGCGTCACCGACACCAGCCTGTTGCGCAGGGCAAAGAGATCGGTGCCCTGCTTGCCCTCGACCAGCTCGCGGCCGAAGCGCAGCCAGTAATAAGGCAGGCCGCGCCCGTCGCGGCGCTCGTCGACCCACAGGCTGTGCACCAGCTTGCCCTGCGTGGTGACCACCGTGCCGGCCACTTCCTCGGGAAGGCAGTTGGGGAAATTGACGTTGAGCAGGACGCCGTCCGGCAGCGGCGTCGCGACGAGCTTCTTCAGCAGTGCCGGCGCCAGCGCTTCGGTGGTCTCATAGGGGACGACGCGATCCTCGCCGACAGTGCTGTAGCCCTGGCTGAGCGCTATCGACCGGATGCCGAGCAGCGCGCCTTCCATGGCGCCGGCGACGGTACCGGAATAGGTGACGTCGTCGGCGATGTTGGCGCCCGAATTGATACCGGACAGGATCAGGTCGGGCGCACCGGGCAGGATCTTCTTGACGCCCATGATGACGCAATCGGTTGGCGTGCCGCGCACGGCAAAATGCCTTTCGCCGATTTTCCGCAACCGCAGCGGCTCCGAAATCGACAGCGAATGCGCATAGCCCGACTGGTCCTGTTCCGGCGCTACCACCCAGACATCGTCGGACAGGGTGCGGGCGACGCGCTCGAGCGAGGCCAGGCCCTCGGCATGGATGCCGTCGTCATTGGTCAGAAGAATGCGCATTATTTCGATTCGATCTTTTCCAGGCCGCCCATGTAAGGCCGCAGCACTTCAGGAATGGTTACGCTGCCATCCTCATTCTGATAGTTTTCGATGACAGCTATGAGCGCGCGGCCGACAGCGGTGCCCGAACCGTTCAGCGTATGGACGAAGCGGTTGCCCTTACCATCCTTGTCCTTGTAACGGGCATCCATACGGCGCGCCTGGAAATCGCCGCAGACAGAGCAGGACGAGATTTCGCGATAGGCGTTCTGGCCGGGCAACCAGACCTCGATGTCATAGGTCTTGCGCGCGCCAAAACCCATGTCGCCGGTGCAGAGCACCATAGTCCGGAACGGCAGCTCAAGCCGCTTCAAGACTTCCTCGGCGCATTGTGTCATCCGCTCATGCTCGGCGAGTGAGGATTCCTGGTCGGTGATCGAGACCAGCTCGACCTTGTAGAATTGATGCTGGCGCAGCATGCCGCGCGTATCGCGTCCCGCCGAACCTGCCTCCGAACGAAAGCAGGGCGTCAGCGCCGTGAAGCGCAGCGGCAGCTTTTCATGCGCCGTGATTTCTTCGCGCACGAGGTTGGTGAGCGGCACTTCGGCGGTCGGGATCAGGCCAAGCCTGCCCTCCCCATGTGGCGTGAAGAACAGATCCTCCTCGAACTTCGGCAACTGGTTGGTGCCGAACAGAACGTCGTCCTTCACCATCAGCGGCGGGATCACTTCCTCATAGCCATGCTCGGTCGTGTGCAGGTCGAGCATGAATTGGCCGATGGCGCGTTCCATCCGCGCCAGGCCGCTCCTGAGCACGGTGAAGCGCGAGCCCGACAGCTTCGCCGCGCGCTCGAAATCCATCATGCCGAGCGCTTCGCCGATCTCGAAATGCTCCTTCACCCAGTTCGGCCGTGTCGGCACCTTGCCGACGACATGCTTGACGACATTGTCGTGCTCGTCCTTGCCGACCGGCACGTCGTCGAACGGCACATTCGGCAGCACCGCCAGCGCATCGCTCAGCGCCTTGTCGAGCTCGCGCTCGCGCGCCTCGCCGTTCTGGATGAAGGTCTTGATCTCGCCGACCTCGGCCTTGAGTTTCTCGGCAAGCGGGGCATCGCCCGAACGCATGGCGTTGCCGATCTCCTTCGAGGCGGCGTTGCGGCGCTCCTGCCTGGTCTGCAGCTCGGTGACATGTTCGCGCCGCGCCTCATCCTTGGCGATCAGCCCGTCAACTGTGGACTGCGCCTCATCCGCCGGCCACGAGCGCTTGGTGAGCGCCTCGACAAGGGCCTTCGGGTTGTCGCGAATCCATTTGATGTCAAGCATGGTTATCCGTCCTCAAGCTAGGCTTGAGGGGCGTAAACCGCATCCTTGATCGATGCAAGATGGGCCGGGCGGCGGTTGTCGTTTTCCGCCGCCGCCGATGCCCTACGAGGCCGCCGGCGCTGGCGGCTCGTCCGGCGCCTTGTCGGCCACGGTCTCGCCGGCTTCCTGCTTCTCGCGCGCAAGCCGCTGTTTCTCCTGGTCGCGCTCGATCCACCGCGCGGCCCAGATGGAAACCTCGTAGAGAAGGATGGTCGGAATGGCCAAGCCGATCTGGCTCATCGGATCCGGAGGTGTCAGCACCGCGGCGACGATGAAGGCGATGACGATCGCCCATTTGCGTTTTTCGGCCAGCGCCTTGGACGACAGCATGCCGACGCGCGTCATCAGGCTGGTTACCACCGGCAGCTGGAACACCAGGCCGAAGGAGAAGATCAGCGTCATGATCAGGCTGAGATATTCCGAGACTTTCGGCAGCAGCGAAATCTGCACCTGGTCGTCGGTGCCAACCTGCTGCATGGCGAGGAAGAACCACATCACCATCGGCGTGAAGAAGAAATAGACCAGCGAGGCGCCCATCAGGAACAGGATGGGCGATGCGATCAGGAACGGCAGGAAGGCATTGCGCTCGTTCTTGTAGAGCCCGGGCGCAATGAATTTGTAGATCTGCGTGGCGATCAGCGGAAAGGCGATGACCATGCCGCCGAACATGGCGAGCTTGACCTGCGTGAAGAAGAATTCCTGCGGCGCGGTATAGATCAGCTCGACCTTGTGCGGGTCCAGCCCTGCCCATTTCGTCGCCCACTTGAAGGGGACAACCAGAAGGTTGAACAGCCTCTTGGCAAAGAAAAAGCAAACCAGGAAGGCAACGAAGAAGCCACCGAGAGACCAGATCAACCGCCTGCGCAGCTCGATCAGATGCTCCATCAGAGGCGCCGACGATTTTTCGATCTCGTCCTTTTCCTTGTCCGAAACGCTCACTTGGCGGCTCCAGCCGTCTTTTTGGCTACCGGCTTCTTGGCCCCAGCAGGTTTCGGTTCGGTTTTCGCGGACGCCTTGGCTGCAGGCGCCTTGGCGACGGCAGGCTTCGTCACAGCCGCGGTTTCAGGAACTGCCGCTGTCGTGGCCTTTGTCGACGCCTTGGGCGTGGGTGCGGTTTTTGCCGCCCCCGCGGGTGAGGCTTTTGCCGCCACCACCTTAATGGATGGCGCTTTTGAAGCCGGCACCGCCTTGGCGGTTTTCCTGGATGCCTTCGGTTCCGTGGAAGCCGCCACCACCGATTCATCGGTCATCGCCGGGAACATCGATGCTGGGGGCGTGACTTCCGGGCCATTGACGCCAGGCATGGTCGTTGCACCGTTTTTCAACGGCTCGGCCGCCTGGGGCGTCGCCGCTGCAGGGGCCGATGGATCGGCGGCCGGCTTCGGCTTCATCGCCGCGTCGACGCCGGCGCGCACATCGGCTGCCGCCTGCTCGAACGGATTGAGCTGCTTCTTGATCTCGGCGACTGGGCTGAGACCCCGGAGTTCGTCGACCGACTTCTTGACGTCGTCGAGCTCGGCTTCCTTCAAGGCCTCGTTGAATTGCTTCTGGAAATCGGCGGCCATGGCGCGCAGCTTCGCCGTCGTGCGGCCGAATGTGCGCAGCATGTTGGGCAAATCCTTGGGCCCGACGACCACGATCATGACGATCGCGATCACCAGCATTTCGGTCCAGCCGACTTCAAACATGGCAATCTGTTCCGACTAGAACTTTTGGCTCAGCTCTTGCTGGCCTTTTCCTTCGCGGCCGAAACGGTCTCATCGGCACGGTGTTCGACGGTGCGCTTGTCGTCGGCAACGTCGTCGTCGGCCATGCCCTTCTTGAAGCTCTTGATGCCCTTGGCCATGTCACCCATCAGCTCGGGAATCTTGCCGCGGCCGAACACCAGCAGCACGATCACCAGCACGATCATCCAGTGCCAAATCGAAAATGAACCCATAACCAAATCTCTCTCGAATGTTTTCCCTGGCGATGATCTATGCGTTTTCGCTTTGGGATTCAAACACAACCGCGACAGAGTTTATGAAAGGCCGACGGATGTCACGCATTTTCGGCGATGCGGCCCGCTACCAAACGGCGCATGTAAAGCCGCAAAGCAGCTTTTGAAAGGCGCTCGTGGTCAATCTTCCGTGACGCGCGGCGTCAGCAGACCGAGCTCCTCGAGGTCGATGTCGGTCAGCGGATCCTCGTCCTCGGTCAGCGCGTCGGGATCGGCCGGCGGTTGCGGGATGGAGAAATTCGAAGGCATGCGGCCCGAAAGCAGGCCGGCGCCCTTCAGTTCCTCCATGCCTGGAAGATCACGGATTTCCTCGAGTGCGAAATGGTCAAGGAAGGTTTCGGTGGTGCCATAGGTAACGGGGCGGCCGGGCGTTTTGCGGCGGCCGCGCATGCGCACCCATTCCGTTTCGAGCAGCGTGTCGAGCGTGCCCTTCGAGGTTTCGACACCTCTGATGTCCTCGATCTCGGCGCGCGTCACCGGCTGGTGGTAGGCTATGATCGCCAGCACCTCGAGCGCCGCCCGTGACAGCTTGCGCTGCTGCACCGTATCGCGGCTCATCAGGAAAGCCAGGTCGCCAGCGGTTCGGAAGGCCCAGGCATCGCCAACCCGCACCAGATTGACGCCGCGCCGGGCGTAGATCTGCTGCAGCTCCCTCATGGCTAGCGCGACATTGATGCCATCGGGAAGGCGTGCGGCAAGCTGCTTTTCGCTGACGGGTTCGGCGCTGGCGAACACGATCGCCTCCGCCATGCGCACGGCTTCCGCCATATGCAGACGCTCGGCCGGGTTCTGCACCTGCTCGGCCACATCCTCGGAGAACAACTCCTGCCCAGGCTCGTCCTCGACCTTGAACGGGATAACCGAAGCGTTGGCGCGTTCGCTCATGATGCCACCTCGACTGCCTTGATTGCTTGCGTGCGGCCGCGCAAATAGATCGGGGCAAATGTCTCATCCTGCCGCACGTCCATCGTGCCGTCGCGCACCAGTTCCAATGTTGCCGCGAAGGAACTGGCGATCGCCGTGCGCCTTTCCTCGGGGCTGGTCATGTACACGATCAGGAAACTTTCCAGTGTCGTCCAGTCGCTTACAGCCCCGACAAGGCGGGTCAGGATGTCGCGCGCGTCCTTGAGCGACCAGACACCGCGCCTGGCGATCGTCACGTTGTTGATCGCCTGCTTCTGCCGCTGCTGGGCATAGGCAGTCAGCAAGTCGTAGAGCGACGCTGAATAGGCGTTGCGCTTCTCGATGATCACCATTTCCGGCATGCCGCGCGCGAACACGTCGCGACCGAGCCGGTTGCGGTTGACCAGACGCGCAGACGCGTCGCGCATGGCTTCGAGCCGCTTCAGCCGGAACTGCAGCACCGCCGCCAGTTCCTCACCGCTTTCGCCCTCCTCGCCCGGCTGCTTGGGAATCAGCAGCTTCGACTTGAGGAAGGCCAGCCAAGCCGCCATCACCAGATAGTCGGCGGCAAGTTCGAGCCGCAGCGCCCTCGCCGTCTCGACAAAGGTCAGATATTGCTCGACCAGTGCCAGGATCGAAATGCGCGCCAGATCGACCTTCTGGGTACGGGCAAGATGCAGGAGAAGGTCGAGCGGGCCTTCGAAGCCGGCCACGTCGACGACCAGCGACGGATCGCCGGTGACGCGTGAATCGTCATTCTCGGCCCACAGGCGGTCCATCGGTGCGGCCTTCGGAGCCTTGCTTTCCAATGCTTCCGCCACTGCCCTGTCACTTCCCTTGGCTATGCCACCGCGTCGAAATAGGTGGCGAATTCAGCGCGTATCTCGGTTTCTTCTACCGTGTCGCTTTTCTTTATATAGGTCATTGCCCGCTTGGCGCGCTCCAGCGACTTGCCTTCAAGCCCTTTGGTGCGCGATGCGATCCCCGCCATCTCCTCGAAAACGCCGTTGCAGTGAAGGACCAGATCACAGCCGGCCGCAAGGATCGAGGCGGCCTTTGTCGGGAAATCCCCAGAAAGTGCCTTCATCGAGGTGTCGTCGCTCATCAAGAGCCCGTCGAAGCCGATCTCGCGGCGGATGATCTCGTCGATGACCTTGCCGGAAGTCGTCGCCGGGTTCTTGGGATCGATGGCGCTGTAGACGACATGCGCGGTCATCGCCATCGGCAGATGGTTGAGTTCGCGGAACGGGGCAAAGTCGTGCCGTTGCAGATCGCTGAGCGAGGCGTCGACGACAGGCAGCTCGAAATGCGTGTCGGCAAACGCCCGGCCGTGCCCCGGAACATGCTTCATCACGGGCAGCACGCCGCCCGCCATCAGGCCTTCGGCCGCGGCGCGGCCGAGTTCGATGACCGGACGCGGATCCTTGCCATAGGCGCGCGCGCCGATGACATCGCTGGCCCCTTCGATCGGGACGTCGAGCACCGGCAGGCAATCCGCCGATATGCCGTAGCGCAGGAGGTCGAAGGCATGCAGCCGCGCCATCAGCCAGGCGGCACGCGCGCCGGCGTCGTGATCGTCGCGCCAAAGCGCCCCCAGCGCGCCACCGGCCGGATAGTTCGGCGCCAGCGGCGGTCGCAGGCGCTGCACCCTGCCGCCTTCCTGGTCGATGAACACCAGCGCGTCCGGGCGCCCGATGCAATCGCGCATCTCGGCGACGAGATCGCGGATCTGCTCGGCCTCGCCGATGTTGCGGGCGAACAGGATGAAGGCCCACGGGCACTCATTGCGATAGAAACGGATTTCTTCGCGGGTGAGCGTTTTCCCGGCACAGCCGAGGATCATGGATTTTGATTCGGTCATTTCAGGAGTCTAGGGCTTCGCGAGGTCAAAGGGAATCATCCCTGACCGCATAGGACGGGCTGCAAAACAGGCTTCCACATGAAAAAGTCGGCGCGGCCTTGGGCCGCGCCGAATTTGAGAGATTGGATCGACGTCTAGAGCATGATGCCGAAAAGTGTGAAACGGTTTTCGGACGACATGCTCTATCTCTTGATTTAGAGACGGATTCAGATTTCAGGTCGACTCGACCTGAAATCATCCGGCTCTAGCGCGATACGAAGCAGTTGCCGCCCGCGATCTTGTAGCTGGTGCACAAATTGATCGCATCGTTGCGCGACTGAGCCGGAACGCGCACGCGGTAGAACGTGCCCTTGCCGGCGATCTCGGCCTTGACGATGTTGGCCGTGCGGCCGGAGAGCACGCTGCCGTAGCGGCGCTGCAGGTCCTGGTAGGTCGACTGGGCACTCTCTACCGTCGGCTGAGAAGCGATCTGCATCGACCACGAACCGCTGCCGGTCGCGGTCGAGGCGGGATCGATGGAAGCGACCTGATCTGGCTTGACCTCGCCGACCACGTCGACCGGCTGGTCGGACGGACGCTGCGGCGCGATCGCAACCTTGGCCGGCGTGTTGGCCGACTGCGCCTTGGCTTCAGGCTTGGCAGGCTTGGCCGCGGGCTTCAGAGCGGGCTCGTCGTCGGCCTGCGCGGCGGCGGGCGCCACGGTGCCAGTCTGGTCGGTGCCAGTCTGGGCGGTGCCAGTCTGGGCGGTACCGGTCTGGGCGGCGCCAGTCTGGTCGGCGCCAGTCTGGTCAGCGCCAGTCTGGTCGGCATTGGCCTGCGCGGCAGGCGCCACATGCTGTGGTGCCGGATCGGTCGGCTCCGCCGCGGCGACCTGGGGTGCCGCCGGTGCCGGATCCTCACGCGCCACTAGCGAGCCGTCGGACTTGACCACCATGGTCCTGACCTTGCGCGGCGCAACGGCAACGACATCGTTGCTGGTGCCCTTGTCGGCTTCCTGCAGGACCTGCGCGATGCGATCCTCCGACTTCGGCGTGGGCGCCGCTATGTTGGCGGGGGCCGCACCAGCGGTCGAGACGTCGCCTCCGCCATCCGTGCCGGCGGCAGCGTTCTGGTCGGGAGAAAGATCGACGGCGCGGGCCGGGTCCTTCGCCTGCACGTCCACCGGCTCCTCGGCGTTGGTGACGAGCTTCTGCTGGACCGGCTCGGCCGGCTTCGCCCCCTTGACCACCGCGTCATAGACCTTGTTGTCCTGGTTCGGCACCACGGTGCCGCCCGGATTTTCAGGCTTGATCTTGATCGGTGAATTATCGGCCTTGACGATCACCGGAGCCTCACTGCCGCCCTTGCCGCCGAAAGACAGCGCAAAGGCGCCAAGACCGCCCGCGACCGCCACGGCACCGACAATCGCCGCGATGAAGAGGCCGCGTCGGCCGGACGACCTGGCGGCTTCCCGCTCGCCGAGCCCCGGAACCGACATCGCTTCGTCCAGTTCGGGATCGTAGTCGAGTTCATCGACGGTGAAATCGTCCGCCTGCGAGATCGGCTGGCTGCCCGGCAGATCATCGAAGCCTTCAGCAGCATCGGCATAGGTCGAGGCCGCCGCCGCGCGGGCAGGCATTTCCGCCGGCCGTGCCGCATAGGTCCGCGCTTCCGGCTGATAGGCCGGCCTGGATTCTTCATGTCCCGGATTGACCGCGTCATATCCCGGATTGGCGTCGCCATATCCCGGATTGGCGTCGCCATATCCCGGAGTGGCCGCGCCGTATCCCGGATTGAACCCGGCATTGTAGGATTCGTCCGCATAGGCGGCGCTAGTGGCAGAAGCAGGCGCGACCTCCACCGAATTCATTTCAGTCAGAAGGCTGGCGAATTCGGCGTCGAGATCGTCATAACCGGATGCTACCGGCTCATCGTCCTCGAAATGCAACTCTGGAATGTCGAGATCGTCGGCCAGCGCCACGACGCGCTCCGGCACATCGACCGTCTCGACATCGGGCATCTCTTCATAACGCGAGGACTGCTGCGCCTGCGGCGCCGACGGAGCCACGTAGGGAGCGGCTGCAACCGGCTCGGCCGGCCGGTAGGACGGCACCGCGGCCGTTTCCGGTGCTGCCGTCCAGGCCGCCATCGAGGCGGCAGGCTGCGCGGCAAATGCCGGCTGTTGGGGAACCGGTGTCACGCGGCTCCACGAACGGGCCGGCTCCGACGGCGCGGAGCGTTCCGCCAGCCAATCGAGCGAATCGGCTGGATCCTGCAGGGAAGCTGTTTCCTCATGCGGGTCGACGCCCTCGGCCCGGGTGGCGTCGACGGCGCCATTGTCGAAATTGACCTCGCCCTGTTCAGCGGTCTCCGAGCCGAAATCATGGTCCTGAAGCTCGTCGAGCAGCAGGTCGTCGAGGTCAACGTCGGCGGCCTGGTCGGAACCGGACTGATGCACATCCTGGGACGCTGCTTCATCGAGATCCCAGTCGAGATCACCAACAAGATCGACGGGTTCCTCCGCGGCCTTTGCAGTCGAGACGAGTGGCGGCTGAACAGGCGCGGCGGCCGGCTGGGGCACGACCAGCTGAGCCATGGCCGGCTCCTTGGCCGACGGCAGGGTGCGCGCAGTCATGGCGCCAAGAAGCGCGTTCAACTCGTCTTCGAGGCTTCGTTCGTCCGTGATGGGCGCCTGCACTCGCGACGCGATGGCTGCCGCGGGCGCCATCGGCTGCGCGGGAGCCGCTGCGATTCCGGCGACGGGCTCTTCGGCGGGCTCGGCAAACGCCTCGTCCAAATCCAGGTCGAAAGCATCATCCGAAATGGCTTCAGCGCCTGGAATCTCGTCCTTCATGCCGATGACATCGGCAAGCAACTCATGTGCTCGCGGCTCCTCAAAAGCCTCTGGCTCATCGGCCTGAACGTCAAAATCCACGTCGACATCGGCCATGGCATCGTCGAACTGACCAACGAAATCCTCGCCGGAGATCGACTGGGCCTCATCCGCGGTGGCCGGCGCCGGCTCTGGATATTCGGCAGCAGCCACTTGGCGCTGATCCGCCGAATGGTCGTCGAGCATCAACTCGTCCTCAAGCGAGATCGCAACGGCATCGTCGAATTCTTGATCGGAAGCCGGCTCGGCCGCTGCCGCCACTTCTGCAACCGGCGATTCAACGGCATACCGGGGCTCGGCGGCCTCGTCCTCGATATGGAAATCCCGGTCGAGGGAAGCGGCAAGCTCGTCTTCCATCGGCAGATCGTCGTCGAAGGCCGAAACGTCTTCGAGCGAGCTGGCCACGGCCGAGCTTGCCACGGCATTGTCGAAATCGGAGTCGACGGCAGGCTCGACGGACTGCACGGCTTCCGCGGCGCCGGCATGGCTGGCGGCCACCGTCCGGTCATCGGTCCCAGCCATGTCCAGGTGAAAATCGTCATCAAGCGACAGCGCGAGATCGTCATCCGACACATCGATTGCCACCGGCTCGAATGCCGGCTCATGAGCCTCGACAAGCGGAGCGGCGACGCTGTCGACAGCGTCGAATTCGCCCATCAGTTCCTTCTCGAGATCGATATCGAAATCGCCCTCTTCCGCAGCCTGATCGGCGACTATGGCTTTCGGCTCGGCCGGCGCCTGCGGCTTGACCGGCTGGCGGGGGTCGAATCCCATGATCCTGGTCAGTTCCGCGAACGGATCATCGGCGGCGATGTCGTTGTTGTCGGCTACTCTCAGCTGGGTTCTGTCTGCCATTATTGTTCCCGAACTCGCACTCATTCGGACGCCATGGACGTCGCGCAGGGTTGGCCCTTACCAGCGCAATGTGGGCAAAAGGTGACAGGTTTTTTAGTCAAACCTAACGCATTTCGGTGGGCGCGGCGGCCCCGATCAACGTCAGGCCGGACGTCAGAACATCCGAAACAGCCTGCACCAGCCCTAGTCTGGCATGCGTCAATTGTCGGTCGTTAACCTTAACAAAACGTAAGTCCGGATTATCCGTACCCCGGTTCCAGTGTCCATGGAAACTGGAAGCCAGATCATAAAGATAAAATGCCAGCCGATGCGGCTCGAGCGCAAGAGCGGCGGACTCGATCAGGCGCGGATATTCCGCAAGCTTCCTGATCAAGCCGATTTCACCTTCGTCGGTCAAAGACGTTGACGCTGCTGCCAGGCTGTTGCGGTCGAAATTCGCCTCGCCCAATTGTTCGCTCGCCTGCCGGAACACCGAATGGCAGCGCGCCGAAGCGTACTGCACGTAAAACACCGGATTGTCCTTGGACTGTTCGGTCACCTTGGCGAAGTCGAAATCGAGCGGCGCATCGTTCTTGCGATAAAGCATCATGAAGCGGATCGGATCGCGTCCGACCTCTTCCACCACCTCGCGCAGCGTCACGAAGTCACCGGACCGCTTCGACATCCGCACCGGCTCGCCATCGCGAAACAGCTTGACGAGATTGCACAGGAGAACGGTGAGCTTGACGTCGTCGCCGGCAATGGCCCGCGCCAGGGCTTCCAGGCGCTTGACGTAGCCGCCATGGTCGGCGCCGAGAACATAGATCAGGTCGACGAAGCCGCGATCGACCTTGTCCTTGAGATAAGCCACGTCGGCCGCGAAATAGGTGAACGAGCCGTCGGACTTGACCAGCGCCCGATCCATGTCGTCGCCGACGGCGGTCGAACGGAACAGCGTCTGTTCGCGGTCTTCCCAGTCGTCCGGCTTCTCGCCCTTGGGCGGCGGCAGCTTGCCCTTGTAGATATGGCCCTTCAGCGTCAGGTCGTTGATCGCCGAGCGGATCTTCCTGGCATTGTCGGCATGCAGCGTGCGTTCGGAGAAAAACACGTCGTGATGCACGTTGAGCAGTGCAAGGTCCTCGCGGATCATCACCATCATCGCATCTATGGTGCGATCCTTGACGATGGCCAATGCCTCGTCATCCGGCATCTGCAGCAAGGAACGGCCAAACTCCCTGACCAGAGCCTCGCCGACGGAGACCAGATAGTCACCGGGATAAAGTCCTGCCGGAATCTCGCCGATATCGTCGCCAAGCGCCTCGCGATAGCGCAACATCGCCGAGCGCCCGAGCACGTCGATCTGCGACCCGGCGTCGTTGATGACATATTCCTTGGTCACGTCGTAACCGGCGAACGCCATCAGGTTGGCGAGCGCGTCCCCGACGACGGCGCCCCGGCAATGGCCGACATGCATCGGCCCGGTCGGATTGGCCGAGACATATTCGACATTGGTTTTGCGGCCGGCGCCGATCGTCGAGCGGCCGTAGTTGGGACCCTCGCCCAAAAGCGCCGATAGATGCGCCTGCCAGAAACCGTCCTGGAGCCTGAGATTGACGAAGCCGGGACCGGCGACCTCGGCGGCGGCGACATCCTGGTCGGCCCGCAGGGCGTCCGCCAATCTCTCGGCCAGCGCGCGCGGGTTCTGTCCGGTTGGCTTGGCCAGCACCATCGCCGCATTGGTCGCGAGATCGCCATGGCTGGCGTCGCGCGGCGGCTCGACGGCGATGCGCGACAGATCAGGCGAAACGCCGTCCTGGTCCTTCAGGTCTAGCGCTTCGACAGCCTTTGTGACTCGCGCGGTGAAATCGGCGAAGATGTTCATGGTGTATGCTCGGTGGCTTTATGACGAATCCGGCCCTTTGGCCGGCAAATCGAGCCCGCCCTAGCTCAAATCCGGGGTGCGGTCAAACAAACGCCTGTGTTCCTTGAGCGCGTAGGTGTCGGTCATGCCGGCCAGGAAATCGGCGACGCTGCGCGCTTTGATGCGATCCTCGGCGCGGTCCAGCCCTTCGCGCCAGCCGTCCGGCATGGCGCGCGGGTCGGCAAAATAGACGTCGAACAGGTCCCGGACGATCTGCTCGGCGTCCGCACGCACCCGCATGACCTCCTCGTGCCGGTAGAGGTGCTTGTAGAGGAAGGCCTTCAGTTCCTTCTCGGCTTCCGCCATCTCGATCGAAAATGTTACCATCGTTTCGCCCGCCGCCCTGACCGCGTCAGCGCTCAGCGGCCTGATCCGCTCCAGATTGGCGGTGGTCGACTTGATCACATCCTCGACCATGGCCGTGATCTGGCGCCGCATCAATTCGTGGCCGGTGCGCACGTCATCAAGCCTGGGATAGCGCTCGCGCACAGCTTTCAGGATCGTTCCAGGCAGCGAAACGGCCTTCAGCATGTCAAGCGCCAGCAGCCCTGACCTCAGCCCATCATCGATATCATGCGTGTTGTAGGCAATGTCGTCGGCAATCGCCGCGCACTGCGCTTCGATGCCGGCGAACCGGTCGAGCTCGAGATCCTGTAGTTGCGAGTAGTCGCGGATCGCCTGCGGTACCGGCCCTTTCAGGCCTTGGCCGCTACTGTCGGTGAGCGGACCATTGTGCTTGACCAGGCCTTCCAGCGTTTCCCAGCTCAGATTGAGCCCGTCGAATTCAGCGTAGCGCGCCTCCAGCCTGGTCACGATGCGCAGCGATTGTGCGTTGTGGTCGAAGCCGCCCCACGCCGCCATCTTTTCGTTCAGCGCGTCCTCGCCTGTGTGGCCAAAAGGCGTGTGGCCGAAATCATGCACCAGCGCCACCGCTTCGGCGAGATCCTCGTCGCCGCGTAGCGCCCGCGCCAGGGCACGTGCGATCTGCGCCACCTCGATCGAATGGGTCAGCCTTGTGCGGTAGTGGTCGCCTTCGTGCGCGATGAAGACCTGCGTCTTGTGCTTGAGCCGCCGAAACGCCGTCGAATGGATGATCCGGTCGCGGTCACGCTGGAACGGTGTGCGGGTCGGACTTTCCACCTCGTCGAACAGACGGCCCCGCGAACGTGCGGGATCCGTGGCGTAGGCCGCGCGCGGCCGATAGCCAAAACCGATGTCGCCAAGCTCATTTGTCATGGCTGATGCTGCCGCAGTTGACTTGCCCCGTCGCGCTTCATACCTATCATGTGAAACCGAAAGCAAGGTGACGCCCATGGGCGCGGATGCCAAGACTGCCATGAAAGTCGATATGACCGAGGCCGCGGCCAAGCGGATCGCCAGGATTGTTTCGGCCGAAGCCGGCAAGACGGCGCTGCGTGTGTCCGTCGAAGGTGGCGGCTGCTCCGGCTTTTCCTACAAATTCGATCTGGTCGACACACGCAATGACGACGACGTCGCCATCGAGAAGGATGGCGCCACGGTGCTGATCGACGATCTGTCGCTGGTCTATATGGGTGGCTCGGTGATCGATTTCGTCGACGATCTGATGGGACAGTCGTTCCAGATCAGGAACCCGAATGCGGTTGCCTCCTGCGGCTGCGGCACCAGCTTCTCCATTTAGGACCGAGATGCCCGCAACTGGCGCGGTTCGTCAGGTTGCGCTCTCCGCCGGTCGCGACCTCGACGCGACGCTGGCCTTTTGGCGCGACGTCCTCGGCATGAGCATTCATGCCCGCTACGATCCGCCCGGCATCGCCTTCATCATGGCCGGCGATGTCAGGCTGTTGTTTACCGACGGCATCCCGGCCGGCACCCTCTATCTCGACATGTCAGGCCTCGAAGCCTTCCACGCCCAGGCCAAGGCAGCCGGCATCCCCTTCACCGCGCCGCCGGCGCTCGTCCATCGCGACACCGAGGGCCAGTTCGGCCCGGCGGGGGAAAGCGAATGGATGGCCTTTATAAAGGACCCGGCAGGCAATACGATCGGTTTGGTCGAACGCCGTCCGCCGCAGGAACAATGAGACCGTCATGAAAATCGTCACCTGGAACATCAACGGCGTGCGCGCCCGCATCGGCAACCTGACCCATTGGCTGACCGAGAGCGCGCCCGACATCGTCTGCCTGCAGGAGATCAAGACCGTCGACGAGCAGTTCCCGCGCGCCGAGATCGAGGCGCTTGGTTATAATGTCGAAACCCATGGCCAGAAGGGCTTCAACGGGGTCGCCCTGCTGTCGAAGCTTCCTTTCGACGAGGTCATCAGGGGCCTGCCGGGCGACGACATCGACGAGCAGGCCCGTTTCATCGAGGGTGTTTTTTCCACCGACAAGGGCGCGCTTCGTGTCGCCTCGCTCTATCTGCCCAACGGCAACCCGATCGATGACGAGAAGAAGTTCCCCTACAAGCTGTCGTGGATGGCGCGGCTGGAGCGGTGGGCGCAGGAGCGCCTGAGGCTGGAAGAGGCGCTGGTGCTGGCCGGCGACTACAATGTCATCCCCGAGCCCATCGACGCGCGGTTTCCGGAGAACTGGCTGGGCGACGCGCTGTTCCAGCCGCGGACGCGGCAGGCCTTCCGCCGGCTGCTGAACCTCGGCTTCACCGAAGCGGTGCGCGCGGTCACCGATGCGCCTGATACCTACACGTTCTGGGATTATCAGGCCGGCGCCTGGCAGAAGAACAACGGCATCCGCATCGACCATCTGCTGTTGTCGCCGGAAGCCGCAAACCGGTTCTCATCGGCTTCGATCGAAAAACATGTGCGCGCCTGGGAAAAACCGTCCGATCACGTCCCGGTAGCGATCAACCTCGCGCTGCAGCCGGCCGGATAACCAGAGAAACCCTCATATCGCCACATTCCGCCGCATGATGGGAGATCATCATGGCGGCCGGGGTTCCCATGACCATTCGATTTGCTCTTTGTCCGATCGGCTTGGCACTCGCCACGGCCGCGATCGTGCCGGCCTTCGCCGCGCAGGGATGTCTTGCCAATGGAAAATCCTATCCGGTCGGCCAGGTCGCCTGCCTGACGGTCGCCGATCAGAGTCATTTGGCCCGCTGCGACATGGTGCTCAACAACACGTCGTGGACAAAGGTCGGCGATAGCTGCCCCGCAAACACGATGGCGCCGCACCTGCACGTCACGCCGATCTCCACACCCGCGCCAAGCATGGTGCCGACCGAACCAACCGAAAACTGATTTTCTGGTTCCTCGAAAGAACCTTACTGATCGACGTTGCTGCCCTTGGTCAGGATATCGTCGGCCAGTGAGATCGCGGTGCGACGGTCGGCTTCGCCGGCAGCGGCGAAGGCCTCTTCCTGCATGCCGCGAATCCAGGGCTGATCGGCCGGGGAAGCACGCTCGAGGGCCGCTGTCATCATCGCCAGGCCGCGCACGACCTTGCCGCTCTGGAACAACAGATGGCCAAGCGTCGCCTGCGCGCCGGCATGGCCCTTCTCGGCGGCGAGTTGGAACCAGCGCCCGGCCTGCTTGACGCTGGCCTTCACGCCGCCTTCACCCTTCAGGAACATCTGCCCCATCTCGAACTGGGCGTTCGGATTGCGGTAGTTGGCGGCGGCGCGCATGTAGTATTCCTGCGCCGCCACCTCGTTCTCGCTGACCGGGCTGCCGGGAATGCCCTTGCGCAGATAGTCGCCCAGCGCCACCAGCGCGTCGGAGACGTAACTTTCTTCCGGAGAGCCGGGCTCGACGTCCTGGTCTACGATCTCCGAGAAGAACTTGAACGCCTCATAATCGTCGCGGGCCACGCCGTCGCCTTCGGCATACATGCGCGCAAGTTTCCAGGTGGCGCCGATCTGGCCGTTTTCGGCGGCGTATTTATAGGCCTCGGCCGCCTGTTCCTTGTGGCCGTTCTTGTAGGCGGAGAAGCCAAACTGGAACACCGCCCAGGGACTCGACTGCGGCTTCACGCCGGTCTTGTCGTCGAACACCTTGTCGTCGAAAGCCATGGCCTGGCCCACGGCGCCAAAGATCGCAACCGCGACCAGTGCCGGAAGGACAGATGACCTCAGCAACTCTGGTGTTGACTTCAACAACTCAGATATCCGCATAGCAGTGTGTTTCTTTCGCACCGCCCGGATGGGTGACCGCGCCATCCCGGGCGGACCCTACCGTCTGTGCGTATTTCCATATCGCGCCCGACTGATAGTCGGTCGTACGCGCCTTCCATGTCTTCGCCCGAGC
The DNA here is from genome assembly GCF_006442175.1 of Mesorhizobium sp. B2-3-14. NCBI lineage: Bacteria > Pseudomonadati > Pseudomonadota > Alphaproteobacteria > Hyphomicrobiales > Phyllobacteriaceae > Mesorhizobium > Mesorhizobium sp. B2-3-14. Next base: position 480,294 of record NZ_VFVP01000002.1, on the reverse strand, counting down.
CGCCAGCTCGCTATCGGACAGCGCCACCTCGATCGTGCCCTTCACCGCGTCGATCGTGATCACGTCGCCATCCCTGACGAGACCGATCGGACCACCAACCGCAGCTTCCGGCCCGACATGGCCGATGCAGAAGCCGCGTGTCGCGCCCGAGAAGCGACCGTCCGTGATCAGTGCCACCTTGCCGCCCATGCCCTGGCCGTAGAGTGCCGCCGTCGTCGACAGCATCTCGCGCATGCCAGGACCGCCGCGCGGTCCCTCATAGCGGATGACCAGAACCTCGCCTTCCCGGTAGTTGCGATGCGTCACCGCTTCGAAACATTCCTCTTCCGAATCGAAGCAGCGCGCCGGGCCGGAGAATTTCAACTCCGCCATGCCCGCGACCTTCACGATCGCGCCTTCGGGGGCAAGGTTTCCCTTCAAGCCCACGACACCGCCGGTTTGGGTAATAGGTCTGTCGGCCGGGCGGACCACATCCTGGTGTTCATTCCAGGCAACGTGCTCCATATTTTCGGCCAAAGTGCGGCCAGTGACCGTCAGGCAATCGCCATGCAGATAGCCATGGTCGAGCAGCGTCTTCATCAGCAGCGGAATGCCGCCAGCCTCGAACATGTCCTTGGCGACATATTTGCCGCCCGGCTTGAGATCGGCGATGTAAGGCGTCTTCTCGAAGATGCGCGCCACGTCGAACAGGTCGAATTTCAGTCCGGCCTCATGCGCGATCGCCGGCAGGTGCAGTGCCGCATTGGTCGAGCCGCCGGTGGCCGAAACCACGGTCGCCGCGTTTTCCAGCGCCTTCAGCGTGACGATGTCGCGCGGCCGGATGTTTTTGGCGATGAGCTCCATGATTTTTTCGCCGGAGGCGAAATTGAAGCGGTCGCGCATTTCGTAGGGCGCCGGCGCGCCGCAGGAATAGGGTAGCGCGAGACCGATCGCCTCCGCGACGGTGGCCATCGTGTTGGCGGTGAACTGGGCACCGCAGGAGCCGGCCGAGGGACAGGCGGCCTGCTCGATTTCGAGCAGCTCGGCATCGCCGATCGTGCCGACCGAATGCTGGCCGACCGCTTCAAACACATCCTGCACGGTGATCTGACGGCCGCGATAGCTGCCGGGCAGGATCGAACCGCCATAAATGAAGATCGACGGCACGTTGAGCCGCACCATGGCCATCATCATGCCGGGCAGCGACTTGTCGCAGCCGGCGAGCCCGACCAGCGCATCGTAGCAATGGCCGCGCATGGTGAGCTCGACCGAATCGGCGATGACCTCGCGCGACACCAGCGACGACTTCATGCCCTGGTGGCCCATGGCGATGCCGTCGGTGACTGTGATGGTGCAGAATTCGCGCGGCGTGCCGTTGGCGGCCGCGACGCCCTTCTTGACCACCTGCGCCTGGCGCATCAGCGAAATATTGCAGGGTGCCGCTTCGTTCCAGCAGGATGCGACGCCGACCAGCGGCTGCGCGATCTCTGCCGCCGAGAGGCCCATGGCATACAGATAGGACCGGTGCGGCGCACGCGCCGGACCGACAGTCACATGGCGGCTAGGGAGCTTAGCCTTTGAGATGACCTTGGCGTCCATTCTCTTCCTTGCCGCGGGCGGTGCGACCTGTCCCATCGCCGAGCCTTCTGGCGCGTGTCCCGAGACAAGATCGAGGTGCGCCGGGTTTATGGCGGGAAATGGGCAATTTCCTCGACCTGACTTCCAGCGCAGGGGTTGTTCAGGAAGTGTTGCCAAAACGTCACAATTGGACGAGGCGGCCCCAGTGGGGATTATATGCAACGAAGCTTGAATGATGGGCGTATCGGCGATGCCGGTGCCAACAAAAAAGGCCGGGCAATGCCCCGGCCTTCCATTGTAATTTCAAAAGCTTAGAACTTGATCTTGAGGCCGCCAGAAAGCGCCGTGACCAGATCGTTACCGAAGTCGTAGCTGGCATCGGTACCGGCCACGTACCCGTTTTCATCGGTAAGCGTACCGGAGTGGCCGCTGGTCAGCACGCCAATCGCGCCAGCCAGACGAAGTTCGATATTGGGGCGGGGCGTGTAAGCGACGCCGCCACCCAATGTCCAGGTGTCAGTCTGTGAGCCGTAGCCATGTGAGGTACCGCGATCCCAGGTAAGCTGGCCGGCGGCGCTCCATTGATCGTTGAATTTGTGACCGATGCCGCCCGAAACGGTCCAGCCGTCACGATACATCAGATCGAGAGAAGTCCACCTGACCGGCTGCGGAGAGGTCGTTGTACAAGCAGCAATCCCTCTCGTGGCCTGCGAGCAGATCGGAATGCTCTGTAAAACACTCCAGTTGACCCACTTGATCGAGCCGAAGGCAAGCCAGTCAGGAGCGATGCCCGACTGTAGCTTAAATTCCACGGAATCCGGCATCGAAGCTTCACCGTAGATCGGAATAATCGGACCACCGACATGAGTCAGATCAAGGGTGCCCGCAATGTTATCCAGCCTCACCTGGGAATTATAGACGAGGCTAGCCCGCAACGCGATCTCAGGAATCTCGTAGGCCAGCCCCGCTCGCCAGCCCCAACCGCTGCTCGTCAGGTCGACGCGACCGGTACCGGAGAAATTCGGCAGAAACGGCGTCACAAGGTCTTCCTTGAAACCATAGACTTCCTGGTAAAACACACCGCCAATGAAGCGGACTTGGCCCTTGCCAGCATCCATTTTATAGGAGCAGGTGCCCGCGTAATTGTTGCTTTTGATTTCAGTTTCCATGTTGGACTGCGCGCCAACCCATTGGCCAGGGGCCGTGTGCGCCCCCCAAGGCTGCGAGTAGTCGAACATGCAGTCGACCCCCGGCACGACCTGGGCCTTAACGCCGATGCGCGGCACCCAGTAATTCTCGCTATCGTTGGCAGTGGTCGAGCCTACGACGGTACCGTTGAGCGGATCCGTATCCTTTGCGTTCTTGAGCTTGCGATCCGGCATCACATAGGTCGTTTCCGCTTCCGTTGCGAACGGCGCCGGATCGAACAGAAGATCGATATCATATCCGCCACGCTCAATGCCGCCGGCATGCGCCGAACTCATCGCCGCACCCACCAAAGCCAGCGAAAAGCATCCTGCTCCCAGCAGTGCTTTCAGACGCAAATTGTTCATGGATGTCCTCCCCGAATAACTAGTGCATCAAGCTAGAACCAATTCAGGTTAACGGTGCAACAACGAATTGATTGGCGTACATGTACATGTTCCCGCAACGTATTTTGGACAAAATGCGAGCGGATGCCGCGGCGCCAAAAAAGGGCCTTTGGCGAGGTTTGCCTTTCCCAAAAAAGGAAAAAAACGGCCAGAAAGGCCCAAAAAAAACCGATTTAAGGGGTCTTCGGCCCCATTGTTACATTATGGCAACAATGGGGCAAAAACTTCCGTTTACGTCAACATTAACGCAACGGAATGCCGATTTTCGAGGCAAAAGACTACCCATTTTAGAGGGTGCTAAAGTCTCGCGAATCTGCCTTTCAGCCGGCGTCACGAACCCTGGTCAACGCCACCGAAAGCTTGTCCTGCGCGGCGCGATATTCGGCGAGCTTTTCCCGCTCGCCTTCCACGATCTCGGCCGGCGCGCTGGCGACGAATTTCTCATTCGACAGCTTCTTGTGCAGGCGCGCGATTTCCTCGGTCACCTTGACCAGTTCCTTCTGCAGCCGCCCGGCCTCCGCGGTGAGGTCGATCAGGCTGCCAAGGGGCAGGCAGATCGTCGCCTCGTTGAGCACGATCTGTGCCGACCCCTTGGGTGCCGCATCGGCGAGCGAGATGTCGCCGACACGCGCCAGCCGCTTGATCGCCGACTCCTCGCGAACCAGCCGCTCGCGCGTCACATCGTTGGCGCCGACCACGACCAGCGGCGCTATGGCTGCCGGCGGCACGTTCATCTCCGAGCGCACCGAGCGGATGCCGGAGACGAGATCGACCAGCCAGTTGATGTCGCCAGCCGCTTCATGGTCCTCGAAATCCGGCGACGGCCATGCGGCATGGCACAGCAGCGAGTCCCGATCCCTGCCCTCGCCCGCCGTCTGCGCCCACAGCTCCTCGGTCATGAACGGCATCATCGGATGCAGGAGCTTGTAGATCTCGTCGAGCACGAAGGCGACGCAGGCGCGGCTTTCGGCCTTGGCGGCCTCGTCCGAGCCCATGAACACCGGCTTCAAGAGTTCCAGATACCAGTCGCAGAACAGGTTCCAGACGAAGCGGTAGGCGGCTCCAGCCGCCTCGTTGAAGCGATACGAGGTGATGCCGTCGGTGACCTCGCGCGCGGCGCGCGTCAGTTCGGTCAGGACCCAGCGGTTGACCGCCAGCTTGGCGTCGTTCAGCCAGAAATCGTCATTGCGCGCGACTTCGTTCATCTCGGCGAAACGCGTCGCGTTCCACAGCTTGGTACCGAAATTGCGGTAGCCGGCGATACGCGCCGGATCGAGCTTAACATCGCGCCCTTGGGCCGCCATCACCGTCAGGGTGAAACGCAGCGCATCGGCGCCATATTCGTCGATCAGGTCGAGCGGATCGATGACGTTGCCTTTCGACTTCGACATCTTGGCGCCGTTCTTGTCGCGCACCAGCGCATGCATATAAACGGTGTGGAACGGCTCCTCGCCCATGAAGTGGAGGCCCATCATCATCATGCGGGCGACCCAGAAGAAGATAAGATCGAAGCCGGTCACCAGCACGTCGGTCTGATAATAAGTCTTCAGCTCCGGCGTCTGCTCCGGCCAGCCCAGCGTCGAGAAAGGCCACAGCGCCGACGAGAACCAGGTGTCGAGCACATCCTCGTCGCGGGTCAGGATCTCGCCCGGCTTGAAGTTCTCGAGCTTGTCCTCGACCCAGGCCTTCCATGGCCCTTCCAGCGCCAGATAATATTCGATGGCGGCGCTCAGCGCCTCTTCCTCGGTCTTCTCGACGAAGACACGCCCATCTGGCCCGTACCAGGCCGGAATCTGGTGACCCCACCAGAGCTGGCGCGAAATACACCAGGGTTCGATATTCTCCATCCACTGGAAGTAGGTCTTGTCCCAGCTGTTGGGGATTATTTTGGTGCGCCCCTCGCGCACCGAGGCGATCGCCGGCTTGGCGAGTTCCGCCGCGTTGGCGTACCACTGCTCGGTCAGGAACGGTTCGATCGGCACGCCGCCGCGGTCGCCATGCGGCACCGCATGGCGGTGCGGCTCGACCTTGTCGAGGAAGCCGCCGGCCTCCATCAGCTCGACGATCTTCTTGCGCGCAACGAAACGGTCGAGGCCGTCGAGCTCGTCCCAGACGGCCTGGCGCTCCGGCGTCACCTCGACGCCGGCGAGGAAGTCCTCATTATCCCTGAGCTTGATGGCCGCTTCGACGGTCAGGATGTTGATCGCCGGCAGCTTGTGGCGCTTGCCGACCTCGAAGTCGTTGAAATCATGCGCCGGCGTGATCTTGACCGCTCCGGACCCCTTTTCCGGATCGGAATACTCGTCGGCCACGACAGGGATCTTGCGCCCGACGATCGGCAGGACGACATTCTTGCCGACGAGATGCCGGAACCGGTCGTCCTCTGGATTCACCGCGACAGCCGTGTCGCCCAGCATTGTCTCGGGACGAGTCGTCGCCACGATAACGAAGGTTTTTGGATTCTCGGGATCGAACGTCACGCCTTCGACCGGATAGCGGAAATGCCAGAGGTTGCCGTTGACCTCCTGCTGCTCGACCTCGAGATCGGAGATCGCGGTCAACAGTTTCGGGTCCCAGTTCACAAGGCGCTTGTCCTTGTAGATCAGCCCTTCCTTGTAGAGCGTGACGAAGACTTCGAGCACGGCCTTGGAGAGGCCCTCGTCCATGGTGAAGCGTTCGCGCGACCAGTCGGCGGAAGCGCCGAGACGTTTCAGCTGGTTGAAGATCGCGCCGCCCGATTCGGCCTTCCACTCCCACACTTTCTCGATGAATTCCTCGCGGGTGAGATCGCGGCGGTGGATCTGCTTTTCCATCAGCTGCCGCTCGACCACCATCTGCGTGGCGATGCCGGCATGGTCCATGCCGGGCTGCCACAGGACGTTCTTGCCACGCATGCGCTCGAAGCGCACCAGAATGTCCTGCAGCGTGTTGTTGAGCGCATGGCCCATATGCAGCGAGCCGGTGACGTTGGGCGGCGGAATGACGATGGTGAAGGCCTCGGCCCCCTCCTCCGCCCCAGCGCCGGCGCGAAACGCGTCGGCTTCCTCCCACACCTTGGCGATCTTCGGCTCGACGGTTTTTGCGTCGTAGGTCTTTTCAAGCATGGGAAAACGGTCCGCGCTGTCGGGAATTTTGCTGGTTCGGTGTAAATCGGAAGGTCTTGGCCAAGTCAACCGCGAGGGATGTCCTGAGGCTTCACAAGCAGATAGGCGTCGGCCTATTCATTTCAACGGACGGGCCGTGGGCGTCTTGACGCCAATGGATCGCTGGACCCAGACCCCGGGGCTCGCGCACCTTCATTGTCAGCGACTCCGACGGCAACCTGCTCGCCTTCGCCAGTTCGGCAACCAGTGACTGATCCAACCACAACGAGAAACGCCGCCTCGGCGGCGGCGTTTCTCGGGATGCTAGCCTGGACGTTATTGCGCTCCGCGTGCCACGCGCTCGATCTCTTCGCGCACCAGCCTTTCGACCAGCGTCGGCAGATTGTTGTCCAGCCAATCCTGCAGCATCGGACGCAGCATTTCTTCGGCCATCTCGTCGAATGTCTTCTTGCTGCGGCTGGCAAAGGCGTCGGACAGTTCGCCGAAGGCGGCCGCGACCTGGCGGCCGGTATGTTCGGATAGAATCGCGGGACGCACCGCGGGCGTTTCGTGCGCCGCCGCGCGCGCCTCACCCGTACCCGTTGGAGCATCGCTTGAAGGAGCCGGGTCGATCGTAGGTTCCGCCGCCACTGGTTTGCTTGCCGAAACCTCCGGCTGTGCCGCTGGCCTGCGGACGCTCCGGTCCGGCATCGCCTTGGCTTGCTCGCCAACCGCCGCGATCTCGCGCCGCCAATCGGCGACGATGGCTTCACTTGTCGCAACCTCCGCGGGAGCCGCTGGCGCGTCGGCGGCAGGCTCGGCGGCAACCCGGGCGCTGACCTCGGCCAGTGTCATCGGCGTCCTGCCCGGAACTGGACCGGCACGCGGCGGCGCGTCCATGCGCGCAATCGCCGGCTGCGCCTGGATTGTTTCGGTCACAGCGACCGGCTTCCTGACCTCGGGAGCGGCATGCAGTTCGGCGCGGAACGCATCGATGTCGGCGGCCGCGACAGTGCTCGCTGCCGGCTCCAGGTCCTGCTGCAATTCGTCGGCCTCGCCCGGCTGCTTGCGGCCATTGTCGCTGTCTTCGATGATCCTCCTGATGGAAGCCAGTATCTCTTCCATGGAAGGTTCGCGCTGTGCGCTGCTTGCCGTTGCCATCGTCACATCCGCCGCCCTTGTGACCCGTTGCAGATTTCCGCTCCGGCAAAAGCCGGATTCGAATCATGGCGACAGCGTAACCGACGGATCGCCGCACGAGAATCCCCAATCTGGGGACATGTGGGATTTCAACAGATTAGAGCAAATCCGCCAAAGCCGTGTGACGGTCCCGTCAGCCACCGACCAAGGGAGGACGATGGTCCAACGGTGTCGATCGAATCCTAGCCAGAAAACGCCGATCGAGCGAACGGCCTAGCGGCCGTCCGGCGTACGCAGGCCGATCCACTTGTCCTTGACGGCATTGTAGTGCTCTTCGGGCCTATACTTCGTCACCTGCAGCGCAAGCCGGTCGACAGACAAGCGGCCAATCGCCTGAAGGATGGCATAGCTCGCCACGACAACGTCGTGTTCGGAATTGGCCTGGTTGATCTTGGCGGTAATCACGGTGGCCTGCGCATTGAGTACGTCAAGCGTCGTGCGCTGGCCGACATTGCGTTCCTCGATGACGCCGTTCAGCGCCAATTGTGCGGCGTCGATAACCTGCCTGTTGGCGGATACGCTTTGCTGCGCGGCGGTGTATTGCGACCATGCCGTGGCGATGGCCTGGCGCACCTGGTCGCGGGTAACGTCGACCTGGATGCGTGCTTGCCCCAGCGATTCCTTGTTCTGCCGCACGACCGCCGACGTCCGGCCGCCGGAGTAGATTGGAATGGTCAGCGTCGCGCCGATATTGGCCGAGGTCGAATTGCCGTTGGAACCGGTGATGTCGGGAATGGACTTGCGGTAATCTTCCGAAACGCCGGCCGAAGCCGACAGCTGCGGCAACAGCGCGCCTTCAGCCGATTTGACTGAAAACGCTGCGGCGTCGACCAGATGCTGGGTGGCAAGGATGGCCGGGTGTTCGGCCGAGCCGACGGCGATCGCCGCGTCGAGGCTCGACGGCAGCAACCGGCCCAATGGCGAAGCGGGCCTGAGCTTGCCAGGCTCGTCACCGACGACCTGGTGATAGGTCGCAGCGCTGGCCAGCGCCTGTGCGCGGGCCGCGCTCAGCGATGCCACCGCGGAAGCTCGTGAGGCATCGGCCTGCGCGACATCGGTGCGCGTGCCTTCGCCGACTTCGAAGCGCGAGCGCGCGGCGCGCGCCTGCTCGCTCAGGAACTGCAGGTTCTGCTCGGTCAGCACCGCGATCTGCCGGTCGCGAATCACGTCCATATAGGCCATGGCCGCGTTGAACAGCGTGTTTTCCTCGGTATTGCGCAGGCTTTCTACCGACGCCTTGACCTGGGATTCGGCGGCCGCGACATTGTTCCTCGTCTGAAACCCATCGAACAGCGATTGATTGATCTGAATGCCGTAGCTGCCGCTTGTCAGCTTCGAACTGCCGCCGCCATTTGCCCGGCGCGTGTTCGTATAATCGATGTTGGCTGAACCTGTAACCGTCGGGCGCCAGCCCGACTTGGCGATGGCCACACTCTCGTCGGTGACACGCACGCCGGCGCGCGATGCATTCAGCGTGGAATTGTACTGATAGGCTTTTGAAAGCGCGCCGGTGATGGTTTCAGCCGAAGCAGCCAGTGGGGATAGCGCGGTCGCCGAAACAAGGACGGCGGTGAAAAGTGACTTGCGTACTGACGGCACGGTGTATCCCTCATTCGTTTTCCATGGGAACCGCGCCGCGCCGGCTTCTCCTTCCAGAGCAGGCGGCGTGGCGTCTTTATGTTCCCTGTCGCTCAGCCCAAAGTGCCCCCAGTCTGGGATCAGCAACGATCGTTCAAATGCAAGCGACCATGACAAGGTCTTTGCTGCAAGGCAAATCATTCAGAATTCGAAAGCATGCTCACGTTCGAACCCGGGTAGTGGCTTAATTGCCGCATTAAACGCCCTTCTCCCGGTTACAACCCCCCCGGCTTTGACAAAAAGTCGCGCCACGCCTGAATTGCCCTGGCCCTCGACCGCCACAAGGCGGCCGCCTTCGGCGAGTTGGTCGAGCAGCGCCGACGGCACTTTACTGACACTGCCGCCGATGAAGATGACCTCGTAAGGCGCCTTCGCGGCATGGCCTTGCGCCAGGGCGCCCTGAACCACGGTCACATTGCCGCAGCCAAGCCCGGACAGGGTCGACGCGGCGGTTTGCGCCAGTGCCGAATCGCTTTCGAGCGCCACGACGGATCTCGCCAGGCGCGACAGGATGGCCGAGGCATAACCGGTGCCGCAACCGACATCGAGCGCCGAGTCGGTCGGGTTGATCTCGGCCAGTTGCATCAGCTTGGCCAGTGGCGAAGCTTCCATCAGGTAACGCGGGCCATCGGCGCTGTCGGCGATGCGGATGTCCTCGTCGATATAGGCCAGATCGCGCTGGCGATCGCCGACGAAGACCTCGCGCGGCACGGAAAGCATCGCATCGAGCAGCGGCGCGCTGGTCACGTCGGTGGTGCGAACCTGACCATCGACCATCTTGACGCGAAGTTCGGAAAAATCAGCGCTCATGCTCCAACCAATCTGCTTGCCGCGCCAGAATCGCGGTTCATTTCGACCGGAACTTCAGGCTCCGGCGCTGACGCGCTGGAGCCCGGGTATTGGAGGCCTCGCCCGGAATCGAACCGGGGTGCAAGGATTTGCAGTCCTCTGCGTAACCACTCCGCCACGAGGCCTCATTGCTCCCGGCGTTCCACCCGGTTCCAATAGGTTGCGGCGAAAATGCCGTCAAGCGGCCACACGCATTCCAAAACGGTTTCCTTGCGCCGGCTCCGCGCCCTGTTAGATCGCCGTCGGAGCCGCCCACTCACATTGGCAATCCGTTAAGCATGGCAAATGATCGAGCGAAACTCCGCGCACCGGCTTGCGTTGAGAAACAGGGAGGACTGCATCATGGCCCTGGCCAAACCGAAGGACGAAACGCACGAAACCGAAAGCGTGCCGCTGCTGGGATGCGAGGAATTGGTGCGCTATGCCATCGACTGCCTGAGAATAGAAGGCACCGGCAGGCTTTCACCCCGCGACCGGGCGCGCCTGGCCTCGGCTTCAGCAGTCCTGAAGGAGATCAGCGAAGATCTGAAAGCAGGCCAGCAACCGGATTCGGAGGAATCCGGCACCAGCACGGAGAAACAGCGCGACGATTGATTCTCGCCGAAGGCGACCGCCATGCGACATGCATCGGTATCGGCCGCTCAATTCGGCCGGCGTCGCCGCTCCCACCAGACGACCAGGCGGCGCCGGTGGCGGCGCACCATGGCAATTTCGTAGGAGAGCACCAGCAATCCGAGCGGCACCATCCAGAAGCCGAGGATCGGCAAGAACCCGAGGATGCCGCCAAGGGTCAATAGCACGCCGATCGTGATTCTGAGGCCGCGCGACTGCGGCATGGTGAATTCACGCCCGAACACCGAGATCTTTCTTGCGGGTATCGGGTTTTCGTCCGCTGCCGTCATCGTGAAGAACTGCCTGTGTTAGGGCTCGACAATCTCATTTTACGAAAGCCGCGACCGCCCTTTCGGTTCCGCGCTCGTCGCCAAGACGGCTAATATGAGGGTGGGCAAGGCCGATTGCGAGAAACGCCTGAGCGAAAAAGTCTCGGAAAAATGCGAAATGCTTCTTTGCAAAGCCGAAACGGGTTTGCTATAGGCTGCGCCACTTGCTCAAAGAGCCTCCGTTCCCCGGTAGCTCAGTGGTAGAGCAACCGGCTGTTAACCGGTTGGTCGCTGGTTCGAATCCGGCCCGGGGAGCCAATTTCTCAAAAGACCTCTCTGCCTGCCATCGTCGGCACCACGCGACATAGTGGGTTCGCCGTGGCTGTGACCCGTCCTGCTAACCCGTATGGGACTGCGGGCAGCGACACCTCTAGGCAGTGCCGCTGCCGTTGTCGCAGCTAGGCGGCCACCCCACCGCGGCCAGATTTGGTGCCGCTCATCCAAGGCAGCGGAGCAAGCGGCTCCTGCAGCATCTTGACGGATCTCGCGAACCCAGCGACGGCATCGCGCGCGACCGAGAGTGGTATCTGGCCATCGTAAGCACGCTGGCAAGCCCGGAAGGCCGTTTCGAAAATCGGGCCTCGACGCTCCCGCGGCCACTCATCCAGGAAATCGAATGCATCCTCAAGGCTTCCTATTTCTTGGATGAACTGGCCATCCTTGACTAACACCGGTCGATCGAACGTCCTGTCGCCCATATAGTCCTCCATTCGGTTGAGGGTGTTCGTTTGCTTCAGCTTTTCACGCGACGGCATGCTCAGGCTCCGCGAACATGCCGCCATCCCCACACCTGGGTGGGACACCGGCATATGCCGGAACCGGCGGCGGATCATCGTCGTCGTCATCTCGCCAGGGGTACCGCAGCCAGTTGCGCCTGGTTTTGTTGCGACGCTGGTCTGAGGACGGACTGCGATCAAACGGTGCCCTGGCCGTCGGCTTGCGCGCAATCTCGTCCAGGGTGTGGAGCGCACGAAGAATCTCGCTGACCTGCGCCATCGCACCGTTGTCCAATTGACGCAGGGTTGGATTGTCAGGAACCGCATGGGCGTCCGAGGCCCAGAAGGCGAGCAGAGCCCTCTTCTCGCCGATCGTCATGTTCTCGTTCAGGACGTCCTCGGGCGTACGCAGCGCAGCGAATTCCGCTGCGTAATCCGTCGGTTTGGATTCATGAAAACTGTAAGCTTGTGATCTCATCTCCGTTCTCCGCGATCTGTGCCTCCCGGCCGAGCCGGGAGGCGGACCACAGACTGAGGTTTCTTGTATCAGGCCACCTTGCGTTGCGGCTCGGCATCCACATCTATGGACTGCTTGTTGCCGCCATCCTGAAGCGGAACCGCTGCGGCGTTGGAACCGATCTCGATGCGCCGGGGCTTGAGTTCCTCGGGCACTTCGCGGACCAGGTCCACCGACAGCAGGCCATTATGAATATTGGCCGCCTTGACCTTGACGTGGTCTGCAAGTTTGAACACCTGCTTGAAGTTGCCTATCGCCAGGCCCCGGTGGAGGATTTCCCGATGTTGCTGATCGGGCTTTCTCTGTCCGATGACCGACAATTCGGGGCCGTTCTGCACAAGTTCCACTTCGTCGAGACCGAAGCCGGCGACGGCCATCGTGATACGATAGTCGTTGTCGCCATTCTTCTCGATGTTGTAGGGCGGCCAGTCGGAGCGCACACTGTTTTCGAGCATGTCGAAGAGCCGGTCGAAGCCGACCGTGGTGCGGTAAAGAGGCGAATAATCAAAGCTTCTCATAGCCATATCCTCCGTGAAGCAACATGGTTTACGGGTCGCCGCAGCGTCGCCGCGACGCGGTATGTCGAGCCGAAGCCTCGACGGAAAACGATCTGGGAATCACGATTTTTTTATTCAAGAGGTCGCCCGAAATTTTTTTGAAGCGGCACTACGGCCATTCCTGACCGGGCATGCATCAGGCCTTGCGGCGACAGCCCTCCGGTTGGAAGCGGGTGAGGAATATGGCCCGGGTGGTGGATCAACCGCCCGTGCAAATGCACGCCAGGTTCGGCCTCTGGTCACGAGCGGCTTGCACGCCGCCGCCGCCGCGCGATAGATGCGTCGGTCAAGGGAGGACATCATGCGGAAAATCCTGGCATCGGTATTGCTGCTCACGGCAGCATCGTTCGCGACCGGCGCTCATGCGCTGGACAGCAGCGGAACCCCAGTCGTCGTGACGCCACTCGCATCACGTACCACCACTGCATCCGGGCAGCCGATCACGCTGCCGCGGAAGAACGTGCAGGTGCTGGTCTCGACCTATGACATCGCGCCCGGCGCGACCTTGCCGGTCCATCGCCATCCTTTCCCGCGCTACGCCTATGTCCAGGCTGGAACGCTGAAGGTCACCAACGTCGAAACCGGCAACAGCAACACCTACAAGACTGGCGATTTCATCATCGAAATGATCGGGCAGTGGCACCAGGCCACCAACATTGGCGACGGGCCGGTCAAGCTCCTGGTGATCGATCAGGTCGAGGAAGGCGCCATGAATACCGAATTGCGACAGTAGCCACCAAGTTACATAGGTGCTCCCGGCGGGGCGGGAAGGCAATTCGCCGCCCGCCCCCTCGCCTCGTGGACCCAGCCCCCCATGTGAACCCGGCGCTCAGCCCCAGGCGCCAACCGGCTGCCGGGTCGTCGCGTTCAGCCTATTGAAGGCGTTGATCAGGGCGATCTGGATGACCAGTGCGGCAAGGGCCTTCTCGTCATAATGCCGGGCCGCCTCCTCCCAGATATCGTCCGGCACCGCGTCCGGTCGGTCGGCGAGCCTTGTGCCGGCTTCTGCCAGCGCCAATGCCGCGCGTTCGGCGTCGGTGAAATAAGGCGTTTCCCTCCAGGCAGCGAGGGCAAAGATGCGCTCTTCCTTCTCGCCGGCTTTCTTGAGCTCGCGCGCGTGCATGTCGACGCAGACGCTGCAGCTGTTGATCTGACTGGCGCGCAGATGCACGAGCTTGCGTGTCACATAGGGCAGGTCCGCTGCCTCGGTCGACTTGTCCAGCGCCAGAAACGCCTGCAGGGCGCCTGGGATGAGCATCACCGGGCTCTTGATTCTCGCTTGCATGTGTCTTCTCCTTTTGAACTGTTCTCCGGGCGTGCTTTCCCGGCCCGGACGCCTCGCATCCAGGGTTTCGACTTGATGGAACTGTTAGCTGCCTGCCGGGTGTCAGGTCTGTTTTGAGGTAACCTGTTCGAGCCGTTCGAGAATGCGCGGCCAGCCGCTTCCCATGCCGATATAGCCACGCTCGTCGGCGGGCCGGAATCCCGACTGCTCCATTCGCACCCGGGTCGCCATCCCCTCGGGTGTCAGTGACCACGTCACCACGGTTTTCAACCCACTGTCCGATTCCGTTCCATCGCCCCAGCTATAAGCCAGCAGCCGCGGCGCCTCGACTTTCAGCACCATGCAGTTCGTCACCCCGGACCATCCGGGAACTGGTGTCGCACGGAATGTGAAGCGATGCCCCTCTTGGGCAGCGAAATCATTCTGCATGAGCCATTCGCCGACGAGTGCCGGCACGGTCAGTGCTCGCCATATCTTTTCCGCCGAATATGGAATCAGCCTTTCGACGACGATCGATTTGGTTTCCGTCATGCCTTGCTCCTCTCGTTGCTGTCGTGGTGCCACGCGCAAAATCATAACCCGTCAGCTATGTATAACCCATAACCCTGCAGTTATGTGACTGTCAAGAATGGAATCTGCCGTCTGGTCCAAGTGGCGGCGTAGCGTTCACGCTTCCGCGCCAGGCGCCCGGGTGCTAGGGCTTGCGCAACACCATGGATTGGATCGCCCCTTGACCCCAAAAATTCGCCCGCCGCTTATCGAAATCTGTGTCGAAGGCATTGATGGCCTGCTCGCCGCGCAGGCCGCCGGAGCCGACCGGGTCGAACTCTGCGCCAGCCTTGTCGAAGGCGGCACCACGCCGAGCCTCGGCACCGTGCGCGCCGCTCTCGACCAGGCGACCGTGCCCTTTCATGTCATGGTGCGGCCGCGCGGCGGGGATTTTCTCTACAGCGAGACCGAATACCGCTCGATGCTTGCCGACGTCGCCGCGCTCCGCGAACTCGGCGTGCCCGGCGTGGTGTTCGGCTGCCTGAACCCCGACGGGACCATCGACGAGCAGCGCATGCGCGAATTGACAGAGGCCGCCGGCCCCTTGAACGTAACCTGCCACCGCGCCTTCGATATGACTCGCGATCCGGCCGAAGCCCTGGAAGCGCTGATCCGCTGCAGGGTTGGCCGCGTGCTGACCAGCGGCCAGCGCGATACGGCGATCGAAGGCCTGGCATTGCTGCAAGAGCTGGTCCTGCTGGCCGGCGAGCGCATCATCATCCTCGGTTGCGGCGGGCTCGATCTCGGCAATATCGCCGAGGTGCGCGCAAGGACTGGCCTGGCCGAAATGCACTTCGCCGCCCTCAAGGACGTGTCGAGCGCCATGCGCTACCGCAATCCGAAGGTCGGCATGGGCGGCTCCGATCTCGACCGCGAATATCGCAACACGCTGACCGATACAGCGCTGGTGGCGGCGACAATCGCGGCGGCCAAGGCATGACCTCGCCCATGGACCGCATTGCGCAGGCCGACGAAGCGGCAATACTGGCGCTCAACAACGAGCACGCCGCCGAATTGTCGTGGCTTGAAGCCGAACGGCTGTCGTTCCTGCTCGCCGAGGCCTTTTACGCGCGCCGCATCGGCGATCTCGAAGCCTTCATCATGACCTTCGACCAGGATGCCAACTACGACAGCCCGAACTTCGTCTGGTTTCGCGAGCGTTACATCAGCTTCATCTATGTCGACCGCGTCGTCGTGGCGGCGCACGCAAGAGGCCGCGGCCATGCTCGCCGGCTCTATCGGGACCTGTTCGACCATGCGCGGAGCGCCGGTCACGCGCTGGTCACCTGCGAGGTCAACACCGACCCGCCCAACCTCGCCTCGGATGCCTTCCACGCCGCACTCGGCTTCGCCGAAGTCGGCGACGCGGTGATCCACGGCGGCAAGAAAGCGGTGCGCTATTACGTCAGGCAGATCGCCACCTGATCGGTGGCACCCGCCGACTCACCCGGACGTTGCGCCACCCCCAAAAACAGCTAAGCGCTGTCTGACGAAAAGGGACCTCGCGGTCGTACGGCTATCGTCTGGCCACCATCAAAACAATCGGGCGGCTCACCAATTGCGGTTGAGCCATTCGCGTGCTGGGCGCTCGATCAGGTAGTAGCTGCAGAGCGCGCAGGCAAAAACCCCGGCCAGCATCGGCCATGGATTGCTGCCCTGCTCGTAGACGAATTTGTAGAAGGGCTGCTGCCACAGATAGAGCGAATATGACCATAGACCCAGCGTCGTCATCGGCAGGGACGACAGCCATCCGGACAAGAACCGCGTGCTGAAATCCAGCGCGTTGACGGCAATCGCCAGCAATGGCACCGCGGCCAGGTAGTGGATCGGTGTCGGTACCGAGTCCATGAACAGGCAAACCGCGCCGACGGCCGCCGCAACGGCGACATAAGGCCCCTTCAGCAACGTCGGCAGCTTGCCGTCCGCTTTGAGCAGGCAGATCGCGGCCGACAGCAGGATCGAGGCGATGTGCACGTCGGTGCGCCAGTACGTGGCTTCATAATCCAGGTGCAGGAACCAGTAGGAAACCGCGCCATTGACCATGGCCAGCAGAGCCAGGACCAGCAGCAGCGGGATGACACGGCTGCGGCTGGCAATCACTGCGCTGATCGCCGCCAGGATGATATAGGCATGCTCTTCGATGCAGAGCGACCAGATGTGGTCGAGCGCGCCGGCCCGATTCAGGAGAATTCCGGCATAGTTGTAGGTGAAGGTCAGCGCCGTCAGGGCCGCCTTCCATTTGAAGGCGATGAACGTGCCTGAGAGCGCGATCATGGCGACGATGACAAAGACCAGAAGCGCCGGATAGATGCGCGAGAACCGGCGTTTGAAAAATTTCTTCAGCGGATAGCGTTCGATGAACAGGATTTCGGCCATCAGCCGGCCGCTCAGCACGAAGAAGAATTCGACGCCCAGCACGCCCAGATTGATCCCGGGAACGGGAAAAAAATGCCCAATCAGCACGAGCGCGATCGACAGACCGCGCCAGCCATCGAGATAGGCCAGTCTTGTCCTGGCCGGTCGCTCGACGATCGCTCGGGGCGGAGCCAGATGGGTCGCGGAAATTTCGGACATGCCGATCCCTTCGCATTGTAATGCGAAAGGCACGGCTATTCCCGAACCCGGCTCGCATTCCCGCCCTGATCTATACTGCAGCGCAATATAAGTTTGTGCAAGTGCGAGATTGCCGCCGATGCATGTCCCCCGCAGCATGGGCCGGAATTGCTTCAAGCAAGGATAGGGACGCGGCCGCCGGGAACTAGGCAACGACAGTCGCCGGGACGGGACCGGACAGCCCGTTCCCCCGTCCGTAATCGATCTTGCGTCAGGCGTTGGCTGCCGCCACCGCGCGCTTGGCCATGACTGTGATCAGATTGGCACGGTAGTCTGATGAAGCGTGAATGTCGCTCATCAGGTTCTTCGCCGGGACTTTCACACCATTGAGCGAAGCGGCATCGAAGCTCTTGGCAAGTGCTGCCTCGATCTCCTTCGAGCGGAAGACGCCGTCGTCGCCGGCGCCGGTGACGGCAACACTGACGCCGTCCTTGCCCTTGGCCACGAACACGCCGACGATCGCGTAGCGCGAGGCCGGATTGCGGAATTTTTCGTACGCAGCCTTCGCCGGTGCCGTAAAGAAGACCGCCGTGACGATCTCGCCGTCCTTCAAGGAGGTTTCGAACAGCCCCTCGAAGAACTTGTCGGCTGACATCTCGCGCTTGTTGGTGATGATGGTGGCGCCGAGCGCCAGAAGTGCGGCCGGATAGTCCGCCGCCGGATCGTTATTGGCGATCGAACCGCCGATCGTGCCCTTGTGGCGTACCGCCGGATCGCCGATCAGCGACGCCAGATGGGCAAGTGCCGGGCAGGCCTTGCGCAGCTTCTCGTCATTGGCGACGTCGAAATGCGTGGTGGCAGCGCCGATCGTGACCGTCTTGCCCGACACCTTGACCCCCTGCAGTTCCTTGATACGTGACAGGTCGACCAGATCGGACGGCGCCGCCAGCCGCGTCTTCATGGCGGGGATCAAGGTCATGCCGCCGGAGAGCAGCTTGGCGTCGCCGCTCTTCACGAGCTTGGCGGCTTCAGTGACCGAGGCGGCACGGTGATAGTTGACTGCGTACATGGGATCCTCCCCCTAAGTGGTTAGTCAGCAGTGAGTAGTCAGTAGGGAGCAGGGAATGGCCGCCGCCGGAGATGGCACGCTGCCCTATCCGCAACTCACTACTTCCCTACTCACTCATTTCGCGGCGCGGATCGCGGCCCACACGGTGGACGGTGTGGCCGGCATGGCTATATCGACGATGCCGATGGCGTCGGTGATGGCATTGATCACTGCTGGCGGTGAGCCGATGGCACCGGCCTCGCCGCAGCCCTTGATCCCGAGCGGGTTGCTCGGACATGGCGTGTTCGACGTCGAGACCTTGAACGACGGCAGGTCGCCGGCACGTGGCATGGTGTAGTCCATGTAGCTTGCCGTCAGCAGTTGCCCGCTGGCGTCGTAGTGAGCGCCTTCCAGCAGCGCCTGACCGATGCCCTGGGCGATGCCGCCATGCACCTGGCCTTCGACGATCATCGGATTGATGATGTTGCCGAAATCGTCCGCAGCCACGAACTGGACGATCTCGGTCGTTCCGGTTTCCGGATCGATCTCGACCTCGCAGATATAGCAGCCGGCCGGGAAGGTGAAGTTCGCGGGATCGTAGAACGCCGTTTCCTTCAGGCCCGGCTCCATGCCGGCCGGCAAATTGTGCGCGGTATAGGCGGCCAAAGCCACCTGGAACCACGGCAGGCTCTTGTCGGTGCCGGCGACCTTGACCTCGCCGTTCTCGATGACGATGTCGCCCTCGTCGGCTTCGAGCAGGTGGGCGGCGATCTTCTTGGCCTTGGCCTCGACCTTGTCGAGCGCCTTGGCAATCGCCGACATTCCGACCGCGCCCGAGCGCGAGCCGTAGGTGCCCATGCCCATCTGCACCTTGTCGGTGTCACCGTGGACGATCGACACCGAATCGATTGGCACCCCGAAACGCTGGTTGACCAGTTGCGCGAAGGTCGTCTCGTGCCCCTGCCCATGGCTGTGCGAGCCGGTCAGCACCTCGATCGTGCCGACGGCGTTGACCCTTACCTCAGCGGATTCCCACAGGCCGACGCCGGCGCCGAGCGAGCCGACAGCCGCCGACGGCGCGATGCCGCAGGCCTCGATGTAGCAGCTCATGCCGATGCCGCGCAGCTTGCCATTCCTGACCGAATCCGCCTTGCGCCTGGCAAAGCCGGTATAGTCGGCGGTCTTCATCGCCGCATCGAGCGAAGCGCCATAGTCCCCGGCGTCATAGTTCATGATCACCGGTGTCTGGTGCGGAAACGTGGTGATGAAATTCTTGCGCCTAAGGTCTGCCGGAGAGACGCCGAGCTCGCGTGCCGCCGCTTCCATGGTGCGTTCCAGAAGATAGGTGGCTTCCGGCCGCCCTGCCCCGCGATAGGCATCGACGGGTGCCGTGTTGGTATAGACAGTGCGCACATTGGCGTGGATGGCCGGGATGTCATATTGGCCCGACAGCAGCGTTGCATAGAGATAGGTTGGCACGCAGGAAGAGAACAGCGACATGTAGGCGCCGAGATTGGCGATCGTATCGACCTTGAAGCCGGTAATCCTGTTGTTCTTGTCGAATGCCATTTCCACCGTCGAGACGTGGTCGCGGCCATGCGCGTCGGTGAGGAAGCTCTCGGTGCGATCGGCGACCCATTTGACCGGCACTCCGGTCTTCTTCGAGGCCCATAGGCAGACGATCTCTTCCGGGTAGATATAGATCTTGGAACCAAAGCCGCCGCCGACATCCGGCGCGATCACGCGCAGCTTGTTTTCGGGCGCGACATTGTAGAAGGCGCTCATCACCAGCCGCGCGACATGCGGGTTTTGCGATGTCGTCCAGCAGGTATAATGATCCTCGGCCTTGTCGTAATGGCCAAGTGCGGCGCGCGGCTCCATGGCGTTCGGCACCAGCCGGTTGTTGACGATCTTCATGCGCGTGACATGCGCCGCCGCCCCGATGGCGGCGTCCGTGGCCTTGGCATCGCCGATCTCCCAGTCGAAGATCAGGTTGTTCTCGGCCTCGGCATGGACCTGCGGCGCACCCTTTTCGAGTGCCTTTGTTGCGTCGACGACCGCCTTCAATTCCTTGTAGGTGATCTCGACCGCCTCGGCCGCATCGCGTGCCTGACCCTTGGTTTCCGCCACCACCACCACGACCGCATCGCCGACATAACGGACCTTGTCGACTGCCAGCGGCGACCATGCGCCCATCTTCATGGGCGTGCCGTCCTTGGAATGGATCATCCAGCCGCAGATGAGGTTTCCGATGCCGTCGGCCTTAAGTTCCTTGCCGGTCAAGACGCCGATGACGCCCGGCATGCCTTGAGCCGCTTTCACGTCGATCTTCTTGATCTGCGCATGGGCGTGCGGGCTGCGCACGAAGGCCGCATGCTTCATGCCGGGCACCACCATGTCGTCGACATAGCGGCCGGCGCCGGTGATGAACCTTTTGTCTTCCTTGCGCGCGACCCGAGCGCCGACACCTTCGATACCCATGCAGAGATTCCTCCCGAAAAGTGAATAGGAAGTGTGAATAGGAAGTAGTAGTGAGGACAGCCGCCGGTTCAGACCGATTACGGACTATCGACTACTCCACTCCTCTTTCCCTCATGCCGCTTGCTTCGCCTTGCCCTTGGCCCCCTTCGACATCGTCGTCGATGCGGCGAGGATGGCTTTCACGATGTTGTGGTAACCTGTGCAGCGGCAGATATTGCCTTCGAGTTCTGCCCGCACCGTGGCCTCGTCGAGGCCTTCGGGGTGGCGGTTGATCATGTCGGTCGCGGCCATGATCATGCCCGGCGTGCAAAAGCCGCATTGCAGACCATGATGTTCCTTGAAGGCTACCTGGACGGGATGCAAGTCGGCGCCACTGGCCAGGCCTTCGATCGTAATCACGCTCGACCCCGAGGCCTGGACCGCGAGCATGGTGCAGGACTTCACCGCCTTGCCATCGACATGCACGACGCAGGCGCCGCATTGCGAGGTGTCGCAACCGACATGAGTGCCGGTCAGGCCGAGGTTCTCCCGCAGGAAATGGACGAGCAGCGTTCGATCCTCGACGGCACCGCCGACCCGCTTCCCGTTCACCATCAACGAAACGTCCGACATAGCCCCTCCCTGGGTGTCAACCTTGGTCATCACGCTGCCGACGCGCCGCTGGCATTTCGGCCACGTGCTAGTCGTACACCGCACAACGCACAAAAAACAGCACGACGGAAAAGGCGGATCATTGTACTTTCGGTCATGGCCAGGGCACCAAAGTGCATTCCTCCGGCCCCATTGCCAAAACGCCTTCTGACGGCAACAATGCCCTCGTCGCCCGCGCGCCAGAAGCACTTGAAAAGCCGCGCACAAGAAGGCGTCGGAGGAAATGCGGGAGGACCGCCGCTGACAAGTTCACGGACGCGCTACGCATGCGGCTTGTCGGCGCTGACCACGGACCAGCCCGACCCGGATGTCTTCGCACGAGCGGTAGCCGCCGAGGCCGCCGCCATCAATGCCGGCTTTGCCCTCGTGTTCTTTTCCCAGAGCCTGATCGAGGCCGGCGCCCTGTCACGGGCACTCTCGGCCCACGCGCCGTGTCTCCACCATGCTGGCTGTTCCACCGCCGGCGAGATCACGCCGCAGGGGCTCGAGGAAGGCCATATGCTGGCGATGCTGCTGCCCTCGGCGTCCTTCACGGCGGTCAGCACGATGATCGACAATCTGTCGACATCGGGCATGGACAGGATCACCGAAGAGGTCGAGGCCCTGCGGCGCACGTTGCGCGCCCGGCTCGGCGGCGAGCAGACCAGCAACACCTTCGCGCTCTGCTTCATCGACGGGCTGTCCTATGCCGAGGAAGCGGTGAGTTCGGCCATCCACTGGGGTCTCGACGACATACCGCTCCTCGGCGGCTCGGCTGGCGACGATTTGAAATTCGAGACGACGCGTCTGATCTCGAACGGCAGGGTCACCTCCGACAGCGCCATCATCGTGCTGGTCGCCACGGAAATTCCGTTCCACGTCTTCAAGACCGACAATTTCGTTCCCACCGACGAAAAGCTGGTGGTGACCGCGTCCGACCCGGATCACCGCGTCGTGCGGGAATTCAACGCCACCAATGCGGCGGAGGAATATGCCGCTTCGGTCGGGATCCTCCCACAGACCTTGACACCGTTGAGCTTCGCCTCGCATCCAGTGGTGGTGAAGGTGGGCGGAGAATATTACTGCCGCTCGATCCAGAAGATGCACGCGGATGGCTCGCTGTCGTTCTTCTGCGCCATCGACGACGGTGTCGTGCTGTCGATCGCCCAGCCCAAGGACATGGTGGACGCGACACGAGCGGCATTGCGCGAGGTCGAGGAAAGGCTGGGCGGCATCGATATGATCCTTGGCTTCGACTGCGTGCTGCGCCGGCTGGATGCGCGCAACCGCCAGGTCTTTCGTGACATTTCGGAACTCTACCGGGTCAACAATGTCATCGGCTTCGGCACCTATGGCGAACAATACCGGTCGATGCACCTCAACCAGACTTTCACCGGCATCGCTTTCGGCGACCGCCAGGCGGCTGAATAGGGCGGCGCAACAGCATGCCGCTCAGGAACATAAACGATCTCGACAGGCTGAAGAAGATCAACGCCGCCCTGGTCAGCCGCGTCGAGCGCTCGATGGACCAGCAAGGCAATGCCTTTTCGCTGTTCCAGACGGCGATCTCGTTGGAAAGCCGGGTGCGTACGCGCACCGAGGAACTGCATTCGACGTTGCGGCGGCTGGAGCAGTCGAACATCGATCTCAGCGCCGCCAAGGAAAACGCCGAACAGGCGAACCTGTCCAAGACACGGTTTCTGGCCGCGGCCAGCCACGACGTGCTGCAGCCGCTGAACGCCGCCCATCTCTCCGTCTCAGCCCTTGCCGAGGTGCAGACCAGCGAAGAGGGAAAGAAGCTCGTGCGGCAGGTCGAGCGCTCGCTGGAAACGATGGAAGACCTGCTGCGCACCTTGCTCGACATCTCCAAGCTCGACGCCGGCGTGGTTCAGCCCGACATTGGCGACGTCAGCCTGGAGGCGCTGTTCTCGTCGCTGCGCTCGGATTTCCAGCCTGTGGCGGAATTGAAGGCGCTGTCGCTGAAATTCCGGCCGGTCAATGCCGTGGTCCGCTCGGACAGGACGCTGCTGCGCCGCATCCTGCAGAACATCCTTTCCAACGCGCTGGGCTATACGCGCTCGGGCGGCGTCCTTGTCGGCACACGCCATCGCGGCGACACCATCCGCATCGATGTCGCCGACACGGGCTGCGGCATCCCCGAGGATCAGCGCGAAGCGGTGTTCGAGGAGTTCCATCGCGGCACCTTGCCGGCTACCGCCGAACTCGACGGCGGCGGTCTTGGGCTGGGGCTCGCCATCGTGCGCCGCATGGCCGGCGCGCTCGGCCATCCCGTCACGTTTTCATCCAGGGTCGGCCGCGGTACCATCTTCCACATCGATGTCCCCGTCGGCCTCGGCGCGCCGGCCGACGCCATCGCCAGCGCCGCCAGCATGGAGCGGCCGCGCGGCTACGGCCTGTTCGGCACCAAGGTGCTGCTGGTCGAAAACGACGCCGAAGTGCTGGAAGCCATGACCTTCCTGCTCGAACGCTGGCAGTGCCTGGTACGCGCGGCGACCTCCACCGCCGATGCGCTGGACATGCTTGGCGACACCGACTGGCTGCCCGACATCGTCATTGCCGACCAGCATCTCGACGGCGGCGATCTCGGCACCACCACCATATCGGAGGTCCGCGACTATCTCGGCCGCGCCGTGCCGGCGCTGATCGTCACCGCCGACAGCTCCGAAGCCGTGGCCAAGGCAGCACGGGCCGGCGGCATCGAACTGATGCGCAAGCCGGTGAAGCCGGCGCAGCTAAGGGCACTGCTGGCGCATCTGCTGGCATAGCGGGAGGGTTGGTTCAAAACCCTACCTGATCCCGGAACAGCTCGGCGCTGTCCAGCTTCGACACCTCGATCACCGCTTGCGTGCGGCTATACACATTGAGCTTGCGCAGGATCTCCGACACATGCGCCTTCACCGTGGTCTCGCCGACCTGCAGCTCGTAGGCGATCTGCTTGTTGAGCAGGCCCTGGCGCAGCATCTGCAGCACGCGCAATTGCTGCGGCGTCAGCTTGGAAAGCCGCTGCACCATATCGGCGCGATCGGTGCTGTCCGCGCCCGGCGGCAGGCCCTCATAGGTTTCAGGCACATAGATCGCGCCGTCCATCACCGAGCGAATGGCGGCGGCGAGATCGCTCTTGCGCGCCGATTTCGGAATGAAGCCGGCAGCGCCGTAGGACAAGGCCTCGGAAATGATGCGAGGCTCCTCATAACCCGACACGATCACCACTGGCAGGCGCGGATAGCGGGTCCTGAGCTGCAACAACCCCTCGAAGCCGTGCACGTCGGGCATGCTGAGGTCCAGAAGCGCAAGGTCGAAAGGCTTTGCGTCGGCCAGCAAGTCCAGCGCCTCGGCGATCGAGCGCGCTTCGACTGTGTCGACCTCGGGATAAGCCATTTGAACGGCGCTGTGCAGCGCCTCGCGAAACAGCGGATGATCGTCGATGATAAGGAACCGGACGCGATCGGTAGGGGCTGTCATAGGGCTCGTTCCGGTTTACCGGGCACACCATAGTCTCCTGACCATGGCCGGATTATTGGCAAATAGTCTATCGCCGTCGAACAGGTTTCATCGCTGCAAAAAAAATGATCGGAAGCCTGAATTCCTTATACAGCCTAGGCGAAGCCCATGCTTTATCAAAAGCGACGCCTTGCCCGCCCCTGGAAATCGGCCGAATGTGCCGCCGACTCCCCGCCAAACGCAGAGACCGCCATGACCGCCTTTGTCCTTCCCGCCCCGCCAACGCCTTCCGTCGCCATTGCGGGTTCCGGCGAACGCTTTGCCGTGCGGCGCATTTTCTGCGTCGGCCGCAACTATGCGGCACATGCGCGCGAGTTCGGCAATGACGATCGCGATCCGCCCTTCTTCTTCACCAAGCCGGCCGACGCGGTGGTCGATTCCGGCACTGATATCCCCTACCCGCCGCTGACGGAAAGCCTCCACTTCGAGATCGAACTGGTGGTGGCGATCGGCACCTCAGGCTTTCGCATTTCCCGCGACAAAGCGCTGGACCATGTCTGGGGCTATGGCGTCGGCATCGATCTCACCCGCCGCGATCTGCAGGATGCCGCCAAGAAGGCGGCGCGGCCCTGGGACTGGTCGAAGGCCTTCGACCGTTCCGCGCCCTGCGGCCCGCTGGTCGCCGCACGGAAATCCGGGCACCCGGCCAAGGGACGCATCTGGCTCGCCGTCGACGGCGCGGTGAAACAGGACGCCGACCTCGCCGAACTGATCTGGCCGGTATCGGACATCGTCTCGATCTGCAGCGAAGGCGTGGAATTGCAGGCTGGCGACCTGATCTTCACCGGCACGCCCGCCGGTGTCGGCGCGATCAAGCCGGGTGAAACGATATCAGGCGGTGTCGACGGCATCGGCACGATCGAACTGACCATCGGCCAGCGGAAGTGACGCATGAGCGACATTGTCCTGCACAACTACTTCCGCTCCTCCACCTCGCACCGGGTGCGGATTGCCCTGGAGATGAAAGGGGTGGGCTATGACTACATCCCGCGTCACCTGCGCCATGGCGAGCATCTGGAGGCGGCCTATCTCGCGGTCAATCCGCAGGGGCTGGTGCCGGCACTGATCTGGAGCGACGGCATGCTCCTGACGCAATCGCTGGCGATCATCGAGTTTCTCGACGAGACCATACCTGAACCCCCGCTATTGCCGAAGGATCCGCCGAGCCGGGCACGAGTGAGAATGCTGGCGCAGATGATCGCCTGCGACATCCACCCGGTGAACAATCTGCGCGTGCTGGCTTCGCTGCGCACCCTGTTCGGCGCCGGCGACCAGGATGTCGCCAACTGGTTCCGGCATTGGGTCAATGAAGGATTTGGACCGCTCGAAAAATTGCTCACCGCGTCGCCCGAAACCGGCACATTCTGCCATGGCGAGGCGGCGGGGCTGGCCGACATCTGCCTTGCCGCGCAAGTCACCAGCAACGCCCGCTTCGGCGTCGACATGACGCCCTATCCGACAATCGCGCGCATCAACGCCGCCTGCATGGCGCTACCCGCTTTCCAGAAAGCCGCGCCACAGAACCAGATCGACGCCGAGTAAGGGCTCACCGGCCAACGCGCAGCGTCAGCGCCCAGAACAATAGCGCCGTCAAGCCGATGCCGGCGCCGAGCAACGAGACCCCGCTCCAGCCGGCCGCGGCATAGGCCATGGTCGAGGCAATCGAGCCGAGCGCACTGCCGACCGAGTAGAAGATCATGTAGCCGCCGGCCAGCCGGCTGCGCGCATCCGGCCGACGGGAGAAAATCAGGCTCTGATTGGTGACGTGGACGGCCTGGATTGCCAGATCCAGCATGACGATGCCGGCGACAAGCAACCATAGTGACATGCCCATGAAGGCGATAGGCAGCCAGGCCGTCGTCATCATAAGCAGGCTGAGGCCAGTGACCAGTTGACCATGCCCGCGATCCACCAGACCACCGGTCCATCGCGCCCCCAGCGCGCCGGCGACACCGGCAAGGCCGAACAGCCCGATCGCGGTGTGCGACAGTAAAAATGGCGCCGTGCTGAGCGGCAGCACCAGCGGTGCCCACAGCACGTTGAAGCTGGCGAAGATCAGCAAGGCGAGCACCGCGCGCACGCGCAGCAGCGGTTCCCGCACGAACAGCAGCACCATCGAGCCCAACAGCCTGATGTAGGACGTGCGCGGCCGCTCTGCCTCATGGCGCGGCAGGATGGTGTGGAGAACAACCGCCATGACAAGTGTAAGGCCGGCCGAGACAAGATAGACCCAGCGCCAGCCGGCGAGATCGGCGACGACGCCGGCGACGAAGCGGGCAAGCAGGATGCCTGTTATGACGCCGCTGGTGACGGTGCCGACCGCCCGCCCCCGTTGCGACGGCGCGGCGAGGTCGGCCGCGTAGGCAACCAGTACCTGCACCATCACGGCAAGCAGCCCGACCGCCGCGAGGCTCGCCAGCAGCATCGCCGTGTTCGGTGCAAGTCCAACGGCTATCAGCGCCACGGCCGAAAGGATCGCCTGGCCGGCAATCAGCTTGCGGCGATCGAACAGGTCGCCCAGCGGCACGATGAAGAACAGGCCAAGCGCATAGCCGACCTGCGTGACCGTCACCACGATGCCGATCGAGGCCGGCGCAATGGCAAAATCATGCGCCATGGCGTCGAGCAGCGGATGGGCGAAATAGACATTGGCGACGCTCAGGCCACAGGCGATGGCGAAGACCAGCGCTGTCATTCCGGACAATCCCGGTGTGACTTGCCTCGGCTCTTCGGGCTGCGCCGCCTTCGCTGCCGCGCCGTTCACCACCTGTATATTCATGAGGCTCTCCACGAAAGGTTTCAATTTGAAACCACTTGTGGGATAAACAAAACAGTTTTATCTTGCAACCAAAATGAACAATCTGGACCAACGAAAGCCATGGTGAAACGAACGAGCCACCAGAGTGCGGATTGCCTGATCGCGCGACCGCTGGATGCGATCGGCGACTGGTGGTCGCTGCTCATCGTGCGCGACGCGTTCGACGGGTTGCGACGCTTCGGCGAGTTCCAAAAGAGCCTGGGCGTTGCCAAGAACATCCTGTCGGCGCGGCTCCGAAATCTGGTTACGCACGGCATCCTCGAAACCGTCCCGGCCCCCGACGGCAGCGCGCATCATGAATATGTGCTGACGCAAAAAGGACGCGGCCTGTTCTACGTGCTGATCGCCTTGCGGCAATGGGGCGAGACCTATTTCTCCGGTCCGGGCGAGCCCTACACCTTCATGGTCGACACGGAGAGTGGCCGGCCGATAAGGCGTCTTGAAGTGCACGCAGAAGACGGCCGCCTGCTTGCCCCCGGTGACACCCGGCTTGCCGATTTCCGCAACCAGGAAAACAGCTGACCGCAGGGTCCGCGGGCTGGCCAGCCTGGCGGAATCGATTTCCGCTTGACCGAACAGGGAATCGGCTATCGTTTCCCACAGTGAGTGTCGTCTCAAGGGTGGAATGAACGATGAAAGCCGTCGTCTTCGAGAAATTCGGCGAAGCGCCGACGATCCAGACCGTGCCAGACCCCAAGCCGGCGGCCGATGGCGTCGTCATCAAGGTCGAGGCGACCGGGCTTTGCCGCAGCGACTGGCACGGCTGGATGGGCCACGACGCCGATATCCGCCTGCCGCATGTGCCGGGCCACGAACTGGCCGGCGTCGTGGTTGCCGCCGGCAAGCACGTCACCCGCTGGAAGGCGGGCGAACGCGTCACCGTGCCGTTTGCCGTCGGCTGCGGCCACTGCTTCGAATGCACATCAGGCAATCACCAGGTCTGCGAACACCAGTCCCAGCCTGGCTTCAACACCTGGGGCTCATTCGCCGAATATGTCGCTATCGAACACGCCGATACCAATCTCGTGCGCCTGCCCGACGAAATGGAATTCGCCACCGCCGCCAGCCTCGGCTGCCGCTTCGTCACATCGTTCCGCGCCGTTGTCGATCAGGGCCGGGTAAAGCCCGGCGAATGGGTGGCGGTGCATGGCTGCGGCGGCGTCGGCCTGTCGGCAATCATGATCGCCAGTTCGATGGGCGCCAACGTCATCGCCATCGACCTCACCGAGGAAAAGCTGGACTTCGCCAAACAGATCGGCGCCGTGGCGACCATCAACGCTTCGACGACGCCGAACGTCGTCAAGGCCGTCAAGCAGATCACCAATGGTGGCGCTCACATGTCGATGGACGCGCTCGGCCATCCGACGACGTCCTTCAACTCGATCGCCAACCTGCGCCGGCGCGGCCGTCACGTGCAGGTCGGCTTGATGCTGGGCGAACACGCCCGCCCGCAGGTGCCGATGGACAAGGTGATCGCCTTCGAACTCGAAATCCTCGGCAGTCACGGCATGCAGGCCTATCGCTACCCCGCGATGATGGAGATGATCCGCCACGGCAAGCTCAAACCCGAACTGCTGGTCGGCAAGAAGATCAGCCTCGACGAAGCGCCAGCGGCCTTGATGGCGATGGGCGGCTTCGAGGGTATCGGCATTGGGGTGGTGACGAAGTTCTCGTGAGGGTCGGCACCGCTATGCAGCCGCACGACGCGGCAAATCCTGCTTGGCAAACTTCTTCGCGCCGAAAACGCAAAGCACCACGCCAAGCGTGACGACGATCATCATCGGGCTGACCTGTTCATGCAGCAGCGTCGCCGCCAGTGCGAGCCCGAAGAACGGTTGCAGAAGCTGCAACTGCCCCACCGCCGCAATGCCGCCTTGCGCCAGGCCTCGATACCAGAACACGAAGCCGATCAGCATGCTGAACAGCGAGACATAGCCAAGGCCAATCCAGGCATTGGAGCCTACGCTGGCGAAGGATGGCGGCAGGGTCGCAAAAGTCAGCACCAGCATGACCGGCAGGGACAGCACCAGCGCCCAGCAGATCACTTGCCAGCCCCCGAGCTTGCGCGACAGCGCGGCACCCTCGGCGTAGCCAAGGCCGCAGGCGACGATGGCCGCAAGCATCAGCCCATCGCCGACCGGCGAAGCCGTCACGCCTTGCGCAAGCGCGAAGCCCGCCACCAGCGCACTGCCCAGGCATGAGAATAGCCAGAAGGCCGGCCGAGGCCGTTCACCGCCGCGCAGCACGCCGAAGATCGCGGTCGCCAGCGGCAGCAGGCCGACGAAGATGATGGAGTGGGCCGAGGTGACATGCTTCAGCGCCAATGCCGTCAGCAAGGGAAAGCCGACGACCACGCCAAGCGCAACGATGACGAGCGACAGCAAGTCATGACGCCCGGGGCGCTTCTCGCGGAACACAAGCAGCAGCGCGAGACCGAGCAGGCCGGCAATGACCGCGCGGGCCGACGTCAGGAATATCGGGTCGAGATCCATCACCGCCACGCGCGTCGCCGGCAACGAACCGCTGAAAATCAGCACGCCGATAAATCCGCTCACCCAGCCGCTCGCCGTCTTGTCCATCGCAGGCTCCGTTTGTTTCGCCCCTCTATGGGGCCCGCGGCTATGGCGCCACCAGAGACAATGCAGTACAATTCGATAAAACTGTCATGGTTTTATGGAAGGTACAGATGGACGAAGCAGTGAGGCTCGACAGCGGCGGAACTCTCGTCGAAGGGGTCATGGCCGCCATCCGGCAGCGGATTGCCGCGCGCAGCCTGACGCCTGGAGCAAGGTTGCCCTCGATCCGCGCTTTCGCCAAATCCATGCAGGTGTCGAAATCCACCGTGGTCGAGGCCTACGAACGGCTTGCCGCCGAAGGCGCGATCCGTTCGCGGCCCGGTTCCGGTTTCTATGCCGCCGGGTCGCTGGCACCGCTGTCGCTCGCCGAGATCGGTCCCCGGCTCGACCGTGCCGTCGATCCGCTCTGGGTCTCGCGCCAGTCCCTGGAGGCTGGCGACGAGGTCCTGAAACCCGGCTGCGGCTGGCTGCCGGCTTCATGGATGCCACAGGCCGGGCTGCGCCGGGCATTGCGCACTGTCGCGCGTGCCGACGATGTCGCGCTCGCAGATTACGGCACGCCGCTCGGGCTGCCGCCGCTGCGGCAATTGCTGGCGCGGCGCATGGCCGGGCACGGCATCGAAGCCTTCCCCGACCAGATCATGCTGACGGAATCGTGCACCCAGGCCATCGACCTGCTCTGCCGGTTCCTGATCGAGCCGGGCGACACCGTGTTGGTCGACGATCCCTGCTACTTCAATTTCCATGCTCTGCTGCGCGCCCACCGCGCCAAGGTCGTCAGC
The DNA here is from genome assembly GCF_006442175.1 of Mesorhizobium sp. B2-3-14. Classification (NCBI taxonomy): domain Bacteria; kingdom Pseudomonadati; phylum Pseudomonadota; class Alphaproteobacteria; order Hyphomicrobiales; family Phyllobacteriaceae; genus Mesorhizobium; species Mesorhizobium sp. B2-3-14. Next base: position 449,400 of record NZ_VFVP01000002.1, on the reverse strand, counting down.
GTGCCCTACACGCCGTCGGGGCCGGACATCGAGCTGTTCGCCCAGGCGCTGGCCGAACACCGGCCGCGCCTCTACATCACCAACTCGGCCATCCACAACCCGACCGGCGCGATCCTGTCTCCGGTGACGGCCCATCGTTTGCTCAAACTGGCCGACCAGTCGGATCTGACCATCGTCGAGGATGATATCTTCGCCGATTTCGAGCACATTCCCGCCCCAAGGCTAGCGGCGTTCGACGGCCTTAGTCGCGTCGTCCAGATCGGCAGTTTTTCCAAGACGCTGTCGGCGTCGGTCCGCTGCGGTTTCATCGCCGCACCCCGTGACTGGATCGAGGGCCTGACCGATCTCAAGATTGCCACGACTTTCGGCGGCGGACGGCTGGCGGCCGAACTTGTGCTGACGCTGCTGAAGGACGGCAGCTACCGAAAGCACATGGATTTGCTGCGCGCCCGCCTTTCGCGGGCCATGGGCGAGACCAGCGCCCGGCTGAAGGCGATCGGCATTACGCCCTGGATCGAGCAGCCGGCTGGGCTGTTCCTGTGGTGCACCCTGCCGGAAGGCGTGGACGCGGCCGAAATCGCCCGCAGTGCGCTCGCCGACAACATCGTGCTGGCGCCCGGCAATGCGTTCAGCCTGTCGCAGTCCGCCAGCCGCTTCCTGCGCTTCAACGTCGCCCAGTGCGCGGACGAGCGGATTTTCAAGGCGCTCGAAACGGCGATGACCCGCTGATATGGGAACCACCAAGTCAGCAGACAAATAAGCCGCGACAACACCTCGTTGTTGCGGCCTTCTGCCCCATCAAATCAGACCATCCATGAAACGGCAGAACGCCGCCAAATCTCACCATTTGCGCGGATGCTCAATCATGCCTTTTCCGAAATGCCATACCCAGATCTGGGCCTATTCCTTGCCGCACAAGAACAGCTGAAGGAAATGACGCAAGGAGCCTGGCGGGCGCCGTTCAGGCCCCTGCCCGTTTGCGGCGCTCGTAGAGCATGACGAGTGTTTCAGCCATCAGCGCCGGCTTTTCCTCGCCTTCGATCTCGACCGTGTTGGCTGCCTTCATCAGATACTGGCCCGGGCCTTTGTCGTCCATGGAAAGCAGCGTCGTGCGCAGGCGAATGCGTGCGCCGACCTTGACCGGCGCCAGGAAACGCACCTTGTCGAAACCATAGTTGAAGGCGGCCTGCGTATTCTCGGGCACGATACCCATTTCAAGGGCCAGCGCGCCGATGATCGACAGTGTCAGATAGCCATGCGCGATCGTGGTGCGGAACGGGCTTTGCCGCCGCGCCCGTTCAGGATCGACGTGGATCCATTGATGGTCGCCCGTGCATTCGGCGAACTGGTTGATACGGTTCTGGTCGACCGTGGTCCATTCCGAGACGCCGAGCTCCTGTCCGGACATCGTTCTCAGCTGCTCGTAGGTTGGCGGCGTTTTAGGCCGTACTTCCGTCATGCCTGCTTTCCCGATCGCTTCCAAAGCTTCCGGACCACGAACCGACGGCCTCTGTCAATTCGTCCCTCGCAAATCCGTTCCGGCGGATTCGCGCTCACTCGTGCCATGTCTTGCCATGCGATGGCAGGCGAATTGGGACTTTTCCGACCTTTCAGACTGCCGGGAGCTTATGGCGTGGCGCTAATGCAACTGTGCGAAGGGTTACGGTATCGGGAACGGGGTGTGCCCGGCCGAGAGCGGAACGACAGCCCATGAGAACCTACTTCTGCCCGTAACCGGCGCGGACCTCCTCCATCGCCTCCTTGATGCGTGCGCGCAGGATGTCGATCGATTCGGTGCCTGATTTCCTGGCTAGCTCAGCCACTTCACCGGCGTTCTTGAGCGCCGCCTCAAAGGATTTTCTAGCAAACTCGGTCTGCTTGGCCATCAACTCCTGCGGATTGCCCGGTGCGCGGTAGCTCTGCGCCATGTCGGCGATCTCGCGCAGCGTGTCCTGCAGCATTTCGCGTTGCCTAGACAACAGCGAGGACGTCCCAGCCGCCCCGGCACGCGCGGATTTCTCCAAAGCTTCGAGATTCTTGCGGTGATGCGCAAGAATCGCTTCGACATCCACATTCGGCACCTTCAGGTCACGGCCGAACCTGCCGAACATCTCCATGAAGGAATCGGATTCCGATTGTCTGGCCATGATTGTCATCTCCCCTTTGCCGCGGTCGCGGACGCCCTCATCGAGGAGAATAGCACTCGAACGCCTCGTGTCCATTTCGAACACGGGCCTAGGCGATCGCTAGGGATCAATTGACCGGGAGCAGCAACTCGATCGTGTAAAGTACGATGCCCGCCAGCCCGCCGATGATCATGCCGTTGAAGCGGATATATTGCAGGTCCCTGCCGATGTTCATCTCGATCAGGCGTGTCAGTTGGGCAAGGTCCCAGCGCTTTACCTGGTCGGCGATGAATTTCGACACGCCGCTCTTCTGGCTCTCGACAAAAGACGCGAGCGCCACCACGAATCCTTGGTTCATGTCGGCCCGGATCTGCGCGTCTCCGGCAAGATGGCGGCCGACTTCGACAAACATGTTGGCCAGATGCTCCCTGATCAACGAATTCGGCGCCTTGGCGTCCTGCTCGATGAACAGGCTGAGGCTCTCCCACATGTCGCCGGCCAGCGCCCTGATTTCGGGTCTGGCGAGGAAGTCGCGCTTCATTTTCTCTGCTCGCCTGGCATATTGCTTGGACGTGCGCAGCCGCTCGACGAAACTTTGCGCGAAACGGTCGAATTCGGCGCGCATCGGGTGATCGGGATCGGCACGCACCTCGTCCAGCAAGGAGCCAGCCGAAGCGACGATCTTCTTCAGGAGATAGGCGTCGGCCCGGAACAGGTTGAATAGCGACGGCAATTCCTCGCGGATCTTGTCGCGCATCGTCGCCAGCGCCTGTTCGTCGTTGAGGAACCGGCCGATGACCTTGATGAACTCGTCGAACAGCTTTTGGTGGCGGCGGTCGTCGGTGAGCGCCGACAGAAGTTCGGCCGCAAGTGGCGCCAGCGGCACCTTTTCGATCTGTTTGAGCATGCGGCTGGTGACGAAGCCGCGCAGACCGGATTGTTCGACGGCGGCAAGCGTCTGCGGCACCAACCGCACGACGAAGCGCGACAGGCCGGCGGCGCGTTCGGCATCGGCCAGCCAGTCGGCCACGAGAGCCGAAAAATCGACCTCGGCGAGTTTTTCACGCACCGGTTCCGGCGCCAGGAAATTGGCCTCGATGAAACGGCCGAGATTGTCGGCGATACGGTCCTGGTTTTCCGGGATGATGGCGGTGTGCGGGATAGGCAACCCGAGCGGCCGTTTGAACAGCGCCACCACCGCATACCAGTCGGCGAGGCCACCGATCGTTGCCGCCTCGGCGAAGGCGGCGACGAAGCCGAGCCACGAATAGCTGCTCTGGAAGGACTTGGCCAAGGCAAAGACCACCACGCAGAGTGCCAATGCCGCCGTGGCGACGAACTTTGTCCGCCGCAGCGCGGAAAGCTTGTCGCCCGCGTCGGCATCGAACCGCACTGGCGCCAGGGATTGGTCCGATTGAGCCATGCCGCTCCTCGTCTATCTCAGGCCTATCTAGTGCCGCGGCCGCCGGAATGCCCGCGACAGCCGGTTTGTCTGTCCCGGCTTTTTCCCGGCGACGCACATAAAGTTGACGAGTTTATTCATCTATGATGCCCGGCTAGTCTGGAATTATTCCAAGGTATAGGCCATATTCCGCCGAGACCAGTGCAGCGATCCGGATTCCGGACGAGGGCCGCGCCAGCAAAGTTTAGAATCTGGCGTGGTTGCATCATATCAGCGCCGAGTGAGGACAAGATGCGGCTTACGCGCCAAACCAACTATGCCATGCGCATTCTGATGTATTGCGCCGCCAACAATGACCGGTTGAGCCGCATCCCGGAAATCGCGGCCGCCTATTCGGTGTCGGAACTGTTCCTGTTCAAAATCCTGCAGCCTCTAGTCGAGAATGGCATGGTCGAGACTGTGCGCGGCCGGAACGGAGGGGTACGGCTCGGCCGTGCCGCCGAATCGATAAGCCTGTTCGACGTCGTGCGCGTGACCGAGGAAAGCTTCGCCATGGCGGAGTGCTTTGAGAACGATGCCGCCGAATGCCCCCTGGTCGACAGCTGCGCGCTGAACTCCGCATTGCGCGAAGCGCTCAACGCCTTCTTCGCCGTGCTTGCCCGCTACACGATCGCCGACCTCGTGGCGGCACGGCCGAATGTGCGCGCCCTGCTCGGCATCGACATGCTGATGGAGCGCCGCGCCCCGGCGGCCTGATCCCTGCCGCATGGTGCAGTGTCGGCTGAATATCAGCTGACCGACGATTGCGGGAGCACGAACGGCATGTTGCCGGCCGGCAGCACGCCGACCTTGAGCCGGCAATCGAACACCTTCTCGATCAGGTCGTCACTCAGCACGTCGCGGGGCGAGCCGCTGGCGGCCAGCCGGCCGCTATGCATCACGAAGATGCGGTCAGCGTACATGGCCGTCAGATTGAGGTCGTGCAGGATCGCTACCACGCCCCCGCCCCTTCTGGCGAAGTCGCGGGCGATGTTCATGATGATCAGCTGGTGCTTGATGTCGAGGCTGGACACCGGCTCGTCAAGGAACAGATAGCGCGGCTTGCCGTCGAGCACCGGTGCCCAGACCTGGCACAGCACGCGCGCAAGCTGGACACGCTGCTGCTCGCCACCGGAAAGCTCCTGGTAGAAGCGGCCGGCAAAGCCGTCGAGATCGACCCGCGCCAGCGCCCGTTCCGGCAGGCGTCCGTCCTCGCCCGGCAGCACGCCCGAACGGCCACCCACCAGGCCAAGCCTGACGACCTCCCGCACAGTGAAAGGAAACGACAGTGTCGTCGCCTGCGGCAACACAGCCCGCTGGACGGCGACCTCCACCGGCTTCATCGCTGCGAGGTCGCGGCCGTTGAGGACGACGCTCCCGGTATAGCCGAGGTCCCCCGACAATGCCCTCAGGAAGGTCGTCTTGCCCGAACCATTGGGGCCGACGATTGCCGCCACCTCGCCCGGCCGCGCATCGAAATCGACACCGGCAACAATTCTCTTGCCGGCGATATCGACCGAAACATCCCTCGCCTCGATCATTCCATCCTCACAAATCGATCACGCCGCGCCTGCGCAGCAATATCCACAGGAAGAACGGCGCGCCTGATATTGCGGTGACGATGCCGATCGGCAGCTCGGCCGGTGCCACGATGGTGCGGGCGACCGCATCGGCGAGCAGCAACAACGAGGCGCCGAGCAGCGCCGAGGCCGGCAGCAGGTAACGATTGTCGGGTCCGATCAGCAGTCGCAGCAGATGCGGCACGACGATGCCGACGAAGCCGATGCCGCCGCTGACGGCGACGGAGGCGCCGACCGCCGCCGAAACGCCGATGATGGCGGTGTATTTCAGCCGCTGCACCGGAATGCCGAGATGGCCGGCGGTCGCTTCGCCCAGCGCCAGCGCGTTAAGGCCGCGGGCCAGGAACGGCATCGCCGCCAGTGCCAGGACGATTATGGGTCCTACGGAAGCTATCTTGGCCCATGTCGCACCGCCGAGCGATCCCAGTGACCAGAAGGTCAGGTCGCGCAGCTGGCGATCGTTGGCCATGAATATGAGGATTCCGGTCAGCGCCATGGCAAGTGCCGCCAGGGCTATGCCCGCGAGCAGCATGGTGGCGACCGAGGTTTGCCCACGTCGCGTGGCGACCTGATAGAGCGCCAATGTGGTGACGAGACCGCCGACGAACGCCGCAAGCGGCAGCGCCAGCGTTCCGAGCAAGGCGGTCACCGGCGCCAGCACGGTCCCGCCAAGAACGATGATGACCACCGCGCCAAGGCTGGATCCTGCGGAAACGCCGATCAGACCGGGGTCGGCGAGCGGATTGCGGAACAGTCCTTGCATGACGGCGCCACAAACCGCGAGCGCCGCACCCACCAACATGCCGAGGATGACGCGTGGCATGCGGATGTCATGGACGATCAAGCTGTCGCGGGCGTTGAGCGCCGCATCGCCGGGGACGGAGCCAAAGAGCCAATCCCTGAAGACGGTCACGGCGGATGCATCCGATGCGCCGGATGTGAGCGAAAGCAAGATGGCGATCGCCAAGCCCAGGCACAGCAGAAGGATGACGGCACGGGCGCGGCCGGAACGATCCCCTTCGGATGCCCTAATCGCCTTCGCCGGACCTGCGATCGACTGGTCGGCCATGATGCTCAGTCCGTGACCTGTGCGCCATAAAGCGAAACGGCGAGATCATGGATCGCGTCGGCCGTGCGCGGCCCGAAGCCGAGTAGATAGGCGCCATCGATGCGGATCAGCTTGCGCGCCGTTCCGGCCGGCGTTGAGGCGATGGATGGATTGCCGAACACTTCGTCGTCCGAGACCGGCGGCCCGGCATTGCTCATCATCAGGATCACGTCCGGCCTTGCGGTGATGATCGCTTCGTCCGACATTTGCTTGTAGCCGGAAAAGCCTTCCACCGCATTGACCCCGCCCGCCAGCTTGACCATGCCGTCGGCCGCGGTTTCGCTGCCGGCCGCCAGGATCTTGCCACCCTGCGTCGAGAGAATGAACAGCACGCGCCTGCGCTCCTTGATCGAGGCTGTCCGCTTTTCGGCGGCTGTGAGTTTCGCATCGAGCGCCCTGGCCAGCACCTCGGCCTTGGCCTCGACCCCGATCGCCTTGCCGACAATGCGGACCTTCTGGAGGATGCCTTCGCGGTTGTACTGCTCGGGCACTTCGATGAACGGAATGCCCGTCTTCTTCAGCACGTCGACGGCTTCCTTGGGACCGCTGCCGTGCAATGCCAGTATGCCCGTCGGATTGACCGACAAGACGCCTTCCGGCGACAGCTGGCGCATGTAACCGACATCATGCAGGTCGAGCGCGGCCTTTGGATAGAGGCTGGTGGAATCGCGCGCCACCAGATGCCTCTCCTCGCCCAGCGCATAGACGATCTCGGTGATGGAGCCGCCAATAGCGGCGATCTTCGAAGGATCGGCGAACACCGAAACGCCTTCGGTGGCGCCGGCTGGTTGCAGCGCGGCGACAGCCATGGAAAGGCCGATTGCATAACCGACCATCGATCCGCGCAGGGCGGACGGTCTCGAAACAAAACGCATCACACTTTCCTCAGGCTGCCGTCGGGTTCGGGATGCGCGGCAGGTGCTCGGCCAGAAAACGCCAGTCGTCGCGCTCGCTTTCGCCTTCATGGCGCTTGCCGAAGAACTGGATGATCATGTCGCCATTGGCGGCATAGACCTCGAGCGATGTGACATGGCCGTCCTTGGTCGGTTTGCGCACCGCCCAGACTTCATGGATGTGGTCGGTGCGCAGGTGCAGGTGGAAGGTCTCGTCGAGCACGTTGATCCACGGCCCCATGGGCTTGATCGATTTGATCGGACCGGAGTGGATCTGGATGCAGCCGCGGTTGCCAACGAAGCACATAATCGGCATCTCGCTTTCGGCGGCGTGATGGAACATGGCGCGCACCGCGTCGTTGTCGAGCAGCCAGGCGTAGTCCTGGCCAACCATGCGCACCGCCTGGCGGCGGCTGAGCTTCAGCGTCTTCAGCATGCCGAAGAACTGGTGCACGTCCGTCAGCCGGCTCCAGCGGTCACGCAGGTCGTCCAGGCTCGCCGTCGATGCCCCGACCTCGCTTTCCTCATCGAGAACCGGCCCCGAAATGTCGATCGTCGGCTCCTGGTTCGGCGATTCCAGCGAGGCGACCAGTTTCTGGTAGGCATGGAGGCTGGAGGCCGGGCGCAGATGCACCTTGTGCACCGCGTCGCCGGCCGCATCGAAGAACTGCAGGCTGCGGCGGATGTCGTCGCCGTCGCGCTTCTCCACGGCAAAGCCATGCGCCCAGATTTTCGGAAAAATGCGCAGGTCGATGTTCTCGCCGAGCACCATGGCATTGTGATTGCCGGTGACGACCTTGTCATAGACGCCGATCTTCTCGTGCACGGCGCTTTCGTTGCGGGTCAGCGCCATCACCTCGCCAACGGCCTCGAGACCGGTCAGAAGGTCGTTGACGCGCGGTTCGACGCGGACGACGCCGTCGCCGCAATGCGCGGCCACCAGCTCGGCCTCCGAAATGCCGAGTTGGGCGGCCAGGTCACGCTCGCGCGCTTTCGGATTGTCGGTCCGGGCCCGCCGGATTTCATGCGGAGCGGGTTTTACGCGCTGGTCCATGTCTTTACCCCTGATGCCTTGCCTTACTTGTTGAGAATGAGCTTGCCCTGGCGGGTGATCTTCAGCCGGTAGAGCGCGCCATGATGCTCGATTCCGATTTCGTGCTCGCCCTGGAACAGCGTGTTGCTGGACAGCGTCCGCACCGCCAGCGAGACCCGATCGAAACGGGTGGAGGTATCGTCGGAACGGCGGACGCGATAGCGAAACTCGTTGGGATTGTGCGTGTTCATCTGGGTCGATCCCTTTCCTGTGCCGGGCATCTGGCTAGGCGTGCGAATTGCCGATTCATTTCTTGACTTGAATAATCATGTTTACTAGTCAGTGCAATACCGGACTAAATGAGTCAACATTTAAGATGCCGGATACGATCAAAATGCCAGCAAGCCCCGGGCCAGCCAGCATGGAACCTGGGATCTGGAGTTGGGGCATGGGATTGATAAGTTGGGAACGGCGCCGTCGGTCGGCGGCGAACGGTGCGGCGGCTTTGCTCGCAAGCGTGGCGGCGATCGCTCTATCCGCGCCATCGGCGCAAGCGCAACAGGCGAGCGCGCCGACTGATCAATCGAAAGAGACTGACCAGCAAAAGGCAGCCCCCGCGGGCGCTACGTTGCTCGACAGGATCCTGGTGCTCAGCCGCACCGGCGAAACGGCGATACAGTCGCTGGCCTCGGCCAGCCATGTCGACCAGGAACAGCTCGATCGCCGCATGGCGACAACGCCGAACGAGATGCTTTTCGGTGTGCCTGGCGTCGCTGCGCAGGCCGACGCCAGGCGCGTCAGCACCAGCATCAACATCCGCGGCCTGCAGGATTTCGGCCGCGTCGCGGTGATCGTCGATGGCGCGCGCCAGAATTTCCAGCGTTCCGACCACGGCACCCAGTCGACCTTCTATATCGATCCCGAGCTCGTCAAATCCGTCGACGTGATCCGTGGTCCTGTCGCCAACACCTATGGCTCGGGCGCCATTGGCGGCGTCGTCTTCTTCGACACCAAGGATGCGGTCGATTTCCTGAAGCCCGACGAGACGTGGGCCGGTTCCGTCACCGGACGCTACGAGAGCAACGGCAAGGGCTGGACCACGAGCGCCACCGGTGCCTATCGCATCAATGAGAACTGGGACGTGTTGGGCAACATCGTTTACCGCGACTACGACAACTACAAGGACGGCGACGGCGACACGGTCAACGGCACCGGCTTCGACGTGCTGAGCGGCCTGCTCAAGACGACGATCCGGCCAACCGAGAACAGTGAGCTCAAGCTCGGCTGGGTCGGTTCGAACGACGGCTGGAACGAGACCAGCGGCGGCCTGCCGGTCAACGATGTCGACCTGAAGTCGAACACCTTCACGGCCCGCTACAACATCACGGACGAAGACAAGAGCTGGCTCGATCTCCACATCAACACGTCCTACAACAAGACCAATCTCGACCTGACCAGTCTCGCGCCGCAGAACCGCTTCGATCCGGTGACCGGTCTTCCCGTGGTGCTGCCGGCAGGATCACTGTCGACATTCGATGTCGGCACGACCGGCATCGATATCTGGAACACGTCGCGGTTCGAAACGAACGGCATCGCGCATGAACTGACCTATGGCGGCGATTGGGTCGGCGACAACGTCAAGACGGGTGGCGCGGCCGGGGGCGACAGTTTCTACACGCCGTCGGGCAAGCGCAACGTGTCCGGCGCCTACGTCCAGGACAAGCTCACCTGGGACTGGCTCGAAGTCGTCGCTGGCCTGCGCTACGACAGCTACAGCCTAAAGGATGACATGCATGATATTTCCGGCGACAGGCTATCCCCGCGCGTCACCGTCGGTGTCTCGCCGTTCGAGAGCGCCGGGCTTGCCGGCCTGCAATTCTACGGCACTTATGCGGAAGGCTACCGCTCGCCCTCCATCACGGAAACGCTGATCAGCGGCAATCATCCAGCCGGCGTCAGCTTCCCGTTCCTGCCCAATCCAAATCTGCGGCCTGAAACCGGCAAGACGACCGAGTTCGGCGTCAACTACAAGCAGAACGATATCTTCGAGCCGGGCGACGCCTTGCGCCTGAAAGCAGCCTATTTCAACAACGATGTCGACGACTATATCGACGGCGTAACGCTGTCGCCGTTCGCTCCAGGCAGTGGCTGCCCCTTCGGCCCCGGAATCCCGATCTGCTTCCAGTACCAAAATTTCGCCAAGGCCAAGATCAACGGTTTCGAGCTGGAAGGCGTCTATGACGCGGCATGGGGCTATGCCGGCTTCTCGGCCTCGATCACGGATGGCCACACCGTTTCCTACAAGGGTGTGGAAGCCGACCTCGCCACTATTCCCTCCTCTCAGGTCACCGCTCAGCTTGGCCTGCGTTTCCTCGAGGACAAGCTGACCATCGGCGGTGAGGTGCAGTATAACGGCAAGCCTAAGGGCAATGCCGTCGCGACGGACTACACGCTGGTCAATGCCTTCGCCAGCTATCAGGCGACCGACAATCTGAAAGTCGATTTCCGCGCCGACAATCTGTTCGACGTCAAATACGCCAATCCGCTGAACGGCAGCACCACGGTTGCGGTCTACGAACCCGGTATCACGCTGAAGCTGGCGGCAACCATGCGCTTTGGAGGCTGACCATGACGCGCTTGACGGCATCCCTTCGTCTGCTGACCTCGACGCTGGCGATGTCGCTGGCGACAATTCCGGCGTGGGCTGAGCAGTCCGCGCCGGTCCTGACCCTCGAACTCAATGCCGCGCAGCCTTCCGGCAAGGGCTGCCGGCTGACATTCCTGGTCAGCAACAATCTCGGCGCCGACCTGACCAAGGCGGCGTTCGAGATCGTCCTGTTCAACGAGGCCGGCATCGTCGACCGGCTCACCGTGCTCGACTTCAAGGACCTGCCGCACGGCAAGACCAAGGTGACACGCTTTGACCTGGCCGGCACCGACTGCATCAAGGTCAGCCGCGTGCTGATCAACAGCGCGACGAATTGCGCTGGCACGGGCGTCGAACCAACTGCCTGCATGCGCAAGCTGAAGACGGACACCAGGACCGGCATCGCTTTCGGCGTCTGAAGTGGAACCGCATAAGAAAAGACCGTGGCAGGGCCGCTGGCCGGCTTCGATTGGTTACCGTTTGAGGCAACCGATCTTGATTTGACAAGTCTGCGCGTATCGCTGCAGTTTCGCGCCCGCGACATGCAGGAAATCAGTCCACTCCCCGACGCTGGCAGCGAGTTGGCAATAGCGCCGGCAGAGCGACTTGCCCAGGCACGACCGCAAGCCAGCAACGGCAAGTGGCAGGCTGCGATCGCCATCTCCTGCCTGCTCCATGCCGGCGTGGCGGCGGCTTTTCTGATCTTGTCCGCCGGCAAGTTCGATTCCAGGGAGGCAGAGCAGTCGGAAGGCGGCGATCACAAAGGTTACAAGGTCGCCGGCAGTGCATTGGACAAGGACCCGGCGGCAATGAATGTCACGCTGGTGCAGCCCCCGCCGACGGCCAAGCCTCATCCGGCAAAGGCGGCCAGACCGGCGCCGACCGCACCTTCACAGCCCGCGCAGGAACCGGTGACACACGCTCCCGAGCCTGCCCGTGACGCCGCGAAGCAGGCTTCGGAGCCCTCGGCGGAACCGGTCAAACAGCCCGTGGCCACGCCGGACATACTGGTGGCGGCAACCCCGCGCCCGGATGACCAGAGCGTGGCTGCCAGGACAGAAACGCCGGCACAGCCGAACGCCCAGGCCGGAACCACCGAAATTCCTGTCACCGTTCCGGACCAACCGCCGATCCCCGTTGCAAGGCCAACTCCGGCGGCTGCCCCTGCCACTGCTGGAGCAGCGAATGAACGGAGCGGCACGGCCGATGGCCAGGACCGGCTGGCGGAAGCGGCCAGCAAGGGCAAAAGGCAAAAAGACCAAGGCAGCGCCGCGGAAGACAGCTACCGCGGCAACGTCTTTCGAAAACTCGGCAGCGTCAATCGTACTCTCCCGCCTTCGCTGCAACTGGCCGCGCGTAACAATGCGGTTGTGGCATTCGCCATAGGCAGGAAGGGCGACATAGACCAGTTGCGCATTCTGGAAAGCTCAGGATCGCCGACTTTCGACGAGGCCGCGCTTGGCATCGTGCGCAAGGCCGCTCCCTTCCCTCCAATTCCGTCACAGGCATCGAACCCGAGCTTGGAGTTCGAGGTCGGCATCGGCCCGTTTTGACTAGGCCCGGGACAAACGTTGCGGCGCAACCATCAACATCCGCGTGAAAGGGATCCCATGTACATCGCCATGAACCGCTTCAAGGTCCAGACCGGCTCGGAGGGCAACTTCGAAGCCATGTGGAAGAACCGCGACTCCAGCCTGGCCGAGATGAAGGGTTTTCGCGAATTTCACCTGCTGCGCGGCCCGGTCAACGAGACCGAGGGCTACACGCTGTTCGCGTCGCACACGGCGTGGGCAAGTCACGATGATTTCGTCGCCTGGACCAAGTCGGAGAACTTCCGCGCCGCCCACCGGAATGTCGGCACGACGAAAGTCCACTATCTCGGCCACCCGCAATTCGAGGGCTTTTCCGTCGTCGAGGGCGCGTAGATGCAGACCTATGCGGCGGCCAAGAGGCTGGCATTGCCACCCGCGGCGGTCGTGTCGACGCAGACCGCCCGCTCATGCGCATAAGCCGCCGGATAAAGCACCTCGCTGACCAGCGGGACGATCGGCCCGCTGCGCTCGGCGATGACCTTGCGCACGATGCGCGCCGCCTCGGGCGTGCCTGAAAAAGCAACCACATCGACGCGCAGCGAGCGCGCCTCGACAGGATCGGGGCGGCCGTCGATGGCCGCCAGCGGCAGGCCTTTGCCGGTCAATGCCGAGAGCGCCGCCGGTGCACCCGGCGCAACAGCCAGCACCGCATTGCCGGCGGCGAGCGCCTGGATGGTCTGCGCCAGCAGCGTGTCGCCGTCCGGCCCCAAGCACAGCACCCGGCCGCGCGGCGACAGCGACAGCGTGTTGGCCTCGCCGGTCGGCCCGGGCAGATCGACCTGGCCGAAATCAATGCTGGCGGCGGCACCGATCGCGGCCGCGCCCTTGCCACGAAGATGCTTCCTGAGGATGGCGACCCGGTCCGGCCGCGTCGACCAGCCGCCGAGAGCGGGATCGGGCAGATTGTCGGCCAGTTCGGTCGCCGTCACCTTATGGCCTTCGCCGACTTCCGTGCCCGCTTCAGGCCCTTTGCGGAAACGCCTGAGATAGTGCGGCCCGCCGGCCTTTGGCCCGGTGCCGGACAGGCCCTCGCCGCCAAATGGCTGCGAACCGACGACAGCGCCGATCTGGTTGCGGTTGACATAGATGTTGCCGGCATGGATGCCGTCGACGAAATGCTGCACCCGGCCCTCGATACGGGTGTGCAGGCCGAAGGTCAGGCCGTAGCCCTTGCGGTTGATGGCGGCGATGACGCTGTCGATCTGGTCGGCGTCGAAGGTCGCGACGTGCAGCACCGGACCGAACACTTCGCGCTCCATCTCCTCGATGCCCTTGACCCGGAAGACATGCGGCGCGACGAAGCGGCCATCCTTGGGCGCCTCAAGTTTAGCGATCAGCCGGCCCTGCAGGCCCATCGTCGTGCAATAATCGCGGATCGAACTTTGCGCGTCATCGTCGATCACCGGACCGACATCGGTCGAAATCCGCCAGGGATCCCCGACGTTGAGCGCCTCCATGGCGCCTTTCAGCATCTCCAGCATCTTCTTCTCGACGTCTTTCTGGACATAGAGCACGCGCAACGCCGAGCAGCGCTGGCCGGCACTCTGGAAGGCCGACGCGAGGATGTCACGCACCGCCTGCTCGGGAAGTGCCGTGGAATCGACGATCATGGCATTGAGGCCGCCGGTCTCGGCGATCAGCATGGCGTCCGGCGCCGCGGTCTCGGCCAATTGCTTTTCGATCAGCTTGGCGACCTCGGTCGAGCCGGTGAAGCAGACGCCGGCAATACGCGGGTCCGCTGTCAGCGGACCACCGACCGACGGGCCGTCCCCGGGCAGGAGTTGGATGACGTCTTCCGGCACGCCGGCCTCGCGCAGCATCTCGACGGCGCGGAAGGCGATCAGCGGGGTCTGCTCGGCTGGCTTGGCGATCACTGAATTGCCAGTGACAAGTGCTGCCGCGATCTGGCCGGTGAAGATGGCGAGCGGGAAATTCCACGGCGAGATGCAGACGATGGCGCCGCGCGCTTGCGTGCCCGTTTCGGCGTTCGCCGCCTCGGTGGCGTAATAGCGCAGGAAGTCGACCGCCTCGCGCACTTCGGCGACGCCGTCGGCCAGCGATTTGCCGGCCTCGCGCGTGGCGAGCGCGAAGAACTCGACGGCATTGGCCTCGTAAAGATCGGCGGCACGGTTGAGGATAGCGGCACGCTCGGCGACCGGGCGTTTTGCCCACGCCGGCTGCGCCTCGACAGCGATGCGCACGGCGGTTGCGACCTGCTTGGCGGCGGCCTCGTGAACCGTGCCGACCACCTCGGAAGGCTTTGCCGGATTGAGGATCGGGCGCTGCTTGCCGTAGCCGGCGGCGCGCGTGATCGGCTTGGCGTGCCAGCGATCGGGACCCGCAAATGCCGCTCTGGACTGCTCGATCGCCGCCAGCGTCACCGTGTCGGTGATGTCGAATCCCTTCGAGTTGCGGCGCCCGATCCCAAAGATCTGGGAAGGCCGGGCAATCGCCGGATTGGCGGCGGGACCCTGGCTTTCAACCGTTTCCAGCGGATCGCGTGCGATATCCTCCGGCTCGACCTCCTCGTCGGTCAATTGGTGCACGAAGGAGGAGTTGGCGCCGTTTTCCAGGAGCCGGCGGACCAGATAGGCCAGCAGGTCCGAATGCGCGCCGACCGGCGCATAGATACGGCAACGCGTGCCTTCGGCCTTGCGCACCGTTTCGTGCAAAGCCTCGCCCATGCCATGCAGGCGCTGGAATTCGAAGGTGTCGCGACTGTCAGCCATCGACAGGATGGCGGCGACGGTGTGCGCGTTATGGGTGGCGAACTGCGGATAGATGCGGTCGGTCATGCCAAGCAGCTTTTTCGCGCAAGCCATGTAGGAGACGTCGGTGTTGGCCTTGCGCGTGAACACGGGATAACCGGCAAGCCCGAGTGTCTGCGCCCGCTTGATCTCCGTGTCCCAATAGGCACCCTTGACCAGCCGGACCATGATGTTGCGATTATGCTTGTTGGCCAGGGCATAGAGCCAATCGATGGTGAAAGCCGCGCGCGGACCATAGGCCTGCACGACGACGCCAAAGCCGTTCCAGCCGGCGAGTTCCGGCTCGGCCAGCACCCGCTCGATCACGTCGAGCGACAGGTCGAGACGATCCGCCTCCTCGGCGTCGATGTTGAGCCCCATCCGCGAATGCCGTGCGGCCAGGGCCAGCGACAACAGCCGCTCGGCCATCACAGGCAGCATCTCTTCCTTTTGCGCTTCTTCGTAGCGGGGATGCAGTGCCGAAAGCTTGACGGAGATGCCATGGTTCTGGCGGATATCTGGCCCGTTCGAGCCAGCATCGAGCGAGGAGATGGCGTCGGCATAGGCCTTGTGATAGCGCAGCGCGTCCGCCTCGGTGCGGGCCGCCTCGCCCAGCATGTCGAAGGAGTAGAGGTAACCCTTCTGCGTCATTGGCCGGCCGCGCTTGACGGCTTCCGCGATCGTGCGGCCAAGCACGAACTGCTCGCCCATCTCGCGCATGGCTGCGGCCACTGCCTTGCGGATGACCGGTTCGCCCAGCCGGCGCACCATCGAACGCAGCGTGCCTTCGATACCGCCCTCACCTTCATCGAGCACGCGGCCGGTTAGCATCAGCGCCCAGGTCGAGGCGTTGACGAAGATCGAACTCGAACCGCCCGAATGCGCCGACCAGTCGTGCGGCGCGATCTTATCGGCGATGAGATCGTCCATCGTCTCTGTGTCGGGTACGCGCAGCAGCGCCTCGGCCAGGCACATCAGCGCCACGCCTTCCTTGGTGGAGAGGCCGTAGGCCGAGAGGAAGACTTCCATCAGCCGGGGATCGGACGAACCGCGCACCGCCCGCACCAGGTCGGCCGCACGCGCCGAGATCGCCTTACGGTCTCCGGCCGAAAGCCCGGCCGCCTCGGCTAATCGCTTAACCGCTGCGTCTTCGTCGGGCAAATAATTGGCGCGGATCTGCTGGCGGATGGCGTCGAGCGGCATGGCGGTCCTATGAGCAAGCACAAGGGAACGGGCCGGCGGTCACCGGACCGAATGGCGCAAGCTAGCACAAGTGCCAGATTTCAGGCGGTCTGAAAAAATCGACAGGGCAGCTCAATTGATCTATCATGTTGCCGAAAAATTGCTCATTCGGGCTGCAGTTTCGATGACAGAAGATCAATTGGACCGCATCGACAGGAACATCCTGTCGGCACTGGCCGGCAATGGCCTGCTTTCCATGTCGGAACTGGCGGTCAAGGTCGGCCTGTCGAAGACACCGGTGCAGGCGCGGGTGAAGCGGCTGGAGAAGGACGGCTATATCAGGGGATACCAGGCGATCATCGACCGCGAACGCATGGGCGAAGGCCATGTCGCCTTCGTGCAGGTGAAATTATCGGACACCCGATCCGCCGCGCTCGATGCCTTCAACCGCTCCGTACAAGCCGTGCCGGAAATCGAGCAGTGCCACATGATGGCGTCGAGCTTCGACTATCTCCTTAAGGTCCGCACGAAGGACATCGCCGCCTATCGCCGCGTGCTCGGTGAGCGCATCTCCGCCCTGCCCCACGTCGCCCAGACCTCGACCTTCGTGGCGATGGAGACGGTCAAGGACAGGTAACCTATTCCGATAGCGTCTTCAGGAACGCCACCAGTGCGGCGCGCTCGCGGTCCGAGAGCTCCAGCGGGTGAATTTCAGAACTGCCCTCGACGCTTGGCGCAGCCTTGGCATAGTGAGCGACGACCTCGTCGAGCGATGAAAACTGCCCGGCGTGCATGTAAGGCGGCCGCGTCGCCGCACCGCGCAGCGACGGCGTCTTGTAGGCGCGCACAAGTTCCGGCGCATCCTTGACCATGAAGCGCAGCTCGCCGCAGGCACTGGCCTCGCCATCGCGATAGGCTCCGAAGCAGTTGAACGGGTCGGCCTCGACCTGGGCCACCGCATCGACGCGCCCACGATCCGCCGGCAGGCCGGCAGCAGGCGGTACACCCGTGTTGTGAAAACCGTTGTCGCTGAAGCGCGGGCCGTTGTGGCAGCTCACGCAATTGGCCTTGCCGACGAACAGTTTCAACCCAAGGATTTCCTCCGTGGAAAAGACGGCATCGCCTTTCGGCTCGGCGCCTGTCGCAAGGTCCAGCGCAAAGCGGTCGAAGCGTGTCGGTGCCGGCTCGATCGAGCGTTCGAAAGCGGCGATCGCCTTGCCGATATTGGCATAGACGCCGTTGATTGCGTCGCGCTGCGCATCGCTCATCGCGTTCCAGGCGGTTTTTTCGGCATCGCTTCCAAGCGGGCTGGCATTTGGCGGAATGCTGGACAAATCAGGCAATGGCCCGAAGATGCGCTCATAGCGTTCGCCGAAACGCGCCTTCATGTAATGCGCGTAGGCAGCACGGTTTCCCGCCTGTTCCAACGGGTTTTCGAGCGGTGTCAGCGCCTGCGCCCACAGGCTGTCGCGCCGTCCATCCCAGAAGAACCAGGGGTCGCGCGCCACGCCGGCCAGCGGCATGGTGCGCCGGTTGGTGTGGCCGACTCCGGCCGCCTGCGGCAGGTCGTCCTGGAACTGCCGGTCGATCTTGTGGCAGGTCGAGCAGGACACCGTACCGTCGCGGCTCATCCCGACGTCGAAGAACAGCGTCGAGCCGAGCGCCGCCGCGGCCGGCTCATCGGCGAAGCGGTTGGTGGTATCAGGCTTCAGCGCCGGCAGCGTATTCAGCGCGAGCGATGCAATCGTCTTCTTCTCGGCATCGGAAAAATCCGGCTTGCCGCAACCGGCAAGGATGGCTGCCACCGTAAGTGCCAAAAAGCAGAAAAAGCGCCTCATCGACCGCTCACAGCACCACGTTGAACAGCACAGTGTCGGAGCCCGCGCCGGACGATATGGCGAAACGCAGTTGCCACCAGCCGCTCATGGTGAATTTCACCCCTTCGATGCGGTAGCGTCCCTCGCCTAGATAGTCGGTCGCCTGCGGGCTGGTCGGCAGACCGTGATTGTGTTGCGGCATGCCACCGGAGATGGCAATCGCGGCTCGCTCCACCGAGGCCCCCGTCTTTGTCTTCAGCGTCAGAAGCCAGGATTCCAGTTCGCCCTGCCGCACGACGCCCCGTTCCGGCACGAAACTCGCTACGTACAACCCGTTGTCGGTTTTTTTCGTCCGCGAGACATCCGGGCCGGCGGGCTGTGCCGAATGCGGCGCGGTCAGATAAACGGCCGCGAGAACGCCGACCAGCAAAGCAGCCAGACCAAGACCTGCCAGGAGATAACGCCATAACGATGCCAAACCGGTTCCTCTTTCGCAGATAACGTCCTGCCGGGCGGATCGCATCCCGCCAGCCTGTGGGAAAACGCTGTGGCGGAAAAAAGCCTGCTTGCCAAGCATGGCGCTGCGTTCGGCAAAAAGCTACAGCACCGAAAGCACTGGAGGATTGCAGATGGTGGGAAACGGCGTCGCCTCGATCGGCGAATGCATGCTGGAACTGTCGGGCCAGACCGGGCCGAACTGGCGCATGGGCTTTGCCGGCGACACGTTCAACACGCTGTGGGCGCTGCGTGCCCTAAGCGCTGACCGGCCGGCAACCTATGTCTCGGCCTTCGGCGACGACCCTTTCTCGCAGGGCCAGATCGACTTCTTAGCCGAAAACGGCATCGGCATCGGCTCCAGTCCGGTCATACCGGGCGCGCGCCCCGGCCTCTATGCCATCGCGCTGACCGGCGCCGAGCGCTCCTTCACCTACTGGCGCGGTGACGCCGCCGCCAGGCAGCTCGCCTCGGACCCGGCGGCACTGGGCAAAAACCTGGAAAATCAGTCGCTTGTGTACTTTTCCGGAATCACTTTGGCAATTCTCGATGAGGCCGCGCGCAAGACGCTGCTGACCGCGGTGGCAAAGGCGCGTGCGGCGGGCTCGCTGATTGCCTTCGATCCCAACTATCGGCCACGGCTCTGGCGCAACCGCGAGGACGCGCAAGCAGCGATTGCCGGGGCGCTTGCAATTACCGACATCGCGCTGCCGACGTTTCCGGACGAGCGGATGCTGTTCGGCGATGACACACCGCAGGCGACCGCCGAGCGCCTCGGGCAATTGGTCAAGGAGGTCGTGGTCAAGAACGGCGAGGCACCGGCATTGATCGGCAAGGGTGGAGCGCTGCGGGAGGTCGCCGCAATCCACGTGGCTGCGCCCGTGGACACGACAGGTGCCGGCGATTCCTTCAACGGCGGCTATCTCGCCGCACGGCTTGGCGGGATTGCCCCGGCGGACGCTGTCCAGCGCGCGCACCGCGTCGCCGCCGCCGTCGTGCAGGTCCGCGGCGCGCTGGCGCCGTTCGAGACGCTACGGGCGGCGTTCGGCCAGTCCTGAAAAAGTTAGCCCTGCCGGAAGCGATATTCCGTCACATGGTGGTAGATCGCGCCAGGCCATAGCGTCGCCTGCGGGAAATACGGCCGGTTCGGCGCGTCGGGCCATATCTGCGGCTCCAGACAGAAGCCGCTGAAGGCCTTGTAACCCCGCCCTTCCAGGCCGGTGCGTGGCGTCACATATTGCCCGGTATAAAGCTGGACGCCGGGCTCGGTGGTCCAGACTTCCATCTCGATGCCGGAACTCGCCCCTTGCACCCAAGCTGCCTGCTTGAGCGGACCGCGCGCCGCGGCCAGGCAGAAATTCTGGTCGTAGGGTAACTGTTCGCCCTCGGTCTCCATGCGCAGCGGCCGCGCCTGGCGAAAATCGAAGGGCGTGCCGTCGACCGGCTTGACCACGCCGGTCGGGATCATGTCGCCGTCGACAGGCAGATAGGCGCCGGCGTTCAGCATCATCCTATGGTCGAGAATGTCGCCGGCACCGCCATCGTCGAGGTTGAAATAGGAATGCTGGGTGAGATTGCACGGCGTCGGCTCCTCGCAGGTCGCCGTCAGTTCGACGCTGAGCGTGCCGGGAATTTTCAGCCGGTAGGTGCAGGTAACGTCGAGCGCTCCGGGAAAGCCCATCGCGCCATCGGGATCATGCAGCGTCAGCGTGACGAAGTCCCTGCCATGCAGCGAAACCGTCCATGGCCGGTGGGAATAGCCTTGCGAGCCGCCATGCAGCGTATGCTTGTCCAGGAAGTTGCGCTCGGTTTGATAGCGGTTGCCGCCAATTGTAAAACGAGCGTCGCCGATGCGGTTGGCGTAGCGCCCAACCACCGCCCCGAAGAAGGCAGTATCGGTCTCATACGCTTCCAGAGTGCTGTAGCCGAGAACCAGCGGCGCGTCATGCCCGGCCAGGCGCAGGTCCTGGACGATGGCGCCGAGCCCGATGATGTTGGCGGTGAGGCCGCCGCCCCTGATCGTGAAGCGGCGGACCGGTTCGCCTGCCTGCGTCGTGCCGAAAACCTCGCCGTCCTTCATCATCATGCCCGCAAACGTCAGTGGATCCAAAGGACTTCGGCTGGTTCTTCAGCCTCGAGGCAGGTGTACGAGCCTGCCTCCGGACTAGCCTATCAGAGGCCGAGGCCGCCGATGCACACATATTTGGTATCGAGGTAATCCTCGATGCCCTGATGTCCGCCTTCCTTGCCAAGTCCGGATTCCTTGACGCCGCCGAACGGTGCTTCAGGTGTGGTGATCAGCCCTTCATTGACGCCAACCATGCCGTATTTCAGGCCTTCCATGACCCGGAAGGCGCGGCCGAGATCGCCGGTGTAGAAGTAGCAGGCAAGGCCGAACTCCGTGTCGTTGGCGAGCGCCACGGCCTCTTCCTCGGTCTCGAACTTGAACACGGGTGCGACCGGCCCAAAAATCTCTTCCCTCATAAAGCGCATTTTCGGCGTCGCGTTGGCGATGACCGTCGGCTGGAAGAACGAACCGCCGAGCGCGTGGCGCTTGCCCCCGGCGACGACCTTGCCGCCCTTGGCCGTGGCGTCGGCGATCAGCTCCTCGACCTTCTCGACCGCCTTCTCGTCGATTAGCGGCCCCTGC
The DNA here is from genome assembly GCF_006442175.1 of Mesorhizobium sp. B2-3-14. Taxonomy (NCBI): domain Bacteria; kingdom Pseudomonadati; phylum Pseudomonadota; class Alphaproteobacteria; order Hyphomicrobiales; family Phyllobacteriaceae; genus Mesorhizobium; species Mesorhizobium sp. B2-3-14. Next base: position 428,089 of record NZ_VFVP01000002.1, on the reverse strand, counting down.
TGGACGCCCTCTTCCAGGCCGGAACCAACCTTCAGCCCGTTGCTGGCCGCGGCGAGTTTCTCGACGAACTTGTCATAGACGCCAGCCTGGACCAGGAAGCGGTTGGTGCAGACGCAGGTCTGGCCGGAATTGCGATATTTGGCGGTGATCGCGCCGGCCACGGCACGCTCGATATCGGCGTCGTCGAAAACGATGAACGGCGCGTTGCCGCCGAGTTCCATCGATACCTTCTTGACGGTCACCGACGATTTCTGGATCAGGATCTTGCCGACCTCGGTCGAGCCGGTGAAGGTGATCTTCTTGACCAGCGGATTGGCGCAAATCTCGTCGCCGATCTCGCCGGCGGCGCCGGTCAGGATGTTGACGACACCCTTGGGAAAGCCGACTTCCTCGGCAAGCGCCCCCCAGGCAAGGCCGGAATACGGCGTCTGCGAGGCCGGCTTGACGACAGCGGTGCAGCCCGCGGCAAGTGCGGGACCGAGCTTGCGGGCCAGCATCGAGGAGGGGAAATTCCACGGCGTGATGGCGGCGATGACACCGACTGGTTCTTTCGTCACCAGGATGCGGCGGTCCGCCCATGGCGAGGGCACGACATCGCCATAAGTGCGGCGGCCTTCTTCGGCGAACCACAGGATGTAGGCGGCAGCCGAACCGATCTCGCCCTTGGATTCGAACAGCGACTTGCCCTGCTCGATGGTGAGCAGTTCGGCCAGCACGTCCTGATTGTCCATCATCGCGTCATGAAGCTTGCGCAGCAGCTTCGAGCGCTCGAGCGCGGTCGTCTTGCGCCAGGTTTTGAAAGCTTCATCGGCGGCCTCGATGGCGCGGCGAGTTTCTGCCTTGCCCGACTTCGGTACGGTGCCGATCTTGAGGCCTGTAGCCGGATTGTTCACATCGACCGTCTGGCCGCTGTCGGCCTGCACCCATTCGCCGTTGATGAGATTGGCCTGCCGCATGAAATGGCTGGTTTTCTGAAGCATGGTCTGGCCTCCGTTCGGCGCTCACGGGCCGCTATCTGGATGTCTTCGGTAAAGCGCAGGCAGGGCCGCGCGCTGGAGCCATTGCTCTTAACCTAGGGAAAGCCCCGCAAGCAATCGCAAGATGGCATATAGGGGTTGGACCAGCACAAGACGAGAGCGCGTTGGCGTACGGCGTCGCCAACCTTATCCGAAAACATGCAGGACAACCGTCAGCCAGAAAGCGGTGGTGATCGCCGCGCAGGCCGTGGCGATGGTCATCTGGTTCGATGCCAGCGCCTGACCGGTGTTGAACTGCACCGCGATGAGATAGGAATTGATGCCGGAGGGCAGCGCCGCCACCACAACCGCCACCTTGGCGGTCAGGGGCGGCAGGCCGAGCAGCCAGACGAAGGCAAGAACCAGTGCCGGCATCAGGAACAGTTTGAGCGCCGAAAGCGCCAGCGCCGGCCGGACATTGCCTGATATCCCGAAGCGGCGCAGGCTGAGCCCCATGGCAAACAGCGCCACCGGCCCGGCGGTGTTTGCCATGGCCTCGACCAGCCGCATCACAAGAGCCGGCAACGGCACGCCGCCTAGCCGCCATGCGAGACCCAGCAGAATGCCGATGATCAAAGGGTTGATGAACAGCCGCTTGAGAAAACTGTGCAGGACCCGCAGCGGATGCACATGCTCGTCACTGCCGCGGCCGAACATTTCGAACAGCACGATAGAGGCCATCATCATGATCGGCAGGTGCACGCAAACCAGCAGCGACAGCACTTCGAAGCCGCTCGGGCCGAATATGCCGAGGATGAAGGGGGCGCCGAGCAGCACGATGTTGGAGAAGGCCGACGAGACGCCTCCGACAACGCCGGCGCGGGCATCCCGCCCGAATATCCGCGTGATGACGAGATGGCCGGCGGCCCAGGTGATCGCCGCCGCCGTGAAATAAGCACCCCACAGCGGCCAGGGCGCCACGCCATGGAAATCCGCCGTCACCATGGTCTGGAAGAGAAGCAGCGGCATGGCCACGCTGACGGCAAAGTCGGATATCCCCTCGCCGCTCGCCGGTCTCAAATAGCCCGTCAGCCCGGCGAGATAGCCGAGCGCGACAAGACTGAAGACGAACAGGACGGTTTCGGTAAGCGGAGACATTTTTCAGGGATAGGCGAGCCACGGTCGCGGCGCAATCGCGCCCGATCATGCTGCTCGATGCCTGCCGCACCAATCCGTTTCCTGCCGATGCCATGGGTGCGGCGTGCGCCAACCCACTCGGCCGAGCCGATCGGAGCTGGCGGGCTGGAACCGGTGCGCGGCGGCAAGCCCGAATACCTCAAGGCGATTGCCTTCTTCGATAATGCCAAACAGGGCTTTACCGAAGCCGGCTACACGATCCCCATCCCGCTCACCGATCAGAAGATCGATCTGGTGAAGCAGCAGCTCGCCAAAAAGTGAGGCTTGAGACGCGGCTGACGCCCGGCTTGTCTTTGTGCCTGCTTTCCAATCCTTATATGCGAATGGTTGGAGCCCGACACGGGAGCATGGAAGGGTGGCGATGATCCGGTTAGCCTTGGCGTTGTTCCTGCTTGTCGTCCCCGCCGCCGCGCACGCGACGGACGCCGGCTGGGCGCTGCTGCGCGATGGCGGCCATGTCGTGCTGCTGCGCCACGCTATGGTCACCGGCACCACCGACCCGGCCAATTTCGACATCGGCAATTGCACCACCCAGGTCAATCTATCGGCGCGCGGCAAGCAGCAGGCAAGCAAGATCGGCGCCCTGTTTGCCGCCCGCGCGGCTCCCATCGAGCGCATTTTGTCCAGCCGGTATTGCCGCTGCCTCGACACCGCGCGCACCGCCTTCGAGGCCGAGCCGGAGCTGTTCGCACCGCTCGATCTCCTGAAGGGTGACGATGCGCAGAAAGCAGCGCAGATCGCCGCCATCATGAAGGAAATCCGCGCCTATTCCGGCTCCGACAATCTGGTCCTGGTCACCCATCTCGAAAACATCGTGGCGCTGACCGGCGTGTCGCCGCGCGAAGGCGAAGCAGTGGTGGTCGAGCCGCAAGGCGACGGCTTGCGCGTACTCGGCCGCGTCACCTTCTGAGAACCACTGCTCCCGAACGCGGGCGCGGCAATGAGTGTTGCCGAAATGCCACCGCCGAAAGAAGCCGCGAATTCGACACGACAATGTCGCTTGCGACAACCCGTCGCAGGGGCTATAGGCGCGCTCCCGGTCACGAAAACCGAAGCGAGCACACCGGTTGGAGCTTTCGTCTCCGCCCGTGCAGACGGCTTTGCCGCCCTGTATACGGCGCCGCTTTGGGGATTGGGATCGCGGATGTAGCTCAATTGGGAGAGCGCCGGACGTAATCCGGAGGTTGTGGGTTCGAGTCCCGTCGTCTGCACCACGGATAGCTCAGTTGGTAGAGCATCAGACTCATAATCTGATTGTCGAAGGTTCGATTCCTTCTCCATTGGCTCGATAAGCCAGCACCCTGCCAGGTGTTATCTGAAAAACGGTCCGGGGACTGGAATGCTGAAGACGTGACGGACGGCCGAAAGCCTTCGGGCCAGGACGTATCGAAAGGTCCGATGCCATCGGCTCGCGGCCAGGCTCGCGGTGATGGTCAAGGCGCAGTGTCGCCGGCAAGGGAGGCTCGCCTCCGGCGCCCGCTTCGCTGCCCCGCGATCCGCTCCCGCAGGCCCGCCGCGCATCGATGCCACCAGTCCCCGGATCATTCGCGTCTGGAATTGGAAGTGAAACGAGAAACGAAGGGAAGATCGACGCATGACGTGACGCCTCGCATGGGGCCATGCCCGACAGGAGTAAGACAATGACTATTCTCGATACAGTTCTTGGGCGCGAGCGCGTCCTCGTTAAGGAAAACGAACGTGCCCTCACTCTCTACAAGGGAGAGATCAAGGCTGTCCTGCTGCCGGGTGAGCACTGGCTCGCCAACCGGAACCAGAGCCTTGAGGTGTCCCGGCACGATCTGAAGAGCCCGGAATTCGTTTCGGCGTACGAGAAGGCGTTGTTCGACAAGCTCCCGGACGTGGCCGCGCGCCATTTCACCGTCGTGCGCACCGGGCGCACGGAAGTTGCCGTCATCGAGCGTGACGGCAACCTGCATTCCGTGCAGGCTCCCGACCGTAAGCTGGTACTGTGGACCGATGCCGGACCGTGGAAGGTGACGGTGATCGACACCTCGGCCGATCTTGCCATCGATCCGGCTGTCATGCGCCGGCTCGGCCAGGCTCGGAAGGCGGAATTGATGTCCGTTCACCCGGTTGTCGACGGCCAGGCCGGGCTGCTGTTCATCGACGGTGTCCTTGTGCGGACGCTTGCCGCTGGCGTGCACGGCTTCTGGAACGTCGGACGGATGGTGCAGATCAAGGTCGTCGACCTCAAGCGCCAGTCGCTCGATGTCGCCGGGCAGGAAGTGCTGACCAGGGATCGCGTCACGATCCGCGTCAATATCGCGGCCGAATACCGGGTCATCGATCCGGTCAAGGCGGTGAGCGCGGTGAAGGACTTCTCCGAGGCCCTCTACCGCGCCCTGCAGTACGCGTTCCGCAAGACGCTGGGCGCGCTCACGCTCGACCAGATCCTCGAAAAGAAGGTGACGGTCGACGAGGAAGCGGCGGCCAAGGTCCGTGCCGACATGGCCGAGATCGGGGTCGAGGTCAGCGATATCGCGCTCAAGGATGTCATCCTGCCGGGTGAGATGCGCGAGATCCTCAACCAGGTGGTTTCGGCCGAAAAGCAGGCCGAGGCCAACGTCATCCGCCGCCGCGAGGAGACGAACGCCACGCGTTCCCTGCTCAACACGGCCAAGGTGATGGCGGAGAACCCGGTGATGCTGCGGCTGAAGGAGCTCGAGGCTCTGGAAACCATCGCCGGCAAGGTCGAGCGGCTGACCGTCCACAACGGAACGGTCGGGCTGCTGAACGACCTTGTCAAGCTCCGCGACAGCTGAGCTTACGTAGCGTCAACGGAAGGGCCGCCGGGTCGACCGGCGGCCCTTCTTGCGTTTCCTGGGTATCCTACCCATCTGCGCCCGGCTTAACAGGCCTTTTCCTGCCGGGAAAAACCGATTAGACAGCGCCCAAACGAATGCGGACAGATTCCGCCCGCAAAGAAGGAAAAGCCTCTTGTCTACAACGTTCGACAAAGTCGCCAAGATCATTGCCGACACCAGCGAGATCGATATCGACACCATCACGCCCGAGAGCCACACCATTGACGATCTCGGCATCGACAGCCTCGACTTCCTGGACATCGTGTTCGCCATCGACAAGGAATTCGGCATCAAGGTGCCGCTGGAAAAGTGGACCCAGGAAGTCAATGACGGCAAGGCTTCGACCGACGATTACTTCGTCATGAAGAACCTGTGCGCCAAGATCGACGCGCTGGTTGCCGCCAAGACCGCCTGAGGTCATCAGGGCGCGTGACTTGACGCGCTCCGTCACCTGACCCACAAAGCCGCTCATGAGCAGCCCCCACGACGTCGTCATCACAGGTATCGGCCTTGTTTCCTCGCTGGGGGAAGGTCCTGACGCCCATTGGCAAAAGCTGGCGCAACCGGGCCGGGAGCCGGTGCTCGAGGCCGGGCGCTTCGCGCCCTACACGGTTCATCCACTGCCCGAGATCGACTGGAACCTGCAGATCGCCAAGCGCGGCGATCAGCGGCAGATGGAGACATGGCAGAGGCTCGGCACCTATGCGGCGGGCCTCGCGCTCGACGACGCCGGCATCAAGGGCAATGACGAACTCTGCACCACCATGGACATGGTTGTGGCGGCCGGCGGCGGCGAGCGCGACGAAGCGGTCGACGCCGACATTCTAGCCGCTTCGGAAAACCGGAACGACCGCGACGTGCTGCTCAACGAGAAGCTGACCACCGAATTGCGACCGACGCTTTTCCTGGCGCAGCTTTCCAATCTGCTCGCCGGCAACATCTCCATCGTCCACAAGGTGACCGGCTCGTCCAGGACCTTCATGGGCGAGGAAGGCGCTGGCGTCGCCGCCGTCGAGACGGCAGCCGCGCGCATTCGCTCCGGCCAGTCGACGCACATCCTGGTCGGCGGCGCCTTCCAGACGGAACATTCCGACATGCTGCTCGGCTACGAGCTGGCCGGTTACCTGCATCGCGGCCCGTGGAAGCCCGTCTGGCAAAGGCAGGGCGCCGAGGGCGGCGGCGTGGTCTCAGGTTCCGGCGGTGCCTTCCTGGTGCTTGAGCAGCGCGAACACGCGGCAAGCCGCGGACGCAAGATCTACGCTGAACTCGGCCCCGTCGTCTCCGGCCGCGCCAGGCGCGCGCGCGGAGAACTCGACGCCGAGATCGCTCTCCTGCTCAAACAGGCGCTGCCGCTGAACGGCAAGCTGCTCGCCATGTCGGGAGCATCAGGCGCGCATGCGGCAACATCAGCCGAAAAGGCGGCGCTCGACGCCAATCCGGCGATATCGGCGCGCGGTTTTGCAACGTTGACCGGGCACATGAAGGAAGCGCAGTTTCCCTTCGCCGTGGCGCTGGCGGCACTCGCGGTCGACCGCAAGGCCGCCTACCCTGTCTTTGACGCCACGGCCGAAAAGCCGTTTGAAGGCATTCCCGCGAGTGTCCTTGCAACGGCGATCGGCTATCACCAATTCGAGGGCATGGCGCTGGTCAACGCCGCTTGAGGCGGCGTCTGGCGAACGCAGTGCAGAGATAAGAGGGCTCCCGGATGGCCAATTTCAGAGATCACATGGGCAGGCCCGTCGTTGCCGTTACCGGTATCGGTGTGGTGACCTCGCTCGGCGTCGGCAAATCAGACAATTGGGGCGCGCTGACCTCGGGCAAGTCGGGCATCCACCCGATCACCCGCTTTCCGGTCGATCACCTCAACACACGGATCTCCGGCATGGTCGATTTTCTGCCGTCGAGCTCCAAGGGAGCAAGCCTCCTCACCTATGAACTGGCGGAAACCGCGGCGCAGGAGGCTGTCGGCGAAGCCGGCCTGAATTCCGGCGATTTCGGCGGCCCTCTCTTCCTCGCCTCGCCGCCGGTCGAACTCGACTGGCACGACCGCTTTTCGCTCTACAATTCCGACAAGCAGGATTCCGGCGCCGAAAGGCTGCTGCGCGTGGCGCGCGGCCTGAAGGAACTCGATCTCTTCGAAACCACCCAGTTCGGCTCGATCGCCGACCGGCTCGCCGACCGGTTCGGTACGCGTGGCCTGCCGATCACGCTCTCGACGGCTTGCGCCTCCGGCGCCACCGCCATCCAGCTCGGCGTCGAGGCGATCCGCCGTGGCGAATGCGACCGGGCGCTGTCGATCGGCGCCGACGGCTCGGCGACCGCCGAGGCGCTGATCCGCTTCTCGCTGCTGTCGGCGCTCTCCACCCACAACGACAATCCGGAAAAGGCTTCCAAGCCGTTTTCCAAGGACCGTGACGGCTTCGTGTTGGCCGAGGGATCCGGCGCCCTGGTGCTGGAATCGCTGGAGGCGGCGCTTGCCCGCGGGGCCGCCATTCTCGGCATCCTCAGCGGCTGTGGCGAAAAAGCAGACGATTTCCATCGCACGCGCTCCAAGCCGGATGGATCGCCGGCGATTGCCGCTGTCCGGGCCGCACTTGCCGATGCGGGTCTCGGCGAAGACGAGATCGACTATGTCAACGCACACGGCACCTCGACGCCGGAAAACGACAAGATGGAACACCTGTCGCTGTCGACGGTGTTTGGCGAGCGCATCGGCTCGATGCCGATCTCGTCCAACAAGTCGATGATCGGCCACACGCTGTCGGCGGCGGGCGCGGTCGAAGCGGCGTTTTCGCTGATGACGATGCGCGAAAGCGTCATTCCTCCGACCATCAACTATGACAATCCTGACCCGGCGATCGTGCTCGACGTCGTGCCGAACAAGAAGCGCGATGCGCAGGTTCGCTCCGTTCTGTCGAACTCCTTCGGCTTTGGCGGCCAGAACACTTGCCTTGTCATGGCGCGGGAACCGGTCTAAGCGAGCCCTTTCCGCTTAACAGAACCGACAGGCTCCATGCGCGCACTGCAACTTATCGAGGACCGCCGCCTTGAAACGGTGGACCTGCCACCCCCGCCGCCTCCGGCGCTTGGCGAAGTGACGCTGCGCATCAAGGCGGTGGCGCTGAACCACATCGACGTCTGGGGTTGGCGCGGCATGGCCTTCGCCAAGCGCAAGCTGCCGCTGGTCGTCGGCGCCGAGGCCTCCGGCGAGGTAGAGGCGGTCGGTCCCGGCGTTTCCAGCCTGCTGCCCGGACAATTGGTGTCGATCTACGGCGCGCGCACCTGCGGCCTCTGTCGTGCCTGCCGCGAAGGCCGCGACAATCTGTGCGAGCATGTTTCGGGCGTTCACGGCTTCCATCTCGACGGTTTCGCGCAGGAGAAGATCAACCTGCCGGCGCGCCTGCTGGTCCCCGCCCCGCCCGGTGTGACCGATATCGGGGCTGCCGTGGCGCCCGTTACCTTCGGCACCGTCGAGCACATGCTGTTCGACAATGCCAGGCTGCAGCCCGGTGAGACGATCCTCGTCCATGCCGGCGGATCCGGCATCGGCTCGGCGGCCATCCAGCTGGCCAAGCGGATGGGCTGCACGATCATCACCACGGTCGGCTCGAACGACAAGATCGACAAGGCCAAGGCGCTCGGCGCCGACCATGTCATCAACTACCGCGACGATCGTTTCGAGGGCGTCGTGCGCAAGCTGACGAAGAAGAAAGGCGTCGACGTGGTGTTCGAGCATGTGGGAACCGACACCTTTGCCGGTTCGATGCTGTGCCTGAAGCGCGGCGGTCGCCTTGTGACCTGCGGTTCGACCTCCGGCGTGTCGACTCAGATCAACCTGATGCAGCTCTTCCAGCAGCAGTTGAAACTGCTCGGATCCTTCGGTTGCCGGATGGAGAACATGGCCAACGCCATGCAGAAGATGGCCGCTGGACAGGTCGCTCCGGTGATCGACACCGAGGTCGGCTTCGACGATATCGATGCCGCGCTGAAGCGCATGGAAGGCCGCGACGTCTTCGGCAAGATCGTCCTGCGCGTCGCCTAGAGTCGGATGATTTCAGGTCGAATCGACCTGAAATCTGAATCCGCCTCTAAATCAAGGAATAGAGCATGATGGCATCCGAAAACCCTTTCACACTTTTCGGCATCATGCTCTAGAGCCCCGATTTCCGTGCTCAAGAAGCTTCGCCGCGATCTGAAATTTCGCTATGGCAGACAATTGCGCCAGGTGAATTACTGGTTTGTTGCGCGTCTCGCGATGGTCATCATGTCGCTGCTGCGCCTGCTGCCGGTCGACAGCGCGCTGAATTTTGCCGACCGCACCGCACGCCTCATCGGTCCAAGGGTCGGGCGCCACCAGGTCGCCCTCGACAATCTGCGCAAGGCCTATCCGGAAAAGAGCGAGGACGAAATCCGGGCCATCGCCTCCGACATGTGGGGCAACATGGCCCGCCTTGCCGCTGAATACATCTTCCTCGACGCCCTGTTCGACTATGATCCAGCCGCCGGAAAGTCCGGCCGTATCGAGGTCAAGGGAACAGAGCATTTCGTCGAGATCGCGGCCGAGAAGCAGCCGCACATCGTCTTCACCGGCCATCTCGGCAATTTCGAGCTGCTGCCGGTGGCGGCCGCGACCTTCGGCATGAACATCACGGCGCTGTTTCGGCCGCCCAACAACCCCTACCTCGCCGACTACATCCTTTCGACAAGGCGATCGACCATGGGAGGCTTGCTGCCTTCGATGGCCGGTGCCTCGTTCGCGCTGGCGGGGGTGTTGGAGAATGGCGGCAATATCGGCGTTCTCGTCGACCAGAAATTCTCCAACGGCCTGGACACGACCTTCTTCGGCCGTCCCTGCCAGAGCAACCGCGTGCTCGGCACCCTTGCCCGCCACTATGACTGCGACGTCTATCCGGCGCGTTGTATCAGGTTGCCGGGCAACCGCTTCCGGCTCGAGATCGAGGACAAGCTGGTCCTGCCGCGCACTGCCGACGGCAGCGTCGATGTCCACGCCACCACCCAGATGCTGAATGACGTCGTCGAGCGCTGGGTCCGAGAGGATCCAGGCCAATGGATGTGGTTCCACAAAAGGTGGGAGATCAGCAAGTGGCGGCGAAAAAACCGCACCAAGCCGGCTCCCGTCTCAAACACCTGAGCAAGCCGCTGGCGGGAACGTGTGTTCCTCCGCCAGCAAGCAAAGCCAGTATCAACAAATCGCCAATTGCCTAATTGGTGACGACAATGCGCGTATTGCCGAAGCCCACTTCGCGGACCATCGAATAGAAGGCTGCGGCATTGGCCGTATGCAGCCTTACGCAGCCATGCGAAGCCGGACGGCCGAGCTGCCTGACGGCGCCCGTTCCATGGATGGCATAGCCGCCACGGAAGAACACCGAGTAGGGCATCGGCGACATGTCGTACTTGCGCGAATACCACATCCGCGCCGTGCGCTGCGGCCGGTAGGTGCCGCGCGGCGTGAAATAGCCCGGACGGGCGGTCGAGACAGCCCACCGATAGACAGAATCGCCATAACGAACCGTCATTGTCTGCGACGACACGTCAATGTTCGCCACCAATGTGGCGGCCTGACTTGCGGCCGATGCGCCAAACAGCGCGATGACCAATACTGCTGCCTTGAGAAATGACATTTTCATGCGATCAAACCCCTTTGATTGCCCTTGCCTGCTCGCCATCACGTTGTTTTTCACCTTTTTAATGGCGGTGAACAGATAACACACAGTCTTTGACCAATTCGCCAATCCAAAGCAGTGAATTTGAACGATTTCCCGCGATAGTTGCCACAACGACACGTTGCACGGGTTTGATCGACGGGCTTGCAAAACCACTGGGATCGCTGCTCAACTCGCGGCATGAACGGGCGACTCCTCAAGGCAATCGACATCAGGCGCGACGAGTTGGTGGCGCTGACCGCCGACCTGATCCGCTTTCCGACCATAAATCCACCCGGCGAAGCCTACGGGCCATGCGCCCACTATATCGGTGCGCGGCTAAGGAAGAGCGGCTTCGAGACCGAGTTCATTCGCGCCGACGGCACGCCCGGCGACACCGATCGCTATCCGCGCATCAATGTCGTTGCGCGGTTTGATGGACGGTCACCTGGTGCCTGCGTCCATTTCAATTCGCATATCGACGTTGTCGAAGCCGGCGACGGCTGGACCGTCGATCCGTTCGCCGGCATCGTCAGGGATGGCAAGGTCTATGGACGCGGCGCCTGCGACATGAAGGGCGGCCTCGCCGCATCCATCATCGCTGTCGAAGCCTTTTTGGAAGTCTTTCCCGACTTTCCCGGCGCCATCGAAATCTCGGGAACGGTCGATGAGGAGTCCGGCGGCTTCGGCGGCGTCGCCCATCTGGCCGGCCTCGGCTATTTCTCGAAACCCAGGGTCGATCACGTCATCATTCCCGAGCCTCTCAACAAGGACCGCATCTGCCTCGGCCATCGCGGCGTCTGGTGGGCGGAGATCGAGACCAAGGGTGAGATCGCGCACGGCTCGATGCCGTTTCTCGGCGACAATGCAGTGCGCCATATGGGCGCCGTGCTGCAGGCATTCGAGGACGAACTGTTCCCGGCACTCGACCGCAAGATCACGCGCATGCCGGTGGTGCCGGAAGGCGCCAGGCGCTCGACCATGAACATTAATTCCATTCATGGCGGCCAGACCGAGGATTTCCGCCCTGGCCTGCCCTCCCCCAACGTGCCCGATTCCTGCCGTCTGACCATCGACCGCCGCTTCCTTCTCGAGGAGGATCTGGCCACGGTCAAAGCCGAAGTGACCGGCATTCTCGACCGGCTGAAGCGTGAGCGCAAAAAATTCGACTACGAGATCCGCGATCTGATGGAAGTACTGCCGCTGATGACCGAGCGCGACGCGCCCGTCGTCAAGGCGGTGGCGCAAGGCATTCATGTGATCTTCGACCGCGAGCCCGACTACGTCATTTCGCCCGGCACCTACGACCAGAAGCACATCGCCCGCATCGGACATATCCACGACTGCATCGCCTATGGCCCGGGCATTCTCGACCTCGCCCATCGGCCGGACGAGTGGGTCGGCATATCGGACATGGTGGAATCGGCCAAGGTGATGGCGATCGGGCTGAACGTGCTGCTGCGCGGCACGGCCACGGGATAACCCTGCATCGCGATAAGCTTCGGCCCGCCGACAGGGCTGGCACGGCAAAAACATTCCCCGCCATCCCGCCTGGCAGCACGAAACGCAATTTACTCCCACGCGAAATCACGCTTCTATCGCCCGGCTTGAGCACGTGTCCTGAACGCATGGGGAGTTGCACGATGAGATTGTGGAAAACCATTCTGGCCGCCGCGGTTCTCGCATTGGCCGCTGGAACCTCCGCCTTTGCGGCCCGAACCGACCTGGTCATCGGCATTCCGCTCGAACCGCCGCATCTCGACCCAACCGCTGGTGCCGCGGCGGCGATCAAGGAAGTGCTCTACGCCAATGTCTTCGAGGGCCTGACCCGGATCGGACCCAATGGCGAAGTGCTGCCGGATCTGGCGGAAAGCTGGACCATTTCCGATGACGGCAAGGTCTACACCTTCAAGCTGCACACCGGCGTCAAATTCCACGACGGCGCCGATTTCAACGCCGATGACGTGAAATTCTCGCTCGACCGTGCCCGCGCCGACAATTCGGTCAACGCGCAGAAGGGCCTGTTCGCGGCCATCGACAAGGTCGATGTCATCGATCCGGCGACGGTGAACGTCACGCTGAAAAACCCGCAAGGATCCTTCCTTTACAATATGGGCTGGGGCGACGCGGTGATGGTGTCGCCGAAATCCGCCGCCACCAACAAGGAAAACCCGGTTGGCACCGGCCCGTTCAAGTTCCAGAACTGGGCCAAGGGATCATCGATCACGCTGGTCAAATCTGGCCATTACTGGGGCGCTCCGGTGTTCCTCGACAAGGTCGAGTTCCGCATCGTGCCCGATGCCGCGGCCTATGTGCCGGCCCTTTTGTCCGGCGACATCCAGGCCTTCCCCTTCTTCGATCCCGACAGCCTCGCACAGGTCAAGGACGATCCGCGTTTCAAGGTGGTGATCGGTTCGACCGAAGGCGAGACCATCCTCTCGATCAACAACAAGAAGCCACCTTTCGACAAGCTGCAGGTCAGGCAGGCGATCTCCTACGCGCTCGACCGCAAGGCGATCATCGACGGCGCCTCGGCCGGCCTTGGCCTGCCGATCGGCTCGCATATGTCGCCGGCGAACAAGGACTATGTCGACCTCACCGGCCTCTATCCACACAATGTCGACAAGGCCAAGGAACTGCTGAAGGAGGCCGGGCTGGAGAACGGCTTCAAGGCAACGCTGAAACTGCCGCCGCCCAGCTATGCACGGCTCGGTGGCGAGATCATCGCCTCGCAACTTCGCGATGTCGGGATCAACCTGGAGATCATCCCGGTCGAATGGGCGCAGTGGCTGGACCAGGTGTTCACCAAGAAGGATTACGACCTGACCATCGTCTCCCACACCGAGCCCAACGACATCGATATCTATGCGCGCAAGGACTATTACTTCAACTACGACAATCCGACCTTCGACAAGGTGATCGCCGACCTCAACCTCACCTCCGACGAGGCCAAGCGCAAGGAACTGCTTGGCGAGGCGCAGAAGATCCTGGCCGACGACGCCGTGGTCGGCTTCCTCTACGAATTGCCCAAGGTCGGTGTCTGGGACGCCAAGCTGCAAGGCCTGTGGGAAAATGCGCCGATCCAGGCCAATGACCTGACCAAGGTGAAGTGGAGCGAGTGAGGTTCGTGGTGCGCGCGCCACTCCCTCGCCTTCCATGAGCGCCTACCTCCTCAAGCGCCTCGCCGTCGCTTTAGCCACGCTGGTGCTTGCCTCGATGGTGGTGTTCGCCGTGCTGGAGATCCTCCCCGGCGATCCGGCGCGGCTGATGCTGGGCATGAACGCCAGTGCCGACCAAGTGGAACTCTTGCGCAACCAGATGGGCCTCAACGCGCCGATCGTACTGCGCTATCTGCACTGGGCCGGCGGCTTGCTCACCCTCGATTTCGGCCGCTCCTATACCTACTCGGTCCCGGTCATCGATCTCGTGCGTGAACGGCTGGCCGTCTCGCTGCCGCTGGCGCTGATCGCGCTCGCGCTCTCCACCTTGATCGCCATTCCGGTCGGCCTGTTTTCGGCCAGCCGGCGCGGACGGGCCGGCGATACGATTTCAATGGGCGTCGCGCAGCTTGGCGTTGCCGTGCCCAATTTCTGGTTCGCGCTGATGCTGATCTATGTCTTCGCCGTCTGGCTGCGTCTGGTCCCGGCCGGTGGTTTTCCTGGTTGGGGCGCCGGCGCCTGGCCGGCACTGAAATCGCTGCTGTTGCCGGCGGTGGCGCTTGCCTTGCCGCAAGCGGCGATCCTGGCGCGCGTCACCCGCTCGGCGCTGATCGAGGTGCTCAACGAGGATTACATCCGCACCGCCCGCGCCAAGGGCCTGCCCTATCGAGCCGTGCTGTGGCGGCACGCGCTACGCAACGCCATGATCCCGGTGCTGACCATCCTTGGCCTGCAGTTCGCCTTCCTGCTCGCCGGCACCATCATCATCGAAAATGTCTTCTATTTGCCCGGACTCGGCCGGCTGGTGTTCCAGGCGATCACCCAGCGCGACCTGATCGTCGTCGAGAGCGTCGTCATGCTGCTGGTCGCCGCCGTCATTGCCGTCAACCTCGTCGTCGACCTTTCCTATGCGGTGGTCGATCCCCGCCTGAGGACCCGGCAATGACGCTGCGCATCGACATCCCCGACGAGACGTTCCGCGGCATCCTGGCCAAGGCGTTTGGGAACACCGCTTTCGTTACCGGTTTCGTCATCACCGTGCTGATCCTGGCGATGGCTGTCGTCTCCTATGTCTGGACACCCTTCGATGTGACGAGGCTCGTCATAGCGGACAAGACGCAAGGTCCCTCGCTGGCGCACTGGTTCGGCACCGACCATTTCGGCCGCGATATCCTGTCGATGATCATGGTTGGCGCCCGCAACTCGATCGCCGTGGCGCTGGTCGCCGTCGGGATCGGCATGGGTGTCGGCGTGCCGCTTGGCGCCTTCGCCGCCGCGCGCGGCGGCCTCGCCGACGAGGCGCTGATGCGCATCAACGACCTCGTCTTCGCGTTCCCCGCGCTGCTGTCGGCCATCATGATAACAGCCATCTTCGGGCCGGGCGCCGTCAACGCGATCATAGCCATCGGTATCTTCAACATTCCGGTGTTCGCCCGCGTCGCCCGCGCCGGTGCGCTGGCCGTCTGGCCGCGCGAATTCATCCTCGCCGCGCGCGCCGCCGGCAAGAGCAGCACGCAGATATCGATCGAACACGTGCTGCCCAACATCGCCACGCTGCTCCTCGTGCAGGGCACAATCCAGTTCGCGCTGGGCATCCTGGCCGAAGCTGGGCTTTCCTATCTCGGCCTCGGCGCTCAGCCGCCGATGCCGAGCTGGGGCCGCATGCTGTTCGACGCCCAGACGCGCATGGTGGTGGCGCCGTGGATGGCGATCTTCCCCGGCATGGCGATCGTCGTCACCGTGCTCGGCCTGAATCTTCTGGGCGACGGCATCGCCGACATTCTCGACCCGAAATCGCGGCGGCAGCGATGAGCCTGCTCGAAGTCGATAATCTGTCGCTGGTCATCGGCGACACACAGATCCTGAAAAACATGGAGCTCTCCGTCGCGCCCGGCGAAGTGATGGGGCTGGTCGGCGAATCCGGCTCCGGCAAATCGATGACCGCGCTGACGGTGATGCGGCTCCTGCCCCATGCCGCACGCGCCACCGGGCGCATTACATTCGACGGCATCGATATTCTCGGCGCGACCGAGGACCAGATGTGTGCCTTGCGCGGCGACGACATCGGCATGGTTTTCCAGGAGCCGATGACGGCGCTCAATCCGGTCAAGACGATCGGCGAACAAGTCGCCGAAGGCATACGCTGGCACACCAGGGCAAGCCGTGCCGACGCCGAGGAGCGGGCGCGAAAAATGCTCGACCGCGTCGGCCTGCCCGAAGCGAAATTCCCGCTGTCGCGCTATCCGCACGAATTGTCGGGCGGCCAGCGCCAGCGCGTCGTCATCGCCATCGCCTGCGCGCTGAAGCCGAAGCTGCTGATCGCCGACGAGCCGACGACGGCGCTCGACGTGGTGCTGCAGGCACAGATCCTCGACCTCCTGCGCGATCTCGTGACGGAGAACCGCATGGGCCTGCTGCTCATCTCGCATGATCTCGCTGTCGTGACAGAGATGGCCGACCGCATTACCATCCTGCGCCATGGCGAGGTGATGGACGCCGGCGACACGGCCCGCACGCTCTCGGAACAGTTCCATCCCTATACGCGCCAGCTGGCGCAGGCCTCGATGCATGTTCCGGCGCGCGCCAAGCCTCATCGTGTCGGGATGGACCAACCCTTGCTGCAGGTTGAGGGCGTCAGCCGCGACTACCCCGGCCGCCGCATCTCACTGTTCAGGCGCGCGCCCGACATACTTGCGGTCGACGATGTCTCCCTGTCGATGGCGCCGGGCCAGTCGGTGGCGCTGGTCGGCCGCTCCGGCTGCGGCAAGTCGACCCTTGCCCGCATGATCCTGGCGTTGGACCGGCCGAGTTCGGGCGTGATCCGCTTTCGCGGCGAACCCATCACCGGCAGGAGCGAGGCCGAGCTGAAGCCGGCCAGGCGCGATATGCAGGTCGTCTTCCAGGACCCCTACGGCTCCTTCGATCCGCGCCAGAAGGTCGAAAAACTGGTCGCCGAACCCCTGCATGTCCTGGAGAAAAAACCAACGCGCGCCGAGCGCCGCGAGATGGTGGCGCATGCGCTGCACGAGGTTGGCCTCGACCAACGCGACATGGACAAATATCCGCACGAATTTTCCGGCGGCCAGCGCCAGCGCCTGTCGATCGCCCGCGCCATCATCACACGCCCCAAGCTCGTTGTCGCCGACGAGCCGGTCTCGGCGCTCGATGTTTCGATTCGTGCACAGATCCTGGACCTCTTCGCCGGACTCAACCAGAAACTCGGCATCGCCTATCTCTTCATCACTCACGACCTGGCCGTCGCCCGCGCCATCACGGATGAGGTGCTTGTCATGCATGACGGCAAGATCGTCGAGCGCGGCAGGACGAGCGAAGTGCTCGATCAGCCACAATCAGAGGCGGCCAAGGCGCTTGTCGCTGCGGCGCCGGATCTGCGCCGGGCGATCGCGAAACGGATGCAGGAACAAGGGTGAGTTGCCGATCCGCCCGCTACTCTTCCGGCTTCACCACATCGACCGGGCTGATGTCGAGCAAATCGAGCGTGCGGCGCAACAGGCGCACCTCGGTCTCGGCCAGTTGCGAATCCGCCTTGGCGATTTCCGCCATGTGCTGCGCCAATTGCTTGCGCCGCCCGACGTCGAGGTCGCGAAACAGCGCGATCGCCTGCGAGCCGTTGGTCTCGTAGCCGAATTCGTTGAGATATTCGATGACCGCGTCGATGCTGGTTTCCGGAATGCCGAAAGCATCCTTGCAGATGCGCCGGAAGGCGATCATCTCGCTCTCGCTCACCGTGCCATCGGCCAGGATCATCCGGAACAGCATCAGCAGTTCCGCCGACAGGACGGGATCGTCCGCGACCTTGCGCACGCCCGGGTCGCCGTCGAAGATCGAGCGTATCTGGTCCAGCAATGCGAATGCCATGAACGGCCCCTTTCCGATTCCTCGTCAACAGAATTAGCGCGGAATCGGCCTTGCGCAAACGGGGTGGCCGTGGTCGAACGCGCGCTGCAGCCGACGGACATCTCGACATATCAGATGATCGACCTCACCGCCCAGACCATCGCCATGCTCGCTTTCGCCGCCTTTGCCGCGGGCTTTGTCGATTCGATTGCCGGCGGCGGCGGGCTGATCACCATTCCGGCGCTGCTGCTCGCCGGTTTTTCGCCGGTCGAGGCGCTTGGAACCAACAAGCTGCAAGGCATGTTCGGCTCGGGGTCGGCGACGATCCATTACGCCTCGAAAGGCCATGTCGACCTGCGCCGGCAGTTGCCATCGGCGCTGCTTGCCCTCGCCGGCGGCGCCATCGGCGCACTGCTGGCCACGGTCGTGCCCGGCGACCTGTTACGCGCGGCCCTGCCGCTGGTGCTGATTGCCATTGCGCTCTACTTCGCGCTCAAGCCCAACATGAACGATGTCGACCGGGCCGAGCGCCTGTCGCCCTTCCTGTTCGGCGTGACCGCGGTGCCGGCCATCGGCTTCTATGATGGCGTATTCGGGCCGGGCGCCGGTTCCTTCTACATGCTGGCCTTCGTGACGCTCGCCGGCTACGGCGTGCTCAAGGCAACGGCGCACACCAAACTGCTCAATTTCGCCTCCAACATCGGCGGCTTCATCATCTTTGCCGCTGTCGGCGTCATCTCATGGAAGATTGGCCTGATGATGGGCGTCGCCCAATTCCTCGGCGCCCGCGTCGGCGCGAGCTTGGCCATGCGTATCGGCGCCAAGCTGATCAAGCCGCTGCTGGTCATTGTCTGCGTGGCTCTGGCGGTGAAGCTGCTGGCCGATCCGGCCAACCCGTTGCGTGTCATGATTGGTCTGTGATCACGCGCCTGTTACAGTGCTGATGTTCGAATCATGTTGGAGGAGCCAGACATGAATCTCAGCGCGCCTACCCAGATTGTTTTCATCATCTCCGTTGTCATCGCCATCATCGGCATTCTTGCCGCGCTTGGCGTCCTCGCGTTCATTCCGATCGCATCGGTGTGGATTGTTCTTATCGCCTACATCGTGCTGGCCGCCGGCTGCCTGATGCGCGGCGCCTGACAAGTTTCCCTCGACAAGCGGGGACTGAGAGTGCCCGGCCAAGCCGGGCGTTTTTGATTCTAATGCGGGCTCTGCTAGATTCGCTTGGCGGAAGGATGGGCAATGCCAATCGAGATGTCTGGTCGTTCGGCACGTACTGGCCGAAGGCCAGCGAGAAGGCCCGACCTTCAACGCGCCAGCGAAAAAATCGCGTCGCAGTCGAGATGGGTCTCCAGCTCGGCCGCGACTTCGTCCAGCGCCCGCTCGACTTCGGCACGATAGTCGAGGCCACCGCCCTTGATGCCTAGGCTTTCGAGGAATTTCCCGCGAAAGCCGTCGGCGCCGAACAGGCCATGCATGTAAGTGCCGATCACCTTGCCGTCCGCCGAGATCGCGCCATCCTCGGCGCCATTGATGATCGCCGACGGGCGCCTGGTGTCCGGACCCGTGGTGCGGCCGAGGTGGATTTCGTAGCCTTCGAGCGGCAGATCGAACGGTACCGAGCGGGCGGTGACATTGCGCACAGTCTTTTCCGACTCCATCACCGTCTCGACATCGAGCAGGCCGAGCCCCTCGGCTTCCGTGACGGAACCTTCGATGCCGTCGGGATCGCGTACCATGCGGCCGAGCATCTGGAACCCGCCGCAGATGCCGACGACATGGCCGCCGCGCTTGCGGTGCGCCGCAAGATCCCGATCCCAACCATTCTCGCGCAACTTCAGGAGATCGCCGATCGTCGACTTGGAGCCGGGAATGACCACCAGCCCGGCATCGGCCGGCAGCTTCTTTCCCGGCGGCACGAACACCACTTCGACCTGCGGTTCGGCCTTGAGCGGGTCGAGATCGTCGAAATTCGCAATGCGGCCAAGCATCGGCACCGCCACTTTGAGCGCGCGCGCCTCGCCGGATGCCAGCCGCTCCAGCACCACGGAATCTTCCGAGGGTAGCCGTGCCGCGGCCTTCAGCCACGGCACGACGCCGAAACAGCGCCAGTCGGTGAACTTCTCGATCGCCTTGATGCCGTCATCGAACAGCGAGACATCGCCCCGGAACTTGTTGATGAGATAGCCGACGATCATGCGCCGGTCTTCTTCCGGCAGGATCAGATGCGTGCCCGCGACCGAGGCGATGACGCCACCGCGATCGATGTCGCCGACCAGCACCACCGGCACATCGGCGCGCGTGGCAAAGCCCATATTGGCGATATCGCGGCTGCGGAGGTTGATTTCGGCCGGCGAGCCGGCGCCCTCCACGATGACGAGGTCGGCGCCCTCGCCGACCTTGCCCCAGGACTCCAGCACTGCATCCATCAGCCGGCCCTTCAGCGCCTGGTAGTCGCGCGCCCGCGCCTCGCCGAACACCTTGCCCTGGACGATGACCTGCGCGCCGACATCGGTCTGCGGCTTGAGCAGCACCGGGTTCATATGCACCGATGGCGGCACGCCGCAGGCGATCGCCTGCAGCCATTGCGCGCGGCCGATCTCGCCGCCACCATGGTTGTTGTCGCCGGGGATATCGGCGACGGCGGCGTTGTTCGACATGTTCTGCGGCTTGAATGGCCGCACCTTCAGGCCACGCTTTTTCGCGGCGCGGCAAAGGCCTGCGACCAGCACCGTCTTGCCGACATCCGACCCTGTGCCTTGCAGCATGATTGCCCTGGCCATCAGCCTCTGACCTGCGTCGCGGTGCCGGTGATCGTGGATTTTTGCGCCAACGGCCCGCCGCGCCAGATATAGAGCGCCAGCAGCGGCTCCTTGCCCGTTCGCATGGCATGGTTGACGTTGGAGGCATGGTGGACGACCTCGCCGGCCTCCCGCCTGCGAAAACCGCTTTCGCCCATGCGCCATTCCGTACCGCCGGTCAGCGGAATATAGATTTCCTCGGCGACGTGATGATGGTCGGGGTAGACGATCCCGGGTCCAAGAATCAGCAGCCCGGCGGCAGCCTCTTCGTTGACGAAGTGCCCACGCGTGCCGAAGATTTCCAGCCAGCCGTAATTGTCGATGAAGGCCCTGCCGAAATCAGCCTCGGTGTAGGTCTGTCCCCAATGCAGTTCGTTGCGCTGCTCGGCCAGCAATCGCACCAGCGGCCTCGCATCCGGCGGTGCCAGTCCGGCCCCGCGATCAAGATGGCGCAGGCAGCCAAGCGCATGCGGCTCCAACTTTCGGGCCGGCATGTCCCAACCTATGCGTGCCACGGCGTCGCGCACCAGAGCGTCATCGACGGAAGCGAGATAGGCGTGGAACTTTTCCAGCAGCTCATCGAATTTTGTCGTCACATCTTGCTCCGGGCATGCATTGGTGCACAGCCGCTCCGCGATAGGTCGGGTTGCGCGGCGGCATCATTGGTCTAGATTGATGCGCGCGCAAAGCCAAAAACGACAGCCAGCGGGCTAGCTGGCCAGCCTACAGGGAGCACGCCATGGACGCCGCGGTCGATGCGAGCACCAGCCAGTTCGAACTCAATGAGGAACAGCGTGCCATCCAGGAGATGGCGCGGGCCTTCGCCGCCGATCGCGTGGCGCCCAATGCGCTCGACTGGGACCGCAGGCGACATTTCCCCGCCGATGTGATTCGCGAGACGGGGCCGCTCGGCCTCGGCGGCATCTATGTCAGGGACGATGTCGGCGGTTCCGCGCTCGGCCGGCTCGACGCCGTGCTGATCTTCGAGGCGCTGTCGCACGCCGACCCGGCCTTTTCCTCCTTCATCTCGATCCACAACATGGTGGCCTCGATGATCGACCGGTTCGGCAATGATGAGCAGCGCCAGCGCTTCCTGCCGAAGCTCACCTCCATGGAATGGCTGGCGAGCTATTGCCTGACCGAGCCTGGCTCGGGTTCGGATGCGGCGGCGCTGAAGACGCGCGCGGCGAAAAGCGGCGGCGATTACATCCTCAACGGCTCCAAGCAGTTCATCTCCGGCGCCGGCGACAGCGATGTCTATGCCGTCATGGTGCGCACCGGCGCCGACGGCCCGAAAGGCATCTCCACCATCGTCGTGCCCAAGGATGCGCCCGGCCTCTCCTTCGGCGCCAATGAGCACAAGATGGGCTGGCACATGCAATCGACCCGCCAGGTCATCTTCGAGGATTGCAAGGTGCCGGCGGAGAACCTCTTGTCGGGCGAAGGCGCCGGCTTCGGCATCGCCATGGCCGGGCTCGACGGCGGCCGGCTGAACATCGCCGCCTGTTCGCTGGGCGGCGCCCAGTCGGCGCTCGACAAGGCGCTGTCCTATACCGCCGAGCGCAAGGCATTCGGCTCGAAGATCAACCAGTTCCAGGCGCTGCAGTTCAGGCTGGCCGACATGGAGACAGAGTTGCAGGCGGCGCGCATCTTCCTCTATGCGGCGGCCTCCAAACTCGACCGCAAGGCGCCGGACGCCGGCAAATGGTCGGCAATGGCCAAGCGCTTCGTCACCGACACCGGCTTCAACGTCGCCAACGACGCGCTGCAACTGCTCGGCGGCTACGGCTACCTGCATGATTACGGCATCGAGAAGCTGGTGCGCGATCTCAGGGTGCACCAGATCCTCGAAGGCACCAACGAAATCATGCGCGTCATCATCGCGCGAGCGCTGATAGGACGGTAAAGGCAGTAGGCAGTGGGCAGATGACCGGCACGATCAATTCGTACAAGGATCTTATCGTATGGCAGCAGGCGATGGATCTGGCCGCCGCGACATACGCCTTGACCAAAGCATGGCCTAAAGAGGAATTATATGGCCTTACCAGCCAAATCCGCCGCTCTGCAACCTCTATTCCCGCAAACATTGCAGAAGGTTATGGCCGGGACAATCGAGGCTCATATCAGCAATTTCTCAGGATCGCCCAAGGCTCGCTGAAGGAGTTGGAGACCCATCTCCAGATCGCTGAGCGCATCGGTCTTGCCACGCATGATCAAGCTGACCGCATCCTGTTAGCAACCGAGGGCATCGGAAAAATGCTCCGCCAACTCATCAGCAAACTTGCGCCGGAATAGATTGCCTACTGCCTACTGCCTACTGCCTACTGCCTACTGCCTACTTACCCAATCACGGAGCGCCACTATGACCACCATCGCCTTCATCGGCCTCGGCAATATGGGCAATCCGATGGCCGCGAACCTGGTCAAGGCTGGGCATGCCGTGCACGGTTTCGACCTGATGCCGGAAAACCTCGCGGTCGCGCGCGAACATGGCGTCGTCGTTATGGCCAATGCGCTCGCGGCGGTGAAGGATGCCGACGTGGTTATCACCATGCTGCCTGCCGGCAAGCACGTGCTGTCGGTCTATGGGGACATCGCTCCCAAGGCCAGGAACGGCGCGCTGTTCATCGATTCCTCGACGATCGACGTCGAATCGGCGCGCAAGGCGCATTCGATCGCAGCAAAGCACGGCCTGCTGTCCATCGACGCGCCGGTTTCGGGCGGCACCGGTGGTGCCACGGCCGGTACATTGACCTTCATGGCTGGGGGAGCCGACGATGCCTTCTCGGCGGCCGAGCCGATCCTGAAGCCGATGGCCGGCCGCATCGTCCATTGCGGCGGTGACGGCGCCGGACAGGCGGCGAAGATCTGCAACAACATGATCCTCGGCATTTCGATGATCGGCGTCGCCGAGGCGTTTGTGCTGGCGGAAAAACTCGGCCTGTCGCATCAGGCGCTGTTCGACGTCGCCTCGACCTCGTCGGGCCAGTGCTGGTCGCTGACCACCTATTGCCCGGTGCCTGGCCCGGTTCCCACTTCGCCCGCCAACAGGGATTACAAGCCCGGATTTGCGGCGGCTCTTATGCTGAAAGACCTGAAATTGTCGCAGGAAGCAGCGCTTGGCGCGGGCGCGGTGACACCGCTTGGCGCAGAAGCGGCGCAGCTCTATGCCCTGTTCAACGCCCAGGGCCATGGCGGCGCCGATTTCTCCGGCATAATAAATTTTCTGCGCGGCAACTCGGCGTAAGCGGCGGATTTGGTTTATTTTTTTTCGGGTTCTTCCGGACCAAGGGCCGCAAATTTAGATTTGCTTAAGCTCTCGATAACTCCGCGGTAACGATGTCCCTATAAAACAGATTGCGAGGCGGACATATCGCATCCGCCCGGCGCTCCGGATCAGGTCTCGCGTACCGGAGCCCGTAAGTTTCGCAAGTGTCTTCGTAGCGAAACGCCATGCGTATCTGGCAAAGCCGCGTTCCCGATGGGGCGCGGTTTTTGCATTTCCGGCCCCTTTATTACCGACGATCCGTCTATATTCCGATCGCCGCACCCGGGATCGGCACATGGTCTTCATTGGTCAGCACGATCGGTGCATCGACGCCGTCCACACGGACCACGAGCAAGCGCGTGCTCCATGTGCCGGCATTGCGAACCAGATGGGAATATACGGTGGCCTTGCCCTTGGCGCCGTGGACGGGAATGCTGAACTGGGCGTCGCCCGCGCCATTCGCATTGACGTTGAGATGACCGCCGACCCAGAAATTGTCGACCAAATCGTCGCCGATGGCGGCCTTGACCCGACCATCGGCGCGGACGGCGTCCATGGTCATGCGGTAGGCGTCGCTGCCTTTGAGCACGAAAGGGATGCTGCCGACCATCGTCGCACAACCGCCGATACTGACCACCCATACGGCAAGGCCGGCAATCGCCCAATTGCGCTGCGTCTTGCGGAACTGCTCGGCGTCGCGCCAGGCCCGGTTCTGCCAAGCCCAGCGGCTGCCGCGCGCGCCAAGCACGAAGATCATGATGAGGTTGACGACCGGGATCAGCGCCAGCAGCGCGATGAAGGTGCTGTTGCCGATGCCCCAAATCCAGTTGAGGAAGAAGGCGCCCCAGTTCCAGCGATCGAGTTCGGCTGGAATTTCAGCCGGTTGGTTGAGCGGTTGTCCGGCCATGTTGTTCCCCATCGGCGTGTATGCCGATTGGTTCTAGCGCAAGACTTCGACGATGCGCAAAAAAGTTCCGGGGCTTCCGCTTCAACCCTTTGTGGAAAGCCGGCGAAAATTTGCCCTCACCGCGCGGCCGGCCGGCTTCAGCGCTGCGCTGATCGACCGTTCGGCCGCGACGCCGTTGAACAGCGACGGCGTTCGACCCGAGAGAACCTCCGGCCAGAAACGTGACGCCGATTGCAGGAAAGACATTTGCGCGGCAAGCGCGCCCTCGGCGATGGCGACGGTCTTTTCGCTGACCGCCATTGCCGTCTCCGCGCTCCAGGGCTCGCCGCTTCGCGCCTCCATGGCCATCAGCGGCAGCCGCATCATCACCACCAGCGGCGCCAGCATCAGGTCCGCGCCAAGGCTGGCCGCCTCTTGCACGCGTCGGCTTTTGCCGGTCTTTCTCATGTGGGCAATCCCCTGTCGCGGCCGGATCGGCCGCCCCTTACATTACGCTCCGAAGGCGAAATTCGTTCCCGCTCGTACCGTATATTTCCGGGATTGGGCGTTTCTTCGCAGAAACGCCCAATCGAGGTTTGCTCCTATCGCTTGCGCAGGTCCGCCTGTGCCAGGTCGAGCGCCTTGCCGATGCGCTCGCAAGCCATGTCGATCGTATCGCGGGTCCAGATCAGCGGCGGCGACAGGATCATCGTATCGCCGGTGGCCCGCAGCATCATGCCGTTGGCGATGGCGTGGTCGCGCACCGTCACCGCGGCACTTCCCGACGGCAGGAAGCGCTCCTTCGTCGCCTTGTCCTTGACGATCTCGATCGCGCCCATCAGGCCGATCGAGCGCACTTCGCCGACCAGATCATGCCCGGCAATACGCTCCTGCAATGCGCTAGCGAAATAAGGTCCGGTGTCGTTCCTGACACGGTCGACCAGCCCTTCCCTCTCGATGATCTCCAGGTTCTTCAAGGCCACAGCGCAAGCCACTGGGTGCCCCGAATAGGTGTAGCCATGGTTGAATTCGCCGCCCTTCTCGACCAGCGTCGAGGCAATGCGGTCGCCAACCAGCAGCGCCGAAAGAGGCTGATAGCCCGAGGTCAGCGCCTTGGCCGTGGTGATGGTGTCCGCTTCGATGCCGAAGGTCTGCGCCGCGAACCACTCACCTGTGCGGCCATAGCCGGTAATGACCTCGTCCAGCATCAAAAGCACATCGTATTTGCGGCAGATGCGCTGCACTTCGGGCCAGTAGCTCGCCGGCGGTATCTTGACGCCGCCCGCGCCCATCACCGGCTCGCCGATGAAGGCCGCGACCTTGTCGGCACCGGCCTCGAGGATGGCATCCTCGACGGACTTTGCCGCGCGCAGGCCGAAATCGTGGTCGCTTTCACCCGGCAGAGCCAGCTCGTAGGCATAGGGGATCATCACATGGACGATGTTGGGCACCGCACCGTTGAGCTGCTTGTGCATGGCATCCATGCCGCCGAGCGAAGTGCCGGCAATGGTCGAGCCGTGATAGGCCATCTTGCGCGAGATGACGCGGTTCTTCTCCGGCTTACCCTCAAGCACCCAGTAATGGCGCACCAGGCGCAAGGCGGTGTCGTTGGCCTCCGATCCGGACGAGCCGTAAAACACCTGATTCACGTTGCGTGGTGCGATCTCGGCCAGCTTCTTCGACAACAGCACCGGCGTCGGCGTCGAGCATTTGAAGAAGGAATTGTAGTAAGGCAGTTCCTTCATCTGTGCATAGGCGGCCTCGGCCAGCTCGTCGCGGCCGTAGCCGATATTGACGCACCACAGGCCGGCCATGCCGTCCAGCAGTTCCGTCCCTTCGGAATCGTAGATGAACGGGCCATTGGCGCGGGTGATGACGCGGGCGCCTGCCTCACGCAGCTCCTTATGGTCGGTGAAGGGATGCAGGTGATGCGCGGCGTCGATCTGCTGAAGCTGCTTCAGCGAATAATTCTGGTAGGTCATTGATTTGGTCTTTCCTCTGAAATCATTCCGGCGGTGCCGGGGCGAATTCGTCAGAGGACGGCAGGCGGCGAATAGCCGATGCGGGCGCACAGCCGCAAAAGCTCGGCGCGCAGCGTGCGTGACGACGGTGTCACCGCGACCCGGAATGCGCGAGCTGATAGTCTAGCGAGAGCCATGAAGGTACCTTAGAGCAAAGGGCGGTCGAGGTGAACCACCCTTTGCTCAGGGGTGCCATGGAATGAGGTCAGGCTTTTCCGCCAGTGCCCGCTGCAGGAAGACATACTTCATCGCCGTCTGCGCCGCCTGCGGTCGGCGGTCGCCGCGCCCGCCATGTCCGCCTTCGGTCTCCTCGAAGAACAGCGTCTTGCCGTGTCCTGCCTCCTGCAGGCGGGCCGCCATCTTGCGCGCATGGCCGGGATGGACCCGGTCGTCGGCGGTCGAGGTCGTCAAGAGCACCGGCGGATAGGCGGCATCGGCTTTGACATGTTGATAGGGCGAATAGGCGGAAAGCCACTTGGCGTCTTCCGGCTTTGACGGATCGCCATATTCGGCCATCCACGAAGCGCCCGGCGGCAATTCGGTGTAGCGCAGCATGTCGAGCAGCGGCACCTCGATGATGACGGCGCCGAAAAGCTCGGGATGCTGCGTCAGGGAAGCGCCGGTCAGCAGGCCGCCATTGGAGCCGCCCTGGATGCCGAGCGATTGAGCCGTGGCAATACCGCGCCTGACGACATCTTCGGCCACCGCCGAGAAGTCGTCGAAGCCGTTCTGGCGCTTGCCTTTCAGCGCCGCCTGGTGCCAGGCCGGTCCGAACTCGCCGCCGCCGCGAATGCAGGCCTGCGCATAGGCATTGCCTTTCTCCAGCCACAGCCTGCCGCGCACGCCGGCATAGCCGGGCAACAGTGGCACTTCGAAACCGCCATAGCCGTAGAGTAATGTCGGTACCGGACCATTCTGGTCGCGCCGCCTGACGACGAAATAAGGGATCATCGTGCCGTCCTTCGAGCGCGCCTCGAACTGCTCCGAAATCAGCGGCGAGGCATCGAAGCGGGCCGGCTGCGATTTCACGGTCGCCAGCGTCTCGCCATTGTCATCGGACCAGATGATCGAGCTTGGCGTCAGGAAATCGGTGAAGGAAAAGGAGACGGTGGAGCCGAAATGCTCGGCATGGCTGATGCCGACAGTGCCGTTTTCAGGCAGCACGACGGGTTTCAGCGACCAGGCGCCGCGCTCGCGCTCGCAGACGAGAACCTTGCCGCGCACATTGTCCATCAAGCTGATGAACAGGCGGTCCTGCGTTCTGGCGAGCCCGGCAATGGAAACCCGGTGCGCTGGCGCCAACAAGGTTTCGATGGCGCCAAAATCGCCGTTTTCGATCCAATGCGCGAAGTCGAAGGAGTAAAGCCCGTCCGGCTGGCATGCGGTGCCGTCCGGCGCCGTCCATGGCGTGCGCACCCCGAACACCAGTTGATCCCTAAAGAGCGAGGTGTCGGTGACGTCGTCGGGCAGCGGGATACGGCGGTTCTCGCCCGAAGGCAGCCGCAGGAAACTGTGCGATGCGAAGAAGTTGAGTGTCCGCGCCAGAAACACGTGACGCTTCTCGCCGTCGAACTCGACACCGGCGCCAACGGCAAGATCCTCGATCTCTGCCTCGAAGATCGGGGTCGCCTCTTCCAGCCTGGTGCCGCGCTTCCAGAGCTTGACCACGCGCGGATAGCCGGATTCTGTCTTGTCGGCCTCTTCGAAAGCGGCCGAGACGATGACTGTATCCTCGTCCAGCCAGCCGAAGCCCGATTTCGACGCCGGTGCCTGAAAACCGCCTTCCACGAAGGACTTGGCCGCGATGTCGAACTCGCGCATCGCGCTGGCGTCACCGCCATCGGGCGACATCGAGACCAGGCAGCGGTTGAAATCGGGGTAGAGCCTGACGGCGCCGCCGAACACCCATTTTATCCCCTCCTCCGCAGCCAGCTGGTCGAAGTCGATGATTGTCTCCCAGTCGGGCTTGTCGGTCTTGTAGGAAGCGACCGTCGTGCGCCGCCACAGGCCGAGCGCATTGGTCTTGTCCTGCCAGAAATTGTAGACATGACCGGCAATTGCCGCGCCAACCGCGATATTGTCCTCGGCCGTCATCAGGTCGAGCGCCGTCTGGAACGACGCCTGGTAGGATGGGTCGCCCTGCAATTCCGCTACAGTGACCTCGTTCTGGCGATGCACCCAGTCGAGCGACTGTTTGCTGGTCCTGTCTTCCAGCCAGAGGAAGGGATCGCCGGTCTTCTGAAAGGGCTGGGCTTTGGTCGTCGAAGAGGTCATGCAGGTCTCCGGGATTTTGGACGGCTTCGCCTACATTGCGTTGGCGGCGCTGACATTCAAGGTGCGATACGGTGTTTTGCGGCCCTCGCGGCGTTGCTTCACCGCACCCGCCGACGGATAATCGTCGCCAACGCAAGCACGGCGCAGATCGCGCCGAGCGTCAGCGGCAAGCCACCCGCGCCGATCCCATCCATAACGCCACCGGTAAGCGGCGGAACCAGGATGCCGCCGACACCCCACATCAGGGAGAATGCCGCATTGCCGGCAACCAGCGCCGAACCGGTGAAGCGCTCGCCAAGTTCGATGATGGACATCGTGTAGATGCCGTAGGACACCGCGCCCCAGACGAAGACGCAAGGCCAGATCAGCGGCGTTTCGATCAGCATCGGCAAAAGCACGCAGCCAAACAGCGTCAGCAGGACGCAGATGAAGCGCACAAGACGGGCCGTCAGCCGCTCGGCCAGCAGGCCAAGCGGAACCTGCATGGCGATGTTGCCGGCGATCATGACCGATAGCAGCGCCGACATGCGAGCCTCCGCGATGCCATAATGCGTGCCGTAGACGGGCAGCAGCGCCAGCACCGCCTGCTCGAAGCCCGCGGCTACGACCACCGCCGACAGAAGCAGCCAGGCGAGCGGCATGAAACCCATCACCGAAACCTGATGCCCGGCCTCGTCTACTCTGGGCAGCCGTGGCAGAACCGACGCCAGGCAGATGCCGCAGAGCACGAAGGCACCAATGCCGACAAGGAACGGCGGCCAGCCTTCTGTGCCAACGGCGAGCAGACAAAGCGGACCGGTCGCGAAGCCGGCGGAAATGATCGTCGAATAGAGGCCCATGATGCGGCCGCGCCGGGCCGGCGGCGCCAGCGCGATTACCCAGATTTCGCTGAGCACATAGAGCGGGTTGGTCACGACGCCGATCAGCAAGCGCAGCGGAAACCAGAGATAGACGTTCTGCGTCCAGCCGATCAGCGCCAGCACGACAGCCGAAAGCGCCGCGCAAGTCAGAGCCGTGCGCCCTGCTCCGAACCGCCTCGCCAGCGCTGGAATAATTGGCGACGAGACGATGAACCCGATCGGCGTCATCGCCGCCGACAGGCCGATCATCGCGGGCGAGACACCCTGGCGCTGCAGGATGAAGCTCAGCAGCGGATAGGACAGGCCCTGCGCGATGGCGAAAACGGACACGGTCGCGATCACACCGGTGATCGCTGCCCATTGCATCGTCTCGTCGCTTCTCGTATCCACCAGATCCATGATCCATAACGCTGTCGCGGTTGCAGACTTAGCGGTTCGGCCCGGCGGCGGTAAGCCCCGCGGCCCGGACGGATGCCCGGCTCCAGCCAGACCCTGTCAGGAGCCTCCGCGGTTGGCCGATCTATAAAGCGCGAACGCGACCAGCAAAGCGTCGAGGCCAATGATCACGGTTGGCAAACCCACCGGCCCGATCGCCTGCATCAGCAGGCCCGCGCCCGGCGGACCAACGATACCGCCGACACCCCATAGCAAGGCGAACGCCGCATTGCCGGTGACCAGCAGCGAACCCCTGAAGCGGCTGCCGAGTTCGACCAGCGCCATCGTATAGACACCGTAGCCCACCGCGCCCATCACCAGAAGCACGCCCCAGATCAGCGGTGTGGTGATCAGCAGCGGGAGCAGAACAGCGCAAACGGTCGTCGCCACCGCGCAGGCCAGGATCATCGGCCGGCCACCGAAGCGTTCGGCGAGCAGGCCGAGCGGGATCTGCAGAAGGATGTTGCCCAGCGACAGCGACATCACCAGCGCGGCGAGCACCGCCTCCGGCAAGCCATAGCCCGCCCCAAACACGGGAACCAGCGCATAGGTGCTTTGCTGGACGTCGGCCGAGACCAGCACCGCCAGCAGCAGCGCCGGCGCCAGCCGGGCAAAACCGACAAAGCTGCCGGCAGGCTGGCCGTCATCCTCGAAACCGGCGAGCTTCGAGGAGACAAGGCGCAAAATGACGGCACAGAGCAGGAAACCGACGATGCCGACGCTGAAGGGAGCCCAGCCCTCGATACCGACCAGAGTGAGCGTAAAGGGGCCTGCGGCATAGCCGGCGCCCATCAGTGTGTTGAACACGCCCATCACTCGCCCGCGCCGCGACGGCGGCGCCAGCGACAGCGCCCAGACTTCGCCCAGCACATAGAGCGGGTTGATGACGATGCCGATGATGAATCGGATGACGTACCAGGCAACCCAGTCTTGCAGACAGAAGATGGCCAGGAAGCACATCGCCCCGGTCAGCGAGCAGCCAACGGCCAGGTTTCGCGCCCCGAACAGCCGCACGGCAGCCGGCACGAAAGAGGCCGAAAGAATCAGGCCAACCGGCATCATCGCCGCCGACAAGCCGATCAGGGCGGGCGACATGCCTTGCTTCTGCATCAGGATCGTGAAGAGCGGCGAGCTCAACCCTTGCGCCGCTCCGAACATGGCTAGTGCGGCGGTGACGCCCGCGAGCGCCGCCCATTGCGTTCCCGCTTCGCCTTCGCTCGAGCCGGTCGCGACCATGCCGTCATCCATGTCAGTGCGGCCATCGGCCAGCAAGCACGACTAGCTACTGGTTCGACCAGAGGAAAGAAAGAGCCGGACCGGAGATCCCCTTGCACCAAGGAAATCGACCGGCCGGCCGACGCCAAACGGTCCCGAATGAACTTGGATGCAGAACGCGACGGCTACGGGAAGTAGCGGGCGATTGCGCCTTTCTTGCCGTCCGCATAGGGCTTCAGCCACTTGTCGTCGATGGCAATCCCGTCAGCGTCGGAAGGCCCCTTGCCGATCGTCCTGCGCCAGGCCCGGAACTTATAGTGGTCGAAGACGTCGAGCATGTGCACGGCATAGGCCGCGGCAAAGGTCTTGTCGCCTTCCACGATGACCAAATTCTCGTCGTTTTCGTAGGACGCCTTGTAACCGAGGTTATGGCTGCCGGTAATGACGGTGGCGTTGTCCTCCATCGGATCGATGATAACAATCTTGTCGTGCACGATCGCGTGGCCGACGGTGAGCACTTCGGCCTGGAAATCCGTCGCGATGGTGGCCCCGGTCAGGTTCGCCGCCCGTACAATGGAGACATTCGGGGCCTCCCAGACCTTCTCCGGATAGACAAAGGGCGACTTGCCGTCCTTGTTCGACTTGTGGGTGACCGGATCCTTGGTGGGAGCGACATAGTTGGGCATGGCCGTTTCGTCGCTGATCGCGCCCTGCACGATGAGGTTCGGATCGGCTTTCGCCGCCGCAACCGCCTGGTCCACGATCGAATTTTCGCCGAGCAGCGAAGGGTTGAACACCAGGAACAGCACGGCCCGCTTCGCCGCTTTGATGCGGGCAAAGACGTCCTGGAGGTCGACCGGACGCACCGAAATGTCCTTCTTGTTGCGGTTCGGGTCGTTGGGCGAAAACCACACCGTCATGCCGTCCAACACCACCGAGGCGCCGTTGAGCGGGTTTGGGATGTGGTTCTCCTTGCGGAACGGCACGCCCTGCGTCTGCACGACGTGGCCGGCAGCACTTTCCGAAGCCGGTGGCGGAAACACATCGGCTTTCATGCGTTCCCAATAGGCGTCGAACACCTCCGCCATCGCCGGATCGTCGCGAACAAAAGCGTTGTTGGACTGGCCGCATATGCCAGTCGACGTCCAGTTGGTACTGCCGGTCATGACCGCTTGCGGATTGCCCTGGGTGTCGCGGTAGACGACGAACTTGTTGTGGCCGATATGGTTGTTGTTGAACAGGCGGTCCGTCACCACGACGCCTGCATCGTGCAAACGCTTCCTGTAGGGTGCGTTGCCGGCATCCCAGGCCTTGGTCTGGTCATCCCTGCCGGAATTGGAGAGGATGACTTCGACTACATCCCTGGCTGCGATGATGGCGTCGCACAATTCGTCGTCGCCGAGCTCATAGAGCGCAAGCCTGACCGTGCCGCCTTCGGCCTTGGCCCGTTTCAACAGGCTGGTCAGCACGTCAGGCACGTCGCCATGCAGATAGGCGCGGATCTTGCTGGTCGGGTCTTGCAGCACCGCCCTGATCTTGTCGCGCTGGCCGACCTTGATGCCGGCTTCCGCCAGCGCATGCGACATCCATTGCGTCGAAAGCACGCCGTTGGTGAAGGCAACGCGTGCCTTGCCGAACATTTGGCCCAGGAAGATTGGCGGACTGACCGCGCCCTGCCCAAGATAGCCAAGGGGCCGCGCCGGTCCGGTATAGGCGGGTTTGCCGTCGACGACCTGATCGGGGCGCACCGGCACGGGATCGAGACCCGGCTTCATGTCGCCAACGGGACGCACGCGGTAGGCGATCATTTCGCCGTCCGGCCTGACGTCTATGCTGTCGCGGCGGCGCCTGACAGTCAGATCGCGCCAGAATGTCTTCTGCACCGGCCAGACACCGGTATCCTGAGGAATCCATCGGGGATTGCGCTGACCCTTGAAGGGCACCCAGGACGCAAGGCAACGCTCCTCGCCTGTATCGGGATAGAGGCGCACGATCTCGAAACCGAGGCAGCCTGGGATCATCCCGTGAAGATCCCAGGAAAGGAACGCGACTTCGTTGTTTGTCGCGGCACGCACTTTGACGACGTCAGGCATGGCGTCCCTCCAAAAGCAGTTCAACGCGCAAGTATGTCAGAAGTAAAAGACGGTACTGTAACGCCTCTTTAAATCTGCACCATCCGACAGCCTCACGCAGACCCTGCCGGCGCGCCGGTGTGGCCAGGGCGGAGTCGCGGCCACCTGGCTGCCGTTCCGGCATGTCGCTTCCCTCGCTCTAGTGGTCGCCGCCTCCGCAATGGCCGGAGGGGCGCCGGTCCATTATGCCGCCCGTTATCGCATCCTACGAGGACCATCATGACCGCCGCCCTACAACCCTCAGAACCGGCATTGGCGCCCGACCGTGCCCGCCGCGGCGGTCGCGCCGGCAAGCGCGCCGGTGGCTCGGCCGCGTTCGAGCAGCCGGCTTTCCGCCAACTGAAAAATCCGCTGACGCCGACCAAGCTGGTGTCCGAGGACGAGCTGGAATCGATCCACCTCGCCTCCTTGCGGGTGCTCAGGGAAATCGGTGTCGATGTGCTGCACGACGAAGCCCGCAGCATCATGAAGGCGCATGGCGCCGACGTACGCCAGGGCTCGGAGCGCGTGCGCTTCGACAGCGACATGATCCTGGAGCTGGTGTCGAACTGCCCGTCCGAATTCACCATCCATGCCCGCAACCCCGAGCACAATGTGCGCTTTGGCGGTGACAATCTGATCATCTCGATGATGGCCTCGGCGCCCAATTGCTCCGACATCGATCGCGGCCGCCGGCCCGGCAACCAGCAGGATTACCGCAATTTCCTGCGGCTGGCGCAGATGCACAACATCCTGAATTGCACGGGCGGCTATCCGGTCGAGCCGACCGACATCCACCCATCGGTGCGCCATCTCGAATGCATCCGCGACCTCGCCACGCTGACCGACAAGGTGTTCCACATCTATTCGCTCGGCAAGGAGCGCAATGTCGACGGTATCGAGATCACCCGCATCGCGCGCGGCATCAGCCATGAGCAATTGCTCGCGGAACCGTCCGTCTTCACCATCATCAACACCAATTCGCCGCTCAAGCTCGACGTGCCGATGATGGAAGGCATCATCCAGATGTCGAGCAAGGGCCAGGTCGTCATCGTCACGCCCTTCACCCTCTCGGGCGCCATGGCGCCCGTCACCATCGCCGGCGCGCTGGTGCAGCAGAATGCCGAGGCGCTGTCCGGCATTGCCTTCGCCCAGATGGTCAGGAAGGGCGCGCCGGTCGGCTATGGCGGCTTCACCTCTAACGTCGACATGAAGTCCGGTTCGCCGGCCTTCGGCACGCCCGAATACATGAAGGCACAGCTCGTCGGGGGCCAGCTCGCCCGCCGCTACAACATCCCCTACCGCACCTCCAACACCTGCGCCGCCAACACCGTCGATGCGCAGGCAGCCTATGAAAGCGTGTTCTCTCTGTGGGGCGCGGTGCAGGGCGGCGGCAACCTGATGATGCATGCGGCCGGCTGGCTGGAAGGCGGCCTGCGCTGCTCCTACGAGAAGACCATTCTGGATATCGACCTGTTGCAGATGGTGGCCGAATTCCTGACCCCGCTTGACCTTTCCGATGAAGCGCTCGGCTTCGACGCCATCCAGTCGGTCGGCCCCGGCGGCCACTTCTTCGGCACCCAGCACACGCAGGACCGCTACAAGACCGCGTTTTATTCGCCCATCCTTTCGGACTGGCGCAATTTCGAGACCTGGGCGGAAGCCGGCTCGCCAACGGCAATGGAAAAGGCCAACAAGGTTTGGAAGGAGCGGCTGGCCTCCTATGAAGAGCCCTACATGGATCCCGCCATCCGCGAGGAGCTCAACGCCTTTGTTGCGAAGCGCACAGCCGAAGGCGGCGCGCCGACCGATTTTTGAGCGGCAGTGTTCGTTTTGATGAGCCGATCATTCGTATGGATTCGATGAATAGTCGACCCCCACTCCGTCGAGCTTCGCTCGACACCTCTCCCCCGATCGACGGGGGAGAGGAAAAGCGCGAGCCTAGCCCAGTTGGCTCCCTTCCTCTCCCTCCGGAGGGGGGAGAGGTGGCGCTGCGAAGCAGCGACGGAGTGGGGGAAGGCGCTCCTCAAACGCGCAGTCGCCGAAAAACAGGCACAACCCAGAGAGCCAGAAAACTCAGGCAAGGCGACAATCAAGCGGAAGCACTGCTTTGGCTCGAACTAAAAGCCCGCAAGCTTGGCGGCTACAAGTTCACGCGACAGTTCTCTATCGAACCCTACTGCGCTGACTTCGCCTGCCGCGAAAAATGGCTTGTTGTCGAAGTCGACGGACACCAGCATGCGGACAGTCCCTATGACCGCCGCCGCGACGACTTCATGCGCGCTCAGGGCTATTCGATCCTGCGCCTTTGGAGCCATGACGTCGTGAAACATCGCACTTCCGTCTGTGAAACCATCCTTGCCGCGCTTGACGGCAAGCTGATCGAAAACATCGCTGTATCCGACCTCCGCTTTGTCTTCGTGTCCCATTCCTCCGATTCAATCTCTTCAAAAACGGAACTATCCTCATGAAATCCCATGCAAAAGCGGTTGTCATTGGCGGCGGTGTCGTCGGCTGCTCGGTGCTCTACCACCTGGCCAAGGCCGGCTGGACCGACATCATGCTGATCGAGCGCTCGGAGCTCACCTCCGGCTCGTCCTGGCATGCAGCCGGCGGCTTCCATACGCTGAACGGCGATCCGAACGTCGCCAAGCTGCAGGCCTATACGGTCCAGCTTTACAAGGAGATCGAGGAGATTTCGGGCCAGTCCTGCTCGCTGCACCTGACCGGCGGCGTGATGTTGGCCGATACGCCCGAGCGCATGGACTTCCTGCGCCTTGCCCACGCCAAAGGCCGCTATCTCGGCATGGACACCGAACTGATCACGCCGTCCGAGGCCAAGGCGATGTTCCCGCTGATGGACGAGACCAATTTCGTCGGCGCCATGTGGGATCCGGTCGAAGGCCATCTCGACCCCTCCGGCACCACTATTGCCTATTCCAAGGCGGCCAAAAAACTCGGCGCCGAAATCGTGCTGCGCAACCGCGTCGTCGACCTGACACAACAGCCGGACGGCACCTGGAACGTCGTCACCGAACAGGGCACGGTTCACGCCGAACACGTCGTCAACTGCGGCGGCCTGTGGGCGCGCGAGATCGGCCGCATGGTCGGCGTCGAGCTGCCGGTGCTGGCCATGGAGCACATGTATCTCTTGACCGAGCCGATGCCGGAGGTCGAGGAGTTCAACAAGTCGACCGGCCGCGAAATGATCGGTGTGCTCGACTTCAAGGGCGAGATCTACACCCGCCAGGAGCGCAACGGCATCCTGCTCGGCACCTATGAAAAGGCTTGCAAGCCGTGGTCGCCGGTCAACACGCCGTGGGACTTCGGCCATGAACTGCTGCCGCCCGATCTCGACCGCATCGCGCCGTCGCTGGAAATCGGCTTCAAGCATTTCCCCGGCATCGAGAAGGCCGGCATCAAGCAGATCATCAACGGCCCCTTTACCTTCGCGCTCGACGGCAATCCGCTGGTCGGCCCGGTGCAGGGCCTGACCAATTTCTGGTGCGCCTGCGCCGTCATGGCCGGCTTCAGCCAGGGCGGCGGCGTCGGCCTGGCGTTGTCCAATTGGATGGTGCATGGCGATCCGGGCTTCGACGTCTGGGGCATGGATGTCGCCCGCTTCGGCGAATGGGCCGGCCTGCGCTACACCAACGCCAAGGTGCGCGAAAACTATTCGCGCCGCTTCTCGATCCGGTTCCCCAACGAGGAACTGCCGGCTGCCCGCCCGGCGCAGACGACGCCGCTCTACGACACCATGCTCGCCAACAATGCCGTGATGGGCGACTCCTGGGGTCTCGAAACCCCGCTCTGGTTCGCGCCGAAGGGCAGCGAGCCGAAAGACGTCGTCTCCTTCCACCGCTCCAACGACTTTGGACCGATCGGCGAGGAAGTGCGCGCCACGCGCGAGCGCGTCGGCGTCACCGAGATCGCCAACTTCGCCAAATACGAAGTTTCGGGGCCGGGCGCGGAAGAGTTCCTCAACCGGCTGATGACCAACCGCATGCCGAAGACCGGTCGCATCGTGCTGACACCGATGATCAACGAGTTCGGCAAGCTGATCGGCGACTTCACCATCGCCAAGGCCGGTGAAGACCGCTTCATGATCTGGGGCTCGTCGGCAGCGCAGAAATACCACATGCGCTGGTTCGAAAAGCACCTGCCCAAGGATGGTTCGGTCCGCATCCACCGTTTCGACCAGACACTCGTCGGCCTGTCGATCGCCGGCCCGAAATCGCGCGACCTCCTGCAGAAGCTGGTCGATGTCGACATCTCGACCAAGGCCTTCCGCTTCATGGATTTCCGCGAGATGGCGGTCGGCGACGCGCCCTGCCTGGTCAACCGCATCACCTATACCGGTGACCTCGGCTACGAGATCTGGATGGCGCCAGCCTATGAGCGCCTAGTCTACAAGGCGATCAAGGACGCCGGCGAGGAATTCGGGATCGTCGATTTCGGCATGCGCGCCTTGCTGTCGATGCGCCTGGAAAAGAATTTCCCGACCTGGTTCC
Source organism: Mesorhizobium sp. B2-3-14 (assembly GCF_006442175.1). NCBI lineage: Bacteria > Pseudomonadati > Pseudomonadota > Alphaproteobacteria > Hyphomicrobiales > Phyllobacteriaceae > Mesorhizobium > Mesorhizobium sp. B2-3-14. The sequence goes on along the minus strand of NZ_VFVP01000002.1, from coordinate 390,044 downwards.
GTGAGTTGCGGCCGATTTACGGGCCGTTCGAAGGCTCCATGGACCGCTTCATCAAGCTCGAGAAGAACGACTTCATCGGCCGTGAAGCCGCCGCCAAGGAACAGGCGCAAGGGCCAAAACTGCGTCGCGTCTCCTTCATCGTCGATGCCGCCGATGCCGATGTGATGGGGGACGAACCGATCTGGGCCAAGGTCGACAAGGATTACGGCACGGTTGAAAAGCCGCATGGCTATGGCGCGCCGCGCTTCGACACGTCAGGCAAGGAAATACGTGGCTCGAAGGCCGCCGAAGGCGCGTCCGCCGTGCGCGGTATCGTCGACGGCGACTGGCGCGTGGTCGGCTGGGTGACATCGGGCGGCTATGCGCACTACGTTCAAAAGTCGATGGCGCAAGGCTATGTGCCGGCCGCCCTTGCCGAGGACGAAAGCGCGGGCCTGTTCGAGATCGAGATTCTTGGGTCTCGGCGTCCGGCCCGCATCAATGTCGAGGCGCCCTTCGATCCAAGCGGCGAGAAGATGCGGACCTGAGGACCGGATGGACAGCGGGGCGCCAAAGGGAAGCTTCGGCCGGCACCGCAAGATCATGCCGTTTGTATCAGGCTCGATCGAGGCGCTGCGCGACGCCTCCCGCGAGAAGGCGGCTTCGCTCAACCAGCATGTGCTGGGCTACGGCGCGCAAGCTGAAGCGGAATGGGCGGCGGCGGATATTAGCGCGCCCGACCTGCCGGCAATGCGAAAATACCGGCTCGAGCGCATCCGCGCCGAGCTGAAGCGCCGCGGCTATGCCGGTGCCTTGCTCTATGATCCCGTCAACATCCGCTATGCGACCGACTCGACCAACATGCAGCTCTGGGTCGCGCACAATCCGACGCGGCATTGCTTCGTCGCCACCGACGGGCCGGTGGTGCTGTTCGACTACTTTTCCTGCGAGCACCTGTCCGACCATTCCGGCATCGTCGACGAAGTGCGGCCGGCCGTGTCGTGGATGTATCTCTATGGCGGCGAGCTGACCGAGCAGAAAGTCCGCCGTTGGGCCGCCGGTATCGCCGATTTGATCAGGGAGCATGGCGGCGGCAACAACCGCATCGCCGTCGATCACATCAACCCGGAAGGCGTTGAAGAACTCCACCGCCTCGGCATTTCCATCGGCAATGGCGAGGCGGTGATGGAAAACGCGCGGCTGATCAAATCGCCTGATGAAATCCTTGCCATGCGCCGCGCCATCGTCGCTTGCGAGGCGGCGATGGGCGAGATGGAACAGGCGCTCAAGCCCGGTATCTCCGAAAACGAATTGTGGGCGCAACTCCATCGCGGCAACATCGCGCGCGGCGGCGAATGGATCGAGACGCGGCTGCTGACGTCGGGACCGCGCACCAATCCGTGGTTCCAGGAATGCTCGTCGCGGATCATGGAGGCCGGCGATCTCGTCGCCTTCGATACCGATTTGATCGGCCCCTACGGCTTCTGCGCCGATCTCTCGCGCACCTGGCTCTGTGGCGATACAAAGCCGACCAACGAACAGCGCGACCTGTTCCGCATCGCCGCCGACCAGATCGAGTACAACACCGCCTTGATGCAGCCCGGCGTCTCGTTTCGAGATCTGGTCGAACGCTCGGCTGTACCGCCCGGAGACTGCTTCCCAACCCGCTACGGCGTACTCTACCACGGCGTCGGCCTGGCCGACGAATATCCGACCTTGCCGCATGCCAGCGACTGGACGCCGGACACGCCCGACGGCATGCTCGAACCGGGCATGGTGCTGTGCGTCGAAAGCTATATCGGCAGGCTTGGCGGGCGTGAGGGTGTCAAGATCGAGGAACAGATCCTGATCACCGACACCGGCAACGAAAAGCTTTCAACCTACCCGTTGGACTCGAGGCTGCTCGGCTAGCCCGGCAAGCGCTTCGCGCATCGCGCGCACGGTCTTTTCCGGTGTCGTCCTGGCGGTGATGAACGGCAAGCCTCTGCGTCGCGCCGTCCAGCCGACGATCACGACCTTGCGCGCCGCCGGCTCGAAACGCCGTGCCAGCGCCCAGCTTTCGCAATCGATCGCGGCGACATCCGCTTTGCCTTCGGCGACCGCCACGATCGAGTCGCGATGGCCGCCGCTTTCGCTGTGCGATGAAAATATGTCCAGGTTTTCGCCGGCCGCTTTCAGGTCGCGCGTCAGCGCGATGATGCCCGACATGGAATCGAGGCTGTTGAAGGTGAAGCGCCTGCCCCGGATGAGATCGAGCGGCAGCAAGGCCTTGCCATCGGCGGGCGACCGAACCTCCGGCCCCTCGCCCGACCGCATCACCAGCGCGCTCGAATAAAGTTCGCCCTGCCCGCCTTCATAGGCGTCATAGCTTGGCTGACCGACCACCTGCACATGCCGGGACAGACCGAGTTCCATCGGCCCCCAGCAGGTCTGCGCGAACAGCAGCGCCGGATGCATCCAGAGCTTGTGGAAATCGAGTTCGTCCGGCGGCAGCGTCGCCGGATCGGGCGCGACGAGTTTACCTTCACCGTCCCGAATGCCGCCCGGCACCGGCGGCAGGTCGCCATTGCGGCGCACGATGGATTGCGGCGCATCGATACCCCTTCGCCGGAATGAATCGCGCAACGACGCCCATTGCGCGTCGACCTCGTCGCGCGCCTCCGGCCAGTCATACATCGGCAACGCCGCAATCAATTCGCTCATGCCGATATCAAACCACCATGCCGGGACAAAGGATCGCAAAAACGCGGCGCCCAATCAGAATTGGCCGACACGTTATCCACTCTACACGCGGATACTATTCCTTGGGCGGTTCGGCGGGAACCGGCGCGCTGCCAAGCCCACTGATGCTGCGCGCCCTGACGCGCGGCTTGAACGCCCTGCCCGGCTCGGGCGCGCGCCGCAGAACCGGATGCACGATCGGCTCCTTGGCCTTGAAGGCATAGGATCTGAGCAGCGCGAAATAGTTCGGATAGGCATAGCCATTGTTCATCCGCAGCCATTCCTCACGCCGGTCACGAAACAGCTTCGGCAGCCGGTACCAGGCGATGGTCGGGCTCTTGTGATGGACGAAGTGCAGATTGTTGTTGAGGAACAGGAACGACAGCGGTGAGCGCTCGACAATCACCGTGCGGCCTTCCGGATGCTCCGACCACTGGTGCTCGGCATAGGTGCGGATCGAGATCAGCGACTGGCCGAGCCAGACCGGCACCAGCACATAGAGCCAAACCGGCATGCCGAAGCCGAACTGCACGACCGGCAGCACCACGGCAAGGCCTATCGCATGCAGCAGCCAGGCCTTGCGGATCGCCTTGTCTCCGGCAATCACGTGCTTGGCGTCATCGATGAAGAAGCCGATGCAGGACAGCCATGGCCCCAGGACGAGGCGACCGGCCATGGTGTTGTTGACCTTCAGCACGAATTTCATCAGCGGCGGCATTTCTTCGTGCATCCAGAGCGCCTGGTAATAGCTCTCGGGATCGTCGAGCGGATCGGTCAGCCGCTCGTCCGCGTGGTGGCGCAGGTGAATGGTCTTGAAACGGCGGAACGGCCAGGCAAGGCCGATCGGCAGGAAGACGAAAGCTTCATTGACGAGGCCGTTGCGGGTCGGGTGACCATGCAGCACCTCGTGCATGATAGAGGATTGCAAAGCCAGCGTGACGGCCATGACGATCAGTGCAGCTATGGGATATGACGGCCAGAGGAAGAAGCCGGCGGCCAACCATGTGCCGTAGCAGAAGAAAGCGAGAACCACGGTCGGCCATTCGATGGCCGATCTGCTGCTTCGACGGATGCTCTTGCCAGTCATGCTATCGACCACTGTCCTCAGTCGCCGGAACCCCAACCGGTTCCTGACAGCATTGTGTCAGGAGATATGATTCCACTCAACGCGACAAAGTGCACAAAATGTTGCGTCTGCGCATTCTTGGCTGCATATGTTATACATTGTAAACAGTCTTAGGGATTCGTTTACGCCTGAAGCGCTTCTTCGGCCGCTTCGGCGAAAAATTTTCCTCCCGATCCAAGGAGTGAGATGATGGACAAGCGCGACCTGTCGGCAATCTTCCGGGAGCGTCTGAAGCTCCTCCTGACACGCTCCGACCTCAACCAATCGGCTTTCGCGTCAGCAGTCGGCATCGACAGGTCGGCGCTGTCGCAACTGATGTCAGGTGCCTCGACCCGCCTGCCGCGCGCCGAAACCTTGCTCAACATCGCCGCCGAATTCAAAGTGTCGCTAGACTGGCTGCTTGGTCTTAGCCAGGACGAGGGCGTGACCGGCGAAATCCGCGAGAGCCTGGAGATCGAGGAAGCGCCCGACGGTTTCGACCGCACGCTGCTCGCCAAATGGTTCGCGGAAGCGGCGGGCACCAAGATCCGCTATGTGCCGGCTGGCATTCCCGATCTCCTGCGCACCCACGCGCTCGTCGACTACGAAGCCAACATCACCAACAGGAGCCGACTGGCGCAGGCCAGCGAAACGCAATACCGCATCGAGTACAACCGGCGGCCGGAAACGGACATGGAAGTCTGCATGCCGCGCCACACGCTGGAGATCTTCGCCCGCGGCCTCGGTGTGTGGGACCGTTTCCCGGCGGCCGACCGCCAGCAGCAGCTTGCCCATATGGCGACGCTGCTCGACGACCTCTACCCGACCTTCCGCCTGTTCCTTTATGATGGCCGCATGCGCTATTCGATCCCGCTGACCATATTCGGCCCCTATCGCGCGGCGATCTATGTCGGCGACATGTATGTGGTGCTGAACGCCACCCAGCCGGTCCAGGCCCTGACCCAACATTTCGACAATCTGATCCGCGCCGCCGACATCAATCCGCACGAAGCGGCCGCCTTCGCGCGCAACCTGGCCGACATGTCGTTCGCATCAGGCTCTGCCTGAGCGCTCAGCACCGCATTTTCATTGACTGGACATAAAGACTTCTTTATATCCTTATTCGAATTCCCAGACATGTTCGAATTCCAAGACACGGTTCGAATTCCAGGACACGAAAGCCAATCCGATGACGACGAGCAATCCGATCGATGCGCTGCTGGCTGAAAAGGGTGTGCTGCTGGCCGATGGCGCCACGGGCACCAATTTGTTCGCCATGGGTCTGGAGGCCGGCGAGGCGCCGGAACTGCTGAACGAAACCGCGCCCGACACCATCACCAGCCTGCACCAGAATTTCGTCGACGCCGGCGCCGACATCATCCTGACCAACTCGTTCGGCGGCACCCGCCACCGGCTGAAACTGCACCATGCGCAGGACCGCGTGCATGCGCTGAACAAGCGCGCGGCCGAGATCGCCCGCGCTGTCGCCGACAAGGCCGGCCGCAAGGTGATCGTCGCCGGCTCGGTCGGTCCGACAGGGGAATTGCTGGTGCCGCTTGGTGCCATGACCTATGACGAAGCGGTCGACGCCTTTGCCGAGCAGATCGAAGGTCTCAAGGAAGGTGGCGCCGAAGTCGCCTGGATCGAGACGATGTCGGCGCCCGACGAGATCCGCGCGGCGGCCGAAGCCGCTATCCGCGTCGGCCTGCCCTACACCTATACCGGCTCGTTCGACACCGCCGGCCGCACCATGATGGGCCTGCTGCCGAAAGACATCCACGGCGTCGCCGACGGCCTGTCGCAAGCGCCGCTCGGGGTTGGCGCCAATTGCGGCGTCGGCGCTTCCGACATCCTGGCCTCGCTGCTCGACATGACCGAGGCCAAGCCGGAGGCGACTGTCATCGTCAAGGGCAATTGCGGCATTCCCGAATTCCGTGGCACCGAGATCCACTATTCCGGTACGCCGGAACTGATGGCCGATTATGTCCGGCTCGCCGTGGATGGCGGAGCCAAGATCATCGGTGGCTGCTGCGGCACCTCGTTCCAGCATCTGGCCGCGATGCGCAAGGCGCTCGACGCCCACACCAGGGCGGATCGCCCGACCGTCGAAAAAATCGTCGAGCGCATTGGCCCGATGCGCAACAAGGTGGCGACGGCAAACACCGCCGAGACCAGCGAAGCCCGCCGCGAGCGGCGGCGCAGCCGCGCCTGAGGCGATTTCTTTTTGCGGTTATTCGCTGTTGTCGGCGTAGCTTGACTGCGCCGACTGGAAATCGACCACGTTGTCGCCGCGCATTGTTGCCAGCGCACCGGATGCGCTCGGATCGGAAATCTGCTCCAGCATGACGCGGAAGCGGTCATTGGTCAGCGCCGACATGGCGGTGTGGCGCGCCTGCGCGACATCGTCGCTCATGCGTCTGGATTCGGCTGACGGGGCTGATAAACTCGCCGAAGCGTCCCGTGCCGGCGGAGTCGGGTTGGCGATGGTTGTGATTTTCAATTCCGGCTCCCTCAAGCCTTAGACATGACCGGTGTAGCGAGAGGAAATTGCGATCCGGTACCGGAAATGCCGAGCAATTTAACGATCCCGTGCGGGTCGCTCCAATCTTGCGGCAGTATCGTCGTCGACCAGCTAGATCAAAGGCGGAAAAAGTTTACGCAGGAACCCGTTGAACCAGGCGGCCTGCGCTGCATCATGCAGGCTCATAAGACGATCCTGTTCTTCACGCGTCTGCGCGCCCGGCTTGTCATAGTTCGCGGTCGGGCGGTCCTGTACACGTCGAAAACCTGTACGCGTGACTTCCGCGTGGAACTGCAATCCGTAGATCTTATCACCGATGCGAAAAGCCTGGTTGGGAAACGAGGCGCTCGAAGCAAGGTGCTGGGCGCCTTCAGGCAAATCAAAGCCGTGCCAGTGTGATTGCGTGACATGGATCGGCTCGGACAGAAAATCCTCCGCTCCCGCTGTCGGGTAGAGTGGATAGCAGCCAAATTCATGCACGCCGCTCACCGGCGGACCGACATGAGCACCGCGATGCCAGGCGATCTGCTGCGCGCCTTGGCAGATGCCGAGCAAGGGGATATCGGAACTCATGCAGAAGTCGATAAATCGGTACTCGTTCACCAAGAATGGATGCAGTGACGTGTCGTAGACATTGTACATTCCGCCGTAGACCACGCCGCCCGCGACATCCTCATCCGCCTCCAGCGCCTCTCCGGCATAGGCTCGACGCAAGACGGGCTGGTAGCCGCTTTGCTGGAGGTAGGCGAACACACGGTCGTCGGCAGGTTCGTCGCCGTGCCGCACCAGGATAATACGTCTCTTCATTGCTCTCTGCCTTCCTCCCGCCAGAATGGGTGGTGGACGACCATGGCGCAACGAAAAAAAGGCCGGCAAGGGCAAAGATCCCTCGCCGGCCTGCCTCACCGCCCGTGGGCCGGTTATCAGAACGATCCCATCATCTGAAAGAAACCGGCCGTCATCGCCACTACCGGTTGCCGCCCAGCGCCGAGGCAAGGCGCACAAGCGAAAGGAACTCGGACCTGTACCCAAACGGGTCGGCTCCTCGGGCGGCAGTGGCAATCTCCATGATCTTGTCGTAGCCGAACTTCGCGGTCGCATCCTCGTCGCGCAGCTTCTGGCCGAAGGCCGCGACGGCTACGGAGAAACGCTGGTCGGTACTGGCCTGATCGAAGGACGCGACCTCGTTGGCCGAGGTCACCGGCGTGGTGATCAGCTTCGAGACGTCCTCGTTGGGCAGCTTGTAGCGGATCTTGACGAAGGCATATTCGTCCGCATTGACGACACCGCCATTGTTGACTGTCGCCTGGCCGTAGCGCAGCGGATCGATCTGCTCGCCGCCACCGCCTTTGGGCGTGATCTCGTAGATCGCGGTGACCGAATGGCCCGAGCCGATATCGCCGGCATCGACGCGGTCATTGTTGAAATCCTCGCGGTTGAGCGCCCGGGTCTCGTAGCCGATCAGCCGGTATTCCGACACCTTGTCCGGGTTGAACTCGACCTGGATCTTGACGTCCTTGGCGATGGTGAACAGCGTCGAGGAGGCATCTTCGACCAGCACCTTCTCGGCCTCGGCCAGCGTGTCGATATAGGCGGCGGTGCCGTTGCCGTTCTGGGCAATGGTCTGCATCATTTCATCGTTCAGATTGCCGCGGCCGAAGCCGAACACCGACAGAAACACGCCGGTCTTGCGTTCGCTCTCGATCAGCCGCTTCAGGTCATCATCATCGGTCTGGCCGACATTGAAGTCGCCGTCAGTGGCAAGCATCACTCGGTTGACGCCATCCTTGATGAAGGACTGCTGGGCAAGCTTGTAGGCTTCCTTGATGCCGGCCTCGCCTGCCGTCGAGCCACCGGGCTGCAGATTGTCGATGGCATTGAGGATCTTGTCCTTCTCGGCAACCTTTGTCGGCATCAGCACGGTGCCGGCATCGCCCGCATAGGTGACGATCGAGATGGTGTCGTCGGCCTTCAGCTTGCTGACCAGCAGCCGGAACGCCGACTTGAGCAGCGGCAGCTTGTCCGGTTCGTCCATCGAGCCCGACACGTCGATCAGGAAGACCAGATTGGCCTTCGGCTGCTCGGTCGGCTTGATGTCGAAACCCTTGATGGCGACGTGCATCAGCTTGGTGTGCGCGTTCCACGGCGTCGGCATGACGCTGACGGTCGAGTTGAACGGCGTTGAGGCCGATTCCGGCCCCTTCCAGTCATAAGGGAAGTAATTGATCATCTCCTCGACGCGGACCGCGTCGGCTTGCGGCAGGTAGCCCTGCTTCAGCGAGCCGCGCACGAAGGAATAGGACGCGGTGTCGACATCGATCGAGAAGGTCGAGACCGGGTCTTGCAGTGCCGCATGCACGGGATTGGTCTTGAAATCCTGGACGCGATCGCGGTTTTCCTCCTGCGGCGCGATCTGGTCGGCCGGGATGGCCGCCGGCTGCTGCGGGGCCATAAGCTTGGGCTCGGCAGCTTGGACGCGATTGGCCCGCGCGGCATTAGGCGCGTTTGGCATGAGGCCGGCACTCTCCCGTGAAACCTCACCGCTGGGTGCGGGGGCCGGCCTGGAGGTTGGCAAAGTCCCATACTCCACCTCCTTGCCGCTGTAGGTCTTTAGGTCAAACCTCGACGATACAGTGGGGCTCACCGGCGCGCTCGATTGTGCTGCGCCACCGGCGGCATCCGATTCGGAGTTCGGCGGCGCGGCCGGCGCAAGCGCATCGCTGGCATCACGGCTTTCCACGTCCAAGTCTGCTTTCTTGTCCTTCTCCAGCGCCGTCGGGGCCTGTTTCGGCTCGGCGACGGTTGGCTTCTGCGTCGCCGGCTTGTCGGCCAGCGTCTCGGTGATCTTCTCGTCGCCGCCGAACGGCGACGGCTGTTCCCTCAGCATATGGAAGGTGGCGTATCCGGCGATCGGCAGGGCGACGAGCCCGGCAAGGGCCGGCGTGGCAATGAATTTCTTTTGCATGATCTCGCTCCAGAGCTTTTGTGCTCGCTCCGTGAGACGAAGGCCGCCAACCGATCCTTGGGTGACGGCGGAAATATTTTCCTGATCATAGGCGCGCAGGGCAGCTTCGAAGGCGCGTGCCTTCGCGCTCTCGCCCGGCGCCGGTACCGCTGCATTGCGCAGCTTTCTGAGTTCGTTGTCGTCGACCATGGTCACACTTCCCCGGCTGAACGCATCAACGTCTTCAGCCGTTTCTTCGCTTCATGGATGTGCCAGGAAACCGTCGTCTCCGAGATCGCCATCGCCTCGGCGGCGGCCGCGTGGCTCAAGCCTTCGCCATGGACAAGCATCACGGCATCGCGCTGCTTGTCCGGCAATTGCCGCACCGCCGCCCACAACGCCTCGGTCGGGCCTTCACCCTCGGCCGGGCCTTCGCCCGAAATCAGCGCATGGACGCCATAGGCCTCGGTCTTGACCGTTTCGCGCTGGGTCTTGCGCATCGTGTCGCGCGCGGCGTTCATCGTCATGGTGTAGAGCCATGTCGTGAACGCGCCGCCGCCGCGATAATCGCGGATCGCCTTGCCCAGCCTGACACAGACTTCCTGGGCGATGTCTTCGGCATCGGCCTTCCTGCCGCACCAGCGATAGGCGGCGCGATAGACGAAGTCGTAGTGACGCTCCAGCAATTTGCCGAAGGCCCCCCTGTCTCCGCCCTTCGCCCGCCCGATCAGTTCGGCGTCGGAGGCTTCGCTCTCATCCAGCATCATCGCCATCATTTGCCTGTTGGACGAAGGCTAATGGCTAATCCTTGGGGTGATGGAAAGATTTTTTCTCCATTTGGGCGTTTGCGTCCAGGGCGTACCGAGTGAGGTCAGGCCGGCCTCACCTGAATGTCAACACGCCTGGCCCGCCGCCCAGCCCGACGACCACGCCCATTGGAAATTATAGCCGCCGAGCCAGCCGGTGACGTCGACGACCTCGCCGATGAAGAACAGGCCCGGCACCAGCTTCGCCTGCATGGTCTTCTGGTCGAGGCCGTTGGTGTCTACCCCGCCGAGCGTCACTTCGGCCGTCCGGTAGCCCTCCGAACCGGCTGGCTTGATGCGCCAGTCGTTCACCGCGGCCTCGACGGTTTTGATCTGGGCCTCGGAAAGATCGGCGAGGTTGCCGTCCAGCCCGGTTTGCTCGGCTATCGCCTGAGCCAGTCGTTTCGGCAAATGATTTGCCAGCACGGTCTGCACCGCTTGCCGGCCATTGCCACGCCTGGCGGCGCGGACGAGCTCAGCCACATCCGTGCCCGGCAGCATGGCGATGCGGATCTCATCGCCCTCGCGCCAATAGGAGGAGATCTGCAGGACGGATGGCCCGCTGACGCCGCGATGCGTGAACAGCATCGCCTCGGAAAACCGCGTCTTGCCGCAGGCAATCTCGGCGTCGACCGCGTTTCCGGCCAGGGGCGAAAGCCGCTCAAGCGTTTTTGCGTCGAAGGTCAGCGGCACCAGGGCAGGCCGTGTTTCGACGACGGCAAGGCCAAACCGTTCGGCAAGCTCGTAGCCGAAGCCCGTCGCGCCCATCTTGGGGATCGACTTGCCGCCACAGGCCACGACCAGGGACTGGCAGGAAACCGAGCCCGTGGAGAGGGCGAGTTCAAACGCTTCCTCGGTTCTGCCGATAGCCTCGACGCGGGTCGACAATACCAGCTCGGCGCCCCTGCCCCGCATTTCCGAGACCAGCATATTGATGATCTGGCGCGCCGAGCCGTCGCAGAACAGCTGCCCCAATGTCTTCTCGTGGTAGGCAATGCCGTGGCGTTCGACCAGCGCAATGAAGTCGCGCTGTGTATAGCGGCTGAGCGCCGAGATGCAGAAATGCGGATTCCTCGATATGAAATTCTTCGGGCTCGCATGGATGTTGGTGAAATTGCACCGGCCGCCGCCGGAGATGCGGATCTTTTCGCCAGGCGCCGCCGCGTGATCGAGGATCAGCACCGAACGGCCGCGCTTGGCGGCTTCCACGGCACACATCATTCCGGCGGCGCCGGCGCCGATGATCACGACATCATAGGATTGCATCAGGTTGATCGTTCCCGCGCGGCTCCCGCTCATTCAGCGAGACCGCCCTGATACCGCGAACGGATCGGGCAGCCAACAGGCGGGAATAGCCGCGCGAGACTCAGGTCAGTGTCTCGGCAAACAGCGCCGTCAGCCGTTTCCAGTGACGCTCGGCTCCCCCTTCGTTGTAGACACTGTGGTCGGGCACGCACCAGCCATGCGCCATGCCGACATAATTCTCCAGCAGATAGTCGACTCCCGCCGTCCTCAGCGCCTCGGCCAGCTTGGTCGACTGCTCCGGGGGAAAGCTCCGGTCGACGCCCGCCATGCCGACATAGACGCGCGCCTTGATGGAGGCCGCCTTGCGGTGCGGGCTGTCGGCGGCATCGCTGGCGAGGTTGCCGCCATGGAAACTGGCGGCGGCCTTGACCCTGTCGGGGTAGGTTGCAGCGGCGTTGAGCGCCCGCGCCCCGCCCATGCAATAGCCGACAGTGCCGATCGGTCCCGTGACGCCTTCGCCGGCGAGCGCGTCGACAAAGGCGGCGCTGTCGCTGATGGTCATTTCCTGCGTCGTGCCGGTGACCAGCGCCATCAGCGGCGCCCTGGTCCTTTCTTCGACAAAAGCGGTCTTGGCGTCGAACGGGCCATAAGGAGCATTGCGGTAGAAGAGATCGGGCACCAGCACCGCATAGCCCTCGCCCGCCAGCCGTTCCGCCATCAGGTCAAGCGCCGGGCGCGGACCGAAGGCGTCCTGGTAGAGAATGACGCCAGCCTTGGCTGAAGAAACCTTGGCCGAGCGGAACAGGCCTGCCTTCGCCACACCGTCACGGGTCTTGATGTGAAGGTCCTGCTTCATCATTGCGTGCTCCGTTTGCCAGATGCGCGATACATATCCGCGCAAGCCGCCACGGCAAGGCGCTCCCTGAGCCAGGCGGTCAACATTTCGTGCGGGATCGCGTGATGCGCTAAGGACCAGCGAACGCAGCCATGTGGAAGGCCTGGACCTCCGGCGGATAGCGATACTGCGCGCCATAGGGGCAGGCATTGCGGTCAAGACAACCACCGGCCCGGCACGGCTCGCCATTCGCCCCCCGCACATGCGCGAGGCAGGCCTGGTAGGCGAAACCATCCGTCGAATAAGCGGCGACCGGACAGGATTTCAGACAAGGTTTGTCGACGCAGGTGTCGCAAAGATGGATCGTCTCCCGAAATTCCGGAAGCGTTATCTCGTCCTCGAACAGCAGCGCGCCGCGATAAGCATGCCAAAGCCCGTATTGCGGATGCATGAGGATGCCGAGCGGCGACGGCCTCAGCCCTTCCGCCCGAACAGCCCATTGCTGGAACGGCAGGTAAGGTTTGTCCGACGGCGAAACGACGCGGGCACCAAACTCTTGCGCCACCTCGCCGATGACCTCCCGCGACCAGGTGTCGAGCGGATCGGCGATCGCCTGTGGCTGCCGGTCCCGCCAGCGCAGGAAATGCGGCCAAGGCGCGGCGCCCGCCTGCCCTACCAGCAGGACAGACTTTGCCGGCGCGCCCGAGGCGCCATCAGGAGCACCCTCGTCATCGGGAAAAAGAAGACCTCCACGCAGGATGAGGCCGTTGGCGCCAAGCGCGGCCGTGATCTCCTCGATCATACCGCGCACGCAATCATCCCTTCTTGTCCGGATCGGAGAAGGCGCTCCGCCAGACTTCCTTGTGGATGATGTTGGCGACTTTAGCCCCGCCTGACTCGGGCTCCTTTCAGGTGAAGGCGTCGGGCATCGACCCCTTCTTCTTGGCGATGAAATCCTTCAAGGCTTCATCGATGCCTTCATCAAGGTGCGGCGCTTCGTAAGCCTCCAGCCAGCGCCGCGCCAGATCGTTGGCGCGCTGCGGTGCGGTCTTCTGGCCCTCGGCCAGCCACTGCTCGTAGGAGTTGTTGTCGGCGATCGACGAGCGGTAGAAGGCGGTCTGGAAATTGGCCTGGGTATGGTCGCAGCCGAGATAGTGGCTGCCTGGGCCGACCTGGCGGATGGCGTCCATCGCCTGGCCGTTTTCCGACAGGTCGACGCCCTCCGAGAATTTCTGGGTCATGCCGAGCTGGTCGATATCCATCATGAATTTTTCGTAGCAGGAGGCCAGCCCGCCTTCGAGCCAGCCTGCCGAATGCAGGACGAAATTGGTGCCGGCGAGAATGGTCGAGTTCAGCGTGTTGGCGCTCTCATAGGCTGCCTGTGCGTCCGGAACTTTCGAAGCACAGAGCGAGCCCCCGGTACGGAACGGCAAGCCGAGCCGGCGGGCGAGTTGGGCAGCGCCATAGGAGACCAGCGACGGCTCCGGCGTGCCGAAGGTCGGCGCGCCCGACTGCATCGAGATCGACGAGGCGAAGGTGCCGAACAGCACCGGCGCGCCCGGACGGATCAGCTGCGTGAACGAGGCGCCGGCCAGCACTTCGGCCAGGACCTGCGTCAGCGTGCCGGCGACCGTCACCGGGCTCATCGCGCCGGCCAGGATGAACGGCGTGACGATGCAGGCCTGGTTATGACGCGAATAGACCTTCAGGGCGCCAAGCATGGTCTCGTCGAACACCATCGGCGAGTTGGCGTTGATCAGGCTGGTCAGCACCGTGTTGTTCTCGACGAAGTCGTCGCCGAAGACGAGCTTGGCCATCGCCACCGTGTCCTCGGCGCGCTCCGGTGCGGTCACCGAACCCATGAACGGCTTGTCGGAATATTTGATGTGCGCGTAGACCATGTCGAGATGACGCTTGTTGACCGGCACGTCGACCGGCTCGCACACCGTGCCGCCCGAATGGTGGATCGACGGCGCCATATAGGCAAGCTTCACGAAATTCTGGAAATCCTCGATCGTCGCGTAGCGCCTGACGCCGTCGAGATCGCGCACGAAGGGCGGACCATAGACCGGCGCGAACACCGTCGCATTGCCGCCGATCTGCACCGAGCGTTCTGAATTGCGGGCATGCTGGGTGTAGATGGGCGGCGCGGTCTTCAAGAGCGAACGGCAGAGCCCCTTGGGAAAATGCACGCGCTCGCCCTTGACGTCGGCGCCGGCCTCTTTCCAGAGCTGCAGTGCTTCGGCGTCATCGCGAAAAATGATGCCGATCTCTTCCAGCACCGTGTCGGTGTTCTTCTCGATCAGCGCCAGGCCTTCCTCGTTCAGCACCTCGTAGACGTTGATCTTGCGCTTGATATAGGTGAGCTGGGTGCCGGGGCCGCCGCCGGAGCGCGCCGCACGCCTGGCCGCCGCTCCGCCACTGGCGCCGCGCCCACGCCGCGCGTTTGACGCTTCCTGGTCGACTGCCGCGTGTTCGCTCATGATCGCTCTTCCCTGAATATGGCCCGCCTGACTATGGCTGGTCCGTAACCGTTGCGGCCGCATAACGCGGCTTTGCCCGGATCGTAGCCATGCACCCTATTCGAAACGGCCCGTCCGCGCCAACGCCTGTCGCAAAATCGACAAGAAAACCGATAGATTTTCCAGTCGCTTTCCTTTTGCGGGAAGTCGCAAATCAGCTATGGATACCCGCCCGTTGCGGGTTAGGTATGAACACCATTATTTTGTGCCTTGCGACACAGTCGCGATGCCGTGAGGAGCTGGATAAAAATGTCCGACGACGAGATCATCCTTTCCGAGCTTTCCGACGACGAGCTGGTGCAGCAGATGCACGACGATCTCTATGACGGGCTGAAGGAAGAGATCGAGGAAGGCACCAACATCCTCCTCGAGCGCGGCTGGGCGCCCTATAAGGTGCTTACCGAGGCGCTGGTCGAAGGCATGCGTATCGTCGGCGAGGATTTTCGCGACGGCATCCTGTTCGTGCCGGAAGTGCTTTTGTCCGCCAACGCCATGAAGGCCGGCATGTTCATCCTGCGTCCGCTGCTCGCCGCCACCGGCGCGCCGAAACAGGGCAAGATGGTGATCGGCACCGTCAAGGGCGACATCCACGACATCGGCAAGAACCTCGTCGGCATGATGATGGAGGGTGCTGGCTTCGACGTCATCGATCTCGGCATCAACAACGCGGTCGAGAAGTATCTCGACGCGATTGAAAAGCACCAGCCCGACATCATCGGCATGTCGGCACTGCTCACCACCACCATGCCCTACATGAAGGTCGTCATCGACACGATGAAGGAAAAGGGCATTCGCGACGACTATGTCGTGCTGGTCGGCGGCGCGCCGCTCAACGAGGAATTCGGCAAGGCCGTCGGCGCCGACGCTTATTGCCGCGACGCGGCGGTAGCGGTCGAGACCGCCAAGGATTTCATGAAGCGCAAGCACAACGTGCGTGCTTCGGCCTGATCCAAGGCATCAGGGCGACGAAAAAAAAGCCGCGCCTTGCAGCGCGGCTTTTTTGTCCCCAGATGAGGGACGACCGCCGATCAATTGGCGACGGTGTCCTTGACCGCCCTCGCCGTCGATTTGACATCCTTGCCGACACCCCGAACGGTGTTGGCGCAGGCCGTAAGTGCAAGAGCGCAGGCAAGGATAGCCATCGGCGCTATGCGTAGCAGTTTCATGGACGGTGTCTCCCTCGACAGATAAATTAGCCCCGCAGCGAAAAAGCCGGCTCGACTTGGTCAGGACGAAAAAAACAAAACCGAATCAGACAGACAGGCTGCTCGTCATCGCCTGCGGGATGATTGCGCGCGAGGTGTTGGCCGTCAAGGAACAGCTCGGGCTGGATCACCTCGAATTGACGTGTTTGCCGGCGGAGTTTCATTTCCATCCCGACCGCATCGCGCCGGCCATGGACAAGGCGATCGAAAAGGCCAGGGCGGAAGGCTATGAACATATCTTCGTCGGCTATGCCGATTGCGGCACTGGCGGCCTGCTTGACCGCGTGTTGGAGAAGCATGGCGTCGAACGCATGGCCGGCCCGCATTGCTTCGCGTTCTATCAAGGCATGGAAGCCTATGCGAAGGTCGCCGACGACGACATGATGTCCTTCTACATGACGGACTTCCTGTGCCGCCAGTTCGATGCCTTCTTCATGAAGCCGCTCGGGCTGGACAAGCACCCGGAGCTGATCAAGGACTATTTCGGCAATTACGAGAAGCTGATCTATCTGGCGCAGACCGATGATCCGGAGCTCGACAAGGTCGCGGAAAGGGCCGCCGCCCTGCTTGGCCTCGCCTATGAGCGCCGCTCCACCGGTTTTGGCGACCTGACGCCAGGCCTGGCGCGGGCGGCCGCGAACGCCTGACAGCTTCAGGCCGGGTCTTCGGCTGCCAGCGCCGCCAGCACGTCGGCAAAGCTCGTCCTGCAGGCAAAACCCAGCCTGTCCCTCGCCCGCGACGCGTCATAGATCCGGTCGATCGAGGAAAACATCGTCCAGCCCTTCCTCGCGTAGAGAGCGGGAAATTCAGGAAAATACCGCGCCACCACGGACGGCGCGTCCCTGATCAACGCCTCGCAATCTTCGGGTTGGAACGGCGTCGGCGCACAGACGATGAAGGTGTCGAAGCCGAGCTCCGGTGCCTTCTCCAAGGCGGCGACATGCGCCTGCGCCGCGTCCTCCACCGTCAGCCGCCGAAACAGCAGTTCGTTCGCCTTGGTGTTGGCGTCCGACTGCTCGATGGCATGCGCCATGTCGTCGGCCTCGGGGAAGAAACGTGCCGTGCGCAGCACCACCACCGGCAGCCCGTGCTGGAGGTGGTAGAGACGGCAGAGATGCTCGGCGGATAGCTTGGTGACGCCATAGATGTTGCGCGGCTCGGGCGACATCGCTTTCGTCAGCCACGCCGCCTTGCGCGCACCGCCCTTGAAGCCGTCGCGTATCGCCTGCGAGATCATCAGCGAGGTCGTTGACGTGAAGACGAAGCGTTGCACATTGGCCGCCACCGCCGCGTCGAGCAGGTTTAGCGTGCCTTGCACGTTGGCCGCGATGAAATCGCTGTTGGCGTGGCTGTCTATGTTGGGCTTGTGCAGCGCGCCGCTGTGAATAATGGCCTCTATCCGGTTTTCTCCGACGGCACGCATGACGAGGTCACGGTCGGCAATCGAACCGACGATCCGCGTTTCGGCCGATGGAACGGGATCGAGGCCGGTCACGTCATGTCCAAGCTCACGCAGGAGTGGCGCCAGCGCGCTGCCCAGCCAACCCGACGATCCCGTAAGCAAGATTCGCATGCGTCACACCATGAGTTTTGACCGAGACGCTGTTAAGCACGGATGACAGGCGCCAGCGACCCGGTAAGTTATGCGCCAGGCGGCGGCAGCGCCGTTCCAGACAAAACAGGGAATTCTTTGATGATCCTTCGCTCATTGATCGCCGCCCTTGGTCTCCTCTGCTGTACTTTGCCCGCCCTTGCCGACGGACAAGTGCAAAAACTGATCACGCCTGCCGATAAGGCGCGGCTCGACAAATATGGCGACACCCGCAAGGCGGCGCTCGCCGAAGCAAAGGCGGCCAACCCCGCCGAGCTCAAGCAGCTCGACACGCTGTTGGCCAAGCCGCTGGTCGCCTTCTCCGACAAGGATCTCACCGGCAACTGGCGGTGCCGCACGATCAAGGTCGGCGGACTGAGCCCGCTCGTTGTCTATGGCTGGTTCAAATGCAGGGTCACCGATGATGGCTCCGGCTGGCGGCTGGAAAAGATCAGCGGTTCTCAGCGCACCCAGGGCCGCTTCTTCGACGACGGCGACAAGCGCTCGATCTATCTTGGCTCCGGCTCCGTCAACGACGATCGGGCAAAGCCCTATGGCAGCGGCCCGCAGACCGACCAGGTTGGTTACGCCTTCCGAAACAGCGCCAAGGAATGGCGCATCGAGTTCCCCGCGCCCTACTATGAATCGAAGCTCGACATCATGGAGTTCAAGCGCTGACCAAGTCTTCATGCGCTGACCGGGGGGCTTCATGGGTTGGTAAGGCTTCCGGCATACCAAGGATTAACCCGCCCGCCCTAAGGTCCGGCCACATCAGCCGGTCCTTGGAGCACGGAAAGATCAATGGCAGCGTCGCAACCAAATCCGCGACCTATTGTGGTCGTCACCGGTGGCGGCGCGCATGTCTGGGCCATGATCAACGACCTCGCCGACCGCGTCGGCCCTGTCAGCGTCGTCCTCGAAATCCCTGAATCTAAAAAGCAATTGCTGCGCGGCCGCGCCCGACGCCAGGGCTGGATCTCTGCCATCGGCCAGCTCGGCACTATGGTGCTGAGCAGGCTCGGCAAACGGCTTAATGTCAAACACGCCGCCCGGTTGATTGCCGAGGAGAAGCTTGAAACGGAACCGCGGCAAGGCCAGGTCATCATCCATGTGGCATCCGCCAACGGGCCGGAATGTCTGCAGGCAATCGAGACGATCAAGCCCGGCGTCGTGCTGCTGAACGGCTGCCGGCTGATTTCCAGGGAGATGCTGGCCAAAATGCCGTGTCCGGTGCTCAACTATCATGCCGGCATCACCCCGAAATATCGCGGCATGAATGGCGGCTATTGGGCGTTGACGTCAGGCGATCCGCAGAATTTCGGCACCACCGTCCATCTGGTCGATGCGGGCGTCGACACTGGTGGCGTGCTGAAGCAGGTGCGCGGCGAGCCGAAACAAGGTGACACCATCTCAAGCTATGCGCTGCGCCAGGCGGCGTTTTCGCGCGACATCTGCGTCGAGGCGGTCAGCGACGCGCTGGCCGGTAAACTCGCAACGTTCGATCCAGGGCTGCCATCGAAGCTGTGGTACCACCCGACGATCTGGTTCTACGTCTGGACAGGGCTGAGAACCGGCATTTGGTAACGCATCCAGTGTCCGGAACAGCGCAAATTCCGTCGCCATTACCGCTGCAGTGACCCCGTCGTGGCATGGGTCGCAAACGAATAAACGCACCTTTCATTTTACGACATCCAAATGCGTCGCTTTTGAATGCGCGCGCGTCGTCCCATAACAAGCGGGCCAACTGCGCTTGCGGCAATGCTCGGGGATCGAGGAGCGAGAATTCATGGCCGATCTTATCGTCGTCTACTGGCGCGACATTCCTGCCCAGGTCATCGTCAAGAAGGGCCGGCAGAACGCCAAGCGCGAACTGCCGTTGCGCTTCACCGAGGCGATCGACATGTGCGCCATGCGCACCGGCGCCGGCGGCACGGACGACTATCTGGCCGAATGGCGCAAGGCTGATCCAGTTCCGGTCGGTGACGATCTCGAAGCCGAGGTCGAAAAGGCTTTCAACGAGATCGACGCGAAATACGACCGCGAGCGGCTGGTCGCTCTGGTCAAGGCCGGCGGCAAAGAAAATGTCTGAAACCACTCCCGTCAGCAAGGAAGGCGTGGCCATAACGCAGGCCACTCAGGTCAAGAAGGCGGCGCCGAAGTCCGACTACAAGCCGGCCGATGTCTCGCCGCAGCGGCGCGTACAGCGCTCCTTCGCGATACGGCTGTGGTCGATCAGGCATTCGCGCTTGCTCGAATGGTTTTACGCCCGCTTCGCCGACACCTTCTTGCTGCTGCACCCGTTGTGGAAGGGTATCGGCTATGGCCGCGTCGAGGCTCCAATCAAGTTCGTCGAAAAGCGCGTAAAAGGCTTCATGTTCGACTGCCGCATGTGCGGTCAGTGCATCCTGTCCTCGACCGGCATGTCTTGCCCGATGAACTGCCCCAAGCAGTTGCGCAACGGCCCTTGCGGCGGCGTGCGCGCCAACGGCAATTGCGAGGTCGAACCCGATATGCCCTGCGTCTGGGTCAAGGCCTGGGAAGGTTCGCAGAACATGGTCAACTCCGACAGGATCCTCACCGTGCAGAAGCCGGTCGATCAGTCGTTGCGCGAAACCTCTGCCTGGCTGCGGGTGACCGCGCAGGCTGCGGCAGCCCGTGAAGCCGCCGCTGCCGCGAAGACCGGAGCCTCCGCGTGA
The DNA here is from genome assembly GCF_006442175.1 of Mesorhizobium sp. B2-3-14. NCBI lineage: Bacteria > Pseudomonadati > Pseudomonadota > Alphaproteobacteria > Hyphomicrobiales > Phyllobacteriaceae > Mesorhizobium > Mesorhizobium sp. B2-3-14. The sequence continues at coordinate 369,874 of NZ_VFVP01000002.1, read as the reverse complement.
CCGGCCGCCAGCCCGACGAAAATCCGGCCGGCATCCATTTGCCGCTCGATCCCCTGCCCGGCCACACCTCGCGCGGCCGGCTGGAGCGCGTGCTCAGGCGCGGCGAGTTCGCGGTGACGACCGAACTGAACCCGCCCGACAGCGCCGATCCGGAGGATGTCTACAACCGTGCGAAGATCTTCGACGGCTGGGTCGACGCCATCAACGCCGTCGATGCGTCCGGCGCCAATTGCCATATGTCGTCGGTCGGCATCTGTGCACTTCTGACCCGCATGGGCTACGCCCCGATCATGCAGATCGCCTGCCGCGACAAGAACCGCATCGCCATCCAGGGCGACGTGCTGGGCGGCGCCGCGATGGGCGTCGCCAACATGCTGTGCCTGACCGGCGACGGCGTGCAGGCCGGGGACCAGCCGGGCGCCAAGCCGGTGTTCGACCTCGATTCCATGTCGCTGTTGGAAACTTGCCGCATCATGCGAGACAACGGCAAGTTTCTGTCCGGCCGCAAGCTGACGACGCCGCCGCAGCTGTTCCTGGGCGCTGCCGTCAATCCGTTCGCGCCGCCTTTCGACTTTCGCCCGATCCATCTCGGCAAGAAGATCGCCGCCGGCGCGCAGTTCGTGCAGACGCAGTATTGCTTCGACGTGCCGATGTTCAAGACCTTCATGCAGAAGGCACGTGATCTCGGCCACACCGAGAAAGTGTTCATCCTGTGTGGCGTCGGCCCTCTCGCTTCCGCCAAGACGGCAAAATGGATCCGCTCCAACGTGCCGGGCATCCATATCCCTGACGCTATCATCAAGCGGCTGGAAGGCGCCCAGGACCAGAAGAAGGAAGGCAAACAGCTCTGCACCGACATCATCAACGAGGTGAAGGAAATTCCCGGTGTCTCCGGCATCCATGTGATGGCCTATCGCCAGGAGGAATATGTCGCCGAGATCGTCGATGAATCGGGCGTGCTGAAGGGCCGCCAGCCGTGGAAGCGCGAGATCCGCCGCGACGACCAGATGGTTGCCGACCGGCTGGACCGCATCCTGCACGACGACATTACCGAAACCCAGGTGGACATGGTGAAGACCGCGCATTGACTTCCGCGGAGAGCGACCATTCGCTTGATCGACAAGAGATAACGATATAAAGAACTCTTTATATCACGACGGAGAGATTTCATGACCCGGACCATCGTCGCCTCGGCGACACGAGAAATCATCATCGGCTTCGACCAGCCTTTCTGCGTGATTGGCGAACGCATCAACCCGACCGGCCGCAAGAAGCTCGCCGCCGAGATGGTGGTTGGCAATTTCGAGACCGTCATCAAGGACGCGCTGGAGCAGGCCGCCTGCGGCGCCACCATGCTCGACGTCAATGCCGGCGTCACCTCGGTCAACCCGAACGAAACCGAACCTGGTCTTCTGGTGCAGACGCTGGAGATCGTCCAGGGCCTGGTCGATCTGCCGCTGTCGATCGACAGTTCCGTCACCGCCGCGATCGAAGCCGCGCTGAAAGTCGCCAAGGGCCGCCCGTTGGTCAATTCCGTCACCGGCGAGGAGGAAAAGCTCGAGGCCATCCTGCCGCTGATCAAGAAATACAATGTGCCGGTCGTCGCCATCTCCAACGACGAGACCGGCATTTCGATGGATCCGGACGTGCGCTTTGCCGTTGCCAAGAAGATCGTGCAGCGCTGCGCCGATTTCGGCATCCCGGCGCATGACGTCGTCGTCGATCCGCTGGTGATGCCGATCGGCGCGCTGGGCGATGCCGGCCGCCAGGTGTTCGCCCTGCTGCGTCGGCTCCGCGAAGAGCTCAAGGTCAACACCACCTGCGGCCTGTCCAACATCTCCTTCGGCCTGCCGCACCGCCATGGCATCAACGCCGCCTTCATCCCGATGGTGATCGGCGCCGGCATGACCTCGGCGATTATGAACCCGGTGCGCCCGCAGGAAATGGAAGCGGTGCGCGGCGCCAACGTGCTGAACGGCACCGACGAGAACTGCACCAAATGGATCAAGACCTACAAGGATTACAAGCCGGCCGAAGGCGGCCACGCGGTGGCGGCGCCGACAGCGGTCAATGCGCCGGGCGAAGGCGGCGGCAATGGCGGCCGCCGACGCGGTGGCCGTGAAGCCCGCATGGGCCGGGGATAAGCGCGCAATCGTGAATTCGCCTGCAAACATAACCGATCCGCTCGTGCTGTTCATGCCGTCAGGCAAGCGCGGGCGGTTCCCTGTCGGCACGCCCGTGCTCGACGCCGCGCGCCAGCTCGGCGTCTATGTCGAGAGCGTGTGCGGCGGACGCGCCACTTGCGGGCGCTGCCAGATCGAGGTGCAGGAAGGCAATTTCGCCAAGCACAAGATCACCTCCTCAAACGACCACATATCGCCCAAAGGCCCCAAGGAAGAGCGCTATGAACGTGTGCGCGGCCTGCCCGAACGGCGCCGTCTCTCCTGCTCCGCCCAGATTCTCGGCGATCTCGTCATCGACGTGCCGCAGGACACTGTCATCAACGCCCAGACCATCCGCAAGGATGCCGACACCAGGGTCATCGCCCGCGATTCCGCGATCCGCATGTGCTACGTCGAGATCGAAGAACCAGACATGCACAAGCCGCTTGGCGATCTCGACCGCCTGAAGATCGCCCTGATGAAGGACTGGAACCTCAAAAGCCTGGACTTCGATTTTTATCTGCTGCCGCAAGTGCAAGGTATTTTGCGCAAGGGCAACTGGACGGCGACCGCCGCCATCTACAAGGATACGGACACCGAGACAGCGCGCGTCATCGCGCTGTGGCCGGGCCTCAAGAACGAGGCCTATGGCCTGGCCTGCGACATCGGCTCGACCACCATCGCCATGCATCTGGTGTCGCTGCTGTCGGGCCGGGTCGCCGCCTCGTCCGGAACGTCGAACCCGCAGATCCGCTTCGGCGAGGATCTGATGAGCCGCGTCTCCTATGTGATGATGAACCCGGATGGCCGCGAAGGCATGACGGTTGCTGTCCGCGAGGCAATCTCCGGCCTCGTCGATAAGGTTTGCGCGGAAGGCAATGTCCAGCGCAACGACATCCTGGATTCCGTCTTCGTCGGCAATCCGATCATGCATCACCTGTTCCTCGGCATCGATCCGACCGAACTCGGCGGCGCGCCCTTCGCGCTTGCCGTGTCGGGCGCCGTTCGCATCAAGGCCTCCGACATCGGGCTGAAGCTCAACCAGGGCGCACGGCTCTACATGCTGCCTTGCATCGCCGGCCATGTCGGCGCCGACGCGGCGGCCGTGACCCTGTCCGAAGGTCCGCACCGCCAGGACGAAATGATGCTGATCGTGGACGTCGGCACCAATGCCGAGATCGTACTCGGAAACCGCACACGGGTCGTCGCTGCCTCCTCGCCGACCGGTCCGGCCTTCGAAGGCGCCGAAATCTCCGGTGGCCAGCGGGCCGCGCCCGGCGCCATCGAGCGCGTGCGCATCGATCCAGACACGCTGGAGCCGAAATACCGCGTCATCGGCTCGGAACTGTGGTCCGACGAGCCCGGCTTCCTCGACAGCGTGCAGGCGACCGGCGTCACCGGCATCTGCGGCTCCGGCATCATCGAGATCGTCGCCGAAATGTATCTCGCCGGCGTCATCTCCGAGGATGGCGTCGTCGACGGATCGCTTGCCGCGCGCTCGCCGCGCGTCGTTGCCAACGGCCGCACCTTCTCCTACGTGCTGAAGGAAGGCGAACCCAAGATCACCATCACCCAGACAGACGTGCGTGCCATTCAGTTGGCCAAGGCGGCGCTCTATGCCGGCACCAAGCTGTTGATGGAAAAACAGAACACCGAGCATGTCGACCGCATCCACTTCGCCGGTGCCTTCGGCTCCTTCATCGATCCGAAATACGCCATGGTGCTAGGTCTCATCCCCGATTGCGACCTCGACAAGGTCTCGGCCGTGGGCAACGCCGCCGGCGCGGGTGCTCGCATGGCGCTGCTCAATCGCGGCTATCGCCGCGAGATCGAGGAGACGGTGAGCCAGATCGAAAAGATCGAGACGGCGCTCGAGCCGAAATTCCAGGAGCACTTCGTCTACGCCATGGCGCTGCCCAACAAGGTCGACCCGTTCCCGAAACTGGCGGCGGCGGTGAAGCTGCCGCCGCGCAAGACGGTGAGCGAGGATGGCATCGCCGGAGATGCAGCACCGCGCCGACGCTCCCGCGAAGGTCATGCTGCTCGGCGCAGCCGCGAATAGACGCGCCGGCCACTCCCTCGATTTATTTGTATGCAAATGTTTCCGGATCGTCCGATCCGGAAACCGAAACGCTGTTTTCGCGAAATCCAGCAGATACATGCACAGCGCATTTACCCGCACATCGAACGGCGGCTGAGGACAGCCCTTGGCCATCGCCGTTCTTCAAGGGAGATGACAATGACGATGTTCGAAAATTTCGGCCGCTTGGGTGTGGCCATCAGGCAAGCCCACGCCAGGAACAAATCGATCCGCGCGCTGAACAGCTTGCCGGCGCATGTCCAGAAGGACATCGGCTGGCCGGCATCGCCGCCGAACGATCCGCAGGCCTCACTCGCCTCGCTGCTGCTAGGCTCTACGCGGTGACGACGTTCGCCGACAAATACAAATTGCTCGCCGTCCACCGGGGATCCCACACATCCCCGATGGCCACCAGCAACCGATTGCGCACGGCACTTTTGCCGCGGCGCCGACGACGCGCGGATCACACCAGCGTGTGGGCACGCCGTAAATCTTGACATTCTCGGCCAAGGCACGATCTTCGTTACAAGGGGAGTTCTCTTAGTCGGCTGCAGCCGAAGTTCGTGTATTCGCATGCCAAGTTTGAAAAGCCACGTTGTGTCCTTCGTGCTCAGGCACAGCCGCAAGCAAGCCTTTTCCAGCCCGGAAAACCTGCAGCGCTGGATCGTCGCCGCGCGCAAGAGGGAGGATCACCATCCGCCGGCCGCGCTGCATCAGCGTTTCGAAATCCAGACGCGCAGCGTGGACGGTTTTCCGGTCTACGAAATCGCCCCCAAGGCCGGAGAGCACAAGCGGATACTCTACCTGCATGGCGGCGCTTATGTCTTTGAGATCACGCCTTATCACTGGTATCTGATCGCCGACATGGCCGACCGGCTGGGCTACGGCATCACCGTGCCGATCTACCCCATCGCCCCGGAACACGATTTCCACGCCATGTTCGGCATGGTCGGCGCTGTCTACCGCCAGATGCTCGATGAGACAGAGGCGGAAGATATCGTCTTCATGGGCGATTCCGCCGGCGGCAACATGGCCGTGGTGCTGACCATGATGGCGGCGGACGAGGGTTTGCCGGTGCCGTCGCGCCATGTGCTGATTTCACCCGGCCTCGACGTCTCGCTCGCGAACCCCGAAGTGTTTGAGGCGGAGCGGAATGATCCATGGTTGGGCATCGCCGGCGGGCGTGAGGCAATCCGGCTCTATAGTGCCGGATTGGATCCGACAGACTGGCGTATCAGCCCGGTCTATGGCGATCTGTCGATATTGCCGAAGACACTGCTCCTGACGGGCTCCCGCGATCTTCTCACGCCCGACAATCTCATCTTTGCACAAAAAGCCAGCGCCGCCGGTGTCGAGGTGGAGCTGATCTACGAGGAAGGCATGTTCCACGTCTGGCCGCTGATTGACATGCCGGAAGCGCGGCGCGCGCGTCAGCACATCGTCGCGTTTCTCACGGACGACACCTACACTCGGGCTGAAAGGGAAACGGTCAAGTCGTCGACCAAAGCTTCATCCCAGTACACCAACCATTTCGGCCAGACGATCAATCGGCTCGGCGAACGTGACGAGATCGCCGAGCATTGAAACTCGGCCCCACGACATCGATCAGAACTTGCCGGTTTCCCTGAACACTTCGAAGGTCGCGCGGATGTGGTCGGCGACGGCCTTGACCGGCGCGCTGGCGTCCGGCGCCACCACCATGGCAAGATTGTAAGTGCCGATATCGGGCATTCCGTCCTTAGGGCAGAGTTCGACCATGTCGTTGCCCAGGAACGATCTCGGCAGCGGCGCGACCGCGAGGTCGGCCATGATCGCGGCGCGCTGGCCTGCGGTATGGGCACTCATATAAGCGACGCGATAGTTGCGGCCCTCGCGGCCCAATGCCTCGAGCGCGCCGGCCCGCCAGGCACAGCCCTCTTCCCAAAGCGAAACCGGCAGCGGTTCGCGCAGATGCGCGCAGCCGCCCTTGGCGCCGGCCCACACGATCGGCTCGGTCAACAGCACCTCGGCGCCGAGCGCGCTGGTCTTGTACGAATTGGTCAACAGCGTGATGTCGAGCGCCCGGTCATCCATGCGCCGGCGCAGATTGCTGCTCTGGTCGATGGTGACGTCGACGGCGATCGAGGGATGCGACTGCGCGAAACGCTTCAACACATGCGGCAGCACGCGCTCGCCATAGTCGTCAGGTGAGCCGAGCCGCACCACCCCGACAATATCGGGGATGATGAACTTCGACACCACCTCGCGGTTGATCGACAAAAGCCGCCGGGCATAGCCGAGCAGCATTTCGCCGTCCGTGGTCAGCGTCACCGAACGCGCGTCGCGCGCGAACACCGAGCGGCCGAGAATATCCTCCAGCTTCTTGATCTGCATGGAGACGGCCGACGGCGTCCGGAACACCGCATTGGCCGCGGTGGTGAAGCTGCCGGTCTCGGCAATCGCCACGAAGGTGCGCAAAACGTCGAGGTCGAGCAGCGGCAGCGGGTGATTGAGTGGGGCGTTCATGACGATCGACCTTCAATTTTTCTGATACAAAACATCATTCCATTTCGTTTGATTGAACATCAGACCGGGAGCATAGTCAACTCCATCGAAGCAGCATGCTGCCAAAAGCGGCCACGAAACGACCACGGCGCAGACCTGCATCGACGTGAAATGAAGCTGAAACAGACCTGACGTAACGCATTGCCGGCGCTTGCCGTGCCGTAGCAAAGGAGATCGAAATGTCTATCCTATCGTCCCTCGGCCGCATCGCGACCGAATTCAACGCGGCCCGCACCCGCTACCAGACCGAACGCGCCATCCGTTCACTGCCGATCGAGCTGCAGAAGGATATCGGCTGGCCGGAAGCTTCCGACGCCAAGACCGGCATTCGCAGCGGCGTCGGATCCTGGGCTGGAGCAAAGTAAATCGTGTGTACCCCGTGCTGAAGGCCTGCCGCGCAGCCCGCCCGGCAGGCCTTCTCTATTTTATTTGTATTCAAACGAATTCATGAGCCATGCCGCCGCTGCATGGCGCATATGAGCAAGCCGCATAGCAGCTCGATTTTTTGATTAACTCTTTGTAAATATTCATAAATCCTAGGCATATTGCTCGTAGCTTGCCAAAATATGTCGCATCCGGTGTCGCTTTTCATATCAAGCGCTTCGCTTTTGCGATTTAGTTCCTGCTCACACAAGCCTATATCACCGTCAGCAAACGAGCTGCCCCACTCCATCAAGCGAAGGCGACCCGTTTAGAGCGACGTGCGTCCTATTGGACGCACAAAGTACGCTCTAACACTTTGAGTCTGCGCATCGTGCTTTCCGAAAATCAATTCGATTTTCGGGCCAATGCGCGAGCAACCGATTGGAGATGATCATGAAGCTTTTTGCCCGCCTCTTCGCCCGCCGCGAAATGAACCTGACCACCGCTCTCGAGCGTCAGCGTCTTGCCAACACCATGCCCGGCCAGACCGGCGCCATGGCCGCGGCACGTCTCGGCTTCGTCGCCTGAACGAGCGCGGTTCCAGGAAAACCGTATTTTCCCGGCCGGAACTGCGTAGAAATCGAAAATATAAGACACCTCCAGAGCCGCGCCCCTGCCGCGGCTTCAGGGTTGACTGCCGCCGCCTCGGTCCCCCGCCGAGGCGGCGTTTATTTTGTTGCGCTTCCATCGCCTTTCACAACCTGACGGTGGCCTGGTTCGAGCAGCACCACGCGGCGATTGCCCATTTGCGACCCATGTCGCAAATTTAATCTTCCCAAAGCCGTCTAGACGATTGACAGGAATGGTTTTTCCTGATGACGCTATGCTATTCGCGACATCCTGTTCGCGTCATGGCCAGATGAGGTTCCCCGTGAACGCCGTCAAGCATCCGATCAAGCGATCGTTTGTGTTCTTCCTTATCCCCGATTTCACCATGATCGCTTTTGCGACAGCGCTTGACCCGCTGCGCTCGGCCAATCGGATGCTCGGCTACGAGGCCTATCGCTGGCGCCTCGCCAGCATCGACGGCAAGCCGGTGCGCGCCTCGAACGGCGTCGAGTGTGCGGTCAACACCTCGCTGGAGGAGGAACGCAAGAAGATGGCGGGGCCGGATCGCCCGAATATGGCCATCGTCTGCAGCGGCACCAATGTCGAGCGCTACCAGAACAAGTCCGCCTTTGCCTGGCTGCGCGAGGAATACAATCGCGGCGTCGCCGTCGGCGGCCTGTGCACCGGTGCACATATCCTCGCCGCCGCCGGGCTCCTGTCCAACAAGCGCTGTGCCATCCATTGGGAAAACCTGCCCGGTTTTTCCGAAGCGTTCCCGAAGGCCAATGTCTTTGCCGACCTGTTCGAGATCGACCAGAACATCTACACCTGCGCCGGCGGCACCGCCGCGCTCGACATGATGCTGAAGCTGATCGGCGACGATTTCGACGAGAACCTCGTCAACCGCGTGTGCGAGCAGGTGCTGACCGATCGTGTGCGCAGTCCGACCGACCGCCAGCGCCTGCCGCTGCGCGCCCGCCTCGGCGTGCAGAACTCGAAAGTGCTGACCATCATCGAGCTGATGGAGGCCAATCTGTCCGAGCCGCTGTCGCTGATCGAGATCGCCGACCATGTCGACCTGTCGCGCCGCCAGATCGAGCGCCTGTTCCGCACCGAGATGGGACGGTCGCCTGCCCGTTACTACCTCGAAATCCGCCTCGACCGCGCCCGGCATCTCTTGATCCAATCGTCGCTGCCGGTGGTCGAGGTGGCGGTCGCCTGCGGCTTCGTCTCGGCCTCGCATTTCTCGAAATGTTACCGCGAGCTCTACACCCGCTCGCCGCAGCAGGAACGCGTCGACCGCAAGCAATTGCTGGCGGCCTGATCCCGATCAGGTCTCGGCCGACCGCACTTGCGCCGTCCGCATCGCCTCGACGCGGATGTCCTCGGTCAGCCGCGCCTTCAACGCCGAGAATTCGGCACTGGTCTTCAGCGTGTAGTGCCTGGGATGCGGCAGGTCGATGGAGACATCCGACTTGATGCGGCCGGGCCGCGCCGTCATCACGATCACGCGCGAGGCCATGAAGATCGCCTCCTCAATGTCGTGGGTGACGAACAGCACCGTTTTCTTGCGCCGTTCCCATATGCCGAGCAGCAATTCCTGCATCAGCCCGCGTGTCTGGTTGTCCAGCGCCCCGAACGGCTCGTCCAGCAACAGGATTTCGGGATCGTTGGCTAGCGCCCGGGCAATCGCCGTGCGCTGCTGCATGCCCCCTGAAAGCTGTTTCGGCCAATGGTTCTCGAACCCCTTCAGCCCGACGAGATCGACATAGGAAGCGACAATGTCGTCCCGCTCCTTTTCGGCCATCCCCCGTTCGCGCAGGCCGAAGCCGATGTTTTCGGCGACCGTCAGCCATGGAAACAGCGTGTAGGACTGGAAGACCATGCCGCGGTCCGGCCCGGGCCGCGTCACCGTCTTGCCGTCCAGCAGAACTCGGCCTTCGCTTGGCGCCTCCAAGCCGGCGACGATCCTCAACAGTGTCGACTTTCCGCAACCTGACGGTCCCAAAACGGTGATGAAGTCGTTGGCCGCCACCGCCAGGTCGATTGGCATCAGCGCCTTGACGGGTTCTCCACCCCGCACGCCGGCAAAGGTTCGCGAGACACCCTCGATAAGAAGCTTGCTCACGCCAGGCTCCATGGAAAGAGCCAGCGGTTGAACGCCTTGAACGCAAAATCGGACAACAGCCCGATCAGGCCGATGACGATGATGCCGAAGATGATCTGCCCAGTCGCCAGCCGCGACTGGCTGTTGATGATCATGTAACCGATGCCCGACGATGAGCCGATCAATTCGGCCACGATGACATAGGTCCATGCCCAGCCGAGCACCAGCCGTAGCGTCTCGGCGATCTCGGGCGCATTGGCCGGCATGATGACCCGCCTGACGATGCCATTGTTGGTCGAGCCCAGCGTATAAGCGGCCTCGACCAGATCGCGCCGCGTGGCCCCAACCTTGACGGCAATGATCAGGATGATCTGGAACACCGAGCCGACGAAGATGACGAGCAGTTTTTCCAGCTCGCCAATGCCGGCCCAAAGGATGAGCAGCGGAATGAAGGCCGACGCCGGCAGGTAGCGGGCGAAGGAGACGAAGGGCTCCAGAAACGCTTCCACCGGCTTCCAGGCGCCCATGGCGATGCCGAGCGGCACCGCGACGACCGAGGCCAGTACAAAGCCGCCGAAGACCCGCCAGATGGTGATCAGTATGTCGAGCCAGAAACGATCCTCGACCAGCAGCCGCCAGCCATCCCGCAGCATCGACAGCGGATCGGCGAGGAAGATGCGGTTGACGTGACCGCCAAGCGTGATCCAAGCCCAGAAGGCCACGAACAGCACGAAGAAGGAGATACCGAGCACTGTTCGCAGGCTCGGAGAGACAGGATGCAAGGGGCGCATCTTCGTCCTTTGTCAGCGGCAAGGCGGCGGCGCTCTGCGCCACCGCACGGTGCCCAAGGGTTGAACCGTCAATTCGCCACGGCGCTGGTGTCGGCCAGAGTGGCGACGTCGGGTGCCTCCTTGATCAGCCCCATCTGCAGCAGCAGATCGCCGGCGGTCTTGGAAAAGTCCTGGAATTCCTTGGTGAAGAACTGCTTGTTCTCGGCCTTGTCGGCCCATTTCAGGTACTTTGCCGAATCCTCGAATTCATTGGCCGACTGTTTCACGTCAGCGCCCATGATCTCATAGGATTTCTGCGGCTCCTTCTTGATCATGTCGAGGGCGTCGAAATAGCTGTCGGCAAGCGCCTTGGCGGCGTCGGGATTGGCCTTGAGGAATTCGGGCGTGCAGCCGACCGTGTCGAGAACCATCGGATAGTCGAGCGTGGTCGCCAGGATATGCCCCTGGTCGGCCTTGTCGCGCACGGCCGAGATGAAGGGCTCGTAGGTGACGGCCGCATCGTTCTGGCCGGCGAGGAAGGCTTGCGCCGCCGCGTCGGGTTCGAGATTGACGACCGTGACATCCTTGGTCGACATGCCGTTCTTGTTCAGCACCCAGGCCAGCAGGAAGTAGGGCGACGTTCCAGGCGCCGAGGAAGCGACGGTCTTGCCCTTGAGATCGGCGACCGTCTTGATGTCGTTGCGCACCACAATGCCGTCGGCGCCATAGGATTTGTCGAGCTGGAAAATCTGCTTGGTGGTCACCCCGCTGGCGTTCCAGACCAGCCACGTCTCGACCGTGGTGGCGGCGCATTGCAGGTCGCCGCTGGCGATGGCGAGCGGACGGCTGGCCTGCGGCACCTTCTTCAAGGTCACATCGAGCCCATGCTTCTCGAACAGCCCTGCCTGCTTGGCGAGTGTCAGCGGCGCGAATCCGGTCCATCCGCTGATGCCGATGGTGAGCGATGTGGCGGCCATCGCCGGCGCGGACAAGCCTGTGGCAAGTGTCAATGTCGCGGCAAGGACGGTTATTCTGTTCATTTCGGTTCCCCTTTTGTTTTTCTGCGGGAAATTGTTCACAGAGGCCGATGGGCTTGTCAATCAACAGGACCGTGTTTGCGCGCAAAGCAGCCGGCAATCCGGTTTGGGATAGCGCTATCTGGCGTCGGGCATCCAGTTGCGGTTGCGCCACATTTTCTCGCCGACCTGGCAGTCGGCGGCGGGTTTGTCCTGGGCCAGCACCACTGGCGGGTGATCCGCCTCCTCCGCCGCCCATTGCCGTGACGCCGGGCCGGCGAGCTCCAGCACCAGCTTGCGGCGGATGGCTTCGGGAAATTGCGTCCAGTCGTTGACCGGGATCATGAAGGCGCCGGGACCGCCGATGACGCAGTCGCTGTAGTAGCGATCGAGATCGTTGACGTCATAGACGCCGGAAAAGCCGCCTCGGGTCATCAGCGGCAGGCCGTTGATGACTATGCCTTGCCTGACCACCCCGTCGCGGGCGAGATTGACCGGCGCGCCCTGGTTGTTTGGCCCGTCGCCCGAAATGTCGATGACGCGCTTGGTTCCCTGGTAGCCGCTTTCGGCGAAAAGGTCGCTGCCGAACTCCAGCGCGCCGGAGATCGAGGTGCGCCGCGCGCTGTTGGGCGGCTGAGCCGACAATTGCGCCACCACCCGCTCCGCATCGGCCCGGGTCGCGATCGCTGTCCACGGCACGATGACGCGTTGCCAGTTGGTGCCGGCCCATTCGACATAGGTGACGGCGATCTTGCCATAGGCGCCATCGGTAATCGCCTGCAGCACATTGTCGTGCGTCAGCGCCGCCCCGTAGCCATGACGCTGGATCTCGAGCTCGTCGGCCGACATCGACAGCGACACGTCCACCGCCAGCACCAGTTCAACATCCACCGGCTCGTCTGCGCGAGACATTGTCGTCGGCCAGAGCGTCAGCGCCAGCGCGACGACGCTCGAAAGCAGATGTCTTGCAGTGCCAAAACCAGACATGCCGCGAGGGTAAGCCAGAATCGACAGCTGAAAAAGAGAAAAGCCCGACCTGGGCCGGGCTCATCCGAACACGCGCGAAATTCTTGGCGAAGGCTCAGCTCCGCGGCTTGAGATTCTCCGCGTCGTAAAGCGGCTTGTAGCCGACGCTGGCGACCTCGACCGGATAGGTCTCGCCGAAATACTCGACCTTGAGCCTGCGACCCTCCTGGGCATAGGCCCAGGGCAGATAGGCGAGCGCGATGTTCTTGCCGATGGTCGGACCATAGGCCACCGAGGTGGTGAACGACCGGCGGCCGAGTTCGTCGACCAGCGTCTCGCCGGTTGCCGGGTCCATGACCGGCATGGTGCCGACCGGATAACGGGCGACACCTCTGGAATCCTTGTTCTCGGTCATCACCAGCGTGCATAGCATCGCCGGCTGGTGCGCGCGCTCACGATACTCCAAGTGCTTGGCCTTGCCGCAGAAATCGTTCTCCTTGACCTTCGGGCGGGCGAGATCGGCTTCCAGCAGATTGTACTCGGTCAAGAGGTCGGCGTTCTGCAGCCGCAGGCTCTTCTCCATGCGGCGCGTATTGGCGTAGGTCTCGACGCCGAATGGCATGACACCGGTCGAGCGCAGCGCGTCCCAGACGGCGAGACCATCCTCGTAGCGCATATGCAGTTCCCAGCCCTGCTCGCCGACATAGGAAATACGGAACGCCGTAACGTCCTTGCCGCCGATCCGGACCGGCTTGATCGCCGCGAACGGAAAATTCTCCGGCGAAAGCCCATCCGGGTTCTCGACCACCTTTTGCAACGTCGTGCGGGCATTCGGCCCCCAGATGCCGATGGTGACGTACTTCTCGGTCACGTCGGTGATGGTGACGTCGAACCCTTTGTCCTGGGCCGTGCGGCGCATGTACTGGTAGTCGCGCGGCCCAGCGTCGGCGCCGTCGATCAGCCGACAGCGGTCGGCCATGCGGATCACCGTGAAGTCGGCGCGCACCATGCCTTGCTCATCGAGGAAGTGGGTGTAGATGCCCTTGCCGATGTTGTTGTCGCCGCCGATCTTGGCCGCGCACAGCCATTCCAGCAGCGCGACATGGTCGGGCCCTTCGATGTCATACATCGAGAAATGCGAGAGGTTGACGATGCCGCAATCCTCGCTCATCGCCAGATGCTCGGCGTTGGAGACGCGCCAGAAATGGCGGTTGTCCCATTCGTTCTCGCGCACCGGCACGCGGTTTCCATACTTTTCAAGCAGATGCTCGTTGGCGGCATAGCCATGCGCACGCTCCCAGCCGCCCAGCTCCATGAAATAGCCGCCGAGTTCCTTTTCACGCTCCCAGAACGGCGAGCGCCTGATGTTGCGGGCCTTGGAGAAGGGTTCGCGCGGATGCACCGCCGGGTTGTAGACCTTCATGGCCGTCTCGGTGCAGCGATCCCAGATGAATTGTTCCTTGGTCTGGTGCGGATAGAAGCGCGCATAGTCGATGGCGTGGTGGTCGATCGCGGTGCGGCCATCCGTCATCCAGTCGGCGATCAGCTTGCCCATGCCAGGGCCGTCCTTGACCCAGATGGCGACGGCGTACCACAGGCCCCTCACCTTCTGGCTCTCGCCCATGGACGGGCCGCCATCGGCCGTCACCTGCAGCAGCCCGTTGAAGGAATGGCTCTCGTTATAGCCGAGTTCGCCCAGGATCGGCGTCAGTTCCATGGCGCGCTCGAGCGGCGCCAGGATCTGCTCCATGTCGAGATCGCGCTGCGACGGCGACAGTCGTGCCTGCTCCTTCTCCAGCAGGTCGCGCGGATGGCAGAGGCGCGGATTGGTCTCTTCGTAGTAACCCCATTCGATCTGCCCGCCTTCGGCGGTCTTGGGGTCGCCGGTGTCGCGCATATAGGCCGAGTTGCCCTGGTCGCGCAGCAGTGGCCAACCGATCTCCTTGCCGGTGCCGGCGAACTCGGTATAGGGGCCGAAGAAGGTCAGCGGATGGTCGATCGGCATGACCGGCAGGTCCTCGCCGACCATCTCGGCGATCAGCCGGCCCCAGATGCCGGCGCAGGCGATGACATAGTCGGCCTCGATCGTGCCGCGGTCGGTCACCACGGCACTGATGCGGCCGTCCTTGACGACGAGCGACTTCGCCGGCGTGTTGGCGAAGGATTTGAGCTTGCCTGACGCTTCCGCCTGGTCGACCAGCTTGCCGGCAACGGTCTGCGAGCGCGGAATAACGAGGCCGGCATCCGGATCCCATAGGCCGCCCTGCACCAGATCCTGTTCGATGAGCGGGAATTTTTCCTTGATCTCGGCGGGATCGATCAAACGGGCGCGTGTGCCGAACGCCTTGGCCGAGGCGATCTTGCGTTTGATCTCGTCCATGCGGCCGTTGTCGCCGACACGGGCGACCTCGAGGCCGCCGACGCGCGCGTAATGGCCCATCTTCTCGTAGAAATCGATGGAATAGAGCGTCGTCCAGCACGACAGGAAATCGTGGCTGGTGGTGTAGCAAAAGTCGGACGCGTGTGCGGTCGAACCGATATCGGTCGGGATGCCCGACTTGTCGATGCCGACAATGTCGTCCCAGCCGCGCTCGATCAGATGATGGGCGATCGATGCGCCGACAATGCCGCCGAGGCCAATGATGACGACCTTCGCCTTTTTCGGAAACTCTGCCATTGCCCGCGACTCCAGAATGCTGTTGCGGGCGGCGTCGGCGCCCGTCTGATCGGCGCACAATATGCAGGCGACGGGGACGGCGCTACCGCCTGTTTGCGACACGCCTCGGATGCCGCGCGACCCCTCCCCAATCAGGAAAAACATCTACCCGTCAGGCGAAAGCCCAGACGTCCTCGGCCTGGAAGCCGACCTGATAGCCCGCCGTCTTCAGCTTGACCACCACCTGTCCGATCTCCGGCGCGGGCAGCGCACCAACCTCGACCTTGATCATGCCGGGACGATAGCGCTTGAGGTCGATCTGCTCGAACACGATCCAGTCGGCGCCTTCACAATCGACGAGGAAGGCGTCGATATGGGTGATGCCGTTGCGGTCGAGCAATGTCTGCAAGGTCTCCGACGGCACCTCGATGTCTTTCAGATGCGGCGCGAACTTGTTGAAATTGGCGTCGGCCTCGCCCCAGGCATTCTTGCCCGACATCAGGTTGGTGTCGGTCACCGACGAGCAGCCGATGAACTCGATCGGCAGCGTGCCGGCTTCGAGTGCGGCAGCGTCAAAGGTGTGGACCGTGATCGTGCCTTTAGTTCTCGTCACCGCGACGGGTTCGATGACGAAGCGGTCCGTGTCAGGGTAATTGGCGCGCAGCCGTTTCTGGTTGTACGGGATCGGCTCGACCAGCATGGCGCGGGCCTTTGGAATGCGGTGCAGCCAAGGCGTCACGTCATCGAACAGCGCGCCATCGCAGGCGCCGACATTGACCATCTGGAATGGCCGGCCGCTATCACCGAAGCGTGCCTTCAGCGCCGCCTTGGCGAGGAACTTGGTGCCGCGCAGCGACGGCCCGCGATCGAGCAGGCCGGCGGGAAGGCCGAGCGACAGGGCAATGCGCGCCAGGTTGGAAACTGAACTCATGATTTGTCTCCTGGTATGACGTGCAGGGCGGCGCGGTGCTGGCCGGTGACCGCCGCCCACAACGCCATGAAGGGCGGTGCCAGCAGCAGGAATGGCGGGATCAGATGCGGGAAATAGATGCGCGTGTCGTGGATCGGGAAGACGCTGAATTTGGCCAGCGCACCGAGCACCAGCGCAGCAAACAGAATGCCCGCGCGGCGGCCGAGGCTGAAGCCGGCGCGGTCGGCCGCAAACCACCCGGCCAGCGCCAGAACCGAGACCCCGACCCAGCTGTTCAGGTTGATGGCGCGCAGCAGCGAGGCGGCAAACGCCCGGAGATAGGCGATGACGGAAAAAGCCGGCTCGAACCCGTCCATATTGTAGTGCTGCCCGATGCTGGAAAACCACAGATGCGGCCACCACCCGGGATGATGGGCCCAGTGCGAAATGGCGAAATACGCGGCGAGCGAAGCAGCAAAACCGACCAGCACGCCCCAGGCCTTCTGCCGGAACAGGACCAGCAGCACTGCGAAAACGGCGAGGAAAACTATGTTGTCCGGCCGCACCATGAAGGCGAGGAAGAGCAGGATCGCCGTGGCCACCTCGCGGCCTCGGACATAAGCGAAGACACCGCCTAGCAACAGCGCCGAGGTAAGCAGGTCCGGTGTCGAAGCGCGCGCGGCGTCGCCGAAATCGGCCATGATCAGCACCGCGCCGACCACCGGTGCCAACGCCAGTGCCTTTTCCCCGCGCAGCCAGAGCAGCGTGATCGCGCCGAACAGCAGGACCGAAAACACCTGCACCAGCCGCATCGCCTCGACCGGCGACATGACGGAACTCAGCGTCGACAGGATTTCGGCATAGAGGAACTTGATCCGGTACATGCCGAGCAACGAATGGAAGTCGGCGGCGTTCTGCGTCATGTGGCTGCGGAAGCCACCGCCATCGTCGGTCAGCGCCTTGTAGTCGCCCGCCGAGACACCCGATTTGACGGTGCTGTAGGCATAGTCATGCAGTGCCTGCGCATCGGGGTAGGTGCCCTCCTCCGATATGGCGAGATAGGGCAGCATGTCCCAGTTGGCGTCGGGCATCACCCAGGCCGTGAACGCCGTCAAAAGCATATAGAGGGCGAAGGCAGCCGCACCGATCGGAGCCGCCAGCCGCGCATAGGTCCCCTCGCCCCACGCCAGACCGGCCTCGGCGAGCCGGTCGAGTGGACTTTGCGGAGCGGGCGACTTGGTCAGCATGTCTTCTCGGCGAACGTTCGTTTCAACGGACTTGGCTTTTGACGAAATCCTTCACGATCGCCACGATGCCACGCGACAAGAGACTGTCGAAGGCATCGACGAAGCGGTCAACATGCTCGCGCTGGCAGATCAGCGGCGGCTCGAGCCGGATGACGTTGCGGTTGTATTCGGTGAAGGCGACGAGCACGTCGTAGTCGCGCAGCAGCAGCGCGCCGACGAAACCGGACAGCGAACCCTTCAGCTTCTCGTCGAGCACGCTGACGATAGGGCGCAGCACCATCGGCAAGGTCTGCGAGAAGTCGTGAAACTCCAGCCCGACCATAAAACCCTTGCCGCGCACGTCCTTGATGATCTTCGGGTATTTTTCCCTGAGTGCCTGCAGCCGCTGCAGCAGGTACTCGCCGGTGACGGCGGCGTTGTCGATCAGCCCCTCGTCGTAAAGCACGTTAATGCCCTCGATCGCCGTGGCACACGCCTCGCCCATGCCGCCGAAAGTGGCCATTGCATGGATCATCGCCGTCTTCGGCGTGCCGTAGGCCTTCATGTAGATTTCGCGGCGCGCAATCATCGCGCCGACAGCGGCCTTGCCGGCACCCAGCGATTTGGCCAGTGCCGTCACATCGGGCACGACGCCATGATGCTCGAAGGCATAGAAGCGCCCCGAGCGGCCATAGCCGCACTGCACCTCGTCGGCGACCCAAAGCACACCATACTGGTCGCACAGCGCCCGCAGCTTCTGCCAGTATTCAGTCGGCGCCTGGATGATGCCACCGCCGCCCTGGATGGTTTCCAGCACGATGACGCCGATCTCCGGATCGGAGCGGAACAGGCGCTCGACGGCCTCGATATCGGCAAAGGGAATGCGGACGGTATTGTCGGCCATCCTGAAGTCGGCGCGGTAGAGCTGGCCGTCGGTGATGCCCAGCACACCCTTGGTCTTGCCGTGGAATGAATTCTCGGCATAGACGATTTTCGACCGCTTAGGGCCGGCGGCACGCTCGGCAAGCTTAACCGCCGCCTCCATCGCTTCCGAGCCCGACGAGCCCAAAAACACCATGTCGAGATCGCCAGGCGAACATTTGGCGATGTTGTGCGCCAACGCGGCGGCATATTGCGACATGAAGGCGATGGCGATTTCCTGCCGCTTCTCCTCCTGGAATTTCTTGCGCACTTCCAGAATGCGCGGATGGTTGTGGCCGAAGGCCAGCGACCCGAAGCCGCCGAAGAAATCGAGGATCTTGCGGCCGTTCTGGTCGATGTAGAACATGCCCTCTGCACGTTCGATCTTGATCTTGTGGAAGCCGAGCAGCTTCATGAAATGCAGCTGGCCGGGGTTGAGATGCGCCTTGAACAGGTCGGTCATCCCCGCGACATCCATCGCCTTGGCCTGCTCGACGCTGATCAGGTCGGGCTTGGCGGTGGTGGCGGGCGACAGTGTCGGCGCGCTGACCAGGGTGCGCGTATTCGTCTGTTCCGGCTTGGCCATGACGGTCATTTCAATCTCCTGTTCGCGCCCGCGACTGGCGTCGTGCGCAATAAACTGTTCGGCGCGCCCCTATTCGGCGGGCACATGTTTGGTGGCGACGGCTTGCCCGGCCTTCTTGGCGCGGTATTCGCTGTAGGCGGCGATCAGCATGTCCTCGTCGCGGTATTGCGGCACCCAGCCGAGCTGCCGCCCGGCCTTGGACACGTCGAGCACGCAGTCCTCGTCGGCGATCAGATATTGCTCCGGATCCATGATCGGCATGTTGAAGAGGTCGAGCAGGTCGAGCGTGCGCTTGACCGCCCAGCCGGGGGTAGGCAGCAGGATCGACTTCGAGCCGGCATGCCGGATCAGGTCGCCAAGCAATTTCTTCACCGGCGGCGGATTGAGCGACCCGAGATTATAGGCCTCGTTGGGCACACCGGCCTTCCACGCGGCGCGCGCCGCCTCCGCGCAGTCGAACACCGAGATGAACTGATAAGGGTTGCGGCCCGAACCGATCATCGGCACGGGAAAGTTCCAGTCGATCACCTTGAACAGCTTTTCGAGGATGCCGAGCCGGCCGGGGCCGATGATCAGGCGCGGGCGAAACAGCGAGATCGACATGCCGCGCTTGCGCCATTCGCCGGCCAGTTCCTCGGTCTTCTGCTTCGACCAGCCATATTCGCCGAGCGGCGCGACCGGGTGCTCCTCGGTCATCGGCTGGGTGACGGTGTGACCATAGATCATGTCGGTCGTATAGTGGACGAGCCTGCGGGCACCAGCCTTGTCCATGGCCTCCAGGATGTGCTCGGTGCCGTGGAAATTGACCGGAAAGAAGAAGTCGTGCCGCTTCGCCCGCACCTGGATCGGCGACAGCATCTTGGCCGACAAATTGTAGACCATGTCGTCGGCCTTCAGCCCGACCGCGGCAACCGAGCCTTGGTCGGTGACGTCGCACTTGATGAAGCGGACAGTGCGGTAATGCGCAAGGTCGCTCCTGACGATGTCGGCGACGACAACCTCTTCACCATCGGCCACAAGCTTCGGCGCTAGGTGACGGCCAACAAAGCCGTCACCCCCGAAAATCACATGTCTCATCGAACGATCTCGTTTGCTTGTATCTTGTCGGGCGTGATGGAAGCGCTCTGGTCTTCATGCCCTCGCCCACTTTGCGCGATCAGCACCGTGCCGACGCAGATGCAGGCAATGCCGGCGATGCGCCAACCATTCAGGTCCTCTCGGAAGACGAAATAGGCAAAGATCGCGACCGCGACGTAGGCCAGGCTCAGAAACGGATAGGCGAAGGAAAGCTCGACCTTGGAAAGCACGTAGAGGTGCGAGGCCATCGAAATGACGAAGGTGCACAGGCCAAGGAAGACCCAGGGGCTGAAGACGATCTGCAACAGCTTGATCAGCGGATTGGTGCCCTCGAATGAAATCGGTCCGAGCGACATCATGCCTTGCTTCAGCATCAGCTGCGCAGCCGCATTTGTCATGACCGTAAACAGAATGAAGACGATATATTTCATGTAACCCGCCACCCGTGATATCAGCTAATACAAATCTGAAAAGATTTCGTGAACCCGCAAGACATTTTTGGGTAAATCTTGACGTTAAGCGTTCGTAAACCACGATTCATTCTAAGTTTACCTATTCGGCTGCCTCTGCATCGCGCCGCCGCAGGTCGACAATCCCGGCCGTGCGCACCCAGAAGTCGGACATGAAGGCGGGATCGCGCAGCGCCTCCAGCCTCGGCCACTCCGGAAACGAAGCAACGAAGGTTGCAGCACTCATGCGCGCATCCTTGTAAGGGTTGACCGCCCCACCAGCCGCGATCGTCATGCGGTCGAGTTCGCCGAGCAGGGCAAGTGTCGCCGCTCCCCTGTTGGGGAAGTCCAGCGTCAGCGTGTAACCCGGACGAGGGAACGACAGCAGCGCCGGCGAGCGGACCCCACCGAAGCGCTTCAAGACGGTGAGGAACGACCCCTGCCCGGCCTGCCTGGCCGCCGCGAGCAGTGCCGGCACGATTGCGCGCGCGGCCTCTTCCGGGACCACGCTCTGATGCTGGAACAGCCCCTTCGGTCCATAGAGCCTGTTCCAGTCGCGCGCACCGTCGAGAGGGAAGAAGAAGCCCTGGTATTCGACCTGGCGCGGCACCTTGGCCTGCCCCTTTTTCCACCTGTAGGCGGCGTTGAAAGCGGTCAGGAACGGCCGGCTGAGCACGTTGAAAGGCGGCTGGAGCGGAACGAACAATTTCGCGGTCGCACGCGCGGCCGCGTGCGAACCGTGCTCGGCGTGGTTGCCGGTAAACAGCAGCCCCCGTCCGCTGTTGCGGCCACCGGCGAGCTGGTCGATCCAGGCGACGGCGTATTCATTGGCCTGGTCCGCCGCTTCGGCAAGGTCGAAATATTCGCGGAGGTCGCGAAACCGCGTCGTCTTTTCCACGATATCGAGCGACGGAACCCGCATCAGCCGGATCGTAGCCGACAGGATCAGGCCGGTGAGCCCCATGCCACCGACGGTCGCCCGAAACAGGCGCGGATTGTCGGTCGCAGAGCAGCGATAGCTGTGTCCATCCGACCGAAGCAGCGTGAAACTTTCCACATGGCAACCGAACGTGCCGCGCCGGTGATGGTTCTTGCCATGGACATCGTTGGCAATGGCGCCGCCGAGCGTGACGAATTGTGTGCCGGGCACCACCGCCGGGAAGAAGCCGTGAGGCGCGGCATATGCAATGACATCCGCGAGCAGCACCCCGGCATCCGCTTCGAGCAGACCGCTCTCGGCGTTGAAGCCGCGAATGCGGTTCAGGGGCCGCATGTCGATGACGGTGCCGAGTTGGTTCTGGCAGGAATCGCCGTAGGATCGGCCGTTGCCATAGGCAAGCAGCGACGCTTGCCTGGCCTGGCCGCCCTTCAGCAGCGCAATGGCGTCATCGGCGTGCATCCCCCTTGCCGCTGGCGGCGTGGCAAGGCCAAAGCTCTGGAAGCGTTCCGCCATACCTACCAGCCCCCGATGACCAGCAGCACCGCGCCGATCGCCACCACGATCTGGCTGCGCCAGTCGCGAATGATGAAGACGACCGGGTCATCGTGCATTTCGTCGCGGCGCGCCAGGATCCAGACACGCATGGTGAGATAAAGCACGATCGGCGCCAGCGGCCAGATCAGCCAGGGATGCGGATAGAGTTCGCGCACCGCGACGCTGTCCATGTAGAGCGCCAGCACCAGCGCCGAGGAGAACGCCGAAGCCATGCCGGCCTGGGCGACAATCTCCTGGTCTTCGGTGCGATAGCCGCGGCCGGCAATGCGTTCGCCGGGCGGAATGGCTGTGTTGCGCAATTCGACAAAGCGCTTCACCAGTGCCAGCGACAGGAAGAAGAAGATCGAGAAGGCGAGCAGCCAGAACGAGACGTCGACGCCCGTGGCGGCCGCGCCGGCCAGCACACGAATGGTGTAGAGGCCGGCAAGCGTCAGCACGTCGACCAGAAGCATGCGCTTGAACGACAGCGAATAGGCCGTGGTAACGACCATGTAGCCGCCGAGCACAGCCAGGAATTCAGGCGACAGGAACAGCCCGGTGCCGACGCCGATCGCCAGCAGCACCGCGATTGCGCCAAGGCCGAACGGAATAGACAGCGCACCGCTGGCGAACGGCCTGTTGCGCTTGGTCAGATGCTTGCGATCGAGCGCAAGGTCGAAGAAATCATTGAGGATATAGATCGCCGACGCCACCGCGCTGAACGAGATGAACGCCAGCAGGCATTCCCAGATCATGTTGGAATTGAAATATTCGTGCGACAGCATCATCGGCACGGCGATCAGCGAATTCTTCAGCCACTGGTGGACGCGCAGCATCTTGACGATGGTCCGCAACGTCGGCTTGGGCGCCGGCATCGTTTCGGCGCCATGCGCCGCCTGCCAGCGCGCGGCATGACGGTCCGGCGCCACCACGATCGCGCTGCGTGCCGCGTCGAAGACCTGGAGGTCGTGGCGGCTGTTGCCGGCATAGTCGAAACCGGCATCGCCATAGGCCGCAAGGAGCGAGGCTCGCTTCTTTCCCGAAGTGAGATTGTCGAGACCCTCGGTGGCCAGTACCCGGTCGAAAATGCCGAGATGGACAGCAATGGCGTCGGCGAACTTGCGCGGCGTGCCGGTGGCCAGCACGAGCTTGCGGCCTTCGGCGTGCTCGGTGCGGAGCCGGTCGAGCAGGGGCGCCCGATAGGGCAGCGTGGCGGGGTCGATGTCGATGCGTTGGGCGATCGCCTGCTTCAGCCGCGCCGGTCCGCCGGCCGCCCAGAAAGGCACCAGGAAGAAATAGAGCGGGTTCTTCTTGAGGAGGATGAACAATCCTTCCCACAAAAGGTCCGTCGCGATCAGCGTGCCGTCGAGATCGACCGCAAGCGGTATTGCGTTCCTGTCCGACCGCGCGTCCATGCCCGTCCTGCCCTGCCAGCGTCTGATCCGGAAACCCGAACCCGTTGAGCGCCGTGTTTCGGCGTCTTGATGCTGGTATAGCGGGGGATCGCCTAGCGAACATTAAAACGTACGGTTGCAAAGGGCTGCCGCCGCGGTATTTCCATCGTCATTGTTAAACAACAGCTACCGGAAACAATAAAAGGCCGAGCAAACGCCCGGCCTTTCCAATCATCACACCGAGATTACTTGATGCGGGCGACGCCGCCTGAAATCTCGACGGTTTCCGAACCGGTCAGGGCTTCAAGGTCGCCATTGGGCAAGGTGACAAAACAGCCGCTCTGGCAGAACTCGACGGTTTCACCGCCAGCCAGCGCAAGCTCGGTCTTGCTGCCGCCCTCGGTCACGACCAGCGTGCGCGTCTCGGCGTCCTTGTTGACCGCGCTGGCGGCATGGGCCGAGCCGCTCACGGCGAGCAAGGCCACGGCAGCGACGAGAGACTTCCACATTTGCAATATCGGTGTTCCCACCGCCTCTGTTGCATTTCCACAAGGCATTCTCGCCTTTGCATGGGAGCTTATATGAGATGGAAGCTGAACCGCAACTGAATGCCGCATTCATGCCGCAATTGGCTTTGGCTTTCGCACATACCCACCCTGTCAATCTGGCCGCGCGGCAATGCGGTGCTCTCGGCAATGGCAGCCCGGCAGGAGGATCCAGAGCCTAGTCCGGATCGGGTTTCTTCGACTTGCGCTGCTTCGGCAGCTTTTTCGCTTCGGCCTCGGCTTGCGCCTTGGCCTCTTCCCGTTCGGCGAAATCGGCCTCGATCTTGTCGTCGTCGGTCGGCCATGCCACGTTCTTCTTGGCCTCGACGACCGCGCGCGGCGTGGACGGGATTTCGATGTGCTGGTCGTCGAATCTTTCCAGCACGGTGAAGCGGACGTCGTTCTGCACGATGTTGCCGTTCATCACATCGGCCAGGAACACGCGGATCTCGAATTCGAGCGCGGCGGGTCCAAAATTGGAAAACAAGACGAAAGGCTCGGGGTTCTTCAGCACCAATGGATGGCTGCGCGCGATATCCAGCAGCACCGCGTGGACCTGCTTGACGTCGCTGCCATAGGCGACGCCCACCTTGATGTCGATGCGGCCGAGCTTGTTGCGGTGCGTCCAGTTGCCGACGGCGTTGTTGATCAGGTTCGAATTGGGCAGGATCACCGACTGCCGCTGGAAAGTCTCGATCTCCGTGGCACGCACGCTGATCTTCTTGACCGTGCCGCTGATCTCGCCGGCCACGATCCAGTCGCCGACCTTGAACGGCCGTTCGGCCAGAAGGATCAGGCCGGAGACGAAATTCGACACCACATTCTGCAGGCCAAAGCCGATACCGAGGGAAAGAGCACCGGCGACCAGCGCCAGGCTGGAAAGATCGATGCCGGCCGCAGAGATGCCGACCAGCGCGGCGAGCGCAACGCCGGCATAGCCGACCGCCAGCCGGATCGAGTTGCGCACTCCGGTGTCGACCTTGCCGCGCGCCATGACCGAGCCGTCGAGCCAGCCCTGGAACCAGCGCGTCAGGAAATAGCCGATGACGAAGACGACGATGCCCGACAGGATGCCAGTGACCGAAATGGTCACCGAACCGATATTGATTCCGGTTGCGAGCTTGTACGCCCACGCCTCGATATCGCCGAGCTGGAAGCCCCACATCAAAAGGATCAACGGCAGAAACACCAGCACGATCATCACGTTGATGGCGATGCTGACGACAAGGCCGAGCTGGTCGAGTGCGGTATCTTCATAGCTGGAATTGGCCGACAGCCAACGCCCGACCGAGGTGTTGGCGAAAGCGCCCTCCTCGCCGATCGCCTGCGCCGACAGGAAGCCGATATAGGCCGTTATCAGCGCGGTGCCGGTGACCACAACCTGCAGCGAGACGAACAGGGCAAGGCCGATATAACCGAGCAGCGCCGCTATGATGGTGAAAAGCCCCAGCCCGAGCGAGGTGTAGCGCAGCCAGGCCGGCCACGGGCGCCAGCTTCCGTCACGCGCCCTGAACGGCCTCAGCATCGCCATCAGGATCAGGATGACGCCGACGATGATGGTGGCCACGAAACTGCGCGCGATGGTCAGCGACAGCGGCGACCCCATCTTGTCGTTGACGACCGACAGGAAGGTGTTGAAGCTGATGACCACGGCCATGGCGGTGGTCAGGCGGACCAGCCAGCGCGCCGGCCCGGTTTCGACGGGGATGAGCCGCCAGTTGGGCAAACGCGGCTCGAGTGCCGCGTTGGTCAGCCGATTGACACAGAACACCACGCCGATGACGGTGGCCAACGCATTGAGGAAGAGGCCGATATCGCCGCGCAACACGTTGTAATAATTGAAAAAGAAGATCGTCGAGCCGAGAAAGGCGGCTACCGCCAGCGTCGGCAGCAAGGTCGACCAGAAGGCCACCGACAGGCGGCTGAGATAGGATGGGTCCTCATTGGTTGGATCGGCCTCGAACACCCGTCCGAACAGGCGCCTCCCGCCGACCAGCAGCACCAGCGCCAGGCCGAGCGCCACGAAGGTCGCCGCCAGGATAGCCTGGAACTTGAACTTGATGGCGAAGCTCAGCCAGGACGACACCGCCTTGTAGAAATTGCCGAACTCGTCGCGCGCATCGGAAAACACCTGCGGGCTCAACGCGTCCGAGAGCACGTAGCGCTTGGTGAGGAGATTGCGGAACAGCGCGCTGCGCATGTTGCCGATCTTGTCGATCAGCCCGCTGATGCGGATCGACAAGGATTGAGCTTGCGCGATGACCGCGTTGATCTCGGCCTTTTCGGACGTCAGCCCCTCGCGTTCGGCGCTGACGATGTCGGGCTCAGCCGGTTGGCCGGCGGCGGGCGGCGGCCCGAGCTGTTCGAGCCTGCTGTTGATTTCGCCCAGGCGTGTGCGGAACGCCAGCGCGCTGGTCAGCGATTGCCGTGACAATTCCTCGAGTTGCAGGCGGATGTCTACGAGGTTGCTGTCGTCCTCGCCATCCTGCTGTATCTGCTTCTC
Organism: Mesorhizobium sp. B2-3-14; assembly: GCF_006442175.1. Taxonomy (NCBI): domain Bacteria; kingdom Pseudomonadati; phylum Pseudomonadota; class Alphaproteobacteria; order Hyphomicrobiales; family Phyllobacteriaceae; genus Mesorhizobium; species Mesorhizobium sp. B2-3-14. The sequence goes on along the minus strand of NZ_VFVP01000002.1, from coordinate 343,516 downwards.
GAAATTGTCGGCCTTGGTCGTCAGGCCCTGGATGATCTTCTGCTGGTCGGCGACCAGTCCGGCGGGCGCCTGGCTAACGCCTTGCGCCGCCGCCTCGAACGACAGCGGCGCCGAAACGACAAGCGCCAGGACCAGGATGAGGCGAAGCAATCGAAAAAACATGATGGATTGGCGACTCGCGGACGGCAAAGGCATTCAAAAAGCCTGTCCTTGATAAAGACGGCCATATCATGGGGCAAGTCACCGCGACGATCGCGCTCATCGAGCGTCGGCCAGTCGAAAGGCGATGGCGCAATATTGGCTTTGCATCAGCCCCCTGCTCTATAGTCTGCCCCATCGCCCGCAACGGACATCATACACATGGCAGAGTACTCGGCCCTTTCGCTGCTTGCGAACGCGCTCAAGGGAAACAAGGACTGGAAGCCGGCCTGGCGCAAGCCGGATCCGAAGGCATCCTACGACGTCATCATCATCGGCGGCGGCGGGCATGGACTGGCGACCGCATACTATCTAGCCAAGGAACACGGCATCACCAATGTCGCGGTGCTGGAGAAAGGCTGGCTGGGCTCCGGCAATGTCGGCCGCAACACAACGGCCGTTCGTTCGAATTATCTGCTGCCCGCCAACACCCGCTTCTACGAACATTCGATGAAGCTGTGGGAAAACCTGTCGCACGAGCTCAATTACAACGTCATGTTCTCGCAGCGCGGCTGCCTGAACCTGGCGCATACGCCGGCTCAGTTCGACGACTACGCAAGACGCGGCAATGCGATGCGCCATCTCGGCGTCGATGCGGAATTGATGACACCAGCCGAGATCAAGCGCCTGATCCCGGCGCTCGACATCTCCGACGGTGCACGCTTTCCCGTGGTCGGCGGCCTGATGCAGCGGCGGGCCGGCACCGCCCGGCACGACGCTGTCGCGTGGGGCTATGCCCGCGGCGCCGACCGGCGCGGCGTCGACATCATTGAGAATTGCGAGGTCACCGGCTTCCTGCGCGACGGCGACCGGGTTACCGGCGTTGCTACCTCGCGCGGCGATATCAGGGCCAAGAAGGTCGCAGTCGCGGTGGCTGGCAGCACCGGACGGGTCATGCAACTGGCCGGCGTCGAGACGATGCCGATCGAAAGCCATGTGCTGCAGGCCTTCGTCACCGAATCGCTGAAACCCTTCATCGACACGGTCGTGACCTTCGGCATGGGCCATTTCTACATGTCGCAGTCCGACAAGGGCGGCCTTGTCTATGGCGGCGACATCGACGGCTACAACAGCTACGCCCAGCGCGGCAACCTGCCCATCGTCGACGAGGTGATGAGCGAGATGCTGGCCCTTTTCCCGGGCCTTGCGCGTGTGCGCATGCTGCGCTCCTGGGGCGGCGTCTGCGACATGTCGATGGACGGCTCGCCGATCATCACCATGGGCCCCCTGCCCGGCATGTATCTCAATTGCGGCTGGTGCTATGGCGGCTTCAAGGCAACGCCCGCTTCCGGCTGGTGCTTTGCCTGGACCATCGCCAAGGATCAGCCTCACGATTTCAATGCCCCGTTCACGCTGGACCGCTTTCATCGCGGGCTGGTGATCGACGACAAGGGCCAGGGTGCAAACCCGAGGCTTCACTAGACAAGGCTTCATTAGGAACATTCCGTGCTGATCACTTGCCCCTATTGCGGCCCGCGCGATGTCATCGAGTTCACCTATCAGGGTGACGGCAACCGCGAACGTCCCGACCCCGCCTCGCAGAATTTCGAGGCCTGGAATGCCTATGTCTACGACCGGCTGAACCCGGCCGGCGACCACAACGAGATCTGGCAGCATTCCGGCGGCTGCCGGGCTCACCTGAGGGTCGTGCGCAACACGCTGACGCATGAGATTTCCAGTGTCGCCTTCGCGCGTGGCGATCACAGCTCGGCCGCGCACCGCAAGGCGGAGGACAAGCCGTGAGCCCGCGCCGCACCGATACGGGCGGCCGCATAGACCGGCTGAAGACGATCCGCTTCACCTTCGACGGCGTTGCCTATACCGGGCATGGCGGCGACACGCTGGCGTCCGCGCTGCTGGCCAATGGCGTCACCCTTTTCGGGCGTTCTTTCAAATACCATCGGCCGCGCGGCCTGCTGAGCGCCGGCGTCGAGGAGCCCAACGCGCTGGTCACGGTGCTGAAGGGCGAGGTGCGCGAACCCAACATCCCGGCGACCATGGTCGAGATCCATGACGGGCTGGTCGCCGTCAGCCAGAACCGTTTCCCCTCGCTTGCCTTCGACATCCATGCCGTCAACCAGCTCGGCGGCAAACTGCTATCGGCTGGGTTTTACTACAAGACCTTCATGGGACCGGTTGTCGGCCCGCTGAAAGGCACGCGCTTCTGGATGTTCTGCGAGCATTTCATCCGCCGCGCCGCCGGCCTCGGCAGCGCCGGATCGGCAAAGGACCCGGCCCGCTACGAGCGCATGAACGCTTTTTGCGACGTGCTTGTGGTCGGCTCCGGACCGGCCGGCCTGATGGCCGCCAAGGCAGCCGCCGACCAGGGCGCCCGCGTCATCCTGGCCGATCTCGAGCCGCGTTTCGGCGGATCGGCCAACTGGTCCGGTGAAACCATCGATGGCGCACCCGCCGCTGATTGGGTGCGGCGCACCGTGGCCCAGCTTGAGGCGCGAGACAATGTCCGGCTTCTGCCGCGCACCACTGTCTGGGGCTACTACGACAACAATACGCTTGCCGCGCTCGAGCGGGTCAGCGACCACAAGGCGCAGCCCGCCAAGGGGGAGCCGCGCCATCGCTACTGGGCGATCCGCGCCGGATCCGTCGTGCTGGCCACCGGCGCCTTCGAAAGGCCGCTGGTGTTTCCCGGCAATGACCGGCCCGGCGTGATGCTGGCGCATGCGGCGGAGCGCTACGCCAACGAATTCGGCGTGCTGCCGGGGCAGCGGATCGTGCTGTTCACCAACAATGACAGCGCCTACCGCTCGGCGCTGGCGCTGAAGCAGGCGGGTGCAGCGATCGTTGCCATCGTCGACGTTCGCCCGCAGCCATCCGCCGAGATGGGCGCCCTGGCCGGCGAAGCTGAGGCGGAACTGCTTTCCGGCCATGCGGTTGTCGCCACGGAAGGCGGCAAAGCCTTGTCCGGCCTCAAGGTTCAGCGCTTCGACATGGTCGCGGGTACGCTGAGCGGCGATGCGCGCAGCATCCATGCCGACTGCCTGTTGATGTCCGGCGGCTGGTCGCCGACCATCCATCTGGCCAGCCAGGCCGGCGCCAAGGCTGAATGGAACGCTGCCCGGCAGGCCTTCCTGCCGCCCAAGCCGGCGCAAAGCTGGATCGGCGCAGGCGCTTTCACCGGCAGCTTTTCGACGGTAGAGGCGATCGCCGAGGGGCGCGCCGCAGGCCTTGCCGCGAGTGGCGGCACCGCCACGCCGACGGCGCTGCCCACTGTCGAGGCAGCTCCCGGAGATCCAGATCCCGCGCCTGTGTTCGAAATCAAGGGCAGCGGCAAGAGCTTCGTCGACTTCCAGCACGACGTCACGGCGGAGGATGTCCGCCTGGCGCATCGCGAAGGCTTCGTCTCGGTCGAGCACCTGAAGCGCTACACCACACTCGGCATGGCCACCGACCAGGGCAAGAGCTCCAACGTCCCCGGCCTTGCCATCATGGCGGAAGCGCTCGGCAAACCGATCCCGGAAGTCGGCACCACCCGTTTCCGGCCACCTTTCGCGCCGGTGTCGATCGGCTCGCTGGCAGCGGAGCGCTTCGGCGATCTCAAGCCCGAGCGGCTGACGCCGATGCATGACTGGCATGTCGACAATGGCGCGACCATGTACTCCGCCGGCCTCTGGTACCGGCCGATGATCTACGGGCTTTCGGGCGAAACCGTCGAACAGGCTTATGTGCGCGAAGCCAAGGCGACGCGCGAAAGCGCGGGCATCGTCGATGTCTCGACGCTGGGCAAGATCGCCGTGCAGGGTCCCGACGCCCCCGCATTCCTCGACCGTGTCTACACCAACATGTTCTCGACGCTCGCCGTCGGCAAGGCGCGCTACGGGCTGATGCTGCGCGAGGACGGCTTTGCCTTCGACGACGGCACCACATGGCGCCTGGGCGAACAGGATTTCCTGATGACCACCACCACGGCGAATGCCGGCAAGGTGATGCAGCATCTGGAATATTTCCTCGACGTGATCTGGCCGGAACTCAAGGTCCACGTCACCTCGGTGACCGACGAATGGGCGGGAGCCGCCATCGGCGGCCCGAAAGCGCGGCAGATTTTGGCAGCCTGCGTCACCGGCACTGCCGTGGACAACGCCACCTTGCCCTTGATGGGCATCGTGCACGGCGAGATCGCAGGCGTTCCGGTGATGATTTGCCGGCTTTCCTTCTCCGGCGAAATGGCCTTCGAAGTCTATTCCGGCGCCGGCCATGGCACCCATGTCTGGGAAGCACTGGTCGAGGCCGGTAAGCCGTTCGGGCTGGTCACCTACGGGCTCGAGGCGCTGGGCACGATGCGCATCGAGAAAGGCCATGTCACCGGCGCCGAGATTGATGGCCGCACCACCGCGCGAGACCTGCATCTCGACTGGATGCTGTCGAAGAAGAAGCCGTTCATCGGCTCCGCGATGATGGATCGGGAAGGTCTCGTCGCGTCCGAGCGGCTGGAACTGGTCGGCCTGATCGCGCTCGACAACCGGCCGCTCAATGGCGGCGCGCACATTGTCGAGGACGTCGACGAAGCCAATCCGCACGGCTCGATCGGGCACATCACCGCCTGCTGCTATTCGCCGGCGCTCGGCAAGCATATCGCGCTGGCGCTGGTCAAGGGCGGCAAGGCCAGGAACGGCACGCGTGCGCATGTCTCCGATCCCTTGCGCAACCGCTTCGGGCCCGTGGAGATCGTCTCCAACCACTTCTACGATCCGGAAGGGACCCGCATGCATGGCTGAGCGTCAATCGCCCCTCGAGCCGGAGTTCCATGTCGGCTCGCACGGCAATTTCGAACATGGCGTCGAGATCCTGCTCACCGAAACCAGGCTGGGCTCGATCGTGCAACTCGCGGCATGGCCAGGCGAGGAGAAGAAACTGATGGAGGCCATCCGCACCGTCACCGGGCTTGCTCTGCCCGATGGCGCCGGCGGCGGCTCGAGCGACGGCGTGAAAGCGGTATTCGGCTTCGCGCCGGGAAAATTCACGGTGACCGATGAAGCCGAAGGACTGGCCCTGGCGTTGACCAAGGCGGTAACGCCGGCGATCGGCACGGTGACGGACCTGTCGCATGGCCGCACCGCGATCCGCATTGCCGGGCCGAAAGCCGAATGGGTGCTGTCGAAATTCTTCGCCATCGACTTCGCCCTGCCTGCCTTTCCGGTCGGCGCCGGCCGCTCGACAACGCATCACGATGTCTTCGCCCAGATCCAGCGCACCGGCACCGACCAGTTCGACATCTATGTCTTTCGCTCCTTCGCGCGCTCGTTCTGGAAGGCGCTCTGCCACGCCAGCGAGGAAGTCGGTTACGAGGTGCAGTAGGCATGCGGTCTTAGAGCCGCGGCCTCTGGCCTCAATGCCGGCTGGTTCTGCCGCTAGAGAATCCTGCCGAAGGCGCCCAAGGTGGAAAACGTGGTCGTCCAACCGGCCCGAGGGGTGAAAATCCCGGTTTAGAGTCGGCATATTTGGTTCGAACATCCCCATGACCGCTGAACTATCCACCGGCGCCACCGATCGCGCCGATGTGCCGGCCAGAGCCCTGCTCCTGCTGCCGCTGACGGTCGCCTGCGGCGTGTTCATGACCAGCCTCGACCAGAATGTCGTGGTGACGGCGCTGCCGGGCATCAGCGAAAGCCTTGGCCGTCCGCCAAGCCAGCTTGGCCTGCTGATTACGGTCTACGTCGCCAGCCTGATCATCTCGATGCCGCTCGGCGGCTGGGCGGCCGACCGTTTCGGCCTGCGCAACGTCTATTGCTTTGCCTTGCTGGTATTTGCCGCTTCTTCGGCCATGTGCGGGCTCTCGAACGACCTCTGGATGCTGGTTAGTGCCCGCGCGCTGCAGGGCTTCGGCGGCGCGCTGATGGGAACGCTCGGCCAGGTCGTCATCCTGTCGACCTTCCCGCGCAGCCGGACCTTGAAGATCAACATGTACATCTCGCTGGCCGGCCAGTCCGGACCGCTGGTCGGTCCGCTCGTCGGCGGCGCGCTGACCACCTACATCTCCTGGCGCTGGATCTTCTTCATCAACGTGCCGTTCGCGCTCGCGGCCGCAATTCTTGCCGCCTCGCTGTTCCCGACAATGACCAAGCCGGTGCGCACGCGGTTCGATTTTCCAGGCTTTTTGCTGGTCGGCAGCGGCATGGTGCTGCTGGTCTTCGGCATGGACTCGCTGGCGGCGAAAGACGCCGCCGGCGGCATCATCGCGGCCGAGCTTGCGCTGGCGCTCATCATCCTGACGGCCGCCTCCCTCTACTGCCTGCGCGTGCGCAATCCGCTGCTCGATCTCAAGCTCCTGCGCATCCGCACCTTCCGCATCTCGTTTCTTACTGGCGGCGGCCTTGACACGATCGGTCTCAGCTCCGTCGTCTTCCTGCTGCCGCTGATGTTCCAGCTCGGCTTCGGCATGAGCGCGGTGCAGGCGGGATCGCTGACCTTCGTGGCGGCGGTCGGTTCGGTGGGTATGCGTATCTTCATGCCACGCCTCCTCAACCGTTTCGGTTTTCGCCGCGTGCTGGTCTTGAACACGCCCGTGGTTGCCGCCATGGTCGCGGGCTTCGCCTTGGTGCAGGCAACGACCCCGGTGTGGATCACGCTCACCTACATCTTCGTCTTCGGAGTCTTCCGCTCGGTGCAATGGGCCTCAACCGGCAACCTCGCCTATTCCGACATCGCGCCCGAACAGCTCGCCCGTTTCAGCGCGCTCTACTATATCCTGTGGCAACTGGCGGTCGCCATCAGCGTCGGGCTGGCGGCTGCGATGCTGTCGTTTCTCGCCGGCGGCGGGCCGGCCGTCGCCAGCGACTTCCGGATCCTGTTCGTGATCGAAGGCGTCATCACGCTCTGCGCGCTATCAGCCTATCTCAAGCTGACGCCGCAGGACGGCGCCCATGTCAGTGGCCACGGCGCGCACATGAATACGGAATAGCGGGCTTGCGCCGGACGGGAGCCTATTCGCTGAACGTCACCCATTCCTCGAGCGGCTCACGCTCGGTGCGGAAGGCGTTCTCGGGCTTGGAAGTGTCTTCATAGCCGAGCGCCATGCCGCAGACGACGATCTCCTCGTCGGGAATGCCGAGCACCGGCCGGATCTGCCGGTGATAGGGCGCGAAGGCCGCTTGCGGACAGGTATGCAGACCCCTGCCCCGCGCCGCGACCATGATGTTTTGCAGGAACATGCCGTAATCGATCCACGAACCCTGGTTAAGCCGACGGTCGATGGTGAAGATCATGCCGACCGGAGCGTCGAAAAAAACGAAGTTGCGGTCGTGCTGGGCGCGCATCTTGTCGACTTCCCTACGGCCTATGCCGAGCGCGCCATAGAGGCCGAACCCGTTGGCCCGGCGGCGGGTGAGATAAGGCTCGAAGAACTGGGTGGGATAATAGCGATATTCGTCCCAGTCGGCTTTTTCCGCGCGGATTCCGGAATTCATGATGGCATCCGTGATCCGCTGCTTGCTCCCGCCCTTGGTAACGTAGACGCGCCACGGCTGCATGTTGGTGCCGGAAGGAGCGCGCGCCGCAACAGTCAGTATGTCACGGATCGTCTCGTCGTCGATCATGTCGGGCAGAAATGCGCGCACCGAACGGCGCGACATGATCGCATCGTCGACGATTTCGGCGTCAACCGCGATTCGAGCCTTCTTTTCCAGCATGGGCCGTCCCTTAGCCGTGTTCTCGATCGGACGTCCCCACTCGCCGCTCGCGGCGGAGGCTTTGCATGAACCGTCAAAATCCTGCAAGCAAATCTTGAGCATTGGTGAAAATCTACTTGATTTTTTCATGAGCTTCATTTCTCATGAAATTCGCCTGAAAATTTTCATGAAGTGAGCGATTTGGCCTCCCCTACCGCACGAACATTGCAGGGACCTGGCGAACGAGTGCTGGCCGGCGACATCAGGGCGCTGCGCCGGGTGCGCGGGCTTACGCTGGCCGAGATCGCGCTGAAACTCGGCCGTTCGGTCGGCTGGGTAAGCCAGGTCGAGCGCGGCCTGTCGACGCCGTCGCTCAGCGATCTCAGGGCCTTCGCCGAGTTGTTCGGCGTGCCGATCAGCCTCTTCTTCAGCCATGACGTGCCCGTGGAAAGCGAGCGCGGCGTCGTGGTACGCGCGGGCAAGCGCCGCACGCTTGGCACCAGCGAATCCGGCCTCGTGGAGGAGCTTCTATCACCGGACCTCGGTGGTACCTTCGAGATGGTGCGGTCTGTCTTCGCGCCGGGCGCGGAGTTGAAGAACGAGGCCCGCCGGCCGACCGAGGAGGCCGGATACATCGCGTCCGGGCAGTTCGACATCGAGATTGCGGGCGTCTGGCACCGGCTTGGCGAAGGCGACTCCTTCCGCTTCGAAGGCAAGCCTTACCGCTGGCGCAATCCAGGCAGCGAACCGGCGGTTGTCATCTGGGTGGTGTCGCCACCGGTCTATTGATGCATGTCGCCGACGACATGCATCCATAAAGCAAAAGAAGCGCGGCGCGCTTGAAGATTGGGAGAAGAACATGGCGGGTTTGCCGAGCACGGCGCGCGTGGTGATCATCGGAGGTGGCGTTGTCGGCACCTCCTCGCTCTATCACCTGGCCAAGGCCGGCTGGACCGACTGCGTGCTCCTGGAAAAGAACGAGCTGACCTCCGGCTCGACCTGGCATGCGGCCGGCAATGTGCCCACCTTCTCCTCCTCCTGGTCGCTGATGAACATGCAGCGCTATTCGACCGAGCTCTATCGCGGCTTGGCCGACGCCGTCGACTATCCCATGAACTACCATGTCACCGGCTCGCTCAGGCTCGCCCACACAAAGGAACGCATCCAGGAATTCCAGCGCGCCAAGGGCATGGGCCGTTACCAAGGCATGGACATAGACGTGATCGGGCTCGACGAGATCAAGCGCCGCTACCCCTTCCTCGAAACGCATGAGTTGAAGGGCGCGCTGTACGATCCGAGCGACGGCGACATCGACCCGGCACAGCTGACGCAGGCGCTGGCCAAGGGCGCGCGCGACATGGGTGCGAAAATCATCCGGTTCTGCCCCGTGACAGGCGTGCGCCGCGAAAAGGACGAGTGGGTGGTCGAGACGCCCCAAGGCGATATCCGTTGCGAGATCGTCGTCAATGCAGCCGGCTACCGTGCCGCCGAAGTCGGCAGGATGTTCGGCCGCGAAGTGCCGATGATGGTGATGAGCCACCAGTACATTTTGTTCGAGGAAATCCCCGAACTCGCCGCCTGGTCGAAGGAACAGGGCAAGAAGCTGCCGCTGCTGCGCGACGTCGATACTTCCTATTATCTGCGCCAGGAAAAGGCGGGCATGAATCTCGGCCCCTATGAGCGCAATTGCCGCGCGCACTGGGCCACCCACAACGATCCCATGCCGGACGACTTTTCCTTCCAGCTCTTCCCCGACGACCTCGACCGGCTGGAACATTATCTGGCCGACGCCGTCGCCCGTGTGCCGATCCTTGGCACCGCCGGCCTCTCCAAGGTCATCAACGGCCCGATCCCTTATGCGCCGGATGGCAATCCGCTGATCGGGCCGATGCCCGGCGTTCCCAACGCCTTCGAGGCTTGCGTCTTCACTTTCGGCATCGCCCAGGGCGGCGGTGCCGGCAAGGTGCTGGCCGAATGGGTGACGCAAGGCCAGACCGAATGGGACATGTGGTCGTGCGATCCGCGCCGCTTCACCTCCTTTGCTTCCGCGCCGGACTATTGCGTGGCCAAGGGCATGGAGATCTATGGCAACGAATACGCCATCCAGTTCCCGCGCCATGCCTGGCCGGAAGGACGTGACAGGAAACTGTCGCCGATCCACGATCGCATCAAGGCGCTGGGTGCCCGTTTCGACGCCTACAATGGCTGGGAACGCGCCACCTGGTACGCGCGGGACGGCGACGACGTCTCCGAGGAAGCCACGCTGACCTTCCGCCGCGACGGGCCTTGGCAGCAGCGCGTGCGCGAAGAGTGCCTGGCTGTCCGCGACGCCGCCGGCATCCTCGACCTGCCCGGCTTCTCGCGCTTCAATCTCGAAGGCCCTGGTGCCGCCGAATGGCTGAGCGCGCAGGTGACCGGCCTGGTGCCGAAACCCGGCCGCATCGGCCTCGTCTATTTCTCCGATGACAAGGGCCGCATCGTCACCGAAATGTCGGTGGTGCGCCATGGCGAGGAGTCCATGATGCTGATCACCGCGGCGGTGGCACAGTGGCATGACTTCGAATGGCTGAAATCGCACATGCCCGGGGATGCGCCGTTCAAGCTGATCGACCGGACGGAAGAATTCTCCACGCAGATCCTGGCCGGCCCCAACTCGCGAAAAATCCTTGCCGACGTCTGTGACGCCGACCTGACCTTGCCTTGGCTGACGCATCAGGAAACCAGGATTGCCGGGCGCTGGGCCAGGCTGGTCCGCGTCTCCTTCGCCGGCGAGCTCGGCTGGGAGATCCACACCAGGGTCGACGACACTGCCGCGATCTTCGATGCGATCTGCGCTGCCGGGCAGAATCATGGGCTGAAGCCGTTTGGCATGTACGCGCTGGATTCGCTGCGGCTCGAAAAAGGCTACCGCACCTGGAAGGGCGACCTGTCGACCGACTATTCGATCCTGCAAGGCGGTCTGGAGCGCTTCGTCAAATGGGAGAAGCCCGATTTCCGCGGCAAGGCGGCCCTCCAGAACGAAAAACAGCAAGGCGTGAAGAAGCGCTTCGTCACGCTGGTGGTCGAAGATCCCGGCGACTGCGACGCACCTTACATGTCGACGCTCTGGCATGACGGCCAGATCGTCGGCGAGACGACGTCGGGGGGCTGGGGCCATCGCGTCGACAAGTCGATCGCGCTCGGCATGCTGCGCGCCGACCTGACCGAACCCGGCACATCAGTTGAGGTCGAGATCTTCGGCGACCGCTTCAAGGCGATCGTGCAACAGGACGAGCCCTTGTGGGATCCCAGGAACGAAAGACTGCGCGCATGAAGAACGTTATCCTCACCGATGGCGGCATGGGCCAGGAGCTGGTGCGGCGCAGCCAGTCCGAGCCGACGCCGCTGTGGTCGGCCAGGGTGCTGATCGACGAACCGGACCTTGTGCGCGGCCTGCATGCCGAATTCATCCGCGCCGGCGCCCGCGTCATCACCATCAACACCTATTCGGCGACGCCCGAACGCCTGGCGCGCGAAGGCGCGGAAGACCTGTTCAAGCCATTGCAGAAGCGTGGCATCGAGCTCGCCAGGCAAGCGTGTGACGAGGCCGGCGATGCGGCGATCGCCGGCTGCCTGTCGCCGCTCTTCGGCAGCTACGCGCCGGCGCTGACGATCTCCTACCAGGAGACGCTCGACATCTACCGCCGCATCGTCGCCGAGCAGGTGGACGGTGTCGACCTGTTCCTTTGCGAGACCATGGCGTCGTCGGAGGAAGCGCGCGCGGCGGTCACCGCCGCATCGGAAAGCGGCAAGCCTGTCTGGGTGTCATGGACGCTGGCCGATCACGGCACGCCGCGCCTGCGCAGCGGCGAGACGATTGCGTCGGCGGCCGATGCGCTCGGAAATCTGCCGGTGGCGGCGCGGCTGCTCAACTGCTGCCGCCCGGAAGCGATCGCGGCGGCCTTGCCTGAACTGATCGAACTCGGCGGCCCGGTCGGTGCCTATGCCAATGGCTTCACGTCCACCGAAGCGCTCAAGCATGGCGGCACGGTGGATGTACTGCATGCCCGCCACGACCTCGGTCCGGATGCCTACGCCGACCAGGCCGTCGGCTGGGTGGAAGCGGGTGCGGACATCGTCGGCGGTTGCTGCGAGGTCGGTCCTGCCCATATCGCCGCCTTGCGCGACCGGCTGCAACAAGACGGCTACGCGATCTCGGGAGTCTCACATGCCTAAACCATCATCGCGCATCACCGGCATTGTTCCATCGGGCAAGGACGGCTGGGAAGTTCATTTCGCCGCCTGGGCCCGCAAGGAAGCCGGCGAGGACATTATCATGCTGTCGGTCGGCGACCACGATTTCGACACGCCGTCGGAGACGATCGAAGCCTGCGTTGCGGCGGTTCGCGGCAGCAACCATCACTACACGCCGCTGCCCGGCCTGCCGCGCCTGCGCAAGGCGATGGCGGCGGCCTCCAGCGCCTGCACCGGTGTCGAGACGACGCCGGAAGAGGTCATCGCCACGCCGGGCGGCCAAGCAGCACTTTACGCGGCCGTGCAGGCCGTTCTCGACCCGGGCGACCACGCCATCGTGGTTGCCCCCTACTATGCCACCTATCCCAACACCTTCAGTGCCGCCGGTGCCAGCTTCACCGTCGTCGAGACACCGGCCGAGGATGGGTTCCAACCGCGCGCGGACATGATCCGTGCGGCACTCAAGCCCAACACGCGCGCCATACTGATCAACACGCCGAACAACCCGACCGGTGCCGTCTATTCGCGCGAGCGGCTGGAACAGCTGGCCGAAATCTGCCGCGAGCACGATCTCTGGCTGCTGTCCGATGAGGTCTACTGGACGCTGGGCGGCGGCGAGAATGTCTCGCCGCGCTCGCTGCCCGGCATGGCCGAGCGCACGCTGGTGATCAATTCGATGTCCAAGAGCCACGGCATGACCGGCTGGCGCATGGGCTGGCTGACCGGTCCGGAAAAAATGATCACGCTGCTGATCAATCTCAACCTGGTGACGACCTACGGCCTGCCGGCCTTCATCTCCATCGCTTGCACCGAGGCGCTGGAGCAGCACCATGGCGTCAAGGACATCGCCGAACGCTATGCGGCGCGCCGCACCGTTCTGCTCGATGCCGTGCGCGGCATGAACGATGTCACCGTGCGCGGTTCCGAAGGCGGCATGTATGTCATGCTCGACATATCTGATGTCGAACCCGACGACGAGAAATTCGCCTTCGCCTTCCTCGACAAGGAGAAGGTCGGCGTCATGCCGGGCTCGAGTTTCGGCGAAGCCGCCGCCGGCCATATCAGAATCAGCCTGTGCCAGCCCGAACCCGTGCTCAGGGAAGCAGCCGCCCGGCTGCGCCGTTTCGTTTCCAGCTACCGTCGTGAGGCCGCATGACCGCGAGGAGCCTTCCCACGAAAGCCATCCCCACCAAGGCAAGGGCCGTCATCATCGGTGGCGGCGTCTCCGGCTGCTCGGTGGCCTACCACCTGGCCAAGCTTGGCTGGACCGACATCGTGCTTCTGGAGCGCAAGCAACTGACCTCGGGCACGACATGGCACGCCGCAGGGCTGATCGGACAGTTGCGCGGCTCGCAGAACATGACCCGGCTGGCGAAATATTCGGCCGATCTCTACGTCAAGCTGGAAGCCGAGACCGAGGTCGGCACCGGCATGCGCCAGGTCGGCTCGATCACCGTGGCGCTGACCGAAGAGCGCAAGCACGAGATCTACCGGCAGGCGTCGCTCGCCCGCGCCTTCGACGTCGACGTGCGCGAGATTTCTCCCAATGAGGTCAAGGAGATGTACCCGCATCTCAATGTCTCCGACGTGGTCGGCGCCGTGCATCTGCCGCTCGACGGCCAGTGCGACCCGGCCAACATCGCCATGGCGCTGGCCAAGGGTGCGCGCCAACGTGGCGCCACCATCGCGGAGAATGTGAAGGTCACCAAGGTCCATACGAAAAATGGCCGCGTCTCCGGCGTGTCCTGGGCGCAAGGCGAAGGCCAGGGCACGATCGAGACCGATATCGTTATCAACTGCGCCGGCATGTGGGCGCGCGATCTCGGCGCCCAGAACGGCGTGAACATCCCGCTGCACGCCTGCGAGCACTTTTATTTGGTCACCGAGCCGATCCCCGGCCTTGGCCGCCTGCCAGTGCTGCGCGTGCCGGACGAGTGCGCCTACTACAAGGAAGACGCCGGCAAGATGATGCTCGGTGCCTTCGAGCCGGTGGCCAAGCCATGGGGCATGGACGGCATCCGCGAGGATTTCTGCTTCGACCAGTTGCCGGAGGACATGGACCATTTCGAACCGATCCTCGAAATGGGCGTTAGCCGCATGCCGATGCTGGCGACCGCCGGCATCCACACTTTCTTCAACGGGCCTGAAAGTTTCACCCCTGACGACCGCTATTATCTCGGCGAAGCGCCGGAGTTGCGCGGCTACTGGATGGCGACCGGCTACAATTCGATCGGCATCGTCTCGTCGGGCGGCGCCGGCATGGCGCTGGCGCAGTGGATCAACGATGGCGAAGCCCCGTTCGACCTGTGGGAAGTCGACATCCGCCGCACTCAACCCTTCCAGAAGAACCGCCGCTATCTCAAGGAACGCGTCTCCGAAACGCTCGGCCTGCTTTATGCCGACCATTTCCCCTATCGCCAGATGGCAACCTCGCGTGGTGTGCGCCGCTCGCCCCTGCACGAGCATCTGAAGGCGCGCGGCGCCGTGTTCGGCGAAGTCGCCGGCTGGGAGCGTGCCAACTGGTTCGCCCGCGAAGGCCAGGAGCGCGAATATCGCTATTCCTGGAAGCGGCAGAACTGGTTTGATAACCAGCGCGAGGAGCATCTGGCGGTCCGCGACAAGGTCGGCCTGTTCGACATGACGTCGTTCGGCAAGATCCGCGTCGAGGGCCGCGACGCCTGCACCTTCCTGCAAAGACTCTGCGCCAACGACATGGACGTGGCGCCGGGCAAGATCGTCTACACGCAAATGCTCAACCAGCGCGGCGGCATAGAGAGCGACCTCACCGTGTCGCGGCTTTCGGATACGGCCTATTTCCTCGTCGTGCCGGGCGCCACGCTGCAGCGCGACCTCGCCTGGCTGCGGCGGCACGTCGGCGACCAGTTCGTCATCATCACGGACGTAACCGCCGCTGAAAGCGTGCTCTGCGTGATGGGCCCGGATGCGCGCAAACTGATCCAGAAGGTCAGCCCCAACGACTTCTCCAACGAGAACAATCCATTTGGCACATTCCAGGAGATCGAAATCGGCATGGGTCTCGCCCGGGCGCACCGCGTCACCTATGTCGGTGAGCTCGGCTGGGAGCTTTACGTCTCGACCGAACAGGCCGCCCATGTGTTCGAGGCCATTGATGAGGCCGGTGCCGATGTCGGGCTAAAGCTCTGTGGACTGCATACGCTCGATTCCTGCCGCATAGAAAAGGCTTTCCGCCATTTCGGACACGACATCACCGATGAGGACAATGTGCTGGAGGCGGGCCTCGGCTTCGCGGTGAAGACGGCCAAGGGCGATTTCATCGGCCGCGATGCCGTGCTGAAGAAGAAGGAGGCCGGATTGGACCGCCGCCTGGTCCAGTTCCGCCTCAAGAACCCGCAGCCCCTGCTCTTCCATAACGAAGCGATCCTGCGCGATGGCAAGATCATCGGTCCGATCACTTCGGGCAATTACGGCCACCATCTCGGCGGAGCGATCGGGCTGGGCTATGTGCCGTGCCAAGGGCAGGGCGAGGCGGATGTGCTTGCCTCGACTTATGAAATCGAGATCGCCGGCGAACGGTTTGCGGCTGAGGCATCGCTGAAACCGATGTACGATCCGAAATCGGAACGGACGAGGATGTAGCGGCCTTTCCTTCTCCCCGTTCACGGGAAGAAGGTGGCCCGAAGGGCCGGATGAGGGGCGGCGCCGACGGTTGGCAAGGCCAGCGCTGCCCCTCATCTGCCTGCCGGCATCTTTCAAAACCGCTCCAACTTCGCCCGCACCTTGACCAGAAACGCCGCTCGCGTCTTCGGCGTCGAGGCGTCCATCAAATAATGCGCCAGGAAGAACGTCTTGCAGCGCCTGGCGCACAGCGCCCGCATGCCGCGCAGCAAGGTCTTGCGCCCGGGCTGGCCGACGACGACGCTCCACCAGGTCGGCGCGCCGCAAGTGGTGATGACGCCGACCTTGGTGACATGCGTCATCAGCGACTTGATCCCTCCCCTGCCCGCCGGCAGCTTGAAGGCGACATCGGTCGCCCACACCCGGTCGAGCCAGCCCTTCAGCATCGCCGGCAGCCCGTACCACCAGGTCGGGTAGACGAACAGGATCGCCTCGGCCCAGTTGAGCAGTTCGAAATGCGGTTTCAGCGCCGGATCCTGCGGCGCCTGACTATTGTAAGTACGCCGCTCCTCGCAGCTCATCACTGGATCGAACTTTGCGGCGTAGAGGTCGAGCAGCCGCACGTCCCAGCCTCGCCGCGTCAGCACATCCACGGCGGTGTCGCGAATGGCGGCGCAAAAGCTCTCCGGCACCGGATGGCAATAGACGACAAGGGCACGCATCAGAATGCATCCATGCTGGCCGCGACCTTCGCCGTGAAGGACTTTCGGGTTTCATCGGTCGACAGGTTCATCGAATAATGCGCGAGGTAGGTCACCGGAGCACCCGGCTTTACCGTGGCGCGCAGCATGCGCTTGATCAGTTTTCGCGGCGGGTCGCCCATCAGAAAGGCGCGGAACCGGCTGCCGCCATAGGTGGTGACCGCCGCGACCTTTCTTATGTTGTGCAGCGACGGCTCCACCTTGCCGTCGACCAGCTTGAACGACACGCCCGGCAGGAAGACGCGATCGAAAAACCCTTTCAGGATCGCCGGGAAACCGTAATTCCAGACCGGATAGGAAAGCACCAGCGCATCGGCCCGCAACAGGCGCTCGACGTATGGCGCCGCAGGATCCGCGGGACCGCGCTGATTGTGATAGTCCAACCGTTCCTGGCGCGTCAGCCGCGGATCGAATTCTTCGGCATAGAGATCGCAATCGTCGACCACGTGACCCGCCGCCGTCAGCCGCTCGACGATCGTCCCGTGCAGCCCGGCATTGAAGCTGGTCTCGACCGGATGAGCGTAGAGGACGAGGATTTTCACGGGAGGATATTCCGCAGGTCGGCGCGAGGCACCCCCCTCTGGCCTGCCAGCCATCTCCCCCGCAAGGGGGGAGATTGGCAGCTTAAACGCTGCCGCCAACCTGCCACGCTGACAATTGGCGAAAGCAATGAGGCAGTCCGATCTCCCCCCTTGCGGGGGAGATGGCCGGCAGGCCAGAGGGGGGTGTTCAAGCGCGAACTTCTCCTCATCCCGTCCTCTGCAGCCCCTTGAACAGGAACGTCCGGCCCGAGCGGTAGTCATAGTCCGGGTTTTCCCAGGCGATCATCTTGCCGGGATTGAGCAGGCCTTGCGGGTCGGTCTCGCGCTTGAAGGCGAGTTGCACCGCGTCGGTCTGCTTCATGCCGCCCTCTTCCAGCGTGTAGCGGTGCGGGTTGAAGATCGGGCAGCCATTTTCCTCATGCAGGCGGATGATCTCGTTAAGCCGCGCCTCGGTGGTGAACTTGACCAGCGGCAGGCCGAAGCAGGTGATGTTGCCATCCAGCCGCACGAATTCGAGATGCGAGAACACTTCGCCGGGAAACATCGCATCCATTTTCTCTACCAGCGCCAGCTGGTTGGGAAAGGGATAGAGCGACTGCAGGTAGGTGACGGCGGGGTCGACGCGCAGCGCCCGGAGCGTCGTGTGGTTCCAGGCCAGCTCATAGGCCGGCGGCAGGCCCTTTTTCTCCTCCGGCGTCGCCGTGGTGGCGTTGTAGATCACCTCACCCCCGGCGCGGCGCGTAAAGGCCAGAAAAGCATCCAGCCCATGTTGCGCCACCATGACGACGCAGATGCTTTGACCTTCCCTGAAGAATTTCTGGTGCCGCTTGAAATAAAGCTGCGGCACGGGTGCCGCGATCGGCGTGATCAGCTTGGTCAGGATGCCGTCCTGGCAGGCCAGCGCATTGCCATAGCGCGCCGCATCCATGAATTGGTCGAAGCCGACGATGACGTCGATCCAGTCATAGGCCGCCGTCAGCGGCATCTCGACTTCCGAGATGATGCCATTGGTGCCATAGGCGTGGGTCACCTTGTGCAGGTCTTCGCCGGTGAGTTCGAGCACCCTCGGCTCAGCCTCCATCGTCACCACGCGCAGGCGCAGCACATTGCCGACATCACGCAATCCGCCGAAATTGATCGAGCCGACACCACCGGAGCCGCCGGCGATGAAACCGCCGATCGAGGCGGTGTTGTAGGTGGAGGGCGACAGTCGCAGCTCCTGCCCGGAATGCGCGCGCGTCGCCTTGTCGATGTCGGCCAGGACCGCGCCCGGCCCGGTCACCACGCGCCCCGGCGCGATCGACTTGATCTCGTTCATCTCGGCGAGATTGAGCACCACGCCGCCCGAAAGCGGCATTGCCTGGCCATAATTGCCGGTGCCGCTGCCGCGCGGCGTCACCGCCACGCCATGGCGATGACAGGCGGCAAGCACGCGGATCAGTTCGGCCTCGTTCCTGGGCGTCACGATGAGGTCGCCGGTGACATGGTCGAGCTGTTGTTTCAGGACCGGACTGTACCAGTAGAAGTCGCGGCTCTTCTGCTGGACGATGGCCGGATTGTCGTCGAGCTTTATCCCATCGAGATCGCGTTTGAGCGCCGAAACATCCATCATTCCACCATCAGTCCGTCGAGTTCGGCATAGTCGGGCAACTGCCGGTCTATCGCTCGCCCCGCACGCACGACGATGCGATCCGATTCGGGGCGCGACAGCAATTCCGTCCAGCTTCGACCTTTGAACAGCACGAAGTCGGCATCGCCTCCGGCGGCGAGCGTGCCGAAGCCATCGAGCCGCATCACATGGGCCGGCGTCGCGGTGACCGCCTGCGGCCAGTCGCCGACCGGGTGATCGAAATGCAGGATGCGCGTCGCCATGCGGTAGACCTCCAGCATGTCGAGATCGCCATAGGCATGGAAGGGATCGCGCGTGTTGTCCGAAGCGACGGCCACCGCAATGCCCCTCGCCTTCATCTCGTGCAGCAGCGTCACGCCACGCCAGCGCGGTGTGGTCTGGTCAGTGCGACGGTCCTGCAAATAGAGATTGCACATCGGCAGCGACACGATTGCCAGCCCGGCCTTCGCCACCTTGTCCAGCGTGTCCAGCACCTCGAGATCGGGCTGGCGCGCCAGCGAGCAGCAATGGCCGACGAGGATGTTGCCCTCGAAGCCGTTCCACAGCGCCGCCTCGGCGATCTTCTTCAGTGAGATCGCGGCGATGTCGTCGGTCTCGTCGGCATGGAAATCAAGGTCGAGCCCGTGCTTGATTGCCTGCGCGAAAACGTGGTCGAGCAGCTCTTCCAGGTCCGGCACCATATAGGTGACGACGCCCAGCACGCCCTTGGCGGCGGCCACGCGTTTGGCCAGCCTGTCGAACCATTTCTTGTCGCGCACGCCCTCGATGCCGAGCAGGCAGGCACCTTGCAATTCGATGCGGCCACGCCATGCCTCGCGCATCGTCTCGAACACGGGCCAGGAGATTTCCTCCTGCGGCGCGACGCTGTCGATATGAGTTCTGAGCGCCCCGGTGCCATGCGCGTAGGCCGAGCGCAGCGAGAAATCCATGCGGCGCGCCACATCCTCGGCGGTCCAGCGCGCCACACGGTCGGCGCCCGTGGCGTTCAGAGCGCCCATGAAGCTGCCGTCTGGATTGGGCTTTCGTGGCCAGATATGGCCCTTGTCGATATGCGTGTGGCAGTCGACGAAACACGGCAGCACGATACGGCCGGCAAGGTCGATGACGCCCGCCGGTACCTTCGATGCTGCCTGCACGGCGATGCTGGAAATCTTGCCGTCCGCGACGGTAATGTCGGCAAGGGCGAAACCGTCGCTGTCGAAGGTCGCAGCCAGACCAAGCGTGACAGATTGATGAACACGCGCGTTGGCAAGGCGGTAGGAGCCAGAGGCTGGTATCAAGGTCTACCGCTCCTGCTTCAGCGCGCTTTCGTGCCAGCGCCGCAAAATGAGATGCGAAATCAGCGACAGCACGAGAAAGATCAGGATGCCTGTCAGCGATATCAGGAACAGCGCCGCGAACAGCCTTGGCGCGTTGAGCCGGTAACCCGCTTCGATGATGCGCGAGGCAAGTCCGGACGACTGGCCGGTGGCGCCGGCGACGAACTCGGCCACCACGGCGCCGATCAGCGACAGGCCGCCGGCGATCTTCAGCCCGCCAAGGAAATACGGCATGGCCGCCGGCAGCCTGAGATAGCGCAGTTGCTGCCAGCGCGTCGCGCCGTTGAGCTTGAACAGGTCGCGCAGGTTGCGGTCGACCGAGTTGAGGCCGAGCGTGGTGTTCGACAGGATCGGGAAGAAGGCGACGATCCAGGCGCAGAGCAGGAGCTTGGTCGTCTGATTGTCGACATAGATGTTGATCAGCGGAAAGATCGCCACGATCGGTGTCACCTGCAGCACGATGGCGAAGGGGAAGAACGACATCTCCACCCATTTCGACTGCGCGAACAAGACCGCCAGGCCGACGCCACCGACAACCGCCAGCAGCAGGCTGAGGAAGGTGATGCGCAAGGTGACTAGCAGTGCGGAAAACAGCAGGCCGGCATCGTTGTAGAGCGTTGTCAGCACGACGCCGGGGCGCGGCAGGATGTATTGCGGGATCTCGTTCCACACGCAGATTCGGTCCCACAGCCAGATCGCCAGGATCATGAACGCCAGCGGCAGAACCCAGCGGCCGATCCGCTCAAACCGCTCCTGGCGCACGCGGCGCGCTTCCTCGGGGTCGAGTTTCAACGTACCGTCAATGGCCGTCATGATGCGAGCCCGCTGTTGAATTGATGGCATTGACCAGCACATCCGAGGCTTGCCGGCAAAGGGCCGCATAGTCAGGCGAAGTGCGAAACGCCTCATCGCGCGGATAGGAGGCCTCGATCGCGAGTTCGTCGAACACCCGCCCCGGCCGAGCCGCCATGACGACGACGCGGTTGGAGAGAAACACGCTTTCGAACACACTGTGGGTGACGAAGACGACGGTGAAGCGCTCGTCTTGCCACAGTTCCAGCAGGTCGTTGTTGAGCTTGAAGCGGGTGATCTCGTCGAGTGCCGCGAACGGCTCGTCCATCAACAGCACGCGTGGCTTGGTCACCATGGCGCGCGCGATCGAGACGCGCATCTTCATGCCGCCGGAGAGTTCGCGCGGCACGGCGTCCTCGAAGCCGGTGAGGTGTACCCGCGCCAGCATCTCCGTTATCGCCGGGGCGGCCTTGGCGCGGGAAATGCCTTTCAGCCTGAGCGGCAGCCAGACATTGTCGAAGACGCTGGCCCAGGGCAGCAGCGTCGGCTCCTGGAAGACGAAGCCAATATTGGCGCGGTCGAGCGAGCCGCCGCCGCGCCAGTCGAGCACGCCGGATGTCGGCGTGGACAGGCCGGCAATCAGCCGCAGCGCCGTCGACTTGCCGCAGCCCGACGGTCCGAGCAGGCTGAGGAAATCGCCTTCCCGGATCGTCAGGTCGACATCGCTGAGCGCCGTCACGCCGTTGGAAAAGACCTTGCCGACGCCCCGCAGCGCCAGCAAGGTCGGAGCCATGTCCGAGGCGGGCGTTTGCGCCACCTGTTCCCGCATCATGCCGGGCCGGCCTATTTCTTCAGCTCGAGCCCGACCCCCTTGTTGATGAAGGCCAGCGTGTAGGCTTTCGTGATGTCGATGCCTTCAGGCGTGACCTTGGCCTTGACCATCTTGTCGTAGAAGCTCTTGATCCGTTCTTCCTTCATGGCGCCGATGCCGAGCTTCTCGGTGTCGCCGGAATCGGCCAGGCCGAACTTCTTCATCTGCTCGATCGAGAAAGCGATCTGCTCGTCGCTCATGTCAGGATTGTCTTTCTTGATCATGTCGTTGGCGGCCTTGTTGTCGCCGTAGAGGTACTTGTACCATCCCTTGGCCGAGCCATCGACGAAGCACTGGACAACCTCAGGTTTCTTGTCGATCGTCTCCTGCATCACCTCGATCGTGGTCGAATAGGTGTCCCAGCCGTAGTCGGCGAGCAGGAACTGGTTCGGCACGAAGCCGCCTTCCTTCTTGACCGCGAACGGCTCCGAGGTGACGTAGCCCTGCTGGATAGACTTCTTGTTGGCGAGGAAAGGGGCGGTGTTGTAGGTGTAGGGGACGCGCTTTGAAGCGTCGAAACCGAGCTCGATGACCATCCACTGGAAGAAGGTCTGCACGCCTTCGTCACCCAGAATGTACTGCTCGGCGTTCTTCAGGTCTTCCCATTTGTCGAGCCCCTCGCCGGGGTGGGACATGATGACCTGCGGGTCCTTCTGGAAGTCGGCTGCCACCACACGCATCGGAATGCCTTGCTGGACGGCGTCGAAGGCCGACAGCAGATTGCCGCCCATGTAGAAATCGATCTTGCCGGCGAGCAACATCGGCCGGCCGCTGACCTGCGGGCCGCCCTGCATGATGGTGACGTCGAGACCGCAGGCGGCATAGGTGCCATCGGCCACGGCCTGGTAGTAGCCGCCATGTTCCGGCTCGGCGAGCCAGTTGGTGCCGAAAGTGACTTTTTCATTCGCCGCCGCGCCCAGCGTGCTGGCCGCAAGCAGGGCCACCACCGCGGCCGAAATCTTCTGTTTCACGTACATTGACACCGCCCTTTATTTGCACCGGCGCGTTGCGCGCCGTGCTTGACACCAAAGATTCAAGAAGCAAGACACATGCCACCGGCGTCGCGCGCCGGGACCCGCCCGCCTGCACCACAGCCATCTGCGAAAGCCGGAAAGGTCGTGCTGCACCGAAGGGCATCGTGCCTATTTTTTGAACGCCTGTCCACAATCGCACCGGCGACATGCACCACCATCTTGATGGTGCAATGCGTCCGGCCTTAGGCTGGCGATATCCAGGAGATTGCCATGTTCAAATTCCTTACCCCTAAGTCGATCAAGCCACCCTTTGCCCGCTACAGCCACGGCGTCGAGGTGCCGGCCGGCAAGCGTCTGGTGCTGTGCTCGGGTCAGGTCGCCATCACGGCGGACGACCAGATACCGGAAGATGCCGGCGCGCAGGCCGAACTCTGCTTCAGGAACATCGCGGCGGTTCTGGGCGAAGCCGGGCTGGGACTTGGCGACATCGTTCGCATCAACGCCTATGTCACCGACCGCGCGCATCTGCGGCCCTATATGGAGGTTCGCGACCGGCTGTTTTCGAGCCCGGCGCCAGCCTCGACGCTGATGATCGTTTCCGGCTTTGCCCGGCCCGAATTCAAGGTCGAGGTCGAGGCCATCGCGGCCGGGTGATCGACAGGCCGGCCGCACCGCGCTAGGTCTGACCTGATCATTTGAAGAGGCGTGACATGACTGCTGGCAAGAAACGCGTATGGTGGGGCGACTACCGGACCACCGAATACGCCTCGATCGATCCCGAGGCGACAATCGCGGTGCTGCCGCTGGCGGCTATCGAGCAGCATGGACCGCATCTGCCTGTGTCGACCGACACTTCGATCATGAACGGCATGCTCGACACGGTGATTTCACGCTTGCCCGACGATCTCGACATCCGCATCCTGCCGGTCCAGGCGGTGGGCAAGTCGAACGAGCATCTGCACGCGCCGGGCACTCTCACCTTGCCGGCAACGACGCTGGTCGACGCCTGGACCGAGCTCGGCCTGTCGATCGCGCGCGCCGGCGTGCGCAAGCTCATCGTCGTCAATTCGCATGGCGGCAATGAGGAGATCATGGGCATCGTCACGCGGGAATTGCGCGTGCGCGAAAAGATGCTGGCGGTGAAGACCAGTTGGCAGCGCTTTGGCCGCCCGGCCGGCATGTACACCGAACTCGAGGATCGTCACGGCATTCATGGCGGCGATGTCGAGACGTCACTGATGCTGCATTTCCGGCCCGATCTCGTCGACATGGGCAAGGCCGACAATTTCGTTTCCAACGTCGCCAAGGCCGAGCAGGAATTCTCGCTGCTGCGCCACACAGGCACCCACGCCTTCGCCTGGATCGCCGGGGATCTCAACCCGAACGGCGTGGTCGGCGACGCCAGCATCGCGACAGCCGAGAAAGGCCGGCTGACGGCGGAATATCAGGCTGACGGGTTCATCAACCTGGTGCGAGACGTGCGAAAGGCCAAGCTCGCGGAGTGGCTGAAATAGCTAACCGTCGATCTTGAGGGCGAACGGCGTGCCTTCAAAGGCGTCGGCGCCGCGCCCGATCGACTCGATCGCCTCGATCATGCGGCCGTTGCGCTGAAGCAGCGCGTCGGCCACCGCGATCAGCCGCGGATTGGGCGTCGCCGAAGGCGATAGCGCTCGCAGCGTCCGCGCCAGTTCCACCTCGTTGCGTTTCGGCGCCAAAGCCGCGGCGATGATATAGGCCGAGGCGGTCGAACGGCTGATGCCGGCATAGCAGTGCACCAGCATTGGTTTCGCCCGGTCCCAGCGGCGTGCGAAATCGAGCAGGTTACGGACATGCTCCTCGCCCGGCATGGTCATGCCGTCCTGCGCCACGGCGATGTCGTGCATGACCAGGTGCAGATGGTTTTTCCTTGGGATCGAGGCCGGTCGGACTACGTCCGTTCCGGCGGCGAGCAGCGACAGCATGCGGTCGGCGCCGGTCCTGGCCACCACTTCCTCGATTTTCGCCAATGAGCAGACATGGATCATTGTTTGAAACCTTTCGAACGATCCTCGCGCCGCGACGCCCAATCGGCAAGAGCGGATTCGAGCCTGCGCCACTCCTCCTCGCTCCCCGGCAGGCCGGCGCGCAAGGCATGCGGCCGTTCGGAGAAATGCCGCAGCAGGATGCCGCCCTGGCCAAGCCCGGAAAACAGGCCGCCGGCATCGGGCAGGCTGAGATAGCGGAACAGCGTGGTGCCCCCCGCGACGGGAACGCCGAAACGGCTAAACAGCGCATCGAGCCGCACCGTCGCTTCCGCCAGCGAGGCCCGCATCGCATCCTGCCAATCGAGATCGGCGAGCGCGCGGATGCCATATTCCAGGGCCGGTCCTGCGACAGCCCACGGCCCGAACTGCATGTCCAGCCGTTCAGCCGTCGGCGCGTCGGCAAGCGCGAACCCGAGCCGCAGGCCGGCCAAACCAAAGAACTTCCCGAAGGAACGCAGCACGACGATGCCGCCCTGGCCGACATCGCCGGCGAGGCTGTGCTCGCGTGGACCGACATCCATGAACGCCTCGTCGACGACCAGCAGCCCGCCCTTGGCGCGAAGTCCGGCGGCCAGCACCAGCAACCGGTCGCGCTCGACGACGCGCCCATCGGGATTGTTCGGATTGACTATGATGGCGAGGTCGGCTTCCGCCAGCGCCGCGAAATCGCTGAGCTCGACCACCTCGTGCCCGGCAATCGCCGCCGCCCGGGCGTGTTCGGCATAGGTCGGCCCCAGCACCATTGCCTTGCCGGGCCTCACCAGCGAGGCGACGCGCGGCAACAGGATCTGTGTGCCAGGGGCTGCCACCACGGTTGCTGGGGAAGGCGCCCCATAGGTGTTGGCCGCAATCTCTACCAGTTCGCGCCCACGCGCGGCCTCTGGCAATCGCCACAGCGAGGTGGCGGGCAGGTCGAAAAGCGGGTAGGAGTGCGGATTGATACCGGTCGAGAGGTCGACGAAAGGCAGCACGGCATTGGGGAAAAGCGCCCTTGCCCGGCCAAGACTTCCACCATGGTCCACCGCTCCTTCAAGAAGCTTCATGTCAGTCCTGATCGCTTTCCTGTCATTAATTGTCGAATTCGCCCTTAGTTATCCCGACTGGCTGTTTCGCGCCATCGGCCATCCGGTGACATGGTTCGGCAGGCTAATATCCTTTCTCGACTTGCGGCTCAACCGCGCCACTGATCCCGACGCGTTGCGTCGCCAACGTGGTGTCCAGGCGCTTCTGGTCATCGTGCTGGTGCCGGCGATAGCAGGCCTTTGCGTGCAGCTTGTTCTGCTCTGGTTCGTCCCCCTGGGGTGGATCGTTGCCGTCTTTCTGGCGACATCGCTTCTGTCACAGAAAAGCCTTTACGAACATGTCGAAGCCGTCGCCGACGCGCTCGACAGCGGAGGCCTCGACATGGGCCGAGCCGCCGTTTCGCGGATCGTCGGCCGTGATCCCGAGACACTCGACCGCGCCGGCGTCTGCCGCGCGGCAATCGAGAGCCTGGCGGAAAATTTTTCCGACGGCATCGTCGCCCCCGCCTTCTGGACCGGGGTCGGAGGGCTCGCCGGCGGCGCGGCCTACAAGGCGGCCAACACTGCCGATTCGATGGTCGGCCACCGGACTCCGCGCCATGAGGCCTTCGGCTGGGCGGCGGCGCGCTTCGACGACTGGATCAACCTGCCTGCATCGCGGCTGACGGCGCTGCTGATCGTGCTCGCTTCCCTCCTGGTCGAGGGCGCCGACCCCCGCGACGCCTGGAAGGCGGTACGGCGCGACGCGAAAAAACACCGCTCGCCCAATGCCGGCTGGCCGGAAGCGGCCATGGCCGGCGCGCTCGGGCTGGCGCTCGCCGGACCACGCAGCTATGGCGGTGTCATGGTCGACGACATCTTCATGGGCGAAGGCGGCCGCCGCGATGTCGACAGCGGCGATATCAGGCGGGCGCTCAAGCTTTACCGGGTCGCGGACTACCTGCTGATCGGCTTGTTCGGCCTTGTCGCGCTGATCGCCGTTCTGGTTTTCTAGAACTCGATGCCTTGCTGCGCTTTCACGCCAGCCGAGAAATGGTGCTTTGTCACCCCCATCTCGGTGACCAGGTCCGCCGCCTCGACCAGTGCCGGCTTGGCGTTGCGGCCGGTGACGACGACATGCAGGCCTTCGCGGCGAGCCTTGAGCGCCGCAACCACCTTGTCGAGAGCGAGATAGTCGTAGCGCAAGGCAATGTTGAGCTCGTCGAGCACGACAAGGCTGATCGAGGGGTCGGCGATCAATTCCAGAGCCTTGGCCCAGGCGGCCTCGGCGGCAGCGATATCGCGCTTCAGGTCCTGCGTCTCCCAGGTGAAACCCTCGCCCATTGCGTGCCAGACGACACGGTCGCCAAAGACGGCAAAGGCCTCCTTCTCGCCGGTGTGCCACTTGCCCTTGATGAACTGGACGACGCCGACGCGCTTGCCGTAGCCGAGCATGCGCAGCGCGAGACCGAAGGCGGCCGTGGTCTTGCCCTTGCCGGGACCGGTGTTGACGATCAGCAACCCCTTCTCGATCGTCTTGCCCGCAACCTCGGCGTCCTGCACCGCCTTGCGCTTGGCCATCTTGGCGCGATGGCGTTCTTCATCCTTGTCGTCGATATCGGTCATTTCACTTCACCTTGAGCGGTAGCCCCGCCACCATGAGCAGCACCGTGTCGGCAATCGCGGCGACCCGCTGGTTGAGCCGGCCGGCATCGTCACGAAACCGACGCGCCAGTGCGTTGTCGGGCACGATGCCTTGCCCGACCTCGTTCGTTACCACGAACCACGGTCCGCGCGGCCGCGACAGCACGTCCGCCAGCCGCCGGCACGCGGCCTCGACGTCGTGATCGGCCAGCATGTGATTGGTCAGCCACAGCGTCAGGCAGTCGACAAGCACCGGCTGCCCGTCTGGCAACGCCTCCAGCGCTTCTGCGAGGTCGAGTGGCGCATCGATGGTCAACCAGCCCTCACCGCGCCGCGAGCGGTGCAGCGCGATGCGCTCGCGCATCTCGTCGTCATAGGCTTGCGCCGTGGCGATATAGGCCCAGGGCGAGGGCAATGCCGTCACCAGGGTTTCGGCGTGCGCGCTCTTGCCGGAGCGCGCACCGCCGATGATGAAGGTCAGCCTGCCGCGATCAGGCAAAGCTGTCGCGCAGGCTGGTCGCCGTGCCGGTGAAGCGCCTGCGCACCACGCCCACGATCGCGCCAAGCACCAGCCAGAACACCAGATTGGTCACCGTCACCGCCACCACGAACTGATGGTGCAGGCCTTCCGGGATCGGTGTCTCGAAACTGTCGGGCTGCGGCGCGCCGACGACATGCGGCGCGACGATCAGCAAGACGGCGAGGATGGTCAATGGCAACGATCTGCGAAACACGATCAGGCCCAGGCCGGTCGCGGTCGCGGCCGCCGTCGCCGTCCACCAGATCTGGCGCGGCAGAAGATCGGCCGCCGGCATTGCCGGCAGTTCCGGCTGCAGTCCGAGGCCCGGTGCCAGTGTGAACACGGCAAAGCCGGCCAAACCCCAGAACACACCCTGGCGCCAGTTGCCGACGCCGCCGAAGAACTCGGAAACCGCGACCAGGACCAGTGCGAAGCCGATGCCGGTGACGATATTGGCAACCACGCTAAAGGCGAAACGCTCGAAACCGTCGGCCGGCGCCCAGCCTTCGTCTTCCTCCGCCGGTGCCATGGCATCGGTGCCCGCGGGCGCGGCAGAGCTCATGGCATTCCCAGCGGAGGCCACCGTGCTCATGGCATCATTGGTCGCCGCTGGTGCGGTCGCGTGATCATGGTGGTGGCCGCCGTCGGCCTTTTCGTAGACTTCCGCCTTGAGGATCAGCGGCACGGTGGCATAGGCCTGCATGCAGGCGAGGACGACACCGGCCACGAGCCCCGCGATCGCCGCGACGAACACGACGTTGCGAAACAGATTCATGATGTCGGATCCTCGTTAGTGGCAGGGAAACGCCATCGAGTGGCGATAGTCGTGGGCAGCATTGTGGACCGCATCGATATGCGAGAAGCCGACAAAGCCGACGACGAAGATGCCGAGCAGCGCCGCGAGCGCGAGCTGCATGAAGCGCGACTGCGAGGAGACGGAGGCGCCGAGGGAGACGGAAGCGGTAGTCATGTCTTGTCCTTTCGCCCTCCACCCGAGGGCATCGAAGTCAGTTTCCTGTCGCCGGCAGGTCTCCTGGCTCGCGGATAAGCGCCCTTCCCCACCTTCCCGAAGAAAAATCTTCAGTGGCATATGGAGAGGACTACCGCACACAGTTGCGGGGGCAGCCACGGCATTGGGCAGGAATTCCTGCCCGCACCGCATTCCCTCTTGGCTCCAAAAAGGAACCGACGACATCGGTGACTATAGGGAAATTCGCCGCGCCCGGCAAACCAAATTCCGACAGCCGCCAGAGCAGGAGCGCCGTATCGGCGAAGCTGCCCTCCTCCCGTCCCGATTGACAAACTTCATGGCCGGGTGTCGGCTGGCACCCCTCACGGGAAGCCAGCCATGCAGCCCAATGCCAGCGAGCGCGAGCCCTATAACGGCCTGACTCGAACGGAGCCGACGCTGCCCTCGTCGGCCTATTGGGACCAGGACAACTATCAGCGCGATCTCGACGCCATCTGGTACAGGAACTGGCTGCTCGTCTGCCGCGAGGCCGACCTTGCCCAGCCTTTGGCGTTCCGCACCTTCCGCGTCGGTACGCAGGAAATCCTCCTGCTGCGCGACGACACCGGCGAGTTGCATGCCTTCCACAACACCTGCCGGCATCGCGGCTCGCAGCTTTGCCAGGAAAGCCAGGGCCGGCTGAAGGCGCGGCTGATCACCTGCCCGTATCATGCCTGGTCCTATTCGCTGCGTGGCGATCTGGTGCGCGTGCCGTCGAAATCGCTGCCTGACGGCTTCGACAAGGCCGATCACCCGCTTTATCGCGTCGCGCTCTCGGTGTGGCGGGGCTTCGTCTTCGTCAATCTTGCGGAAGATGCCGCCAGCTCGGCGCAATCTTCCTTCGATCCGGCCTCCGGCGATCTCGGCAATTGGCCGCTGGAAACGTTGGTATCAGGCCACGTGCTGCGCAAGGTGATGAACTGCAACTGGAAGATTTTTTGGGAAAACTTCAACGAGTGTCTGCACTGCCCGGGCGTCCACAAGGATCTGTCGCGGCTGGTGCCGATCTATGGCCGCGGCCTGATGAGCCGGCATGACGATCCCGAATGGCTCCGCCACGCCGACAATGACGCGCCGGAATTTTCCGGCGGCCTGCGCGCCGGGGCTGAGACATGGTCGCGTGATGGGCAGACGCACGGGCCGATCTTCCCGAGCTTGACGCCGGCGGAACGCAGCACCGGTCAGACCTATGCCACCAGCCTGCCGTCGATGTTCATCGTCGGCCATGTCGACTATGTCAGGACCGTGCGGCTTACGCCGCTCGGTCCCGAACAGACCGAATTGACCGCGGAATGGCTGTTCGCGCCCGAGGCGCTCGCCGAGACCGACATCGACAACATCGTTGCCTTCGGCACACAGGTGCTGGAGGAGGACGCGGCAATCTGCGAGGTCAACCAGAAGGGCCTGCGCTCGATGCGTCATACAGCTGGCGTGCTGATGCCCGAGGAGTACGACCTGCACCGCTTCCACGATTGGGTGCGCGAACGGCACGCTGCGCGCTCACCCGAGGCCTGAAGATCACAGCGACTTCGGCAGATATCGCCAGGTCATGAAGCCGCAAAAGGCTGCCAGTAGCCCGAGCGTGACGAACACCGAGCCCAGACCGAAGAAGGCCAGCACCACCGAATAGACCAGCGGCGGCGTCAGTTCCGAAAAATCGAGATAGGTGCGGTAGACCGCCGCCATCTGCGCGCGCTCATAGGAGCGCACCGAGCGCATGAAGGCGGTCGAACCCAGCGCGTCGAGCGCGATGGTGAAGAAGGCGCCGCACAGCAGGAAGGCACCGGTGAGCAACGGCACGGTTTCGCCCACGGCACCGGCCGCCAGCAGCGTCGCCGACATGGCGAAATAGGCAAATGTCATGGTCCTGCGGCCGCCGAAGCGTTTCCCCGCCTTGCCCCAGAAGATCGCCATGAACAGCAGCGCGTTGCCGGCCGAGACCAGCAGGCCGCCGGCCAATTCGCCCTCGCCGGTGATGACCATGAACAGCGGTCCATAGACGAAGAAGGTCGTCCAGAAGCAGGAACGGCCGAAGGCTATCAGCCAGGCCAATCTCAGCCTCGGCTGGGCGACGAAGCGGCCGATGTTGGCGAGCGGATTGGCCGGTCGTGTCTTGCCCGGGCGGATCGACTGGTTGTCGCTCAGCCGATAGGTCCAGAACAGCGCCAGCAAAGCCATGGCGAACACCGCCACCGCGCCATGCGCGGCATAAATGCCGAAGCGCGTATAGAGAAAAATGCCGAGCGTCGGCCCGCAGGTCCAGGCAACCATCGACCACGCCATCCGCAGCGATTCGGCCTGCATGAAATCGGTCTTGCGGATGTGATCCATGATGTAGAGGTTGAGCGTGATCGACAGCGCGCTGGCGCCCATCACCCGGCACAGCATCCCGGCCAGTTGCCCGGCGAGCGTATGGGTGACGAAGAACAGCGAGCCGATAGCGAGCAGGCAGGCGCCCGCCGTGTAGACCCAGCGCCGCGCGAAGCGCCGGATCAGCATCGGCATGAACAAGGTCACCGACAGGCCGAGCAGGGACACGGCGGTGTAAAGTATGGAGACGATCTGCTCGTTGTGGAGAATCTCGTAGGCCTGGATCGGTATGACGCTCGACACCATGGCGCGGGCGAAGGATTCGACCGCGTAAAGCGAGGCGAAGGTGCGCGCATCCGCGGCCTTGAGGGCCGGAAGCCAGATCGGATGGCGAACATGGGTGGACATTGCTTCCCCAAAGCAGAATCGCGGCGTCGAATCTGCCGTGGACATTTCAGGCGCATTAAGAGGAAACCGACGCACATCCGGCAAAAAGCGAAGCCGGTCAAAGGCTTTTCCGCGCTGGCCCAACCCGGCGGCTGGCGCGGACCCCGCCGCGCGGTCCAGGCCAAGGCGCCCGGTCTTCTTCTATCCGGTGCAACCGTGATAGTCGTCGTGGAGGGGCTGAATCAGATCGCGAGACCATGAGCATCCACACGCCGACCGTACCCGTCCCGCAGCCATCGAAGCGCATCGTCGCCATCGATATCTTGCGTGGCATCGCGCTGATCGCGATGGCGAGCTACCACTTCACCTGGGACCTGGAATTCTTCGGTTACACCGATCCCGGCCTCACCGCCTTCGGCTGGTGGAAGTTCTACGCCCGCTGCATTGCATCGACCTTCCTGTTCCTGGTTGGCGTCAGCCTCTATCTCGCCCATGGCCGGCAGATCCGCTGGAACGGCTTCTGGAGACGGTTCGCCATGGTCGCCGGCGCGGCGGTCGCCATTTCGGTCGTCACCCGCGTCGCCACGCCCGACGGGTTCATCTTCTTCGGCATCCTGCACGAGATCGCGCTCGCCAGCCTGCTCGGCCTCGCCTTCCTGCGCTTGCCGGCGTTGCTGACGCTTGCCGTCGCCGCGCTCGTCATCGCGGCACCAGTCTACCTGCGCTTCGAGGCTCTCGATCATCCCTGGCTCTGGTGGATCGGCCTGTCGGCGATCAATCCGCGCTCCAACGACTACGTTCCGCTATTCCCTTGGTTCGGCGCCGTGCTTACGGGCATTGCGGTGGCGAAATTCGCCTCCACCTCCGGCATAAGGGCACGCCTGGCGAACCTGGCGCCCGGACGCTGGTCCAACCCGCTGGTCTTCATCGGCCGCCACAGCCTGGCTTTCTACCTGATCCACCAGCCGCTGCTGATCGGCTGCGTCTGGCTGTTCTCGCAAGTGATGCCGGCGCAGGTCGAAACCCCGCAGGTCAATTTCCTGAAAACCTGCCAGCGATCGTGCGAGCAGATGCGCAACGCAACCTTCTGTTCGAGCTATTGCGGCTGCATGCTCGAAACGCTCGAAGGTGAAGCCTCTCTTGATCGGCTCTTCAACAACGACCAGACTGCGGACTTCAGGGCGCATCTGTCCGATCTTGCCGCAACGTGCACCGCCAAGACCGACGACAAGATGACGGAGGGAGGGACACAATGATCGGGCCAAAACCTGGGATCGAACCGAAGCCTGGGCTGGTACCGTGGCCGCCGGTGATCTACGCCGCCGCCATCCTCATCAGTGTCGTGCTCGGCCTCTACATCCCGCTGCCCTGGATCGGCGATCTCCTTGGCGACATCCTGTTCGCCGCCGGCTGGGTGGCGTTGTTCGCCGTGGCCGTACTCTGGTTCACAGCGATCCGCACCATGATACGGGCCAGGACCACGCTCAATCCCAACGCCGTGCCCGATCATCTCGTCACGACCGGCCCCTTCGGCGTCAGCCGCAATCCGATGTACCTGGCCAACACGCTGCTGTTGATCGGCGTCGCCTTCGTCTCGGGCATCGCCTGGTTCTTCCTGCTTGCCTTCGTCGCCGCCTTCGTCACCCAGAAGGTCGCGATCGAGGGCGAGGAAAAGATATTGGCGGCGAAATTCGGCAAGAAATACCGCGACTATGCAAAAAGAGTCCGGCGCTGGATTTGAGCAGGGCTACGTGTTGACGCCGAGCTCGACCAGCCGCTCGACGCAAGACTCCTCGGCCTGGTCGAGTTCGGCCAGCGTCTCCTCGAGGTCGCGACGTTTCTGCCTGAGGTCTTCGCGCTTTTCCTCGATGCGCTTGATCATCAGCTTGAGCTGCCCGACCTCGCCCGGCGGCTCCTTGTACATCTGGATGATCTCGCGGATCTCGTTGATCGAGAAGCCGAGGCGTTTTCCGCGCATGATCTGCCGGATGAGATGGCGGTCGGAAGGGCGAAACAGCCGGGTGCGGCCGCGCCGCACCGGCTGCACCAATCCCTCGTCTTCATAGAAACGCAGCGTCCGCGTCGACACGTCGAATTCGCGGGTCAGTTCGGTGATCGAATAATATTCCCGCATTGTCACTCCCTGCCGGAATTCCAGGCGATCGCCATGCGGCGTCGCCCTTCTGTCCCGAACCAAACCCTTGCCCGCCGGAATCGACGCGGCACCCCTTACAAGCCTCGCACGGCATTTACGTAAAAGTCAATTGACACCCTTACCGGACGCCGAACCACCAGCTCGCGAGGCCGAGGAAGGCAAAGAATCCAACGACATCGGTGACCGTGGTGACGAAAACCGCCGAAGCGACCGCGGGATCCACCTTGAACCTGTCGAGCAGCAGCGGGATCAGGATGCCGGCAAGGGCCGCCACGAACATGTTGATGATCATAGCCGCCGCGATGATGCCGCCGAGATTAGGGTCGTGGAACCAACTTGCGGCGACGATGCCGATCAGCACGGCGAAGACGATGCCGTTGATGAAGCCGACGCCCATCTCGCGGCGGATGATGCGGCCGGCGTTGTAGATGTCGAGATCCCTGGTCGCCAGCGCCCGCACGGTGACGGTCATGGTCTGCGAACCGGCATTGCCGCCCATGCCGGCCACGATCGGCATCAGCACGGCGAGTGCCACGATTCGCTCGATCGTGTGGTCGAACAGGCCGATCACCGATGCCGCCAGGAATGCCGTCAGCAGATTGACGAGCAGCCACGGAACGCGCGAGCGCGAGGTCGCCAGAATGCTGTCGGAGAGCTCTTCGTCACCGACGCCGCCCATGCGCAGCAGGTCTTCCTCCGCCTCCTGCTGGATGACGTCGACGACGTCGTCGATGGTCAGCACGCCGACCAGCCGCTCGTTCTCGTCGACGACCGCGGCCGACAGAAGGTCGTATTGTTCGAATTCCCGCGCCGCCTCTTCCTGGTCCATGGTGGCGGGAATGGCGTGCCGCGTCTCATGCATGACCTCCCCCACCTTGACCGCGCGCTTGGCGCGCAGGATCTGGTCGAGATCGATGGCCCCCAACAACTTGAAGGTCGGATCGATGACGAAGATCTGGCTGAAGCGGTCCGGAAGGTTCTTGTCCTCGCGCATGTAGTCGATGGTCTGGCCGATGGTCCAGAAAGGCGGCACCGCGACGAACTCGGTCTGCATGCGCCGCCCGGCGGTCTCTTCCGGGTAGTCGAGCGAGCGCCGCAGCCTGATCCGCTCGGTGAACGGCAGCTGCGACAGGATCTCGTCCTGGTCTTCCGGCTCGAGGTCTTCGAGAATGTAGACCGCGTCGTCGGAATCGAGTGCCTGCACGGCCTGCGCGATCTGCGCATTGGGCAGATTGTCGACGATATCCATGCGGATCGCCTCGTCGACTTCGGTCAGCGCGGAAAAATCGAAGTCGGCGCCCAGCAGTTCGACCAACGCGCGCCGCTGCTCGGGATGCAGCGCCTCGATGAGGTCGCCAAGTTCCGACTGATGCAGGTCGTCGACTTCGCGCTTGAGGGTCAGCGTATCGCGGTCGGCGATCGCCGCACCGATCTGGGCAAGGAAGGACGAAAGAACCGCGCCGTCCTCGCCATAGATGTCGGCGTGGGCGTCGTCAGCCGCCTTGGCGGAGGTCGTCTGCTTGTCCTGGCCTTCCACCAGCGTCTCCAGCCATCAGAATCCCGGAAAGGTTGCCAATCAGGTCTAGACCATGATTCCGAAAAGTGGAAATCGGTTTTGGGTCCGACCACAAACAAGAAATTTGGAGCGGCGGCATGATTCGATTTCGCAGCCCGTCGCTCCAACGCACGGGAATTCCAGCCGAAAAATCCCGCTTGCGCAAAGGCGTCGTTTTCCACCGACGCGACATTGTCCGGCGTGCGCAACCTGGTCGATTCCGTCAAAGCGGGTGTGCTTGTGGCCCGGCCACGCGACAGCGCATGTCGCTGGGGAAAGAGCACCCGTGCGCGATTGGGGCAGAATTGTCATGATGCAGGTCCAGGCATCGGCTGGACCTCCAAGCCGCAACAAAAAAGCCGGAAGCCCTTGAAGATCAGGTCGCGGACAGAAAACAAGGCAATCGACGAGCGGCGCGTTCGCGTGGTCGTGGCCGAACGCAATCCGCTCGTCATATCGGCTCTGCGCGAAATGCTGGCCTGCGACGGGCGCTTCGAGCTTTTGGCTTCCGTACAAAGCGGCAGGCATTTCCTGGAGCTGGCAGCGGTCCAGGAGTTCGATGTCGCCGTGATCGGCTGGAAGCTCTCCGACATGGATGGCGCTGATGTCCTGGCCGAGGTCCAGACCCGCAAGCTCGACGTTCGCATCGCGGTCTTTTCAAACGACCATGACATCGGCATCCTGAAACAGTGCGTGCGCCTGGGGGCCCAGGGCTACTGCTTCCAGTTCGACGATCCCGCCATCATCTTCGACACGATCCTGGCTGTCGCGCACGGCCGCATCTGCATCCCCTATATCGACATCAACAAGGTCAACGATACGCCTCTATCCCGGCTTACCGTGCGCGAGCGTGAACTGCTGGCGGTATTGTCCGACGGCTGGACCAATTTGCAGATCGCCACCCGGACCGGCATCTCCGAAAATACCGTGAAGTACCATCTCAAGAATCTGTACGACAAGCTGGACGTCCGCAACCGCGCCATGGCGGTCGCGCTCTATTCACGAGAGAGGCGTAGCCAAAGGCAGCCTTTCGGGTAGGGCGACCGGGTAGGCCATACCCACCCGCATGCGGTGAGATCTTACCCGCCAAGGTGTTGTTGGCATCGGCCGTCGAAACGAAACTCCCCACCACCGCTTTGCTGGATCAGGAGGAGTTCGCATCATGGCCGGTTTCACCCATCTTTTCATTCCCGGGCCGACCAACATCCCCGAGCAGGTACGCCAAGCGATGAACCTGCCGATGGAGGACAT
Source organism: Mesorhizobium sp. B2-3-14 (assembly GCF_006442175.1). Classification (NCBI taxonomy): domain Bacteria; kingdom Pseudomonadati; phylum Pseudomonadota; class Alphaproteobacteria; order Hyphomicrobiales; family Phyllobacteriaceae; genus Mesorhizobium; species Mesorhizobium sp. B2-3-14. The sequence goes on along the minus strand of NZ_VFVP01000002.1, from coordinate 307,121 downwards.
GCGCGCGGCCACCTTCCCCGACCTCACCCTGCCGCTGTTCGAGGACATCAAACGGATCTTCAAGAACGAGACCGGCCGCGTCTTCATCTACCCGTCCTCGGGCACCGGAGCCTGGGAAGCGGCGATGACCAATGTGCTCAGCCCAGGCGACCGCGTTTTGATGTCGCGTTTCGGCCAGTTCTCGCATCTGTGGGTCGACATGGCCGAACGGCTCGGTTTCGAGGTCGACGTCATCGACTGCGAATGGGGAACCGGCGTTCCGCTGGAACTCTATGCGGAGCGGCTGAAGGCGGACAAGACGCACTGCATCAAGGCGATTTTCTGCACACAGAACGAGACGGCGACAGGCGTCACCAGCGACGTCGCCGGCTGCCGCGCCGCGCTCGACGATGCGAACCACCCTGCCCTTCTTTTCGTCGACGGCGTCTCGTCGATCGGCTCGATCGACTTTCGCCAGGAAGAATGGGGCGTCGACTGCGCCGTCAGCGGCTCGCAGAAAGGCTTCATGCTGCCGGCCGGCCTCGGCTTCCTGTCGGTGAGCAGGAAGGCGCTCGTCGCTTCGAGAACCGCCACCCACCGGCGCTGTTTCTTCTCCTTCGAGGACATGATCCGCGCCAACGATGCCGGCTATTTCCCTTACACGCCGGCGACACAATTGCTGCGCGGCCTGCGCGCCTCGCTCGACCTGATCGCCGAGGAAGGGCTGGAGACCATCTTCTCCCGGCACCATCGCCTTGCCGAAGGCGTGCGCAAGGCGGTCGACGCCTGGGGCCTGAAGCTCTGCGCCAAGGCGCCGAAATGGCATTCGGACACGGTCAGCGCCATTCTCGTGCCGGATGGCATCGACAGCGGCGACGTCGTCAAGCGCGCCTACCAGGCCTACCAGACGTCGCTGGGCGGCGGCCTCAACAAGGTGTTCGGCAAGGTTTTCCGCATTGGCCATCTCGGCTGGCTGAACGAGGTGATGGTTCTGGCCTCGCTTTCGGCGGCGGAAATGGCGCTGCTCGATTGTGGCGTCCGGCTGGCGCCGGGCTCCGGCGTCGGCGCCGCCATCCAGCATTTCCGCGCCTCGGCCGCGCTGCCGGTCGCCGAAGCCGCCTGAGGGAGTCGACGATGAGCCACACCATTAACCACCTCAAGAAACTCAGGCTGCAGCGCAGCGAACTGGCGGTTCCAGGCTCCAGCCCGGAGATGATCGACAAGGCGGCCAACAGCGCCGCCGACTTCGTCTTCCTCGACATTGAGGACGCCGTCGCGCCGCCCGACAAGGAACGCGCACGCAAGAACATCATCCAGGCGCTGAACGACATCGACTGGCGCGCCAAGGGCAAGACCGTCTCGGTGCGCATCAACGGGCTGGACACGCACTACATGTACCGCGACGTTGTCGACGTCATGGAGCAGGCCGGCGACCGGCTGGACACCATACTGGTGCCGAAGGTCGGCGTTCCGGCCGACCTCTACATGGTCGAGGCCATGGTCAACCAGATCGAGATGGCCAAGGGCTTCAAGACCCGTGTCGGCCTGGAAGCCCTGATCGAGACCGCGCTCGGCATGGCCAATGTCGAGGCTATCGCCGCCACCCCTGGACGGCTGGAAGCCATGCATTTCGGCGTTGCCGACTATGCGGCAAGCTGCAAGGCGCGGACCGTCAATATTGGCGGCCTCAATCCCGACTATCCCGGCGACCAGTGGCATTTCGCCCTGTCGCGGATGACCGTCGCCTGCCGCGCCTACGGCCTGCGCGCCATCGACGGACCGTTCGGCGATTTCTCAGATCCTGAAGGCTACAAGGCGGCCGCCAGACGCGCCGCCGCGCTCGGCATCGAAGGCAAATGGGCGATCCATCCCTCGCAGATTGCCTTGGCCAACGACGTCTTCTCGCCGCCGGAGAAGGAAGTCACGCGCGCCCGCCGCATCCTCGAAGTGCTGAAAGAGGCGGAGGCGCAGGGCAAGGGTGCCGCCGCACTCGACGGCAAGATGATCGACGCCGCGTCGGAACGCATGGCGCGCAACGTTCTGGTGGTCAACGACGCCATCGAACGCGCCGGCCAGCAGCACGTCGCGGCACTTTGACGATTTGGGGAGGAGAAAAGAATGGACATCCACGAATACCAAGCCAAGGAACTGCTCGCCCGGCATGGGATCCATGTGCCGCGTGGCGGCCTGGCCTACAGCCCCGAACAGGCGACCTACCGGGCGCGCGAGATCGGCGGCGGCAAATGGGTGCTGAAGGCGCAGGTTCATTCCGGCGCGCGCGGCAAGGCCGGCGGCATCAAGCTCTGCGCCAATGATGAGGAAATTTCCAGCGCCGCCGAAGCCATGCTCGGACGCAAGCTGGTGACCCACCAGACCGGCCCGCGCGGCAAGCTGATCTCGCGCCTCTATCTGGAGGAAGCCGTCGACATCGCGCAGGAGCTCTATCTCGGCTTCGTGCTCGACCGCAAGGAAGAGCGCGTCATGATCGTGGCCTCGGCCGCCGGCGGCATGGAAATCGAGGAGATCGCCGAGAAGGCACCCGATTCGATCATCCGCGCCACCGTCGATCCCGGTGTCGGCATGCAGCGCTTCCAGGCGCGCGAGATCGCCTTCGGGCTCGGGCTGGAGGACAGCCTGATCGGCAAGGCGACCGAGACCATCTTCAGCTGTTACCAGGTGTTCCGCGACTACGACGCCTCGATGCTGGAGATCAATCCGCTGGTGGTGACCCGCGACGGCAGCCTGGTCGCGCTCGACGCCAAGATGTCGTTCGACGAGAACGCGCTGTTCCGGCGGCCCGAAATTTCCGAATTGCGCGACAAGAGCCAGGAAGATCCGCGCGAGACCTTCGCCAGCGACCGCGGTCTCTCCTATGTCGGCCTCGACGGCAATATCGGCTGCATCATCAATGGCGCCGGGCTCGCCATGGCGACGATGGACATGATCAAGATCGCCGGCGGCGAGCCGGCGAACTTCCTCGATATCGGCGGCGGCGCTTCGCCCGAGCGGGTGGCGAAATCGTTCCGCGCCGTGCTTGGCGACAAGAACGTCGAGACAATCCTGGTCAACATCTTCGCCGGCATCAACCGTTGCGACTGGGTCGCCGAGGGCGTCATCAAGGCCATCCGCGAGGTCGGCGTCAACGTGCCGCTGGTGGTGCGGCTGTCCGGCACCAGGGCCGAGGAAGGGCGCAAGATCCTGGCCGATTCCGGCGAGGCGGTGATCGTCGCCGACACGCTCGCCGAGGCCGCCGAAAAAGCCGTCGCCGCCTGGCGCGTGGCCGCCAACAAAAAAGCAGCCTGAGGGAGGACGGAAAAATGGCAATCCTGCTCAACCGCAGCACACGCGTCATCGTGCAAGGTTTCACCGGCAAGATCGGCAGCTTCCATGCCGAGGACATGAAGCGCTACGGCACCAAGCTCGTCGGTGGCGTCACGCCCGGCAAGGGCGGCCAGACGCATCTCGGCCTGCCCGTCTTCAACACGGTCAAGGGCGCTGTGCGCGAGACCCGTGCCGAAGCCAGCATCGTCTTCGTGCCGCCGCCCTTTGCAGCCGATTCGATCATGGAAGCGGCGGATGCGGGGATAAAGCTCTGCGTCTGCATCACCGACGGCATCCCCTCGCAGGACATGATGCAGGTCAAGCGCTACATGCGCCGCTACCGCTTCGAGGACCGCATGCGGCTGGTCGGGCCGAATTGCGCCGGCATCATCACGCCGGGACAGGCGCTGATGGGCATCATGCCCGGCTCGATCTACCTGCCCGGCCGCATCGGCATCGTCGGCCGCTCGGGAACGCTGGGCTATGAAGCCGCCTCGCAGATGAAGGCGCTCGGCATCGGCGTGTCGACCAGCGTCGGCATTGGCGGCGATCCGATCAACGGCTCCTCCTTCAAGGACGTTCTGAAGCTGTTCGAGCAGGACGACGAGACCGACGCCGTGGTCATGATCGGCGAGATCGGCGGACCGCAGGAAGCCGAAGCCGCGATCTGGGCGCGCGACAATATGAGGAAGCCGCTGATCGCCTACATCGCCGGCCTGTCCGCCCCCAAAGGCCGCCGCATGGGTCATGCCGGCGCCATCATCTCGGCCTTCGGCGAGTCCGCGCAGGAAAAGGTCGAGATCCTGAAAGAGGCCGGCGTCATCATCGTGCCGACGCCGTCATCGTTTGGCGAGGTTGTGGCAGATACGCTGGCGCGGAGGAAGCAGGCGGCGTAGCCGCAGGTTCGGGCGAAAGACGGACGCGGCGACGCAGTCTCCAAGACGCGCCGCCGCCTTCGTTTCCGGGCGCGCAAAGCGATTGATCCGTTATAGCCATTCCCAGCGATTAAATACTCGTGGCGCACTTGTTTCGCTGGAAACGATTTGCTACACGCCGCGAGCCGGTCGGTTCCGGCTCTACCACGTGCGGTCGTGGCGGAATTGGTAGACGCGCAGCGTTGAGGTCGCTGTGGGGCAACCCGTGGAAGTTCGAGTCTTCTCGACCGCACCAAATCATCCTGACGACACAGCTGCGAATTGAACCAGCAAGCACTCATTGTCTTGCCGGCGCGTCGGATGCTCGGCGCCCAAGCGCACGGCGAACTGGACGTTTCCGCCTGATATCGCCATATGGAAGGCGACAAGAGAGACGCCATGCCAGAACGCAGCCAGATTGCCACGTCGTTCCTGCCCTTGCCCGGTTCGGCACCGGTGGAATGGCTGGTCGAGCCCGGCCTTACCCCCTATCCCGATGCGCTTGCCTTCATGGAGGCGCGCGCCGAGGCGATCTGCGGCGGCGCTGCCGGCGAAATGGTCTGGCTGGTCGAACATCCGCCGCTCTACACCGCCGGCACCAGCGCCCGCATCGAGGACCTGATCGAACCTGACCGCTTTCCGGTCTTTGCGGCCGGACGCGGCGGCGAATACACTTATCATGGGCCAGGCCAGCGGGTCGCCTATGTCATGCTCGACCTGAAGCGCCGGCGCGAGGACGTGCGCGCCTTCGTCGCGGCGCTCGAACGGTGGATCATCGGCACGCTCGCCGCCTTCAACGTGCGCGGCGAACGCCGCGAGGACCGGGTTGGTGTCTGGGTGGTACGGCCAGATCGCCCTGCTTTGCCCGACAGCTCACCTGCCGAGGACAAGATCGCGGCAATCGGCATAAGGCTGCGGCGCTGGGTGACCTTCCATGGCATTGCCATCAATGTCGAGCCGGACCTTTCCCATTTCGGCGGCATCGTGCCCTGCGGCGTCCAGGATCACGGCGTCACTAGCCTCGTCGACCTCGGCCTGCCCCTCGGCATGGCCGATCTGGATCTGGCGCTGAAATCAGCCTTCGAGGATGTTTTTGGTCCCGTGGCGGCTTTGCCGGCCGAGGCTGCCCGCAAGACGGGTTGATCCTTTCGGCCCAACCAGCTCAGAGCAACTGCCCTGACGCCCACAGCACGCCGCAGCCGTGGATGGCGAACACCGCCAGCAAGGCCCCGGCGATGACCAAACGGTCGACAGTGCCGATCGGCTCCAGTTCGTGACGTGGCTTCACCCCGCTGCCGACGGTGAGCAGGCTGAGAATCGAAAAGACCGCACCGGCCGCGAGCAGGAAGCCAAGGGAAAAACCGGCCCGCCAGCCAAGCGCCAGAAAGGCCGAAAGCAGCGAGAAGGACGCCAGCGCCAGGACGACCGGCCCCGGGCAGATCTGGCGCAGCACCTGGCCGCCGTCGAACTTCCACACCGGCACCAGATTCGCGATATTGAACAGGGCAGCGCAGCCTGCGAGTGCGGCGAGTAGCGCGGCAGCCGCCTTGTGACCCTCGCCGCCGGCAAGCACGCTGGCGGCGATGACGATCGGCACCAGGAAGGCGGAGAACCCCGCCCCCATCAACGCCACGAAGGCCACTTCGAAACGGCTGTTATAGGGCCGGCCGCCAATGGCGATGCCGCCAAGCAGCGGGATGAAGATCATCCGCGCCCTGCGATGGCCCGTCAGCCGGAACGCCGCCATGTGGCCGAGTTCGTGCAGCGCCACCACCGACGTCAGGATCGCGGCCAGCGCCAGCCCGCCGAGGTGAAGCCCGAAGAACGGCCACAGCATCAATGCCGACAGCACGGCAAAGCCGACCTGGCTCAGCGGATGCTCGAACCAGCCACCCTTGCGATACTGCCCGGTCCTTGCCCAACGCTGCAGCTTGGAGAGCTCGCGGCGCATGGCGAAATAGCGAAACACCAGGAAAGCCACGCCGCGGTACCGGTCGGTCCGGCTGAGCGTCACGCGCGTGCCGCTTCCCTCCGAAACCAGTTCGGCGGTCTCGCCATAGTCCTTCCAGAACGAGCTATCGAGCGCGGTGTCCTCGATCACCCGCATCGAGAAGCGGTTGCCCTCGACGACATCTTCAAACCGCGCCCTGCGCTCTATCGGCTTGCCATCGCGGCCTTCCCAAGAGAGCGTGATGCGGGCGACGCCCTCTTCGTCCAGCGGCTGCGCCGACAGGATCTCGCCGGACCAGCCGGCATCGCTGCCGAGCGGCCACAGCGCCTGCCACAGGCGCTGCCGGTCCATCGCCACGATGCGGCTCGACCTGACCGTGCGCAAACCAAGCGGCACGGTCATCAGGAGAAAGATCAGCCCGAGATTGCTGGCCACGAGAATGGCCGTGACGATGGGCGACACCTGGACGTTGCTCCCTGCCTTGGAGCCGCACCCTAACGTCGCGGCGGCAAGAAAAGCTTAACGGCGGGGCGGCATGGCCATCGAGAAACAGCGACGGCCGACGCTGCCAAATCACATGGCTCCGATCCAGATCGCCATGGAGACAAGAAACGCGCTCATGCAAACCAGCGAGATGACATCCTGAACCAGATCGGTCATAACTCTCTCCTGTTGTTGATATGTTTCTAATTTGTTCTAATTTTGTTCCATTGTCAACCGCTGGGAGGTATGGCCATGGGCGGGGAACTGTGCACGGTTAGCGAAACGTTAATTGGTCGCTAAGAGAGGGAGTTGGAAGCTTGCCAGGGTAGGCTTCAGCCCGGGAAGAACAAATTAGCGAGCGCTTGTATTAAATTTTGGCTGAGCCGAAAATGCCTGGGCCTGAGGCATTGCTGAGCGATCGACATGGGGAAATACGGAGGCGCAAATCAAGGTGAACGCTGGCGAAAGCGTATGCGACAAGGTCGCCGGCGGCGCCTCTCTCGCAATCTCGTAATTTGGTTGGCCATCCTGGCGACGAGCGCGATATCGTCCACTCTGATCGCAATGAGCGCTCACTGGCGGTTCTAAGCTACCCCCGCGCGGTACACGTCGGGTGAGAATCGTCCTTAGAGCGGCACCACCTTGCCGTCGGCCAACGTGACGCGCCGGTCCATGCGCGATGCAAGCTCGTGATTGTGGGTGGCGATCAGCGCCGCGAGGCCCGATTGCCGCACCAGTGCCTCCAGCGCCTCGAACACGTAGGAGGCTGTGACCGGGTCGAGGTTGCCGGTCGGCTCGTCGGCCAAAAGCACCAGCGGCGCATTGGCGACCGCACGCGCGATGGCGACGCGCTGCTGCTCGCCGCCGGACAGCTCGGATGGCCGGTGCGACGCTCGTTTGCCGATCTGCATGTAGTCGAGCAGTTGCGCCGCGCGCTCGGATGCCTCCTTGCGCGGCAGACCCTTGATGAGCTGCGGCATCATGATGTTTTCCAGCGCGGAAAACTCCGGCAGCAAATGATGGAACTGATAGACGAAGCCGACATCGTTGCGGCGGATCGAGGTGCGCTCGTCGTCGGACAACCGGCCACAGGCGCGTCCGGACAGGATCACGTCGCCGGCATCTGGCCGCTCCAGCAGCCCGGCCGTATGCAGCAGCGTCGATTTGCCGGTGCCCGACGGGGCCACCAGCGCCACCATTTCACCGCGCCGCAGCGCGAAATCGGCGCCGTTCAGGATGGTGAGCTTGCGCGGCCCCTGGACGTAGTGCCGTTCGACGCTCTTCAGCTCGATAAGGACCTCGGCCACTACTCGTACCTCAAGGCTTCGACTGGATCGAGGCGGGCCGCCCGCCATGCCGGAAACACCGTTGCCAGGAAGGACAGCGCAAGCGCCATGATGATGACATAGGTCGTCTCGCGCGGATCCATCTTGGCCGGCAACTGGCTGAGGAAATAGAGCTCCGGGTTGAACAGCACCTTGCCGGTCATCCAGGAGAAGAACTGGCGGATCGATTCGATGTTGGTGCAGATCACGACGCCGAGCAGCACGCCGGCGAGCGTGCCCGTCACGCCGATCGCCGCCCCAGTCATCAGGAAGATGCGCAGGATGGCGCCGCGCGAGGCGCCCATGGTGCGCAGGATGGCGATGTCATGCCCCTTGTCCTTCACCAGCATGATCAGTCCGGAAATGATGTTGAGCGCCGCCACCAGCACGATCAGCGTCAGGATCATGAACATGACGTTGCGTTCGACCTGCAGAGCCGAAAAGAAGGTCTCGTTGCGCTGGCGCCAGTCGACCATGTCGATCGGCCGCTGCGCCGCCGCTTCCACCTTGGGTTTCAGCGCGTCGACATCGTCGGGATTGTCGACATAGATCTCGATCGTCTGCGCCCGGCCGTCCATGTTGAAGTAGAGCTGCGCTTCGGAGAACGGCATGTAGACGATCGACGTGTCATATTCAGACATGCCGACCTCGAAGATCGCCGCGATCTTGTAGCCCTTCATGCGCGGTGTGGTGCCGAGCGGCGTCACATCCCCGTCCGGCGAGATCAAGGTAATGGTATCGCCGAGCGTCAGGCCGAGATTCTCGGCCATGCGCTTGCCGATGGCGACACCCTCGCCGGTATCGAAATCGGCGAGCGTGCCTTGCTTGATGTTGCTGGCCACGATGGCGATCTTGCCGAGATCTTCACCCCGGATGCCGCGCACCAGCGCGCCGGTGCCGCCGCCGACATTGCCTTGCGCCAGCACCTGGCCGTCGATCAGCGGGATGGCGTATTTGACCCCGGGTACGCCGTTGATGCGGCTGGCGACCTGGGCATAGTCCTCAAGCGGTGAATCGAGCGGCTGCACGATCAGATGGCCGTTGACGCCAAGGATGCGCGTCAAAAGCTCGGCGCGGAAGCCGTTCATCACCGCCATGACCACGATCAGCGTGGCGACGCCCAGCATGATGCCGAGAAAAGAGATCGAGGCGATCACCGAGATCACCGTCTCCTTGCGCCGCGAACGCAAATAGCGCCAGGCGACCGTGCGCTCGAAGATGGAAAAAGGGCCGGCGCCCGCCGATCGCGCTGCCGCCGCCTCGCTCATGCGGCGGCACCGAAGTGTTTGGCCGCGTCGGCGATCGGCAGCGTCACGCGCTCGCCGGTCTTGCGATTCTTGATCTCGACCTCGCCGGCGGCGACACCGCGCGGCCCGACGATCACTTGCCAGGGCAGGCCGATCAGGTCGGCGGTGGCGAATTTGCCGCCCGGCCGCTGGTCGGTGTCGTCATAGAGCACATCCTTGCCGGCGGCGGTGAAGGCGGCGTTGAGCTCGTCGCAGACGCGATCGCAGTCGGCATCGCCCGCCTTCATGTTGATCAGGCCGATATCGAAGGGCGCCACCGCTTCCGGCCAGATGATGCCGTTCTCGTCATGGCTGGCCTCGATGATCGCCGCGACCAGTCGCGACGGGCCGATACCATAGGAGCCGCCCGACGCGAAATGATCCTTGCCGTCGGGCCCCGTCACCTTGGCCCCCATCGGCTTGGAATATTTCTCGCCGAAGTGGAAGATATGGCCGACCTCGATGCCACGCGCCGAGACCCGGTCGCCTGTCGGAACCTTCTCCCAGGCCGCCTCGTCATGCATCTCGTCGGTGGCGGCGTAAGGCGTCGTCCACGTCTTGACGATATCTGCTATCTCGCCGTCATTGGCGAAGTCGGTGTTCGCGCCGGGCACCGCAAGCGACAGGTAATCGCGATGGCAGAAGACCTGGCTTTCACCAGTGTCGGCCAGGATGATGAACTCGTGGCTGAGATCGCCGCCGATCGGACCGGTGTCGGCCCGCATCGGAATGGCCTGCAGGCCCATGCGCGTGAAGGTCCTGAGATAGGACACGAACATCCGGTTGTAGGCGGCTCTCGCGCCTTCGAAGTCGAGATCGAAGGAATAGGCGTCCTTCATCAGGAATTCGCGCGAACGCATCACGCCGAAGCGCGGCCGCACCTCGTCACGGAACTTCCACTGTATGTGGTAGAGGTTGAGCGGCAGGTCCTTGTAGGATTTGACGTAAGCGCGAAAAATCTCGGTGACCATTTCCTCGTTGGTCGGACCGTAGAGCATGTCGCGGTCCTGCCGGTCCTTGATGCGCAGCATCTCCTTGCCGTAGTCGTTGTAACGGCCGCTCTCGCGCCACAGATCGGCCGACTGGATGGTCGGCATCAGGATCTCCAGCGCACCGGCGCGGTTCTGCTCCTCGCGGATGATCTTGCAGACCTTGTCCAGCACCCGTTTGCCCAGCGGCAGCCAGGAAAAACTGCCTTGTCCCTGCTGGCGGATCATGCCGGCGCGCAGCATCAGCCGATGCGAGACGATTTCGGCCTCGCGCGGATTTTCTTTGAGGATAGGCAGGAAATAGCGCGACAAACGCATGGACAGGTCCGTGAATGAGAATGGCCACGCCAGAATCGGCGCGGCGCAGGCTTGCTTGCCCCGGCTTCATAGCGATTTCATGACCGAATGGAAACCCGGCCATCCCACCACGTAGGCCCCTTCCGAGCCCGAATCCCTCGCTTCCGGATCGACCCGCGCCGACAATGGAACGCACCGAACCTCTTCGGGTTTGGCCGTCAATTCTTTGCGCGCGTCAATTGCGAACATGCCGCAAAGGCTCTGTCGAGCCTGACTGGACGTTTCAAAAGCAAAGCCTGCCGCACTATTGTGCAGTGCAGCACGAGATTGCCCGTTTCAAGGCAAAATTCTTCGTGACATTTTCATTTCCGTTGGGCTAATGTGCCCCGATAACCGAGAGGGCAGAAAAAAATCTGCTCTCCTACGCGGTCAAAGTCTTGGGAGGATGCGATCTAGGCGCGGTTACTCGCTGCCGCCGGATACCGGAAACAGATCGGACGCGTTTAATTGCAAGGCCTTGTGCCTTGCATTTTTTTTGTGCAATCATCTGGTTAGCGCTGCGAATTGGCAGGCTACATGACCTTGCGTCAGCAGCCAGTAGCCGCCGTACAGGGCGGCATCTCAATCCCATCCGCAGCGCTCCGACCTTATCGGAGCACCCTTGCCGCCACGTCTATTTCCCTGGGGTCGGACTGAGTTCCGGCACGATGTGCGGGATGTCGTTGAGGCTGTATCCCAGCCCGTGCGTCAGGCCGTAGAAAATGCCCATCAGGACCGCCGTTGCGATGGTGGTGCGGATCACGGCACGCAGCATATGCGGCCCGCGCGGCGCGCTCGGCACCGTGCCCAGCGTCACGTCGTGATCGTCGTCCTGCGTTCTGACGCTGAACGGCAGGACGGCAAACAGCACCACCCACCAGGTCGCGAAAAACAGCGCGGTGAACGAGACCCAGCTCATGATTGCTCCAGTTCGATCAGCGTGCCGAAGAAATCCTTCGGATGCAGGAACAGCACCGGCTTGCCGTGCGCGCCTGGTTTGGGATTGCCGTCACCAAGCACCCGGGCGCCGGCGGCCTTGAGCTGGTCGCGCGCGGCCAGGATGTCGTCGACCTCGTAGCAGAGATGATGCATGCCGCCCGACGGGTTCTTCTCGAGGAATGCCGCGATTGGGGAGCCCTCGCCAAGCGGCTCCAGCAACTCGACCTTGGTGTTGCCGACATCGACGAACACCACGGTGACGCCATGCTCCGGCAACGCCTGCGGCTCGGTCACTTCGGCGCCGAGCGTGTTGCGGTAAGCTGCAACGGCGGCGGTCAAATCCGGCACCGCAAGCGCGACATGGTTCAGCCGTCCGAGCATGTCCGAGCTTTTTCTCCCAGGTCCAACGACTGGCGTCATACGTCAAATCAGCCGAGATCAACAGCCTTTCGCGAGGAGCGCACTGTCGCACCTGTTGCAACCGGCAGCCACAAAGTACAAAGGCCAATGTCCGGAATCAGCCCTGCCCGCCCCCGCGTTTTCACCTTCGATCTCGGGTCGTTCAAAATTGCCGCTCTGCTCGATGCCGTCGATGTCAGAGACGGGCTTGCATCGGCCTTCGCGGCCGGACAGCCGCCGGCGGCCGTGCTCGAACTCGCGGTTTCGAACTTCATCGACCAGGATCGCTACGAGCATTGCTTCATCCCGACGCTGATCGATACCGGTTCCGAAAAGATCCTGTTCGACACTGGCTGCGGAGATGAACACAGTTCACTCCTGGAGTGTTTGCAAGCCCTTGGGCTCGGCCCTGATGACATCGATGTGGTGGTCATCACCCACGGGCACCCGGACCACATTGGCGGGCTTGTCCGGAATGGCGCATCCGTTTTCAGCCGCGCACGCCTGGTATTCGGCGCAGCGGAATTCGCGTTCTGGACCGAAGGAAATGCGGTGCGTCCGGCCAGGTTGGCCAATCGTGATCTCTTTAGGCGCATTTGCACCGGCTTGGCCGACCGCGCGACGTTCATAGCGCCTGGAGACGAAGTGGTGCCGGGCATCACTGCCATCGACGCGGCCGGTCACTCCGCCGGGCTTTTGGCCTTCCTTGTCGAAAGCGACGGACAGCAATTGCTGATCTGGTCGGACGCTTTCCTGCACTATGTCGTGGCGATCCAGCGTCCGCAATGGCATGCCGATTTCGACGACGACAAGGAAAAGGCGATCGAGACCCGCAAGCGGCTGCTCGGCATGGCTGCCGAGCGGCGCCTGCTCGTCGCCGGCCACCACATGCCGTTTCCGGGTCTGGGCTATGTCGAGCGGACAGACCATTCCTTTCGCTGGATTCCGGTCAGCTATCAGCTGAACATCCGAGCACCCGACGCCTCCGTCACCGGGTGACGAAAACCGTCACCAGCGGTTTCTTGCCCCACGCTTCGTTGGCCGCGCCGCGCACTGCGCGCCGCACCGCCTCCTGCACCAGGTCGAGGTCCTTGCGGCGCTGGCGGGGGATCGAATCGACCGCACCGACGGCCGCATCGATCATCAGGTCCTCGAGCATCTCGCCACGGGCGTCGGTTTCGGCGACGCCAATGGCGACCAGGTCGGGATCGCCGGCCAGCTCGTACTTGTCATCAAGCACGACATTGACCGCGACGTGACCGGCAAAGGACAGCTTGCGCCTGTCGCGAATACCCATCGCCTGATCGGTGCCGATCAGATTGCCGTCCTTGTAGACGCGGCCGAACGGCACCTGGTCGATGATCGTGGCGGGACCGGGAGCGAGCCGCAGCATGTCGCCGTCGCGCACCTGCGCCACCTGGCCGATGCCGGAGGTGGACATCAGCGAGCCCTGCGCCACCAGATGCGCCGCCTCGCCATGCACGGGAACGCCGATTTGCGGACGCACCCATTCATACATCTTGCGCAGTTCGCTGCGGCGGGGGTGGCCAGAGACATGCACCAGCGCATCGCCGTCCTCGATGATCTTGATGCCGAGATCGATGAGGCGGTTCTTGATCTCGAGGATCGCCTTCTCGTTGCCGGGAATGGTGCGCGAGGAAAACACCACCGTGTCGCCCGCCGTCAGCGACACCGATTTCATCTCGTCGCGCGACAGCTTGGCAAGTGCCGCCAACGGCTCGCCCTGGCTGCCGGTGCAGATGATGACCAGGTTCTCGCGCGGGATGAAGCCGAAATCCTCCTCGGCGATGAACTCCGGCAGGCCGTCCATGTAGCCAAGTTCGCCGGCCACATCGATGACGCGCTTCAACGAGCGGCCGAGCACAAGGCACTGGCGGCCGGCATCGCGCGCTGCCCTGGCGATGGAAACGATGCGTCCGACATTGGAGGAGAAGGTGGTGACGGCGACGCGGCCCTTGGCCGCCTGGATGACGCCTTTCAGGCCCTCGCCCACGGCCACTTCCGAAGGCGACTCGCCTTCGCGCAGCGCATTGGTCGAATCGCAGATCAGCGCCAGCACGCCCTTGTCGCCATAGGCGCGGAACCGCGCCTCGTCGGTCTTGGGACCGATCGTCGGCTCCGGATCGATCTTCCAGTCGCCGGTGTGGATGACGGTGCCGGCCGGCGAGGTGATCGCCAGCGACATGGGTTCGGGAATGGAGTGTGCCACCGGAATGGCTTCGATCTCGAAGGGGCCCACCGTGAACTTTTCGCCCGCCCGGTAGATCGTCAGCGGGATCTTCGGCGCGCCCTGCTCGCCCTGACGCTTGGCTTCCAGCAGCCCGGCGCTGAACGGCGTCATCCAGACCGGCGCCTTCAGCTTCGGCCAGATGTCGAGCAGCGCGCCGTAGTGGTCCTCATGCGCGTGGGTGATGATGATGCCGCGCAGATTGGCGAGGTTCTCCTCGATGAAGCGCGTATCGGGCAGGATCAGGTCGACGCCTGGATGCGCCGCGTCGGGAAAGGTGACGCCGACATCGATGATGATCCATTCGCGTGCGCTCGGTGGGCCGTAGCCGTAGAGGGCGAAGTTCATGCCGATCTCGCCGACGCCGCCGAGCGGCACGAAGACGAGTTCGGCGTTGTCCGCTTTCGCCATGATTTTTTCCTTCCTGACCCTCAGGCCAAGCCGTTAAAGCATTCCAGCAAGTGCCTACCGGTTTTCCGTCCGGAATGGCTCAAAAACAAATTATATCCGCGCGGACGCCACCGCGCCGAAATGCACATCGCCGGCGGCGACCGTCAGAACAGACCCGTCATCGTCGCGGATCACGAAACGGCAGTCCTCGTCAATGGTCTCGAACACGCCACGCACCACATTACCGTCAATTCTGACAGCAACCTCGCCGCCAAGGCCCGCCGCGCGGGCCAGCCAACGCTTCCTGATGGCGGCAAGGCCACGTCCTTCGTCCCACAGGCGGGCATTCTCGCTCCAGGCATCCGACAGCGCCAGAAACAGCGTTTCGGCATCGCAAGCCGCGCCCAACGCGTGAAGCGATGTCGCGGGATAAGGCAAATCCCGCGGATGCGCCACCACATTAACGCCGATGCCCACCGCCACCGCGAAGCGGCTACCGTCAAGCATCGCCGACTCCAGCAGGATGCCGGCCAGCTTGGCGCCGGAGGCGAGCACATCGTTTGGCCATTTCAGCTCGAAACGGTTCTGTCCCTGGCTCGCTCCGTCGAGGCCTATCGCGATGCGGCCCTTCGGCACCACCGCGTCGAGCGCGTCGGCCAGCGCCAGCCCCGCGACGAAGCCGAGCGTCGCGGCAAGGCGCAATTCGCCGCCGGTGATGAGGAGCAGCGTCGCCGCCAGATTGCCTTCCGGCGTTGCCCAGGCACGGCCACGCCGGCCGCGCCCGCTTTCCTGCTTCTTGGAAACGACCCAGAG
Source organism: Mesorhizobium sp. B2-3-14 (assembly GCF_006442175.1). NCBI lineage: Bacteria > Pseudomonadati > Pseudomonadota > Alphaproteobacteria > Hyphomicrobiales > Phyllobacteriaceae > Mesorhizobium > Mesorhizobium sp. B2-3-14. The sequence continues at coordinate 291,748 of NZ_VFVP01000002.1, read as the reverse complement.
CTTGCCCGGGTCGCCCGCCCGGGCATGGTCCAGCGCCAGCGCGTTGGTGGAGCCGACACTGTCATGCGCCTCGAGCCGGAACCCTTCCGACGCCGAGGTTGGAGCCAGCCGAAATGCCATCCCGTCAGAAAAATGTCTTGGCGGCGGCTTCGGCATAGGTCCCGATCGGCCCGCCGATCAGCACATAGAACAGCACGAAGGCGCCACTGACGCCGAGCACGACCCGCAACTCGCTGGCCATCGGCACGAAGCCGCCGACCGGCTCATCGAACCACATGATCTTGATGATGCGCAGGTAGTAGTAAGCGCCAACCACGGAAGCGAGCACGCCGATGATTGCCAGCGCATAAAGGTTGGCGTTGATGGCGGCGAGGAAGACGTACCACTTCCCCCAGAAGCCGGCGAGCGGCGGAATGCCGGCCAGCGAGAACATCAGGATGGTCAGGATCGTCGCCATGATGGGGTTGGTCGACGAGAGGCCGGCGAGATCGCTGATCTGCTCGACATTGCCTTCCTTGCGCCGCATGGCAAGGATGAAGGCGAAGGTGCCGAGCGTCATCACCAGGTAGATCAGCATGTAGATGGCGACGCCGCGCACGCCGGCCTGGCTGTTGGCGGCAAGGCCGACCAGCGCGTAGCCCATATGGCCGATCGAGGAATAGGCCATCAGCCGCTTGATGTTGGTCTGGCCGATCGCGGCGAAGGAGCCAAGCGCCATCGAGGCGATCGAGATGAAGACGATGATCTGCTGCCAGTCGGAGGCGATCGGCTTGAACGCACCCATGGTGACGCGCACGATCAGCGCCATCGCCGCCATTTTCGGCGCTGCCGCCAGGAAGGCTGTCACCGGTGTCGGTGCGCCCTCATAGACGTCTGGCGTCCACATGTGGAACGGCACCGCCGAGATCTTGAAGGCAAGCCCGGCCAGCACGAAGACGAGGCCGACGACAAGGCCAAGCTGGCGCTCGCCGCCGCCCAGCGCCGTGGCGATCTCCTGGAAGCCGGTGTTGCCGGTATAGCCGTAGACCAGGCTGATGCCGTAGAGCAGCATGCCCGAGGACAGCGCGCCGAGGACGAAATATTTCAGGCCGGCTTCTGTCGAACGCAAATTGTCGCGATTGATCGCCGCCAGCACATAGATCGCAAGCGACTGCAGTTCGAGGCCGAGATAGAGCCCGATCATGCCGTTGGCCGAGATCATCAGCATCATGCCGAGCGTGCAAAGCAGGATCAGCACCGGATATTCGAACTTGTCGAAACGCTCCGCCTTGGCAAAGCGCATCGACATGATGAGCGTCACCGCCGAGCCGATCAGCGCCAGCACCTTCATGAAGCGGGCGAAGGAATCCTGGATGAAGGCATTGCCATAGGCGCTGCCCTGCCCTGCGTGGAAGATCAGCCAGGCGCCTGCGATCACCAGCACGGCGACGGCAAGGCCGGTCACGGTATTGGCGGTGTTGGAACGCGAATAGGCCCCGACCATAAGCAGCGCGAGCGCGCCGATGGCAAGGATCAGCTCGGGCGTCGAGAGCGACAGGCTGGAGAGAAGGTCCGGCGTCATGGTTCGCAAAACCCCTGGGTCAGTTCGCCGCCGCGGTCTGCGCGGCGCCGATGGATGCGGTGACATTGGTGACGAGCGACTTGACCGACTGGGCCGTCGCGTCGAAGACGGGTGCGGGATAGACGCCGAAGAAGATGACCAGCACGACCAGCGGATAGATGATCGCCTTCTCGCGGGTCGACAGGTCGAGCAGCCCCTTCAGGCTGTCCTTGGTCAGCGCGCCGAAAATCACCCGGCGGTAGAGCCAAAGCGCATAGGCCGCCGACAGAATGACGCCGGTGGCGGCGAAGAACGCCACCCAGGTGTTGACCCGGAACACACCAAGCATGGTCAGGAACTCGCCGACGAAACCTGACGTGCCCGGCAGGCCGACATTGGCCATGGTGAAGATCAGGAACACGGTCGCGTATTTCGGCATGTTGTTGACGAGACCGCCATAGGCGGCGATCTCGCGGGTGTGCATGCGGTCATAGATGACTCCGACGCACAGGAACAGCGCGCCCGACACCAGACCGTGGCTGAGCATCTGGAAGATAGCGCCCTGCACGCCTTCCTGGTTCATGGCAAAGATGCCCATGGTGACGAAGCCCATATGGGCGACCGACGAATAGGCGATCAGCTTCTTCATGTCCTCCTGCATCAGCGCCACCAGCGAGGTGTAGATGATGGCGACGACCGACAGCGTGAACACCAGCGGTGCGAACATTTCGGAGGCCAGCGGGAACATCGGCAAGGAGAAGCGCAGGAAGCCGTATCCGCCCATTTTCAGCAGGATGCCGGCCAGGATGACCGAGCCCGCCGTCGGTGCCTCGACGTGGGCGTCGGGCAGCCAAGTGTGCACCGGCCACATCGGCATCTTCACCGCGAAGGAGGCGAAGAAGGCAAGCCACAGCCAGGTCTGCATGTTGGCCGGGAAGCTGTGCGTCAGAAGCGTCGGGATGTCGGTGGTGCCGGACTGGAAGAACATCGCCATGATGGCGAGCAGCATCAGCACCGAGCCGGCCAGCGTATAGAGAAAGAACTTGAACGAGGCGTAGACGCGCCGCTTGCCGCCCCATACGCCGATGATGATGAACATCGGGATCAGGCCGGCTTCGAAGAAGACGTAGAACAGCACGATGTCCAGCGCGCAGAACACGCCGATCATCAGCGTTTCCAGAAGCAGGAAGGCGATCATGTAGGCCTTGACGCGCTTCTCGATCGCTTCCCACGACGCCAGGATGCAAAGCGGCATCAGGAAGGTCGTCAGGATGACGAACAGCATGGAAATGCCGTCGACGCCCATATGGTAGGAAATGCCGGAATCGAGCCAGGCGACCTTTTCGACAAACTGGAACCCGGCCTGCGAATTGTCGAAGCCGGTCCAGATCAACAGCGACACCAGGAAGGTGAAGGCCGTGGTTATGAACGCAATGGCGCGGATGTTGCGGCGCGCGTTTTCGCTGTCATCGTTGATGAACAGGATCAGCAGCACACCAACCAGAGGCAGGAAGGTGACCAGCGAGAGGATTGGCCAGGCGGTCATCAGAGCATCATCCAGGTGACGAGTGCGGCAACGCCGATCAGCATGGCGAAGGCGTAGTGGTAGAGATAGCCGGTCTGCAGCTTGACGACGCGGTTGGTGACGTCGACGACGCGCGCCGAAATGCCGTCAGGCCCGAGCCCATCGATGATGGTCCCATCACCGGTCTTCCACAGGAAGTGACCGAGACGCTTGGCCGGGCGAACGAACAGGAAGTCGTAAAGCTCGTCGAAATACCACTTGTTGAGCAGGAAGGCGTAAAGCCCGCGATGCTGGGCGGCCAGATTGACCGGCATCTCCGGCGAGCGGATGTAGAACTTCCAGGCCAGAGCGAAACCGATCAGCATGGCGATGAAGGGCGAGAGCTCCACCCACAGCGGCAATTCGTGGATCTCGTGCAGGATATGGTTGTCCGGCAGCGTGAACAGCGAGGCCTTCCAGAATTCGGCATAGCCTTCGCCGATAAAGGAATTGTGGAAGATGACACCGGCAAACAGCGCCCCAGTCGCCAGGATGAACAGCGGCACCAGCATCACCGGCGGCGATTCATGGACGTGGTGCATCACCTCGTGGCTGGCCCGCGGCTTGCCATGGAAGGTCATGAAGATCAGCCGCCAGGAATAGAAGGAGGTGAAGCAGGCGGCGATGACCAGCAGGATGAAAGCCAGGCCGGCGACCGAATTGTGGCCGGCGAAGGAGGCCTCGATGATGGCGTCCTTGGAGAAGAAGCCGGCGGTGCCGATGACGGTCACCGGAATGCCGACGCCGGTCAGCGCCAGCGTGCCGATCACCATCATCCAATAGGTGGTCGGGATCAGCTGCCTCAGGCCACCCATCTTGCGCATGTCCTGCTCGTCGGAGACGGCGTGGATGACCGAGCCGGAACCGAGGAACAGCAGCGCCTTGAAGAAGGCGTGCGTGAACAAATGGAAGATCGCCGCGCCATAGGCGCCGACGCCAAGCGCCACGAACATGTAGCCGAGCTGCGAGCAGGTCGAATAGGCGATGACGCGCTTGATGTCGTTCTGGACCAGGCCGACAGTCGCCGCGAAGAAGGCGGTGAAGGCGCCGATTAAGGTGACCACCGTCAGCGCCGAGTGCGACAATTCGAACAGCGGCGAAAGCCGCGCCAGCATGAACACACCGGCCGTCACCATGGTGGCGGCATGGATCAGCGCCGACACCGGGGTCGGGCCCTCCATGGCGTCCGGCAGCCAGGTGTGCAGCGGCACCTGCGCCGACTTGCCCATGGCACCCATGAACAGCAGCAGGCAGACGACGGTCATTGCCGCCTGCTTGTCGAGCGCATGGCCGAGGAAGGTGAGCACGGCGGCACCTTGCGGCGCGCCTTCGGCCGGGATGAACGTCGCCGCATTGGCGAAGATGGTGCCAAGATTGACCGAGCCGAACAGCACGAACACGCCGAAAATGCCGAGCGCAAAACCGAAATCGCCGACGCGGTTGACGACGAAGGCCTTTATTGCCGCGGCATTGGCCGACGGCTTCTTGTACCAGAAGCCGATCAGCAGGTAGGACGCCAGGCCGACCCCTTCCCAGCCGAAGAACATCTGCACGAGGTTGTCGGCCGTCACCAGCATCAGCATGGCAAAGGTGAACAGCGACAGATAGGCGAAGAAGCGCGGCCGGTTCGGATCGTGATGCATGTAGCCGATCGAATAGATGTGAACCAGCGCCGACACGGTGTTGACCACCACCAGCATCACCACCGTCAAGGTGTCGATCCTGAGCGCCCAGGAGACGTCCAGCCCGCCGGACTGGATCCAGTGCAGCACCGGCACGGTGAACACCTCGCCATGGCCGAAGCCGACGGAAAAGAAGGCGACCCATGACAGCACGGCCGCGATCACCAGGAAGCCGGAGGTGATGTATTCGGATGCCTTGGCACCGAGCGCATTGCCGAACAGGCCGACGATCAGGAAGCCGAGCAGCGGAAGGAAGACGATCGCTTGATACATAGTCGCCCCGTCAACCCTTCATCATGTTCACGTCTTCGACCGCGATCGAGCCGCGGTTGCGGAAGAAGACAACGAGAATGGCAAGCCCGATGGCGGCTTCAGCCGCCGCGACGGTCAGCACGAACAGCGCGAACACCTGGCCGACCAGATCGCCGAGCGCCGCCGAAAAGGCGACGAAATTGATGTTGACCGCCAGCAGGATCAGCTCGATCGACATCAAGATGACGATGATGTTGCGGCGGTTGAGGAAGATGCCGAACACGCCGAGCGTGAAGAGGATCGCCGATACGGTCAGATAATGTGCGATGCCGACGACCATCTCAGACTCCTTCGCCCGACTTGACCTTGCGGATTTCCATGCCGGTCGCCGCGGTGCGGCCGACCTGGGCTGCGATCGACTGCCGCTTGACCCCTTCCTTGTGGCGCAGCGTCAAGACGATGGCGCCGATCATGGCGACCAGCAGGATGAGGCCCGAAATCTGGAAGTAGTAGAGGTAGTCGGTATAGAGGATGTCGCCGAGCGCCGCCGTGTTCGACCGCGCGGCGAGATCCGGGATGGGCTTTGCGACTGTCGAGGCGAGCTTCGGCGCGAAGGTGTAGCCGCCCAGCACCACGATCAGCTCCGCCGCCAGGATCAGCCCGACCAGCGCGCCGATCGGCGCGTATTGCAGGGCTCCGCTCTTCAATTCGGCGAAATCGACGTCGAGCATCATGACGACGAACAGGAACAGCACCAGGACCGCGCCGACATAGACGACGAGCAGGATCATCGCCAGGAACTCGGCGCCGGTCAGCATGAACAGGCCGGCGGCGTTGAAGAAGGTCAGGATCAGGAACAGCACCGAATGCACGGGGTTGCGCGACGAAATGACCATGAACGCCGACGCCACGGCGACAAAGGCGAAGAGGTAGAAGAAGGCCGCCTCTAGTCCACTCAGCATTGGGGATCCCCCGGGTTCCTGTCCAAACAGGACGCTCGTCCTGTTTGATGTTTGCGACCGCCTCCGGTCGGCAAGTTTCGTTGTGTCCTATCGCATGTTCCGATCGGGTTGAAATACCTGATCAAAAGAAACATGCGACACTTTTGTCTTCCGGAGGATGATCTTGTCCGAAAAGTCCGCAACTTTCGGGATCATCCCCTGGACGAGGCCCCTCGCCCCGTCCATGCGTCAGATGTCAGCGATAGGGCGAGTCCAGTGAGATGTTGCGCGCCAGTTCGCGCTCCCACCGGTCGCCATTCGCCAGCAGCCTGTCCTTGTCGTAGTAGAGTTCCTCGCGCGTTTCCGTCGCGAATTCGAAATTCGGCCCCTCGACGATGGCGTCGACCGGGCAGGCTTCCTGGCAGAAGCCGCAATAGATGCACTTCACCATGTCGATATCGTAACGCACCGTGCGGCGCGTGCCGTCATTGCGGCGAGGGCCGGCCTCGATGGTGATCGCCTGCGCCGGGCAGATCGCCTCGCACAATTTGCAGGCGATGCAGCGTTCCTCGCCATTGGGATAGCGGCGCAACGCATGCTCGCCGCGAAAGCGCGGGCTGATCGGCCCCTTCTCGTGCGGATAGTTGATCGTCTCCTTCGGCGCGAAGAACTGGCGCATCGACAGGAAGAAGGCGCTGACGAAATCCTGCAGCAGCAGCGATTTTGCGGCCTGGGACAAAGCGGACATCACGCAAACCCCGTGATCTTGAGGAAGGCGGCGGTGGCGACCACCATGAATAGCGAGATCGGCAGGAACACTTTCCAGCCCAGCCGCATCAGCTGGTCGTAGCGGTAGCGCGGCACGAAGGCCTTCACCATCGAGATGCCGAAGAACACGAAACAGACCTTCAGCACGAACCAGATCACGCCGGGCACCCAGGTGAAGGGCGCGAAGTCGAAGGGAGGCAGCCAGCCGCCGAGGAACAGGATGGTGGCCAGCGCGCACATCAGCACGATCGCGACATACTCGCCGAGGAAGAACAAAAGGAACGGCGTCGACGAATATTCGACCATGTGGCCGGCGACCAGCTCCGATTCGGCTTCGACCAGATCGAAGGGCGGACGGTTGGTCTCCGCCAACGCCGAGATGAAGAAGATGACGAACATCGGGAACAGCGCCAGCCAGTTCCAGTCGAGGAACGTGTTGGGCAGGCCGAGCCGCGTACCAAGCCCACCCTGCTGCGACAGCACGATATCGCTGAGGTTGAGCGAGCCGGCGGTGAGCAGCACGGTGACGATGACGAAGCCGATCGAAACTTCGTATGACACCATCTGCGCCGCCGAACGCAACGCGCCAAGGAAAGGATATTTCGAGTTGGACGCCCAGCCGCCCATGATCACGCCATAGACCTCGAGCGAGGAGATGGCGAAGACATAGAGGATGCCGACATTGACGTTGGCGATCGCCCAACCCTGGCTGACCGGTATGACGGCCCAGGCCGAGATCGCCAGCACGGCGGAGACAAGTGGCGCCAGCAGGAAGACGCCCTTGTTGGCGCCCGACGGGATGACCGGTTCCTTGAAGACGAATTTCAGCAGGTCGGCGAAGGCCTGCAGCGTGCCCCAGGGGCCGACGACGTTGGGGCCACGGCGAAGCTGCACGGCCGCCCAGATCTTGCGGTCGGCATAGAGAATGTAGGCGACGAAGATCAGCAGCACCACGATCAGCACGACCGACTTCAAGAGGATCAGCAGCGCGGGCAGCACGTAGAAGGAGAAGAAGGTGTCCATGCTTATTCCGCCGCCTGCTTGAAGCCGCTCTTGGCCAGTGCCGAGCATTCCGCCATCACGGCCGATGCGCGCGCGATCGGGTTGGTCAGGTAGAAATCCTTGACCGGCGAGGTGAAGGTTCCCTTGTTCAACCGCCCGCCGAGCTTCGCCACGCCGGCGATATCCTCGGCATTGCCGGCCGCGACCTGGTCGATGCGAGCCAGATGCGGGTATTCGCCATAGAGCTTTGCGCGCAGCTGCGGCAGCGAATCGAACGGCAGTTTCTTGCCCAATACGTCGGACAGCGCCCGCAAGATGGCCCAATCCTCGCGCGCGTCGCCCGGCGCGAAGCCGGCGCGGTTGGTCTGCTGCACGCGCCCTTCGGTGTTGACGTAGGTGCCGGACTTTTCGGTATAGGCAGCCGCCGGCAGGATGACATTGGCGCGATGCGCGCCGGCGTCGCCGTGCGTGCCGACATAGACGACGAAGGCGCCGCCGGTCTTGCTCATATCGATCTCGTCGGCGCCGAGCAGGAACAGGACATCCGTCTCGCCCAGCATGCCGGCGACGTTCTTGCCGCCCTCGCCCGGCACGAAGCCGAGGTCCAGGCCGCCGACGCGCGCCGCTGCGGTGTGCAGCACGGCAAAGCCGTTCCAGTCGGCGCGTGCGGCATTCACGGCGGCGGCGAGCCTGGCCGCTTGGCCGAGCACGGCCGCGCCATCGGCGCGCGCCAGAGCGCCCTGACCGACGATAATAAGGGGATGCGTCGCCTTCTTCAGCGTCTGGAAGAACTTGCCGTTGCCGTCCGCCAGATCCTTCAGCGAATCCGGCCCGGCGCCCAGCTGTTCGTAGTCATAGCGCGTGTCGCCGACATCGCCGATGACACCGACCGGCAGATTGCCGAGGCGCCAGCGCTTGCGGATGCGGGCGTTGAGCACCGAGGCCTCGAAGCGCGGATTGGCCCCGATGATCAGCACCGCGTCGGCCTGCTCGATGCCTTCGATGGTCGGGTTGAAGATATAGCTGGCGCGTCCGAGTGCCGGATCGAGCGCCGCGCCGTCCTGGCGGCAATCGGTGTTCTTCGAACCGAGCGAGGCCATCAGGAGCTTCAGCGCATAGATTTCCTCGACCGCCGCGAGATCGCCCGCGATGGCGCCGATCTTGTCGGGGGCCGCCGCCGAAACCGCGCCCTTGATCGCCGCGAACGCTTCGGCCCAGCTCGCCGGAACCAGCCTGCCGTCCTTGCGCACATAGGGGCGATCGAGGCGCTGCGTGCGCAGGCCGTCCCAGATGAAGCGGGTCTTGTCGGAAATCCATTCCTCGTTCACGGCTTCGTTGACGCGCGGCAGGATGCGCATCACTTCGCGCCCACGGCTATCGACGCGGATCGCCGAGCCGACGGCATCCATCACGTCGATGGATTCGGTCTTGGTCAGCTCCCACGGCCGCGCCTGGAAGGCGAAGGGCTTGGAGGTCAGCGCGCCGACCGGGCAGAGATCGATCACGTTGCCCTGCAACTCCGAGGTCATTGCCTGTTCGAGATAGGTGGTGATCTCGGCATCCTCGCCGCGGCCGATCAGGCCGAGTTCGGAAATGCCGGCAACTTCGGTGGTGAAGCGGACGCAGCGCGTGCAGTGGATGCAGCGGTTCATCACTGTCTTGACCAGCGGGCCGATATACTTGTCTTCCACCGCGCGCTTGTTCTCGTGGTAGCGCGAGGAATCGACGCCGAAGGCCATCGCCTGGTCCTGCAGGTCGCACTCGCCGCCCTGGTCGCAGATCGGGCAGTCCAGCGGATGATTGATCAGCAGGAATTCCATCACGCCTTCCCGGGCCTTCTTGACCATCGGCGTGTTGGTGAAGATTTCCGGCGGCTCGCCGTTCGGGCCGGGGCGCAGGTCGCGCACGCCCATGGCGCAGGAGGCCTGCGGCTTGGGCGGTCCGCCCTTCACCTCGATCAGGCACATGCGGCAATTGCCGGCGATCGACAGCCGCTCATGGAAGCAGAAGCGCGGCACTTCCGCGCCCGCGTCCTCGGCCGCCTGCAGCAGCGTGTAATGGTCGGGTACAGTGATTTCTTTCCCGTCGACCTTGAGCTTTGCCATTCGCCTCAAACCCCTGCGGATTTTCCGCAATCTCATTTTCCGGGCGCGACAGACGCAGCGCCCGAGATTTCATTCACTTCTTCGCGGCCAGCGCCGCCGCCTGGGCAGTCCAGTCGTCACGGCCGATGCGGCCCTTGAACGACAGATAATCGTCGACCCAGGCAATCTCTTGCGGCGACCATGCGGCGATCTGGGCAAACGTCCAGATACCGAGGCCGTTCAGCACTTTTTCCAGCTTCGGGCCGATGCCCGATATCGCCTTGAGGTCGGACGGCCTCGTCGGCTTCTCCATGGCCTTGGGCTGCCTGAAATCTTCCGGCAGCAGCACATCCGCTGCCTCGCTTGTTGCCGGAGCGGCATTGGCGGCCGGCGCGGTGGTGGCGGCTTCCCTGGCTGCGATATCGGTGACTTCCTGGGCGAAGGACTGCGCCTCGGCAATCATCGTCTTCGCGGTCGCCCGCGCCCTGATGGACGACGAGTTCGCATCCTCGAATTGCTCGACGCGTGCCTCGAAATCCTCGATCAGCGGCTGCATGAGGCGTTGTGATGCCTCGGCGGCCCCCGAAAGCGCGCCCATCCAGACGCCGAACGCATGATTGGCGAGCCCCATGCCAAGCGCCGACATCGCCGCCGCACCCGCGACAGGGTGCGCGAAAAGGTTGACGGCGCTGGCCATCTCCTTCGGCATCATCCTGGTCAGGTCCTGGTTCATCTTCTCGATCTGGTCCAAATTGGGCATCAATGGGTAGGGTGTCGAATACGGCGCCATAGAGTTCTCCTGGTCGTTTCTTCGTTCGCCCCGCCCCGTTTCTTCCCGCGTTCAAAAGTTTCTTGTTATTCCGCCGCCACCATCACCGGTTCGGCCCGGTGCGCGTTGCGCGCAAACTCGTCGATGCGCCGCTCCACCTCGCCGCGGAAATGCCGCATCAGGCCCTGGATCGGCCATGCCGCCGCATCGCCCAGCGCGCAGATCGTGTGGCCTTCGACCTGCTTGGTGACGTCGAGCAGCATGTCGATCTCGCGCTTCTGAGCCTCGCCGCGCACCAGCCGCTCCATCACCCGCCACATCCAGCCGGTGCCCTCGCGGCACGGCGTGCACTGGCCGCAGCTTTCATGCTTGTAGAAGTAGGAAAGCCGCGCGATCGCCTTCACGACATCGGTCGACTTGTCCATGACGATGACGGCGGCCGTGCCGAGGCCGGACTTGAGATCGCGCAGCGCGTCGAAATCCATCGGCGTATCGATGATCTGCTCCGCCGGCACCAGTGGCACCGAGGCGCCGCCCGGAATGACGGCGAGCAGATTGTCCCAGCCGCCGCGGATGCCGCCGCAATGGGTTTCGATCAGCTCGCGGAACGGGATCGACATCGCCTCTTCGACAGTGCACGGATTGTTGACGTGGCCGGAAACGCAGAACAGCTTGGTGCCGACATTGTTGGGCCGGCCGAAGGACGAGAACCAGGCAGCCCCCCGGCGCAGGATGGTCGGCGCCACCGCGATCGATTCGACATTGTTGACAGTGGTCGGGCAGCCATAGAGGCCGACATTGGCCGGGAATGGGGGCTTCAGCCGGGGCTGGCCCTTCTTGCCTTCGAGGCTTTCCAACAGCGCCGTTTCCTCGCCGCAAATATAAGCGCCGGCGCCGTGATGCATGTAGATTTCAAAATCGTAGCCCGACGTGTTGTTCTTGCCGATCAGCTTGGCCTCGTAGGCCTCCTCGATCGCCCGCTGCAGCGCCTCGCGCTCGCGGATGAACTCGCCGCGCACATAGATGTAGGCGGCAATCGCGCCCATGGCGAAGCCGGCCAGGAACGCGCCCTCGACCAGCGTGTGCGGATCGTTGCGCAGGATGTCGCGGTCCTTGCAGGTGCCGGGCTCGGATTCGTCGGCGTTGATGACGAGATAGCTTGGCCGGCCGTCGCTCTGCTTGGGCATGAACGACCATTTCAGCCCGGTCGGGAAGCCGGCGCCGCCGCGTCCGCGCAGTCCCGACGCCTTCATCTCGTTGACGATCCACTCACGCCCCTTGGCGACGATGCCGGGCGTGTTGTCCCAGGCGCCGCGCGCCATGGCGCCGGCCAGCGACTTGTCGAAGAGGCCGTATATGTTGGTAAAGATGCGGTCTTTGTCCTGAAGCATTTTTCGTCCCTCAGACCGGCTTCTTGGTCGGCTTGGCGGCAGGCTGCTTGGTCTCTGGCGCCTTGAAGGCGCTGCCCGGTTCGGCCCGGTTCTTCGGCCCATTGCGTTGTTTTGGAGTCGCCTCGACTTCAGGAGCGGCCTTGTTGGCGTTGGCGGCCGAGTGGAGGGGTGGCGCAACGCTGGCCGCGTTCTCGGTGACCGGCGCGACCTTGGCCGGCGACGGCGTCTTCAACGTCGGGTTGGTCTCTGGCGCGGCGGTCTTCGGCCTGCTGGATTTCGACGGAGCAACCGGACCCGGCGCAGCTGGGGCGGCCGGTGCCGGCACCGGCGCAGCGATGATCGCGTCGGGCGCTGCCTTCGCGGCCTTGGCCGCTTCCCGGGCTTCACGGTCGCGAGTCGACTTGAGGATCGCCTTTTCGCTCTTCAACGTGGTCAGGCCGGAGACCGGCTCCGAGCCGGTGCGGCCGTTCTGCGGTCCCGGCGTCACCGAGGCGCCCTTGCCCGCATCGTAGAGATCGATGATTTCAGCCAGCCGTTCCGGTGTCAGATCCTCGAACGTATCCTTGAACACCATGACCATCGGCGCGTTGACGCAGGCGCCGAGGCACTCGACCTCTTCCCACGACAAGGTGCCCTTGTCGTTGGTGTGGAATTGGTCGTGATGGATCTTCGAGCGGCACACATCCATCAGCGCTTCCGAGCCGCGCAGCATGCAGGGCGTGGTGCCGCAAACCTGGATGTGCGCACGGGTGCCGACGGGGTTCAACTGGTACTGCGTATAGAAGGTCGCGACCTCGAGGCCGCGGATACGCGGCATGCCGAGCATGTCGGAGATGGTCTCGATCGCCGCCTTGGTGACCCAGCCCTCCTGCTCCTGCGCTATCATCAGCAGGGGAATGATCGCCGACTGCTCGCGGCCCTTGGGATACTTCTTGATCCATTGCTTCGCCGCTGCCGCATTCGCCCGGTTGAAGGCGAAGGAGGCTGGCTGGACGCTGGCTTCTGCGAGACGGCGGACTGACATTTAGCGATCGACCTCACCAAACACGATGTCGAGGGAGCCGAGGACGGCGGTGACGTCGGCCAGCATGTGGCCGCGGCAGAGGAAATCCATGGCTTGCAGATGCGCGAAACCGGGTGCGCGCAGCTTGCAGCGGTAGGGCTTGTTGGTGCCGTCGGAGACTAGGTAGACGCCGAACTCGCCCTTTGGCGCCTCGACCGCCGCATAGACTTCGCCGGCCGGCACGCGGTAGCCCTCGGTATAGAGCTTGAAGTGATGGATGAGCGCTTCCATCGAACGCTTCATCGCCTGGCGCTTGGGCGGCACCACCTTGCCGTCAAGGTTCGACACCGGGCCGGTGCTTTCCTTGCCGAGCAGAAGATCGACACACTGGCGCATGATCCGTGCCGACTGGCGCATTTCTTCCATGCGCACGAGGTAGCGGTCGAAACAGTCGCCATTCTTGCCGACAGGGATGTCGAAATCCATTTCCGAATAGCATTCATAGGGCTGCGACTTGCGCAGGTCCCACGGCGAGCCCGAACCACGGACCATGACGCCCGAAAAGCCCCAGGCCCAGGCATCTTCCAGCGAGACGATGCCGATGTCGACATTGCGCTGCTTGAAGATGCGGTTGCCGGTGAGCAGCCTGTCGAGATCGTCGAGCGATTTCAGGAACGGGTCGATCCACTTGCCGATGTCCTCGACCAGCTGCCGCGGCAGGTCCTGGTGGACGCCGCCGGGCCGGAAATAGGCCGCATGCATGCGCGAGCCCGAGGCGCGTTCATAGAACACCATCAGCTTCTCGCGCTCGACGAAGCCCCACAGCGGCGGCGTCAGCGCGCCGACGTCCATGGCTTGCGTCGTCACATTGAGGATGTGCGACATGATGCGGCCGATTTCGCAGTAAAGCACGCGGATCAGCTGGCCGCGCCGCGGCACCTCGATACCGAGCAGGCGCTCGGCGGCGAGCGCGAAGGCGTGCTCCTGGTTCATCGGCGCGCAATAATCGAGCCGGTCGAGATAAGGCAGCGCCTGCAGATAGGTTTTTGCCTCGATCAGCTTCTCCGTACCGCGATGCAAGAGCCCGATATGCGGATCGACGCGGTCGACGACTTCGCCGTCCAACTCCAGCACGAGGCGCAAAACGCCGTGCGCCGCAGGGTGTTGAGGTCCGAAGTTGATGTTAAAGTTGCGGACGGAGGTTTCAGCCATTCTGGCGCCTCTGGCGAAGAGTCAGTAGTGAGTAGTGAGTAGTGATCATCAATCTCAATGCCTGCTTCATTCCGCCTGCTTGGCCTGCACCGTTCGGATAAGAGATCTCATCATTTTTCCAATCTCTTCGCATCGCAGCAGCAGTTCAATCTCATTGTCTTTTCGCAGCAAGCCGACCCGGCATGCCAGGTAGTATGTGCGTTTCCAGTTCCTTCAACGAACCTTGCGCCATGCGCAAAAATTGAACGAACGAACCTCTGTTTTCCCGACCGTATCCCTCCGCGACATTCGCTGCGATCGAAACCGCCGATCGGCGCATCTGAGAGGTCATGCCGTAGATCTCTTCTTTCGGGAAGTCCTTAGTGTGGCGGTAACAGTCTTCAGCGAGCGTCATCGCTGATTGCCACACCTTCAAGTCGCGATAAGATTCGATCCGTCGCTCCAACTTTTCTCCTACTGACTACTCACTACTTCCCTACTCACTGTTTCGCTTTTTCGTCGCCGGGCAGGACATAGTCGGTTCCCTCCCAGGGGCTCAAAAAGTCAAAGTTCCTGAATTCCTGCTTCAGTTCCACCGGCTCGTAGATGACGCGCTTGGCTTCGTCGTCGTAACGCACTTCGACGAAACCGGTCAGCGGGAAATCCTTGCGCAGCGGATGGCCTTCGAAACCGTAGTCCGTCAGCAGGCGGCGCAGGTCCGGGTGGCCCGAAAACAGCACGCCATAGAGATCGTAGGTTTCGCGCTCGAACCAGTCGGCGCCAGGATAGACGCCGGTGATCGAAGGCACCATCGTCTCCTCGTCGGTCTGCACCTTGATGCGAATGCGCACATTCTGCTTCGGCGAAAGCAGGTGATAGACGACGTCGAAGCGCTTGGCCCGCGACGGGTAGTCGGCACCGCAGACATCGATGATCGAGATGAACTGGCAGCGCGCATCGTCGCGCAGGAAGGTCATCACCTCGATCAGGTTTTGAGGCTCGACGTGAACGGTGAGCTCGCCATAGGCGAATACCGCATGGCCGAAGCGGCCAGGCAGCTTCTCGCCGAGATAGGTCGACAGTTCGCTTAAGGAGGCGGCCATGGATTTACCGTTCGATCGTGCCGGTGCGGCGGATCTTCTTCTGCAGCAGAAGAATGCCGTAGAGCAGGGCTTCGGCGCTCGGCGGGCAGCCGGGCACATAGATGTCGACCGGCACAACCCGGTCGCAGCCACGCACCACCGAATAGGAATAGTGATAGTAGCCGCCGCCATTGGCGCAGGAGCCCATCGAGATGACGTAGCGCGGCTCCGGCATCTGGTCGTAGACCTTGCGCAGCGCCGGTGCCATCTTGTTGGTCAGCGTGCCGGCGACGATCATGATGTCGGACTGGCGCGGAGACGCGCGCGGCGCGACACCGAACCGCTCCGAATCGTAGCGCGGCATCGAGGTGTGGATCATCTCGACCGCGCAGCAAGCCAGACCGAAGGTCATGAACATCAGCGAGCCGCTGCGCGCCCAGGTGATCAGCGCCTCGGTCGAGGTGACCAGAAAACCCTTGTCGGCAAGCTCATTGTTGATTTCGAGGAAGAAGGGATCGTCCTCCCCTACCGGCCTGCCGGTGTTGGGGTCGATAATACCTTTGGGCTTCGGCGCGACGAGGGTGCCTGAACTGTCGTTCAATCCCATTCCAGCGCTCCTTTTTTCCATTCATAGGCAAAGCCGATGGTCAGCACTGCCAAAAACACCATCATTGACCAGAAACCGAGCATGCCGATCTTCGAGAAGGACACTGCCCAGGGGAAGAGGAAGGCAACTTCCAGGTCGAATATAATGAACAGGATCGACACCAGGTAGAAGCGGATGTCGAATTTCATGCGGGCATCGTCGAACGAGTTGAAACCGCACTCGTAGGCGGAAAGCTTTTCGGGATCGGGGTTGCGATACGCCACCAGGAACGGAGCCGCCAGCAGCGCCAGGCCGACGACCAGTGCCACGCCGATAAACAGGACGATGGGCAGGTACGAACTGAGAAGTGCGTTCATGCAGCGGCTTTCCGTTGGCGCCAATCCACTTTGACTACAGCACCGAACCTTAATGCGGAAGCGTGACAGATTAACCGCTGAACCGTTTTAAGGGGCCTATGCTGCAACGCGGCGAGGGTTAGCGCAGCACTTCCAGCGAAGCAAGTCAAACCTTGTTCAAAACACCGAGCTGGACGGCATTCCGGGAGAAACTGGTCCCATCCGCTCCTGTTTGATTTCCTTCGCTTTTTACTCCACTTTTATCTCCTGACAGGGTTGCCGCCAAAACCCTGCTAGCATGGACGGGAATCACGCCGGGCAATGACGCCAGACAGGTCCATCAGGGACGCATACGCATGAAGGAAAAGATCTCGCTTGCCGCCGCCCGGCGCATCGCCCTCGCCGCCCAGGGATTTCTCGATCCCCGCCCCGCCGGCACGCCGGACCGCCGCCATTTCGCCCGCGTTCTGTCCCGCACCGGCCTGTTGCAGATCGATTCCGTCAGTGCGGTGGTGCGCGCTCATTACATGCCGCTCTATTCGCGTCTCGGCCCCTATCCCCTCGCTTTGCTCGACAACGCCGCCGTAACGCGCAAGCGCACCGTCTTCGAATATTGGGCGCATGAAGCCTCGTTCCTGCCGGTCGGGACCTACCCACTGATGCGCTGGCGCATGCAGCGCGCCGAGCAAGGCGATGAAATGTATCTGGGGCTGGCCAAATGGGGCCGCGAGCACGCCGCCTATATAGAAGAGATCTACCGCGAGGTCGTCGCGCGCGGGCCGATCGCCGCTTCGGCGCTCGAAGGCCAGAAAGGCTCCGGTGGCTGGTGGGGTTGGAGCCATGCCAAGCACGCCTTCGAATGGCTGTTCTGGGCCGGGCGCATCACCACCGCGCACCGGCGCGGCTTCGAGCGCTTTTACGACCTGCCGGAGCGCGTGCTGCCGCAGGCGATCCTCGATCTGCCGGTACCGACACCTGAGGACGCGCACCGCGAATTGCTGCGCATTTCCGCCCGTGCCCATGGCGTGGCGACATCAGGCGACCTGCGCGATTATTTTCGGCTCTCGCCGGCCGACATGAAAGGCCGGCTGGAGGAACTGGTCGAACTCGGCGACTTGCTGCCGGTCCGTGTCGAGGGCTGGGACAAGCCGGCTTACCTTCACAAGGACGCCCGTATCCCGCGCAAGATCGAGGCCCGCGCTCTGCTGGCGCCGTTCGATCCGGTCGTCTTCGAGCGTTCGCGCTCGGAGCGGCTGTTCGACTTCCATTACCGCATCGAAATCTACACGCCGGCCGACAAGCGCCAATACGGCTACTATGTCCTGCCTTTCCTGCTCGGCGACAGGATCGTGGCGCGCGTCGACCTCAAGGCTGACCGGCCGGCCAGTGTCCTGCGTGTCCATGCGGCCTATGCGCAGGCCAACGCACCGGCGGAGACTGCGGCTCAACTCTTCGAGGAATTGAAGCAGATGCAGGGCTGGCTTGGCCTCGAGCGCATGGAAATAACGCCTGCCGGCGATCTCGGCCCGGCGCTGTCCGACATCGCGGTGTCGTAAGCTCGCGTTGACACCGCTGCCCGCAAGAGCCTAAATCCCATCCAGACGGTCTCCTCTCGGCAAAGG
The DNA here is from genome assembly GCF_006442175.1 of Mesorhizobium sp. B2-3-14. NCBI lineage: Bacteria > Pseudomonadati > Pseudomonadota > Alphaproteobacteria > Hyphomicrobiales > Phyllobacteriaceae > Mesorhizobium > Mesorhizobium sp. B2-3-14. The sequence goes on along the minus strand of NZ_VFVP01000002.1, from coordinate 273,915 downwards.
GAGGAGCCAAGAGGGAATGCGGTGCGGGATTGAAGATCCCAAATCCGCGGCTGTCCCCGCAACTGTGAGCGAAGAGCCAAGGCCGAAAGCCACTGGGATTGTCCCGGGAAGGCGGCTACCCAAGGCGATGACCCGCGAGCCAGGAGACCTGCCGTCTGGAATGCAAGAATCCGATCGCCTGGCGGGTTTTCCGGGCAAGGAGCCTGATGTGGATCGCGACAGCAGTTTTTCGGCTGAAACAACCGACATTTCGTCCGGCGGGGATCATCCCCTGGCCGGCATCACGGTCATCGTCTGCGCTTCCTGTCGCGACGAGACCGGCTCCGATGCCCATCCCCGGGCCGGCGAACTTTTGGCCGAAGATACGCGCCAAGCCGCCTCGGGCGAGAACATTCGCATCCGCACGGTCGAATGCCTCGGCAATTGCAAGCGCCGGCTGAGCGCCGCGGTCCTGCGCGACGGCTGCTGGAGCTATGTGTTCGGCGATCTAACCACGACCAGCGGCGCCGATCTCGTCACCGGCGCGAAACTCTTCGCCACCTCGAGCGACGGCCTCATTCCCTGGCGGGGCAGGCCCGATAGCCTCAAGCGCGGCCTCGTTGCCCGCATCCCTCCCCTCGACATGCTGAAAGACTGATCATGACAACATCTCTGTCCCGCGTTCCCTGCACCGTCGTCACCGGCTTCCTCGGCGCCGGCAAGACGACACTGGTCCGCCATCTCCTGGAAAATGCCGGCGGCAAGCGGATCGCCATCATCGTCAACGAGTTCGGCGACATCGGCATCGACGGCGAGATCCTCAAGGGATGCGGCATCGACACCTGCCCAGAGGAAAACATCGTCGAACTGGCCAATGGCTGTATCTGCTGCACCGTGGCCGACGATTTTGTGCCGGCGCTCGACAAGATCCTGTCGCTGACGCCGAAGGTCGACCATATCCTGATCGAAACCTCGGGCCTCGCTCTGCCCAAACCGCTGGTCCAGGCTTTCCAGTGGCCGACGGTGAAGAGCCGCGTAACGGTCGATGGCGTCATCGCCGTGGTCGACGGTCCCGCACTGGCGGAAGGCCGCGTCGCCAATGACATGGACGCCCTGCAGGCGCAGCGCGCGCAGGACGAGAGCCTCGACCATGACGATCCGGTCGAGGAAGTGTTCGAGGACCAGATTGCCTGCGCCGACCTGATCATCCTGTCGAAGAGCGACCTGATGGATGCCGCCGGTTCAGCCCGCGCCAACGCCATTATCAACGAACACTCCGCCCGCGCCGTGAAGATCGTGCCGACGTCTCATGGCAAGGTCGATCCCTCGGTGCTGCTCGGGCTCGGTCTCGCCGTCGAGGACGACATCGAGAACCGCAAGTCCCACCATGACGGCGCATTCGATCACGAGCATGACGACTTCGACACGTTCATCGTCGACATTCCCTCGATCGCCAATCCCGACGAGCTGGCAAAGCGCGTCGCCGCGGCCGCCGAACAGGAAAACGTGCTGCGCGTGAAAGGCTTCGTCGAGGTCGGCGGCAAACCGATGCGGCTCCTGCTGCAGGCCGTCGGCCCGCGCGTCAATCATTACTACGACCGCGCCTGGACCGCCGGGGACGACCGCCGCTCGCGCCTCGTCGTCATTGGCCTCAAGGGGCTGAACCGCCCGGCGATCGAACGTATCCTCGCCGGCTGATTTTCAGGCCCGGGCCGCGATGCACATCCTCACCACGACCTCCGCCTCGCTCGACGATCTCGCCGAGCCCGTCGACCTCAGGCAGGCGCCGGCGGATATCGTGGCCCTGTCCTTCACCGACAGCGATCTCGCCGGACTGGCCGCGGCGTGGAAGGCCGATGCCGGTCGCCTGCCCTCGATGCGGCTGGCCGCACTGCGCGACCTGCGCCATCCCATGTCCGTCGACCTCTGGATAGACAGCGTCGCCCGCCACGCCAAAATCATCCTGGTGCGCATCCTCGGCGGCTACGACTGGTGGCGCTATGGCTGCGACCAACTGGCGGTGATTGCCCGCGAACGCGGCATCAAACTGGCGCTGCTTCCCGGCGAAAGCCACGACGAGGATCTCAGGCTGGTCGAAGCGTCGACGCTGCCGCGCGCCGAACTGGACGGCCTGCTCGGCTATTTCCGCGAGGGTGGCCCAGCCAATATGGGCGCGCTGGTGCACAGGCTGGCAGGCCTGGCTGGACAGGATGCGCCCGTCGCCAACCCGGTGAGCGTGCCGAAGGCCGGTTACTATCAGGCTGGATTGGGGGTCGCGGAGGAGCCGGCCGGTTCCAATAGCGGCACTCCCATTATCCCGATTCTCTTCTACCGATCGATGCTGCTTGCCGCCGATGTCGCCCCGATCGATGCGCTGGCCGAGGCTTTGCGCTCCAGGGGATTGGCACCGGTCCCGATCTTCGTTTCCAGTCTGAAGGATCCGGTGTCGCTGGCGTTCGTCGAAAATGCCATCGCATCGCTGAAACCCGCCGCGATCGTCACCGCGACCGCGTTCGCTTCCGGCGCCGAGCCCGGCGTCGAAACCCTGTTCGACCGCGCCGGCGCGCCCGTCTTCCAGGTCATCGTCGCCACCACGCGCCGTGACATCTGGGAAAACAACCAGCGCGGCCTGGCGCCCGCCGACCTTGCCATGCATGTCGTGCTGCCCGAACTCGACGGCCGCATCCTCGCCGGCGCCATTTCCTTCAAGGCCGAGAGCGATATCGATCCGGCGCTTGGCCATCGTGCGTTGGCGAACCGGCCGGAACCGGATCGGCTGGAGCAAGTGGCGGGTCGAGTCGCGGCTTTCATCCGGCTGCGGGAGACAAGACGGGAGGAGCGCAAGCTCGCGATCCTCATTCCCGATTATCCCAGCGCCCCTGGCCGCACCGGCTATGCGGTCGGGCTGGACGTGCCGTCCAGCGTGCTGGCCATGCTGCACGACTTGAGCGAACAGGGCTATGCCGTTGACGGGATTCCGCAAACGCCGCGTGAATTGCTGGATTTGCTGGAGCATAGCAACGACGGATTGGCCCTGCAGGAGTATTTGAGCTTCTCGAAGGAGTTGCCGCTCGCAGCAATCGCCGCGGTAGAAGCCGCTTGGGGAAAGGCAGAGGGGACAGGTTTGCGCGAGGCGCCCCCCTCTGTCCTGCCGGACATCTCCCCCTCTAGTGGGGAGATCGAACTTTCGTCGCGGCTTTCGCCAACTTCCAACATTGCAGAAGGAACGTCGGCCTGCGAACTACCAATCTCCCCCCTAGAGGGGGAGATGTCCGGCAGGACAGAGGGGGGCGCTCAAGCGCCAGCCGCCAGCTTCCCCTTCCGCGCCGCCACCTTCGGCAATGTCACCGTGGCCCTCGCCCCCGACCGGGGCCGCTCGGCCGATCGCCGCGCCGACTATCACGACCCGACCCTCCCCCCGCGCCATGCCCTGATCGCCTTTGGCCTGTGGCTGCGCAAATCGCTCGGCGTCCACGCTCTCGTCCATGTCGGCGCCCACGGCACGCTGGAATGGCTGCCCGGCAAAACCGTCGCGCTGTCGCAAACCTGCTTTCCCGAGATCGTCACCGGCGCATTACCCGTCATCTATCCGTTCATCGTTTCCAACCCAGGCGAAGCAGCGCAGGCCAAACGGCGCATTGCCGCCGTCACGCTTGGCCATTTGCCGCCGCCGCTGGCAGGCGCCGGGCTGGACGAGGACCAGCACAAGCTCGAGCGGCTGGTCGACGAATACGCCCAGGCCGACGGGCTCGACCGCCGTCGCCGCGACCGGCTCGCCAGGCTGATTGTCGAAACCGCGCAAAAGACCGGCCTTGCCTCGGAAGCCGGCGTCGCCAAGACCGACGCGCCCGACGAAGCGCTGCGCCGCATCGACGCCTGGCTCTGCGACCTCAAGGATTTCGCCATCAAGGATGGGCTGCACATCTACGGCCGCGTTCCAAACGACGAACCAGACTCCAGGCGCCGGCAAAGCGCGGACACCGAGAAGGCCTCCCTGCTCGCCGCGCTCGATGGCCGTCACGTCAAGGCGGGCCCGGCCGGCGCACCCGCGCGCGGTCGTTCCGATGTTTTGCCCACCGGCCGCAACCTGTTCACCTCGGATCCGCGCACCATGCCGACGCCGACCGCCTATGATCTTGGCAAAGCCGCAGCGGAAGAAGTGGTGCGCGGCTACATGCAGTCGCATGGCGACTGGCCGCGTTCGCTGGTGATCGATCTCTGGGGTTCGGCCTCGCTGCGCACCGGCGGCGAGGAGATCGCGCAGGGCCTGGCCTTGATGGGCTGCCGACCGCAATGGGACACTGCCACCGGCCGCATCACCAGCATCGAGGTATTGCCCCCGGCGGCGCTCGGCCGCCCACGTGTCGACGTCACCTGGCGTATATCAGGTCTGTTCCGCGACATGTTCCCGACCCAGATCGCGCTGATCGACGCCGCCGCCAAGGCCGTTGCCGCGCGCGACGAGGACGATTCGGAAAACCCGCTCGCCGCCAAAACCCGCGCCGACGGCAAGGTCAGCCCACGGATCTTCGGCACTTCGCCCGGCACGTACGGCGCCGGCGTCGAGGACGTGCTGTCGAGCGGCGACTGGACGGCGCGCGAAGAGATCGGCCGCGCCTATCTCGACGCGACCTCGCATGCCTATGGCGGTGCCGGCGGCGAAGGCGTCTCGGCACCTGGAGCGTTTGAAGACCGCATCGCCGAGGCCGATCTTCTCGTCCACACCGGCGACGACCCCGGCCGCGACATTCTCGAAGGCTCCGCCGACGTCGCCTTCATCGGCGGCTTCTCGGCCGCCTTGGCCACACTTGGCAGGAACGCCGACATCATCGTGCTCGACACCACGGATCCGCAGAGGCCAAAACCGCGATCGGTCGCCGAGGCGGTCTCGCGCGTGGTGCGCGCCCGTGCGGTCAATTCACGTTTCATATCGGGCCAGATGCGCCACGGCCCGCGCGGCGCCTCGGAATTCGCCGAAACCGTCGACCGGCTGGTCGGCTTCGCCGAGACCACCCATGCCATTTCAGGCTCGCTGATCGAGGCTGTGCACGATGCCTATCTTGGCGACGCGGACGTCCGCGCCTTCATCCTGCGCGAAAATCCCGCAGCCGCCAAAGTCATTGCCGAGCGCTTCTTGTCGGCGCGCCGGCGTGGCCTCTGGCATCCCTTGCGCAATTCCATCGACGACGATCTCGCCGCGCTGATCGCCGAGGCCAACGCGCTCGGGGTCACGGCATGAACGCCTTCTCGCGCCGTGGCGCCTGCCCTGCTTTGTCGGCGCCGATGCAGACAGGCGACGGCCTGCTGGTGCGGCTCAACCCGGTCGCCGGAAGCCCATCTTCCGGAGGATTGTCGCCGAAGCTCTTGATCGGGCTGGGCGAATCCGCGTTGCGGCATGGCAACGGCATCATGGAAGTGACAGCGCGTGGGAGCTTGCAGATACGTGGGCTGACAACGGAAAGTGCCGCGTTGCTGGCGGCGGAGGTCGATGCGCTGGGCATCGCGGTGCGCACCGGCGTGCCGGTCGAGACCGGCCCGCTGGCGGGTATCGACCCACACGAGATTGCGGATCCCCGGCCGATGGCTGAGCGCATTCGGGTGGCTGTTGAAGAAGCCGGGCTGGCAACAAGGCTCGGGCCGAAGGTTTCGGTGGTCGTCGACGGCGGCGGGCAGCTGACTCTGGATGCGGTGACAGTCGATGTCAGGTTGAAGGCGGTTGGGGTCAGCGCTGGCACCCTTTGGGCCATATCAGTTGCCGGTGACAGCCAAAGTGAGAAGCGACTTGCGACGGCTGGCGAAGATGCGGCGCGCGACATTGCTGTCGCGGCTTTGAGGATGATCGCGGAAAAAGGACGCGAGGCCCATGCACGCGATTTATCGGAGAGGCAGCTAAGGTCACTCGCAGGTTGGCATTCTGTCGCCCCCCGCTCTGTCCTGCCGGACATCTCCCCCTCAGGGGGGGAGATCGGCGGCTTCAACGCTAGCTTTTCCTTAACAACACCGGAGATTGGCGAAATCGTCGGTGACATCGCAATCTCCCCCCTAGAGGGGGAGATGTCCGGCAGGACAGAGGGGGGCGCCTCGCGCAAGCCTATCGGCCTTTTCTCCTTAGCCGGCGACATTTTCGCCTTCGGCATCGGCCTCCCCTACGGCAGCATGCCGGCGGACAAGATCATCGGCCTCGCGCAAAAAGCTCTTGCCCTCGGCACGTCAGAGATCCGCCTCGCCCCTGGCCGCGCCTTACTTTTCCTCGGCCAGCCGACGGAAGCCAATCAATCCCTTCAAGATACCGCCGCCACCCTCGGCTTCGTCACCTCTCCCACCGACCCGCGCACGCGCATCGCGGCTTGCCCCGGCGCCCCGGCCTGCGCCTCCGGCCGGATCGCGACCCGCGACATCGCCGAGGCGATCGCCACCAAAAACGCCGACATCCTGGATTTCACGCTGCACGTGTCGGGCTGCGCCAAGGGCTGCGCCAATCCCGGCCCGGCAGCGCTCACAATTGTCGGCGGCGAAAATGGAGCCGGACTTGTCGTGAACGCGACGGCAAAGGCGCTTCCTGCCGGCTACAGGCCGGGCTATGACGCCCCGCGCGGCTTCAGCCGCGTCGTGGCGAAGATCCGCGGCGCACGATATCAGGGCGAAACCGCCGCCGCTTGCCTGACAAGGCTTGGCACGGCAGCAATCGCCGAAATGTACCAACAGGAATGAGCATGGCCGCCTACGACTATATCCACGACGGCACGGCGATCTACGAGCGCTCCTTCGCCATCATCCGCGCCGAGGCCGATCTCTCGCGCTTTTCCGAGGCCGAGGCCGATGTCGCCATCCGCATGATCCATGCCTGCGGCCAGGTCGAGGCAGCAAGTCATTTCGTTTTCTCCCCCGACTTCGTCAGCGCCGCGCGCAAAGCCCTTGCCGCCGGCGCGCCGATCTTCTGCGACGCCGAAATGGTCTCGCATGGCGTCACCCGCGCCCGGCTGCCGGCCGGCAATGAGGTGATCTGCACCTTGCGCGACCCGCGCACGCACGACATCGCGAGGCAGATCGGCAATACCCGCTCGGCGGCCGCCATCGACCTCTGGGGCGAGCGCATCGCCGGTTCGGTGGTCGCCATCGGCAACGCACCGACCGCGCTCTTTTATCTCCTGGAGAAGTTGCGCGATGGCGCGCCGAAGCCGGCGGCCATTATCGGCATGCCGGTCGGCTTCGTCGGCGCTGCCGAATCCAAGGACGCACTGGCCGAGAATTCCTATGGCGTGCCCTATGCCATCGTGCGCGGCAGGCTTGGAGGCAGCGCCATGACCGCCGCCGCGCTCAATTCACTGGCGAGGCCGGGTCTGTGAACGCGCTCCCCAAAGGCCGTCTCGTTGGTGTCGGCACCGGTCCCGGCGACCCAGAATTGTTGACGCTGAAGGCCGCGCGGGTGCTGGCCGAGGCCGATGTCGTGGCGTATTTCGCCAAACGCGGCAACAACAGCAATGCGCGCGCCATCGTTGAGGCGCGCTTCCGGCCCGACATGCTGGAACTGCCGCTGCTCTATCCCGTGACCACCGAGATCGACAAAGATCACGACGATTACCGCTCGCAGATCACGGGTTTCTACGAGGAGTCGGCGGAACAGGTCGCCGAGCACCTCGACGCCGGCAGGGTGGTTGCCGTGCTGTCCGAAGGCGATCCCCTGTTCTACGGCTCCTACATGCATCTGCATGTCCGCCTTGCCCATCGTTTCCCCACCGAGGTCATCCCCGGCGTCACCGCAATGTCCGGTTGCTGGTCGCAGACCGGTGTGCCGATCGTCCAGGGCGACGACGTGCTGACCGTGCTGCCCGGCACGATGAGCGAGTTCGAGCTGACGCGCCGCCTCGCCGACACCGACGCCGCCGTCATCATGAAGGTCGGCCGCAACCTGCCCAAGATCAGGCGCGCGCTTGAGGCGACCGGCAGGCTGACGCGCGCCATCTATGTCGAGCGCGGCACGATGGCCGGGAGCGTCTCGATGAAACTTGCCGACAAGCCGGACGACAAGGCGCCCTACTTCGCCATCGTGCTGGTTGCCGGCTGGTCCGGTCGACCGGGCGCGGCTGGAGCCCAGATATGAGCGGCCGTCTCACCGTCATCGGCCTTGGGCCCGGCAATGCCGACCAGGTCACGCCGCAAGCCAGCCGCGCTATCGTCGAGGCCAAATTCTTCTACGGCTACAAGCCATATCTCGACCGGCTCGACCTGCGCCCGGACCAGACCCGTGTCGCTTCCGACAACCGCGAGGAACTCGCCCGCTCCAAGGATGCCTTGACCAAGGCCGCCGAGGGTCACGACGTCGCCGTGGTGTCGGGCGGCGATCCCGGCGTCTTCGCCATGGCCGCAGCGGTCTGCGAGGCCATCGAGGCCGGTCCGGCCGAATGGCGCGCGGTCGATGTCGCTGTCGTGCCCGGCGTCACCGCCATGCTCGCGGTCGCCGCCCGCATCGGCGCGCCGCTTGGCCACGACTTCTGCGCTATCTCGCTGTCCGACAATCTAAAGCCTTGGGATCTGATCGAACTGCGTCTTCTGGCGGCGGCCGGCGCCGGCTTCGTCATCGCGCTCTACAATCCGATCAGCAAGGCGCGTCCCTGGCAGCTTGGCCGCGCCTTCGAATGCCTGGCCGCCATCCTGCCCGGCACGACGCCGGTGATCTTCGGCCGCGCCGCCGGCCGGCCCGACGAGCGCATCGAGGTCTATCTGCTGGCCGATGTCGACGCAGAAAAGGCCGACATGGCGACCTGCATCATCATCGGCTCGCCGGAGACCCGGATCATCAGGCGCGGCGAAAAGCCGGCGCTGGTCTACACGCCGCGCTCGGCATCGGGCTCGACGAAATGACGGACCATCGCGGCCAGCGCTTCGACTGTGTCAGCCGAGGGCACATCCGGCAGGACGGGCCTGCGCACCATGATCACCTCGATGCCGAGCGTTCGCGCCGCGGCAATCTTCCCGTATGTCGCCGTGCCGCCGCTGTTCTTCGACACCACGACATCGATACGATGCTTTTCGAGCAGCACGCGCTCGTCGGTCTCGCCAAATGGCCCCCGCGCGAGCAGATAGTCGGCATCGGGCACAACCAGCTTCGGCTCGACCGGATCGACGCTGCGGATGAGGTAGTGGTGCTGGGGCGCAGCCTCGAAGGCGGCGACCTCCTGCCGGCCCGGCGCCAGAAATACACGGCGTGGCGCCGGTCCAAGCGCCCGTGCCGCCCCGGCAACGCTGTCCACCTCAAGCCAGCGATCGCCCTGGACGACATCCCAGCCCGGACGCCGCAAGGCAAGGATCGGCACGCCAGTGGCGCGTGCCGCTTGCGCGGCATTGACGGAGATACGCGCCGCGTAGGGATGCGTGGCGTCGATCAGCAGACCAGTGCCTTTCTCCCTGAGGTAAGCGGCCAAACCGTCGGCACCCCCGAATCCTCCACTTCGCACGGGTACGCCCTGCGCGACGGGGTTTTCCGTACGGCCGGCCAGCGACAGCGTGACCGAGCAATCGGCGCGCGCCGCCAGTTTTCCGGCCAGTTGCCGGGCTTCGGTGGTGCCGCCGAGGATCAGAATGCGGTGGGTCATCATGCCTGCTGAGGGTCCCCGCGCCGCCAAGCCCAACCCGAGATGGCTCACAATCGTCGGCATCGGTGAGGACGGTTTAGCGGGTCTCGGCGACGAGGCCAAGCGGCGGATCGCCGAGGCGGAGTTCATCTTCGGCGGCAAGCGGCACTTGGCGCTCGTCGCTTCCTTCGCCAAGGGCAAGCCGCGTCCCTGGCCGGTTCCTTTCGATGCCGGGATGGCCGACGTCCTGGCCCTTGCCGGTAGGAACGTCTGCGTGCTCGCCTCCGGCGACCCGTTCTTCCACGGGGTCGGCGCCACCCTCGCCCGCAAGGTCAAGCCGCGCGAGATGCACGTCATACCAGCGCCGTCGGCGTTGTCGCTGGCCGCGGCGCGGCTTGGCTGGGCGCTACAGGATATCGAGACCGTCTCACTGCACGGCCACCCGATCGACCTGATCCGCCCACTGCTGCAGCCCAACGCCCGCATCCTGGCGCTGACATCCGATGGCTTCGCTCCGGCGGCGGTTGCCCGCCTGCTCGCCGAACTCGACTTCGGCACTTCGCGGCTGACGGTGCTGGAAGCGTTGGGCGGGCCGAAGGAGACATTGCGCTCGGTTCGCGCCGATGCCTTCGACCTCGAAAACATCAATCCGCTAAATGTCCTGGCCATCGAAATTGATTCGGCCCCGCAGGCGCGCGTGCTGTCGCTCACGGCAGGCCTCGCCGACCATCTGTTCGAGCATGACGGCCAGATCACCAAGCGCGAAATCCGCGCTATCACCCTGTCGGCGCTGGCGCCGAGGCGCGGCGAATTGCTGTGGGATGTCGGCGCCGGCTCGGGCTCGATCGGCATCGAATGGATGCTCGCCCACCCTTCGCTGCGCGCCATCGCCATCGAGGTCGACCCGTCCCGCGCCGCTCGCATCGCCCACAACGCCGTCGCCTGCGGCGTTCCCGGCCTCGTCATTGTGGAAGGCAGCGCGCCCAAGGCCCTGGCCAGACTGGAGACACCTGATGCCATCTTCATCGGCGGCGGCGGCAGCGACGCCGGCGTCATGAATGCCGCCATCAGAGCCTTGCGCGCCGGCGGCCGTCTTGTCGCCAACGCGGTGACGTTAGAAATGGAAGCCCTGCTCCTCGCCCAGCACACAAAGCGCGGCGGCGACCTCACCCGCATCGGCATCTCCCGCGCTTCGCCGGTCGGCTCCATGCAGGCATGGCGGCCGGCCATGCCCGTCACGCAATGGAGCTGGGTGAAGCCATGATGGTCGCGGGCATCGGCAGCCGAAGGGGCGTCACCGTCGAGGACGTGCTCGCGGCCATAGAAACCGCGCTCGAAGCGCATGGCCTGGCGATGACGGCTCTTTCGGCACTGGCCACCGCTGCGCTCAAGAAGGATGAAGACGCCATCGTTGCCGCCGGTCGCAAGCTGAACCTCCCCGTCATTGTCGTTGATGACTCAGCCCTACAGGCCGCCTCGCCGGGTACGCTCAGCAGCTCCAGTCTCTCGCGGAAGCTGGCGGGCACGCCATCGGTCTCGGAAGCCTCCGCCCTTGCCGTCGCCGGCAAAAGCGCGACGCTGCTTGGGTCCCGCACCGTGCTCGGTCCGGTCACCTGCGCCATCGCCATCAGCGGAGACGCGCCATGACCGTCCATTTCATCGGCGCCGGCCCAGGTGCGGCGGACCTCATCACGCTGCGTGGCGCAAGGCTCCTGGCGAGTTGCCCGGTCTGCCTCCACGCCGGCTCCATCGTCGCGCCGGAACTGCTGCAGCATTGCGCGCCGGGAACGAAGCTGGTCGACACCGCGCCGATGTCGCTCGACGAGATCGAGGCTGAATATGTGGCAGCCCAAATGGCCGGCCATGATGTTGCCCGCCTGCATTCCGGCGACCTGTCGGTGTGGAGTGCCGTGGCCGAGCAGATCCGCCGGCTGGAAAAGCATGGCATCCCCTACACGCTGACGCCGGGCGTCCCTTCCTTCGCGGCCGCCGCCGCCGCACTTCGCCGCGAGCTGACCATCCCCGAAGTCGCGCAAAGCCTGGTGCTGACCCGCGTTTCCGGACGTGCGTCGAAAATGCCGCCGGGCGAAACCCTGGCCGGCTTCGGCCGCACCGGCGCCACGCTGGCCATCCACCTTGCCATCCACGCCATCGACCGCGTCGTCGCCGAGCTGACGCCGCACTATGGCGGCGATTGCCCGGTGGCGATCGTCTTCCGCGCCTCCTGGCCGGACCAGCGCGTGATGACCGGCACGCTGGAATCCATCGAGGCACAACTGGCGGCCGATCCGATGGAGCGCACGGCCATCATCTTCGTCGGCCGCTCGCTGGCGGCACAAGATTTCGGCGAGAGTTCATTATACGACGCCCACTATCAGCGGCGTTTTCGCGGACGGGACGGATTGTGAGCGCCAGCACTGGAAATAACGGCGAAAACGCCACACTCGAACAGGCGCTCGCACGGCTGAACTTCAAGCCGCGTCCGCTTGAGCCGGGGCATGTCTGGCTGGCCGGCGCCGGTCCCGGCGATCCCGGCTGCCTGACGCTGGAGGTGCTGGCGGCACTGGCCGAGGCGGATGCGCTGGTCTACGACGCGCTGGTTTCGCCCGATGTGGTTGCTGTTGCCGGAAATGCCGAGCTTTTCTTTGCGGGAAAACGCGGCGGCAAGCCCTCGATGAAGCAGGATGACATCACCGCTCTGCTGGTGCGGCTGGCGCGTGAAGGCCGCCGCGTCATCAGGCTGAAGGGCGGCGATCCCTATATTTTCGGCCGTGGCGGCGAAGAGGCGCTGGCGCTGGCGCGTGAGAACATCCCGTTCCGCGTCCTGCCAGGCCTGACCTCGGGTCTCAGCGCGCTCGCCGCCACCGGCATTCCCGCCACCATGCGCGGCATCAACAAGGCTGTCATTCTGGCGACCGGCCACGCCGCCGGCACCGATGACGATCTCGACTGGGCGGCGATCGCCCGCACCGGCCAGCCGGTCGTCGTCTACATGGGCATGGCCAATCTGCCTCTCATAGCAGCCGCCCTGCTCGACGGCGGACTGGCGCCATCGACACCGGCGGCCGTGATCGTCGCCGCGACGACGCCGCGGGAAAGGACCGTCGTCGCCACGCTCGCCACCATTGCCGAGGCAGCGGCGGCGGCCGGGCTCGCCTCGCCGGCATTGATCGTCGTCGGCGGCATCGTCGCCATGCGCGCGGCGCTGGCGGGCGGGGCATGACGGCCCGGGCGATCATCATCGGCGCGCCGCGCTCTGGTTCGGGCAAGACCAGCGTCACCATCGGCATCCTGCGCGCACTCACCCGGCGTGGCCTGAAAGTGCGCGGCGCCAAGTCCGGCCCCGACTATATCGACCCCGGCTTCCATACCGCCGCCACCGGCCTGTCCGGCGTCAATCTCGACAGCTGGGCGATGTCGCCGCCGCTGCTCAATGCGCTGGCCGCACAAGCGGCCGACGACACCGATTTCGTCATCCTCGAAAGCGCCATGGGCCTGTTCGACGGCATCCCGGCCTCGCCTGGCCGCACCGGTTCGGCTGCCGATCTGGCCCGGCTCTACGGTCTGCCGGTGCTGCTGGTGCTCGACGTGTCAGGCCAGTCGACAACGGCGGCGGCCGTCGCCAAGGGTTTTGCCACGTACGACCCGGATGTGCGCATGGCCGGCGTCGTGCTCAACCGGCTGGGCAGCGAGCGCCATCGGAAGCTGTCCGGCGACGCCATCGAGGCGATCGGCCTGCCCGTCGTCGGCGCTATTTTGCGCGACCCCTCGCTCAATTTGCCCGAGCGCCATCTCGGCCTCGTCCAGGCCGGCGAATATGACGACCTGATGGCGCATCTCGACCGGCTCGCCGAGACGGCGGAGAAGTCGCTCGACCTCGACGCGGTCATGGCCCTGGCAACGCCCTTCGCCCCGGCAGCAGGTTCCTTCGCCGACGCGCTGCGGCCGCCCGGTCAACGCATCGCGCTTGCCGAGGATGCCGCCTTCACCTTCCTCTACCCGCATGTCGCCGCCTATTGGCGCAAGGCCGGCGCGGAAATCGTCCCGTTCTCGCCGCTCGCCGACGAAGCGCCGGACGAGGATTGCGATGTTTGCTGGCTGCCCGGCGGCTATCCCGAGCTTCATGCCGGCAAACTCACGGCCGCCGCGAATTTCCATGCGGGGATGGCACGTTTCGCCACGACAAAGCCGATCCATGGCGAATGCGGTGGCTTCATGGTGCTTGGTGAAGCGATGGAGGATGCATCAGGCGAAACGCATCGCATGCTCGGCCTGCTCGGCCATTCCACCAGCTTCGCCAGGCGCAAGATGAATCTTGGCTACCGCGAGGCTCGGCTGCGTGCCGATTGCCCGCTGGGTTCGCAGGGCGCGCTGATCCGGGGTCACGAATTCCACTATGCGCAGATGACGGCCACCGGCAATGACGAGCCGCTGGCTGACCTTGCCGACGGCCAGGGCAATCCGCTCGGCGCCTCAGGCTACCGGCGCGGCCACGTCAGCGGCACCTTCTTTCATGCGATTGCGAGGAGCTAGGGCCATGAAGCTCCCGAAAATCACCCTGTCGCCCCGGCAAGTCCTCGACGACATCGCGCTTTGCCTGGTCTTCTTCACCCGCCTGCCGCTGCCCGTGTTTGATTTTCGCGGCCGCAACCTCGCCGCCGCGATCTGGGCCGCCCCCATTGCCGGCCTTGTCGTGGGCCTGATCGGCGCCATCGTTTTTGCCACGGCGGAACGCTTTGGCCTTGCCATTGGGCCGGCGGCTGCCCTTGCCCTTGTTGCAACCGTGGCTATCACGGGCTGCCTGCACGAGGATGGATTGTCGGACGTTGCCGACGGCTTCGGCGGCGGCAAGTCGCGCGGCCGCAAGCTCGAGATCATGCGCGACAGCCGCATCGGCGCTTATGGCGCCATGGCGCTGGCGCTGTCGCTGCTGATCCGCTGGAGCGCGCTGTCGCAAGTGGTGGAACCCACACAGGCTCTGTTTGCGCTCGTGGCGGCGCACGCAGCCTCGCGTGGCGTGCTCGGCGCCTTCATGCATCTCTTGCCACCGGCGCGGTCCGACGGCCTGTCGGCTGGCGCCGGCACCGTTTCGCTCGAAACGGCAATAACCGGAGCCGTGCTCGGCGCGATACCACTGTTCCTGCTCGGGCTTGGCGGCGCCATTGCCGCGCTCATCCTGCTCGGCCTGTTCTTTGCCGCCTTCCACGCCCTTTGCCTCAACCAGATCGAGGGCCAGACCGGCGACACGGTTGGCGCCTTGCAGCAGTTGAGCGAAATCGCGGTGCTTCTCGTCGCTTCCGTCGCCCTTTCCTGACCCCTTGACCTGATTCCCTTCCGGAGACGTTGCCCCCATGCCCTTCAAATCCCTCGCTGAACTGCGCGCCGCCTGCCTCGACCTGCCTGCCGGCAGCGAGGTGGCCGCCAGTGCCGTCGCTCGCCGCCAGGACACGCTGACCAAGCCGCAAGGCAGCCTCGGCAAGCTCGAAGCGATCGCCGCCTGGCTGGCGCGCTGGCAAGGCCGCGACATGCCAAGGCTCGACCGCGTGAAAGTCTTCGTCTTCGCCGGCAACCACGGCGTCACCGCGCAGGGCGTGTCGGCCTACCCCTCCGAAGTCACCGTGCAGATGGTGGCGAATTTTGCCGGCGGCGGTGCCGCCATCAACCAGCTCGCCCGCATCGCCGGCGCGGAACTCGACGTCATCCCGCTTGATCTCGACCATCCCACCGGTGACTTCACGCAAGTGCCGGCAATGGATGAGAAGGCCTTCCTCGCCGCTGTCTCGGCGGGTTATGACGCCGTGACGAAAGACCTCGACCTGGTCTGCTTTGGCGAAATGGGCATCGGCAACACCACGCCCGCCGCCGCCATTTCGGCTGCCTTGTTCGGCGGCGGCGCCGAAAAGTGGACCGGGCGCGGCACCGGCGTCGACGACGCCGGCCTGAGGCGCAAGGTGGTCGCCATCGAAGCCGGCCTGAAGCGCCACGCCGCGGCCCTCGCCGATCCGCTGGGCATCGCTGCCGCGCTCGGCGGGCGCGAACTCGCCGCCATCTTCGGCGCCACGCTGGCCGCCCGTCATCTCGGCATACCCGTGCTGCTCGACGGCTTCGTCTGCACCGCCGCCGCCGCGCCGCTGGCGAAGCTGCACCCAACCGGCCTTGCCCATACGATTGCCGCCCACGTCTCCGCCGAATCGGGTCACCGCGGCCTGCTCGAAGCGCTCGCCCTGCCGCCGCTGCTCGATCTCGGCATGCGGCTCGGCGAAGGCTCCGGCGCATGCCTCGCCGTCAACATCGTGCGCTCGGCGCTGGAATGCCATGCAGGAATGGCAAGCTTTGCCGAGGCTGGGGTTTCGGAGAAATAATCCGTCAAACTTTTAACGTGATTGAGCCAAAATAATAACGTCGTTCTGATTGTTACATGAGATCAGTGGATCTCATGTGGAGATCAGGCGATGTATTTGAAGGCGATACCTGCCATTGCACTGCTTTTCGGCACTGCTGCGCCAGCTTTTTCGCAGTATGTCGATGAGAATGGCCGCTTCCGGCACGCGGGCGACGATGGACTGGCCAAGGTCCAGTCCAGCCTGACCATGACCCTTCCTGTCAAGGACGAAGAGGATGTCGCCACACAGCAGCAAGCCGCGCTGCGTTCGTTCTACAAGGTCGCTGCCGCCAGTTGCGCCATGGTGCTCGATACGTCGCCGACACGTGCGAGTAACCAGCGTGACCACGAACGTCAACGCCAGGGATCGCAGCATGGGAGGCGCTGCGGGATCGCAGATGACGGTGACCGGGCAGATCGCCATGAAGGTCAAGTTCAAGGCCAGTATTGGCAAAGCGGCGCAGTGAACGGCCATTGCGGTGCGAGACGCGCCAAACGCCTCTTGCCTTCAGGGTCTTTCCACCAAGTCTTCTAGGAATTTGGTGGGTGCGCACAGGATTGAACTGTGGACCCGCTGATTAAGAGTCAGCTGCTCTACCAACTGAGCTACGCACCCACTCGGCCGGCAAAAACCGGCGTTGGCGGGCATATAGCCGCCGATACCGGTCCTGTCCAGCCCTGCTGGAATCATTTCCCGACAAATCGACCGGGGCTCTCTCCAATCAGGCGAAAAGCTTGCCTTCCGCCACCTTGATCGCATGCCCGCCAATGCGCGCGGACGCCAGTTTTCCGCCTTGCACGGTTAGTTCGAGGCGGATGCGCGACGGCCGGCCCATCTCCAGTCCCTGTTCGATCCATAGCTGCGAAACCCCGTCCGTCGAGCCGTCGAAATGCATGATGGCGCCGGCGAAGGCCGCCGCCGCCGAACCGGTCGCCGGGTCCTCATAGGAAGGCGTGCCGGGAACGATCATGCGGACATGGAAAGCGCTTTCGTGGTTCACCGTTTCGCGGCAATAGACATACGGGCTGGCGAAGGCCCATTCGCTCTTGCGCGGCGCCAGTTCCGACCACGCCTGGTTGTCCAGCCGGATGCGGCCCGCCGCTTCGAGATTGGCGACAGGAATGGTCACATAGGGCACGCCGGCCGACCAGAAGGCGATGCGGTGATTCTCGAAGCCGATCTCGTGCGGCGCCAGGCCAAGGGCGGCGCCGATCGCCTCCGGATCGGCCTCCAGCTTCAGCGGCTCCGGCAATTTCGCCAGGTCGAACTCGGCGAAGGTGGCGCCATCATGCGTGCTGACCGCGCAACGCACCGGGCCGATGTTCTCTTCAAGCACGAAGATGCCGGCGCCGCCCTCGCCCGCCAGTTCGGCCAGCGCGATGGCCGAGCCCACCGTCGGATGGCCGGCGAATGGCATTTCATAGTCGGGCGTGAAGATGCGGATGCGGTTGCGGTGCTTGGGATTGTCCGGCGGCAACACGAAAACCGATTCGGACAGGTTGAACTCGCGCGCGATGGCCTGCATCGCTGCCGTGTCCAGACCTTTGCAATCCAACACCACCGCCAGCGGGTTGCCGGCCAGTCGCTCGGTCGTAAACACATCGTAAAGCAAGTAATTCCGGGTTTGCATCCCTGCCTCAATCCCAACATGGGCGAAATTTAATTTGATATTCGAACCGGTAAGCCTGATCTGTGCACAGACAGGGACATTACGCATCATAGGGGTCCGACGTGGACCAGATTGTCAATCTGCCAAAGACGGAATCGGATTCCGCCATCGAGACGGCGCTTGGGCTCGACCAGACCGGGCGGCGCAGGACGCGCCGGCGTGGCTGGCTCTATGCGTTGCTGACCCTCATCGTGCTTGCCGCCGGCCTTGGCCTCTATCAATGGTATGCGGGCACGCCGACCAGGATTGACTACACCACGGTGCCGGCCGCCAAGGCCGACCTCACCGTCCAGGTGTCGGCGACAGGCACGCTGCAGCCGCTCACCCAGGTCGACATATCAAGCCAGCTCTCAGGCATCATACGCTCGGTCGCGGTCAACGAGAACCAGCAGGTGAAGAAGGGTGACGTGCTGGCGGCCCTCGACACCGCCAAGCTGCAGGTCCAGATCGAACGCGCCGAAGCGTCCGCTAAGGGAGCGGCCGCCAATGTGGAGGACGCCAGGGTGACGCTCGCCGAGAACGAGAGTGCGCTTGTCCGCGCCGCGGCCCTGACCAAGCGTGGCATGGCAACCGACCAGTCGCTCGAGGCGGCGACGGCGACGCGCGACCGTTCCAAGGCGGCACTCGATAGCGCCGAGGCCAATCTCGCCATCGCCAATGCCGATCTCAAGTCGCAGCAGACCGACCTTGCCAACAGCACCATCTACGCGCCGATCGACGGCATCGTGCTGACGCGTTCGGTCGACCCCGGCCAGACGGTCGCTTCCTCGCTGCAGGCGCCGGTGCTGTTCATCATCGCCGCCGATTTGAGGAACATGGAACTGGTGGCGGCGGTCGACGAAGCCGATATCGGCGCGGTCAAGTCGGGCCAGTATGCCCGTTTCACCGTCGACGCTTTCCCGGAGCGGCCGTTCGATGCCAAAATCCGCGACATCTCCTATGCCTCGGTCACGACGGACGGCGTCGTCACCTACAATGCGCGGCTCGAAGTCGACAACAACGAGTTGCTGCTGCGGCCCGGCATGACCGCCACCGTTTCTGTGGTCACGAGGGAAGCCAAGGGCGTGCTCACCGTGCCCTCGTCCGCTTTCCGCTATCGCCCGGCGCAGCAAGCGGCGCGCGGCTGGAGCCTGAGCGACCTGTTCACCGGCCGCATGGGCCGCGGCAATCGCCAGCGCCCGGTGGCGAAGGCCCCGACCGATGGTTCCCGCACGCTCTATGTGCTGGAGAACGGCCGCCCGCATCCGGTCAACGTCAAGATCGGTTCGACCGATGGCGAACTGACCGAGATCACCTCCGGCCTGGAGGAAGGCGCGCAGATCATCACCGCTTCGCAGTCGCGGAGCTGAGGCAGTGGCCGCGGGCGCCCCCCTCATCACCTTCGACAAGGTCTGGAAGAGCTACGGCCAGGGCGAAGCCAAGGTGCATGCGCTGGCCGGAGTCGACCTTGCCATCCGGCGCGGTGAATTCGTCGCCATCATGGGCCCATCGGGCTCCGGCAAGTCGACGGCGATGAACATCATCGGTTGCCTCGACACGCCGACGGCCGGAACCTATTCCTTCATGGGCGTCGATGCCGGCCGGCTCGACCGCAACCGCCGCGCCATGCTGCGCAACCTCTATGTCGGCTTCGTCTTCCAGGGCTACAATCTCTTGGCCCGCACCACCGCGGCCGAAAATGTGGAACTGCCGCTGATCTATCGTGGTGTCGCCGCCCGCGAGCGCCGCGACCTTGCCATGCAGGCGCTGGCCGAGGTCGGCCTTGTCGGCCGCGAGCATCACACGCCGGCCGAACTCTCCGGCGGCCAGCAGCAGCGCGTGGCGATCGCACGCGCCATCGTCACCAGGCCGACGCTGCTCGTCGCCGACGAGCCGACCGGCAATCTCGACACCGCACGCACGCATGAGATCATGGAGCTGCTGACGCGTCTGAACAAAGAGCTTGGCCTGACCGTCACCATGGTCACCCACGAAGCCGATGTCGCCGAATATGCCGAGCGTACCATCCGCTTCCTCGACGGCCATGTCGCCTCCGACACCATGAATATGGAGATGGCATGATCTGGGAAACCGTCCGCCTCTCGCTGCGCTCGATCCGCCGCAACGTGCTGCGCTCGTTCCTGACCTTGCTCGGCATCGTCATCGGCGTCGCCGCCGTCATTGCCATGCTGACCATCGGCTCCGGCACCACGCAAAAGGTCAAGTCCGACATTTCCAAGCTCGGCAGCAATCTGCTGGTCGTCCGAGCCGGGCGCCCGGCCGGCCCCGGCGGTCCGGGCGGGCTCGACCAGGCGGTGCGGCCGCTGGCGGAAAAGGATCTGGCGGCGCTGGTTGCGCATCTCACCGGCGCGCGCGCCATCTCGCCGGCCGCGCAGAAGCAGGTGCGCGTCATCTTCGGCACCGAGAGCCTGACCTCTGGCGTCACCGGCACCGACAGCGCCTATCTCGACGCACGCGACTGGAAGCTGGTGTCCGGCCGGCCGTTCAGCGATTCCGAAACTCGCTCCGGCACCGGTGTGTGCCTGATCGGCGAGACGGTGCGCCAGCAATTCTTCGGCGCCGGCGATCCCGAGGGCGAGATCATCCGCGTCAACCGCACCTCCTGCAGGATCGTCGGGCTGCTCGAGCCGAAAGGCTACACCGGCTTCGGCCAGGACCAGGACAATGTCGTGCTGATGCCCCTCGCCGCCTATCAGCGCCGCATCGCCGGCAATCGCGACATCGACAACATCTACATCGCCGCCGACGACCGCACGCCGACCACCGAATTGCAGCCGCGCGTCGAGGACATCTTGCGCGATGCGCGCCGCATCACGCCCGATCGCGAGAGCGATTTCGGCATCCGCGACATGACCCAGATCGCCGACGCCATGGCCAGCGCCACCACGACGATGACCGGCATGCTGGGCGCGGTCGCCGGTGTCAGCCTGCTGGTCGGCGGCATCGGCATCATGAACATCATGCTGGTGTCGGTCACTGAGCGCACGCGCGAGATCGGCATCAGGCTCGCCATCGGCGCGCATGAAAAGCACATCCTCATCCAGTTCCTGGTCGAGGCGACCGTGCTGTCGCTGCTTGGCGGCATCATCGGCATCCTGATTGGGCTGGCGCTGGCCGGCCTTGCCTCGGTGACGCTGACCATACCTTTCGCGCCAAGCCCGGCCGTCATTCTGCTTGCCGTCGGCTTCTCCGCGCTGATCGGCATGGTGTTCGGCTTCTTCCCGGCGCTGCGCGGCGCCAGGCTCGATCCGATCGACGCCTTGCGTCACGAGTAAAAGGGCAAGCTGCGAGGGCGCCCGGCACTCCGGGCCGGTTTTACACAACCTTCGACGTTTCCGCCTTGCCCAACCCTGTCGTCACTGGGTTGGCGATGCTATGCCAAGGCATATCTGGTCGAGGAGCAGCAGATGAGCAAGAAGGCGCGCGTGATCCTGGTGATGATCATCATCGAGGCCGCCCTTGCAGGCATCTGGTGGTATCTCGCCCGCTACGGCATGACCAATCCCGATCGCGTCACCGCCGATTTCCAGGCGGTCGTTGGCCAGACGATGGGAATGGCCATGGGTGGGTTGCTGGGTATCGGCTTCATCCTGTTCTTCGTCGCCGCGCGCAACGACCGCAAGGCACTCACAAGCAAGACATCATAGGGCCTGGCCGCTCCACGACATGGTCGCGGCACCGACGTACGGTTTCAGTGGCAGGCAAGGCTACGACGCGCTTTCCCACGGATTGACGGTGTTCAAACCGGCGGCCGCGAATGGACCGGTGTCACGTGTGGCGACAGTGAGACCGTGCGCTACGGCGGTCGCCGCGATATAACCGTCGGCGTTGCCGATCGCCTTGCCTGCGGCTCTCGCCTGTACCATGAGATCGGCATAGGCGCGCGACGCGTCGAGGTCGAACGGCAGAATGCGGCCCGCAAACAACGGCAACGCGTCCTGCTCAAGACGATCATGCAGGATCGTGCGGCGCTTGCCGGAAGGCATGGCCGCGATCCCGAAACGCAACTCAGCCACTGTGACGGCCGAAAGATATAGGGTTTCGACGGCCCTGGGCGTCGATCCACGCGATGACGCGAGGATCGGGTGCAGGTCTCCATGGCTCAGACATGACGCTGGTGTCGATGAGGATCATTCGAACCGCACCGGCTCGCCCGGTGTTTTGTCGCGGAGCTGCTGCAAGGTATCGACATCCTCTTGCGACAATCCGGCCTCGCGGCCGATGGCGGCGAGCAGCGAACCGAGCTTGACCCGATTGGCCGGCCGCACGGCCGTTTCCAGGATCTCACGCATTTCGGCCTCAGTGCTGCGGCCATGATGCGCAGCCCGCACCTTCAAGGCGCGGAGCGTCTCCTCTGGCAAATTGCGGATCGTGACGGCGCTCATCGATATCATTCCAATCTGCAATGATGTCACTGCTATCAGCATAGAAATCTGCTATCAGATACAACTGGTACGCACCGATATTAGTCTGCGCGCGCGAAATGCCACTCGATCAGCGGCTTCATGTGCGGCGACAGGCCGTCCGGCAGGTCGCCGGCATGGCGGATGATCACCGGCCCCTCGATCTCCGGGTCGGCTTCGGTGGCGACGAAGGCCAAGATTTGGCGCGCGATCTCATTGGCGGGCGCGTCGACGTGATAGCGGCGGAAGATGACGGTGCCGCTTGCCGTCGACAGGGCGTGCCAGCGCACACCACGCCTGGCGTTCGACAGGTCGATGCCGGTCTCCTCGCGCACCTCGCGCATCATGTTGAAATCGACATCGACGAGACCGTCGCGGAAATCGATCGGCTCGAACGAACCGGCGGCGAAATAGACCCGGCCGGCACTGACGGTTCGCGGTCCCATGCGGATCGCCACCAGAGCGTTGTCCCCGGCCACCAGCACGGCATGGGCATAGGCGTGTTCGGCGCCGGAATTCTCGCGCCGCTTCCGCCACAGCATGAAGGTCGAGTAATTGACCGCATGGCAGCGGCCGATAAGGCTGCGGTCGCGATAGGCAAGCTCGGAAAGCAGCACCACAATGCCGTCGAACAGCGCCGGATTGGCAGCGATCTCGCGGCGCCAGTTCTCGGCAATCGCCGCGGCATTCTCCACCGCGAAGGGATGCGGGCCGGGATCGAGACGGACATCGATGGCATCGACCGGCAGGATGACATTGCGCGGAAGATCAAAATTCATGTCGGCTCAGGCCATGTCCAGCGTGATCGCCACCGGGCAGTGGTCCGAAGCCTTGGGCCGGTCCCAGCCGGCGCGCGGGAAGCGCTCGACTTCCTGGCCCGCGGGAAAGATCGTGCGCCAGGGCTGGCCATTGCGGATGATGTCGGGAACTGCGGTGGCGTTCTTCGCCGCCAGCCCCTTCGACAGCAGGATATAGTCGAGCTGGCACAGATGCCGCTCTTGCGGCCCGCGTGTGTGATAGAAGGTCCAGCGGTTCATTTCCGGCCGCCGCTCGACCACATTTTCACAGAAGCCGCCCGCCGTCAGCACATTGATGCAGGACAGGTTCTCGTCGACCACCTCGAAACGGTAGCCGTCGACCTCATCGCCGGCGATCTTCACCCGCTGGCGGTAATCGTTCATGTCGCCGCAGATCGCCCAGCGCTTGTCGGCCGCGTGCTCCGCCCCGAAACGCTCCTCGATGATGCGCCGCACGGCCTGCGCCTCCGCGATGCGCACCGGCATTGTCGCCTCGCGTCCGTCGAGCCCGTTGCGGGGAGAGCCCATGGACTTGAAGTGCACGAGATAGAGCGTCATCGGCGCGCCGCCCACCTTGATGTCGACCTCCAGGCAGTCGCGCCGGAAGATGCGTTCATTGGGCTGGTTGCCGAGGGCCGCCAGCTCGGGCGTATGCAACCCGAACTGCTCGTAGGTGACATAGGCGTGGCTGGTCATGCGCACGAATTCGATCGGCTGTCCCTGCGCGGTCTCGTTGCGCATCATCACCGCGACATCGATGCCGCGCGAATCATTGCCCGACGTGGTGTATTTCTGGCGGTAGCCCTGCCCCACCATCTTGAACAGATAGCCGTACTCGAAGGCCTTCAAGGCCTCGATGTTGTCGACCTCCTGCATGCAGATGATGTCGGCACGGGCGGCTGCAATCGCCAACGCCGTCAGCTGGCGCGTGTCGTCGGATTGCGCGATGGCGCGCGCCTGTTCCAGCATCTTGTATTCGGCCTCGCTCTGGATATCGAAGAGCGCCAGCGTGCGATCCTCATTGAGCTGGTTGCGAAAGCCGGAAAAATCGAACCTGTTCATCAGGTTCTCGACATTGAAGGTGGCAAGGCGCAGCGACATGCGCTGACCTTTGCCTGCAAGAGCGGCGGAAAACAAGATCGCAGGACCACAAGCAGGGATCCCTTGGTCCCGGTGGCTTTCGCGCCATGGTTGACGGAACCTTTCCGTTCATCCGCCGTTCAGACGCAAAGGTCCACGGTAAGCCCATTCCCAGGGTAGGCGTGGGGCCTGTTCTCTTGGAGAAGTGCAATGAACGCGCTCTTTTCTTCCACTGTCAAATCCGGGCTGATAGCGCTCGGTATTGTCTCCGGCATCACGGCGCCATCCGCTGCCGCGCCGATTCTGCAGCCGGATGTGTCGATCCCGGCCAGCACCGCCGCGCCGACGGTCATCCCGGTCCGCGAGGGCTGGGCTGGCGGCAACAACGGCGGCGATTGGAGATGGCGCCGGTCAGGCAATTGGAACGGCCACCACTGGAATGGCGGAGGCAACTGGAGCGGCCGCCACTGGAATGGTGGTGGCAACTGGAACGGCGGCGACAACTGGCGCTGGCGCCATGGCCGCCATCATTATCGTGGCGGACGCTACTACGATGATGGCGCTGCGGCGGTCCTCGGTCTCGGCCTGGGGCTCGGCCTCGGCAGCATGTACAACAACTACAACAACTACGATTACTATGCGCCGGCACCGCGCCGCTATTATCGCGCCGGCCGGCTGTCGAACGCGCATGTGCAATGGTGCTACAACCGCTACCGCTCGTATCGCGCCTACGACAACACGTTCCAACCATATAACGGCCCGCGCCAGCAGTGCTGGTCGCCCTATAGCTGAGCTGCCTGCGGCTGATACCAGAAATGAAAAACGGCGCCACGTGGCGCCGTTTTCGTTATTGATCGCGAAGCGTGGATCGCTCAGTTCTTGGCCTTGTCGACCAGCTTGTTCTTGGAAATCCACGGCATCATGGCGCGCAGCTTGGCGCCGACTTCCTCGATCTGGTGGCTGTCGTTGTTGCGGCGGATGCCCTTGAAGCGGGACATGCCGGCGCGGTATTCCTGCATCCATTCCGAGGTGAACTTTCCCGTCTGGATGTCCTTCAGCACGCGCTTCATCTCGGCCTTGGTCTCGGCGGTGATGATGCGCGGACCCGAGACATATTCGCCCCACTCGGCGGTGTTCGAGATCGAGTAGTTCATGTTGGCGATGCCGCCTTCATAGATCAGGTCGACGATCAGCTTGACCTCGTGAAGGCACTCGAAATAGGCCATTTCCGGCGCATAGCCGGCTTCCACCAGCGTCTCGAAGCCGGCGCGGATCAGTTCGACCAGGCCGCCGCACAGCACGACCTGCTCGCCGAACAGGTCGGTCTCGCATTCCTCGCGGAAATTGGTCTCGATGATGCCCGAACGGCCGCCGCCAACGCCGCAGGCGTAGGAAAGCGCGAGATCGAGCGCGTTGCCCGAGGCGTCCTGGTTGACGGCGACCAGGCACGGCACGCCGCCGCCCTTCTGGTATTCGCCGCGCACCGTGTGGCCCGGGCCCTTTGGCGCGATCATGACGACGTCGACGGTCGACTTCGGCTCGATGAGGCCGAAATGCACGTTGAGACCGTGCGCGAAGGCGATCGCGGCGCCGTCGCGGATGTTCGGCGCGATTTCGTTCTTGTAGATGTCGGCCTGCAATTCGTCGGGCGTCGCCATCATCATCAGATCGGCCCATTTGGCGGCGTCGGCGACGCTCATCACCTTGAGCCCGTCGGCCTCGACCTTCTTGGCGGTCGCCGAGCCGGCCTTGAGACCGATCGCGATCTCCTTGGCGCCGGAATCCTTGAGGTTGAGCGCATGCGCCCTGCCCTGGCTGCCATAGCCGATGATGGCGACCTTCTTGCCCTTGATCAGGTTGAGATCGGCATCACGATCGTAATAGACACGCATTTTGTCTTCCTTCCCGTTTTTGAAGATCAGAGGCCTTGCGGCCCGGTTTTTGCTCCGAAAAGAGCGAGAAACTGCTGCGTCGCGCGGACGGCATCGCCGCCAATCGTCGCTTCAGTCAATTCCAGCCGGTCGCCGAGCAGCAGGCGGATCTGCACGTCCCGGCCAACCAGCCCGAAAAAGGTACGGAAGGCCATCTCGGCATCCGTAAATTCAAGGAGCCCGGCCTGCCGGCCGGCTTCCAGCACGGGCTTCAGCCGCTTGGCCAGCGCAAAGCGCCCATTCTCCAGCACGACGGCGCCGAGATTGTCCTTCCCCGAACCGGCATGTCCGACCGCCACCCTATTGAGGGCGATCGACGTATCGCTGGAGATCACCTTCAACCAGTCGGAGGCAAAGCGCTCCAGGCTCGCCGTAAGCGAGGCAAGGTCAAGCCCCTTGCCGTCGACCGAAGCCACCCGCACTTTCGAGGCCTGCCACTGCACGGTCGCCGTCAAGAGCCCGTCGCGATCGCCGAACCATTTGTAGAGTGTTTCCTTCGAGCAGCTCGCGCGACGCGCCACGGCGGTCATGGTCAGATGATCGCCCTCCTCAACCAGCAGCCGCAAAGCCGCGTCCAGGACGGCCTGCTGCCGCTCCGTCAGCGCCTCGCTGTTGTCGATGTCGGGCACGCTGTGCAACACGCTCTTCCCTCGGCAGGACAAGGCAGGGCGTGAATTCGACCTGCCGTACCGTACGTTACGGTTCGGCATATTGCGCAATCCGGTGAGCGGCGCAAGGGCAAAGGAGAAAAAATCCGCTTATGTCCGCGCAGCCGCGCAATCCGCGTGCTCAGTCCGCGGTAGGCGGATGACGCAGGCGGCCCAGCAGTGCCGAGACCGTGCTCAGCTCATCCGACGACAGCTTCGCGCCAACCAACTCCTCAATCGACCTGCCATAGATCGCCCACATGCGGCGGCGCGTCTCCCGTCCCTTGGACGTGACGCGGATGGTCTGGCCGCGGCCGTCGTCGGCCACCGGCAGTTTCTCGACCAGCCCGTCGGCCTCGAGCCGAGCCAATAGCCGCGAGATGTTGTACTGCGCGAACAGGGTGCGTTCGATCAGTTGAAACGGCCGCAAGCCGCCCTCGCCCGCCTCGGCTAGCTCGTGCAGCACATCGTACCAGGCGAGCGGCGGCAGGCCGCCCTCCTTCAGCGCGTCTTCGGCCCGTTCCATCAGTTGGCGCGAAACCCGCATCAGGCGGGCCCAGGCCTTGATGGCTTCAGGCGAAGGCTTGGCTTTTTCGGTCATGGCCCACCCTAGGCGATAGATGCAGATGCATCAAGCTTGACGTTCAATGCACATGCATCTACATAAATGCAATTGCATCGATATCGAAAGGCACATTCCTATGAAACCCGCCGACACTCTTGTTCTCGTCAGCCATCCGCTCTGCCCCTATGTCCAGCGCGCCGCGATTTCGCTGGCCGAGAAAGGCGTGCCGTTCGAGCGGATCGACATCGACCTTGCCGACAAACCGGACTGGTTCAAGGCGATCTCGCCGCTCGGCAAGGTGCCATTGCTGTGCGTACGGCAAAATGGCGACGAGACGATAATCTTCGAATCCGCGGTCATCCTCGAATTCCTCGAGGAAACGCAGGCCAATCCCCTCCATCCCGCCGACCCCTATGCACGCGCCCGGCACCGTGCCTGGATCGAGTATGGCTCAGCCATCCTCAACACCATCGGCCGGTTCTATTCAGCGCCGAGCGAGGCCGGCTTCCTCGCCGAAGCCAGCGCGCTATCGGCGATGTTCGACCGTGTTGAGGCTGAACTGCCGGGCGGCGCCGGGCGGAGCGGGCCATGGTTCGCTGGCAGCCGCTTTTCCCTCGTCGATGCCGTTTACGGTCCGGTCTTCCGCTACCTCGACGCCTTCGATCGGATCGGCGATTTCGGTATTCTTGACGGCAAGCCGCTTGTCCAGGCCTGGCGCAGTGCGTTGAGTGACCGTCCGTCGATCAGGCAGGCCGTGGCGCCGGACTATCCGCAGCGCCTGCATGCCTTCCTGCGGGCGAAGGGATCATTTCTATCGAGCCTCATTCGGCAAGGCGATCCGGCCATAGCGCTTCGGCAAGCCCAGCCCGCCTGAACGGATCGATCACCGTGCCGGCGACCATGGAGGCCAGCAACCGCGGCGCCGGCGGGATCTTGGCGATCGTCGCCACCAGCCTGTCGCGGATGAAGGGCAGCGCCACCGAATCCGACTGGTAGAAGGGCGTGAACGCCAGCGACAGTGCCTGAAAGACCCTGACATGCCGGCGCCGCGCTCGCGCATAGACTTCCAGCGCTGTCTCCACGCCGTCCGCTCGCGCCAGCGCATAGCTAAGTGCCGCGGCGTCGAGTAGCGCCATGTTGGCGCCCTGGCCAAGCTGCGGGCTGGTCGAATGGGCGGCGTCGCCGATCACGGCCAGCCGCCGGCAAACCGGAAACTTCATCGTGTGATGGCCGTAGCGGGCCAGCGAGAGCTGGTCGAAACTGTCGATCTGGCTGGTGAACGCCTCGGCCTGCGGCCACAGCCGCACCACCCGCTCCTTCCAGGCATCGATGCCGAGGCTGCGGACTACATCGGCATCCGCCGGTTTCAGGCTCCAGAAGAAGGCCGCCATCCTTTCGGCACCCGGTTCCGGCCGGCCGATCGGCAGCACGCCGATCATCACGCTGGCCTTGTCGTAGCGCTGCAGAAGCGCGTGCTCGTCAAAGCCCTCGCCGCGCCAGCCGAGCGATGCCCAGAACGCGCCATAGGTGAGTGGCCGTGGCGCTTCGGCACTACCGGCGCACCGCCGCAGCTTCGAGCGCGCGCCGCTGGCGTCGACAATTAGATCGAACGGCCCTTCCCTTCGGCCGTTGCCCCGGATCAGCGTCGCCCGCTCGCCGGTCTCCAGGGCCTCGATTTCGACGCCGGTCTCGATGGGGATCGCCTCGCGCCGGGCAGCGCGAAAGAGTACGCCGAACAGGGCGGCCCTGTGTACCGCCAGGCCGAAACGGTTGCCGCGCTGGGCATCGTAGCGGACATCGAGCACGGTGCGGCCGCTCGACGCATCGACGCCATGCAGCCGGTCGATCCTGCTGCCCAGCGCCATGATGTCGTCGAGCAGGCCGAGATCGGCGAGCACCGTCAGCCCAGTCGGCTGCAGGATCAGCCCGGAGCCGACCGGCCTCGGTTCCTCGAAGCGCTCGAAGATGGTTACGCGGTGGCCGGCGCGCTTGAGATAGAGCGCCGCGGCGAGCCCGGCCGGACCAGCGCCGGCGATTGCGATACCGTAGGAAATGCCGCTGCCCCCAAGCCGAACTGGCCGGGACAATCCTTCAGCCGCCGGACGAAATCAAGTCGCGACGCCGAGCGCTAGCCTGCTGGTCAAGCCTGCGTCGAATCGAAGGCAGTCCGCGCGCCGCGCACTGCGTCATGGTTGTTTTCGGCCCACTGCAGCAGATACTGCAAAGCGTCGAACATCGATCGCCCAAGGTCGGTCAGGCTGTATTCGACACTGGGCGGCTTGGTCGGAAACACCTCGCGGCGCACATAGCCGTCGCGCTGCAGATCGTAGAGCGTCTGGGTCAACATGCGCTGCGAGATATCGGGAACCAGCCGCCGCAGCTCGCCGAAGCGATAAGGCTGCTCGGCCAGCGCCGCCGTCAGCAGCGAACTCCATTTGCCATTGAGGCCCTGGATGACGTCGCGGACCGGGCAATCGGCAATGTTTCCGCCGTCGGTCATCGCTTTGTAGACTTCGAGTTTGGATTTCAGATTGACGGTCCGGCTGTCCATGGCTGGTTCCCTGCGTGTGCCTACCTCCCCAAAAACTGCCTTCTTTACGGCACCGGGTCAATTCCTATTTTAGTGCTGGTCTCTTTTTGAGACCACCACCCGAACCGCCCTTCCGGCGCAATGTCAGGATCCCCCATGACCGCAATTCTTCTCGTCACCGGCGCGTCCGGCCAGCTCGGCCGCAGCGTCATCAACCATCTGCTGGACACGTTCGAGGTGCCGGCGGCCCGGATCATCGCCACGACCCGCACGCCCGCCAATCTTGCCGACCTGTCGGCGCGCGGCGTCACCGTTCGCGGGGCCGATTTCGACGATCGGGCCTCGCTTGCCCAAGCCTTCGCGGGCGCCGACCGGGCGCTCATCATTTCGACCAACGAGCTGGCGATCCGGGGAAAGCGGCGCGAGCAGCAGCTTGCCGCCGTCGCGGCGGCCAGGCAGGCTGGCGTTGGCCACCTGCTTTACACCTCGTTGCCCAACACCGAACCCGGTTCCGCCGTGCTCTTTGCCCCCGATCATTACGACACCGAGCAGGCGATCAAGGCCAGCGGCATTCCCTACACGATCTTCCGCAACGGCTGGTACGACGAGAACCTGTTCATGGCGATGCCGCAAATCCTCGCATCGGGCCAATGGTATACGTCGGCGGCCGACGGCGCGATTTCCTATGGCGCGCGTGACGACCTCGCCGCGGCCATAGCTGCGGGGCTGGCTTCGGATAACACCGAAAGCACGACTTACACGCTGACTGGCCCCGAGGCCTACACATCAGCCGAAGTCGCCGTGCTCGTCACCGAAGTCACAGGCAAGCCGATCCAGGTCGTCCAGCTCTCCGATGAAGCGCTGACCGAAGGCATGAAGGCAGCCGGGCTGCCCGAGCCGATCGCCAGGCTCCTGGTGTCCTTCGACGCCGCCACGCGCGCCGGCGACCTTGGCATGGTAACGGATTCGGTCGAGACACTTTCCGGTCGGAAATCGGTACCGCTGAAGCAGTTCCTCGAGGCCAACAAGGCCGCACTGGCGGGTTGATGTCAGCGCGGCGGGAAGTTCTTTCTCCCGCCGCGCTATTTCGGGGTCTTGACCAGCCCGAGCCGGACCAGGCTTTCGGCGGTGGCGGCCAGCGCGTCCTCGCGCGAGCGCGGCGCCCAGCCGAGCATGCGCACCGCCTTGGCGTTGGTGGCGTTCTTGACCTTGCCGAGTTCCGTCACGAGTTGCGCGGCTTCCGCGTTGAACAGCCCCACCACCCGCACCAACCAATCGGGAAGCTCCCGGGTCGTGACCCGCGAGGCGGCCGCGCCGAGCCGCGTTTTCACCGTCTGGGCGATCTCCCGCACGGTCATGAAATCGCCAGCAACGGCCAGGAAGCGCTCGCCACTGGCGGCAGGATTGGTCATTGCGCGCACATGCAGGTCCGCCACGTCGCGCGCGTCGACCACGCCGAACGACAGGCGCGGCAACCCAGGCATCGCACCGTTCATCATGCGCTGAACAAATTCGGTGGAGGTCGAATGGTCGGACCCGAGCACTGGTCCGAAAATGCCGACAGGATTGACCACGGCCAACTCCAGCTTGCCACCCTCGGCGGCGATGAAATCCCACGCCGCGCGCTCGGCGAGCGTCTTCGATTTCACATAGGCGCTGACCTTGGCCGTCGGATCGGTCCAGCTCTCCTCGGTGAAAGGCCGGCCGCCGGGCGGCATCTTGCCGTAGCCGATGGCCGCGAAGGACGAGGTCAGCACGACGCGTTTGACGCCAGCATCTCGCGCCGCCCTGAGCACGCGCAACGCGCCTTCGCGAGCCGGGATGATCAGGTCGTCCTCATGCTTCGGCACGCCGGGCGGAAATGGTGACGCGACATGCAGGACATAGTCGCAGCCGGCGACAGCGTCGGGCCAGCCGGCATCGCCCATGAGGTCGGCGATGGCAAAGGAAAGCCTGTCGCCCGGCTCGCCGCCGCCGGCCTCGAGCATGGCGATAACGTCGGCTTCACGCCTGGCGGAGCGCACCGTCGTGCGCACGCGATAGCCCGCCTTCAACAGGGCAAGAATACAGTGCGCGCCGAGGAAACCCGATCCGCCGGTGACAAGCACCAATTCGCCGCCCATGGCCACCTCTCCGTCAGGCCGAGGCGATCGACCTCGTCAGATCGCCACCTGCGTGCCGATTTCTACCACACGCCCGGTCGGGATCTGGAAATATTCGGTCGCGTCGGCCGCCGTGCGCGCCAGGCCGATGAACAGCCTGTCCTGCCACACCGGCATGCCGGAATTGGGCGAGGCTTTCAGCGACCGCCGCGACAGGAAGAAGGACGTCGTCATGATGTCGAACTTCCAGCCCTGCTTGCGGCAGATCGCCAGCGCGCGCGGGATGTTGGGCTGTTCCATGTAGCCGAAGGTCAGCGTCACCCGCATGAACAACTCGTTGACCGTCTCCATCTTGACACGCTCGCTGTCGGGCACGACGGGCTGCGGCGCGGTCACCACCGAAAGGATGACGTTCTGCTCGTGCAGCACCTTGTAGTGTTTGAGGCTGTGCATCAGCGCGGTCGGCGCGCTCAAGGGATCGCTGGTCAGGAACACCGCGGTGCCGGACACCAGCTGCGGTTTCTTCTTCAGCAGATTGCCGGCGAGGAAATCGAGCGGGATTTCGTTGCGGCGGGTCTTGTCGAAGAGATAGCGGCTGCCACGCACCCAGGTCCACATGCCCAGCACGATGGTGAAGGCCACCACCAGCGACGCCCAGCCGCCTTCGAACACCTTGACGATGTTGGAGGCGAAGAAGCCGACATCGATGAAAGCGAACAGCACGGTCAGCGGGACCGCCACCGACAGCTTCCACTTCCAGATACGGGTCATAACCACATAGAGCAGCACCGTCGTCACCAGCATGTTGCCGGTCACCGAGATGCCGTAGGCGGAGGCCAGCTTGCTGGACTCGCCGAAGCCGACCACCAGCATCATCACCACCAGCGCCAGCAGCAGGTTGACGCGCGGCATGTAGATCTGGCCGGACTGCTTTTCCGACGTGTGCAGGATTTGGAGCCTGGGCAGCATGTTGAGCTGCACCGCCTGGCGGGTCAGCGAAAAAGCCCCTGAAATGACCGCCTGGCTGGCAATGACCGTCGCCGCCGTCGCCAGCACCACCATCGGGATCAGCGCCCAACCCTCGTTCATTTCGAAGAACGGATGGCCGACCACGCCGTTCTTCGCCAGCACGAAGGCGCCTTGCCCGGCATAGTTCAACAGCAGGCAGGGGAACACGATCGAGAGCCAGGCGAGCACGATGGGTTTGCGGCCGAAATGGCCGAGATCGGCGTAAAGCGCCTCCGCGCCGGTGACGGCAAGGAAGATGGCGCCGATGGTGACGAAAGCCACATCGGGCGACTGGATCAGGAAGGCGACGATATAGTGCGGGCTGACCGCCCACAGGATCTCCGGATCGGCGATGATGTGCTTGAGACCGGAAAGGCCGATGGCCAGGAACCAGATCGCGGTCACCGGGCCGAAAACCAGACCGACGCCCCCGGTGCCGAAACGCTGAACCGCGAACACCATGGCGAGGATGACCAGCGTCAGTGGCACGACATAGGGCTGGAAGGTGGGAGTGACGACATTCATGCCCTCGACCGCCGACAGCACCGAAATCGCCGGCGTGATGACGGCGTCGCCGAAAAACAGCGAGGCGCCGACGATGCCGATGCCGAGCATCAGCGCCGAACGCTTTGGGAAACTGCCGCGCGCCAGCGCCATCAGCGACAGCACGCCGCCCTCGCCGCGATTGTCGGCCCGCAGCACGAACATGATGTATTTGATGGTGACGATGATCGTCAGCGACCAGATGATCAGCGACAAAACGCCAAGAATGTCGCCACGGTCGGCAACTTGCCCGCCCGACGACGCGACCAGCGCCTCGCGGAACGCATAGATCGGGCTGGTGCCGATATCGCCATAGACCACGCCGAGCGCGCCCAGCATCAACACCTTGGTGCTGTGCTGTTCGATTTCGGGATGGCTCGATTGGTCGACGGGTTCTGCCTCACTACCAGCACTGGCAAGGGCCATGTACGACACTCCGATAAACGCGCGGTGCTCTACGCTTGCTGCACTGCAATATCAAGTGCCGTAACGTTATGGCACTCATGTTGGCAGCGCGCGGCTTCTTGTGGGCGACTTCGAGCGAATGCCGGTCAATGCGACATTCGCGGGCTCATGGCCGGGCCTGTGGCAAAACCTGCGGGCCGGCGAGCACGTGTCTTTAAATGGCGACCTGCGTGCCGATTTCAACGACGCGGCCTGTGGGTATCTGGAAATACTCCGTCGCGTCGGCCGCCGAGCGCGCCAGTCCGATGAACAGCCGGTCCTGCCACACCGGCATGCCTGAATTGGGCGAGGCTTTCAGCGACCGCCGCGACAGGAAGAACGACGTCGTCATGATGTCGAATTTCCAGCCCTGCTTGCGGCAGATCGCCAGCGCGCGCGGAATGTTGGGCTGTTCCATGTAGCCGAAGGTCAGCGTCACCCGCATGAACAACTCGTTGACCGTCTCCATCTTGACGCGTTCGCTGTCGGGCACGACGGGCTGCGGCGCGGTCACCACCGAAAGGATGACGTTCTGCTCGTGCAGCACCTTGTAGTGCTTGAGGCTGTGCATCAGGGCGGTCGGCGCGCTCAAGGGATCGCTGGTCAGGAACACCGCGGTGCCGGACACCAGCTGCGGCTTCTTCTTCAGCAGATTGCCGGCGAGGAAATCGAGCGGGATTTCGTTGCGGCGGGTCTTGTCGAAGAGATAGCGGGTGCCGCGTATCCACGTCCACATGATCAGACCCATCAGGCAGGCAACGGTAATCGAGACCCAGCCGCCTTCCACGATCTTCACGACATTGGCCAGGAAGAAGCCGCTGTCGATGACGCCGAACAGCAAGGTCAGCGCCAGGGCGAGCGCCAGCTTCCATTTCCACATCTTGCGCATCACCACGAACAGCAGGATCGTCGTCATCAGCATTTCGCCGGTCACCGAGATGCCGTAGGCGGACGCCAGCGAACTCGAACTGCCGAAACCGACCACCAGCAGCATCACACCCATTGCTATGAGCAGGTTGACGCGCGGCATGTAGATCTGCCCGGACTGCATTTCCGAGGTATGCTGCACCTCGATGCGCGGCAGAAGATTGAGCTGCACCGCCTGGCGGGTCAGCGAAAAAGCCCCTGAAATGACCGCCTGGCTGGCAATGACCGTCGCGGCCGTTGCAAGTCCCACCATCGGCATCAGTGCCCAGTCAGGCAGCATCTGGAAGAACGGATTGGTCGGTTTTCCGTCATTGGCGAGCACAAAGGCGCCCTGCCCGAAATAGTTGAGCAGCAGGCAGGGGAAAACCACGGAAAACCATGCCAGCACGATCGGCTTGCGTCCGAAATGGCCGAGATCGACATAAAGCGCCTCGGCCCCGGTTACCGCCAGGAACACGGCGCCGACGGTGACAAAGGCGGCGGTCGGTGTGCTGGCCAGATAAATGACCGCGTAATAGGGATTGATGGCAAGCAGGATCGATGGATCGTCCATCAAGTGATAGATGCCGGCAACGCCGATGGCCAGGAACCACAGCGCCGTCACCGGCCCGAACACCGCCGCCACCTTTCCCGTGCCGAAGCGTTGCACGGAGAACAGGATGGCAAGGATGACCAGCGTGATCGGCACGACATAGGCGTCGAGCGTTGGGGTCACCACGGTGAGGCCTTCGACCGCCGACAGCACCGAGATGGCCGGGGTTATGATCGAATCGCCGAAAAACAGCGCCGCGCCGCAAAGACCGATCACCAGAATCAGTCGAGCGCCTTTGGGATAGGCGCTGCGTGCCAACGACATCAGCGACAGCGTGCCGCCTTCGCCCTTGTTGTCGGCACGAAGCACGAAGGCAACATATTTGACGGTCACGATGATCGTCAGCGCCCAGACGATCAGCGACAGCACGCCAAGCACGTGAACGCGCGTATCGATGCCGGGCGAAGCGTGAAGCGCCTCCCGAAAGGCGTAGATCGGACTTGTGCCTATGTCGCCATAGACAACGCCGAGTGCGCCCAGCATGAGAACCTTGGTGCTGTGCTGCTCGACCCCGGCATGGCTCGATTGCTCGACGGTTTCAGCTTCGCTCCCGCTATTGGCAAGGGCCATCGACCACTCTCCGATAAGCGCGCGGTGCTTTATGCATGCTGCGATACGATATCAAATGCACGCGATGGCTGCCATACCAATACGAAGCATTGCCCCCTACCAACCGCAGGCCCTGAGGAACCGGCCCACTGTGCCGGCCATGCCATACTCCAACGCGTCGGCTGTCAACCCATGTCCGATCGACACTTCGGCCAATGCCGGAATGCGCCTGGCCAGCGCGGGCAGATTGGCCACCGTCAGATCGTGCCCGGCATTGACCTGGAGACCGGCGGCAAATGCCGCGTCAGCGGTTTTTCCCAATCTTTCCAGTTCTTTGGCCGCCTTACCTGAATCGGAATGGTAGCTGCCATAAGGACCGGTATAGAGTTCGATACGATCGGCGCCCGTGTCGCGCGCGGCCGCCATGCCGGCGGGGTCGGCATCGGAAAACAGCGAGACCCTGAAACCACCCTTCTTCAGGCGTCTGACGATCGGCGTCAGCAACGCCGCATCGGTGACGAAGTTCCAGCCATGGTCGGAGGTTGCCTGGGAGGGATCGTCGGGCACAAGCGTCACCTGTTCGGGCTGATGCTTCTCCACCAGCGCCAGGAAATCCTCGCTCGGGTAGCCCTCGATGTTGAATTCCGCCCGCGGGAACTCGTCATCGATCAGCGCCCTGATCTCGGGCAGGTCGGAATGCCGTGTGTGACGTTCGTCGGGCCGCGGATGCACCGTCAGCCCATGCGCTCCGGCGGCAAGGGCGAGGCGGCCGACACCGATCACATCGGGCCACGGCAGGTCGCGCCGGTTGCGCAGCATGGCGATGGCGTTGAGGTTGACGGAAAGCTTGGCGGGCATGGTTTGGCGTCCGTGAAACAGGCGATCGAGGCGCGCCACGCTCATTCGTTCCGGCACGGCGCATTTGAGACGGCGCATCTATAGCGTCTTTGACGGGAACAGATAGGGCCTTTCCGGTGTTCCAGAAGACCAACATACTCCACGAAAGGGAGGCACCACCTTGAATTTCCTCCAATCCGTGCCGGCGATCCGACGCATCGAGACCAGCCGCGACGACCTCTTTGCCATTGATGTGGTCGGCCATGTCTCGGCCGCCGATGCCGAAAACCTGTTCGGCCTGCTGGAGGCGGCCTATTTGCTCCATCAGAAAATCGACGTGGCCGTGCGCATAGTCGATCACGAGGGCGTCGACTGGGCCGACATCTCGGACGAGACCATCAAGAAGGGTGCCGTCCATGCATTGGAACATATTGGCCGTTGCGCGGCGATCGGCGCCCCTGATTGGACGCCGAACGCACGACACGCCTTGCCGGCTTCCTCGCCCGTCGAATTCAGGCATTTCAAGATCGAGGACGAAGCCGCTGCCTGGGAATGGCTCGGCGCGCGGCCGACGAGTGAGGAGGCGACCGCCGCTCCAGAAAGAGGATGAAACGGTTCTCCCGGCTACCCCCCTTCTACCTGACGATGGTCAGGCGTTCGGCGGCCCGGGTGATAGCTGTGTAAAGCCAGCGCTGGCGCGTTTCCTTGAAGGCCCAGCTCTCGTCGAACAGCACGATCTCGTTCCACTGCGAGCCCTGCGCCTTGTGCACCGTCAGCGCATAGCCATAGTCGAAATCGTCGAAGCGCTTCTTCTGCTGCCAAGGGATTTCGGCGTCCGGATCCTCGAACGCCGCCTTCAGCAACTTGATTTTCGCGACGCCGCGATCCGGATCGTCCTCCTCGGGCGAAATCAGAAGATTGATCCCGGGCTTGACCGTCTCGCGCGACGAGGTCATCACCTTCCACAGCGAGCCGTTGAGCAAGCCCTTGGCGGGATCGTTACGCAGGCACACCAGCTTGTCGCCGGCTTGCGGATAATCGGCATTGAAGCCCTTGAGCTCGCGCAGGCGCTGGTTGTAGCGCCGCCGCGTGCGGTTGGTGCCGACCAGCACCTGGTCCGCCCTCAGCACCAGTTCCTGATTGACGTCTTCCTTGCCGATCACCTTCGCGGTGCCGTAGTCGCCGCGCATGAATTCGCGGCCCTCGCGCACATCGAGCGCCAGCCGCAGGATCGGATTGTCGCGAGCCTGCCGGTGGATCTCGGTCAGCAGGAAGTCCGGCTCATGGTCGGTGAAGAAGCCGCCACCCGAGATCGGCGGCAACTGGCCGGGGTCGCCCAGCACCAGGATCGGCGTGCCGAAACTCATCAGGTCACGGCCAAGCTGCTCGTCGACCATCGAGCACTCGTCGATGACGACCAGTTTGGCGCGCGAGATCGGGCTCTGCCGGTTGAGTGAGAAGGTTGGCGACATCGAGGTCTTGCCGGTGACCTCGTCGGCCACCGATTCCTCGCCCTTGGGCCTGTAGATCAGCGAATGGATGGTGCGGGCGTTGACCGCGCCCTTGGAGCGCAGCACCTGGGCGGCCTTGCCGGTGAAGGCTGCGAACTGCACCTGGCCGTCGACATGTTCGGCGAAATAGCGCGCCAGCGTCGTCTTGCCGGTGCCGGCATAGCCAAACAGCCGGAACAGCTGCGGCGTGCCGGTCTTCAGCCAGCGGGCGACCGCTTGCAGCGCCTCATCTTGTTGGGGTGAAAATTCCATCTGATCGTGTGACCGGATTCGCGAGGCAAACACAAGATCGCCGCCACCACCATCGACACGCCGGTGGCGAACTTCCCTGCTGTTCAGGCTATCAGCCGCAAGCAAGAACGTAAAGGGAACGAAAATTCAGTTGGCAGCGTGCGGATCGTTCTCCAGCAGGATCGGCTTGCCGTGTGGCGTGGCGTGCGCGGCGCGCTCCCAGGCCCGCGCCATCGCATCGACGTCCGGCTTGGCAGCCAGCCCCTTGGACGCGAGCAGCCCTTCCAGCGCCGCCAGCCAATGCTCGTAATAGTCGTGGCCATCCGCCGCGGCATCCGGCTTCTTCACCTCGGCTGACAGGGCATCCGCCCATTCGTTCCACGAAAACAGGCCCTTGTCGTGCAGCGCCACAGTCATGGCGAAGGCTTCGGCCTGCCATGGCTCGGCGAACACCGGTGCGTCGAAGCCGGCGGGCAAACTGGCGGCGGATCCCTTCGCTTCAGGCCGGCTCAAGATAGCTCTCCCAGGCGTCGATCGAGACGGTCAGTGTCGGGTCGGCGCCCTCGCCCCAGATTTCCGTGCCATCGAAAACCACGGTATAGACCCATTGCGGATTCTCGCCCTGCCCATGCGCGTTGCTGTCGGGAAAGACGAAGCCGTCGCGCACCGCCTCGATGGTGCCCTGCTTGTCGCGCGCATAGCGCGGCAGCCTGGTATGGCCGGTGGGGTTGAAGTTTTTCGTCCGCACAGAATCCCCGGCCTTGAAGCGTGGCGCTGTCTCCACCGGCCGATCGCAAGGACCGCCCTTGGCCAGCACAGCGGGAACGTTTTCCGCCTTCAGCACTCTTTTGGGTGTCGCCGCCGGATCGATCGCCTCGCCCGCCCCGAGGTCGCGCTCGCTGACGAAACCATGCCGCTTGAGCAAGATCTCAAGCGCCTTGATCCATATCTGATAGTAGCTGGAGCCATAATAATCGGCCGGATGCAGCGATTCCCGTGCGTGCCGGCTCTCGTCGATGTTCCAGGCGCCCATGCCGCCGGCGCAGAGCGTCAAGCCGAGCGCCCGCCTCTCCCAGTCGGCATGGAAATACGGCTCGTCTCGTTCGGGCGCGACCGGCCCGAAACCCATCTGTCCGCCGAGATCCTGCGGCCCGTTCATGCCGGGTGACTCGCCAGAGCCGTGCCGATCATGGCATCGCGGCTCACCAGCTCGGCCAGCCGCTCCTCGCTCCAGCCTTCGGTTCCCTCCGGTCGCATCGGCACGACGAGATAGCGCAGTTCCGCTGTCGAATCCCAGACGCGTATCTTCGTCCCGGCCGGCAGCACCAGCCCGAACTCCTCGAGCACGCCGCGCGGATCGATCACCGCGCGCGACCTGTAGGGCGGCGCCTTGTACCACACCGGCGGCAGGCCAAGCACCGACCACGGATAACAGGAGCACAATGTGCAGACGACGAGGTTGTGGGTATTCCCGGTGTTGAACACCGCCTGCATATGCTCGCCTTGCCGACCGGTATAGCTCAGCGATTCGATCGCCGCCGTCGCGTCGCGCCTCAGCCACGCGGCAAAAGCGGGATCGCTCCAGGCCTTGGCCACCACCCGGGCGCCGTTGCGCGGACCGATCTTCGTCTCGTAGGTATCTACGATGACGTCGATCGCAGCCGGATCGATCAGCCCCTTGCGGGTCAGGATGGTTTCCAGCGCGCGCACACGCGCGGCAAACGGATCGAGTTCGTTGTCGTGGTCATGATCGTGGGACATGACGGCAAACTAAAGTTCCGATCCGCCGGCCGCAAGTATCACGGCTTGGGCCAGCGGAACTGGGTGCGTGGCGACCTGCTACTCGGCGGCGGTCTTCTGCGGCTCACCGGGGATGTCGTCATTGGTGCCGAACAGCGAGGGCTGGTCGCCCTCTTCGACCAGGTGCAACTCGGCCTTGCGCTTCGGCATGAGTCCGACCAGCCAGCCCGAGAAATTCTCCATGTAGACGTAGATCACCGGTGTCACGAACAGGGTCAGCGCCTGCGAGGCGAGCAGGCCGCCGACGACGGCAACGCCCAGCGGCTGGCGCAGTTCCGCGCTGGCGCCGGTGCCGAGCGCGATCGGGAACGTGCCCATCAGTGCCGCCAGCGTCGTCATCATGATCGGCCTGAACCGCATCAGGCAGGCTTTGTGGATGGAATCGGTGGCCGACATGCCCTCTCGTCGCAGTTCAAGCGCGACGTCGACCATCATGATGCCGTTCTTCTTGACGATGCCGATGAGCATCAGGATGCCGATCACCGCGATGACGGACAGATCCATGCCGGCGAAGCGCAAGGCAACAACCGCCCCGAGCACAGCCGACGGCAGGCCGGTCAGAATGGTGAGCGGGTGGATGAAGCTCTCATACAGAATGCCGAGCACGATATAGATGGTCAGGATGGCGCCGCCGACCAGCAGGCCCTGGTTGGCAAGCGAATCCTGGAAGGTCTTGGCGGTGCCGGCGAAGGTCGTGGAGATCGCCGTCGGCATGCCGATCTGCTCTTTCAGCGCGTCGATGCGTTTCACACTGTCGCCCAGCGCCACGCCCTGCGGCAGGTTGTAGGAGATCGTCACCGCCGGAAGCTGGCCGAGCTGGTTGACCGTCAAGGCTCCGGCCGTGCGGTCGACCCTGGCGAAGGCGCCGAGCGGCACCAGGCTGCCGCTCGCCGTCCGCATCTGGATGGCAAGCATCCGCTCCGGCGACCATTCGATCTTGGGATCGAGTTCGGCGATGACTTCGTAACTGTCGGCCGAGCCGAAGATCGTTGAAACCTGGTCGGTGCCGAACCCGCCATAAAGAGCCGAGCGCAGCGTGTCGGTGTCGATACCGAGTTGGGCGGCCTTGTCGCGGTCCACCACCAGCGTCGCCTGCAAGGCGTTGTTCTGCAGGTCGCTGGTGACGTCGGTGAAGGTCGTGTGGTCGGCCGCCATCGCGTCATTCAGTTTCTGCGCCCACTGATCCGTCAGGCCGGTATCGAGGCCCTGAACCACGAGCTGGTAGGCACTGGCCGACGAGCGCGAGCCGAGCCGCAGATTCTGCACCGGCTGCATGTAGGTCTCGATGCCCGCCACGCCGGCCAGTTGCTTGCGCAGATCCGCAAGCACCTTCTCGATATCGGGACGCTGGTCCTTGCCCTTGAGCTGGACGAAGAGCTGTCCCTGGTTCAGCGCATTGTTACCGCTGCCCGCCGACCACGCCACATGGTCGACATAGGGTGACTTCGAGAACACGCTGGCCACCTGCCCTTGCAGCTTGGCCATGGCGTCGAACGAAATGTCCTGGCGCGCGATGGTGGTCACCGAAATCTGGCCGATATCTTCTTGCGGGAAGAAACCCTTCGGCGAAACGTCGATCAGCCACACCGAGGCTGCCGCGGTGCCGACGAAGACGAGGAACACCAGGAAGGTGTGCCGCAGGCAGAAGCTCAGAATCCGATCGTAGCCGCGCGTGAGGAAATCGCGCTTGTGGCCAGCACCATGTGCCTCGCGGTCGGCCTTGGTCACCGACAGCAGCCGCGAGCACAACATCGGCGTCAGCGTCAGCGACACGAACATGGAGGCCAGGATGGCGACGGTCACCACGACGGCGAACTCGTTGAAGATGCGCCCGATCACGCCACCCATCAGAAGCACCGGGATGAACACCGCCACCAGCGAGATCGAGATCGAGATGATGGTGAAACCGATTTCGCGCGCGCCCTTCAGCGACGCGTCGAAGGCCGACAGCCCATCCTCTTCCATATGGCGGAAGATGTTTTCGAGCATCACGATGGCATCGTCGACGACAAGGCCGACGGCGAGCGTCAGGCCCATCAGCGATATGTTGTCGATGGAAAAGCCGAACAGGAACATCGCGCCGAGCGTGGCGATCAGCGAGATCGGCACCGCCACGGCCGGGATGATGGTCGCCGTGACGCGACGCAGGAACACGAAGATCACCATCACCACCAGCGCGATGGTCAAAAGCAGCGTGAACTGCACGTCGTCGACCGCCTGGCGGATCGAGCTCGAGCGGTCGTTGAGCAGCTTGATCTGGGCCGCGGCCGGCATCTGGTCCTGGAAGGACGGCAGCATCGCCTTGACCTTGTCGACGACGTCGACCGTGTTGGCGTCCGGCTGGCGCTGCACCGCCATGATGATCGCGCGGGTACCGTCATACCAGCTCGCGGTCGTGGTGGTCTGCACCGAATCGACGACACGGGTCACCTCGCCCAGCCGCACCGGGTGGCCGTTCTTGGTGGCGATGATGAGGTTTGAGAAACCGGCCGCGTCGGTAAGCTGCGTGTTGGCGGTGATGGTGAGCTGCTGCTTGTTGTTCTGCAGCACGCCGAGCGGCGTGTTGCTGTTGGCGGACGCGACCGCCGCCTGCAGCTGATCGATCGAGATGCCGCGCGCGGCAAGCGCGGTCGGATCGATCTGGATGCGCACCGCGTATTTCTGCTGGCCGAAGATCGAGACCTGCGCGACGCCGTCGATGGTCGACAGCGACGGCGAGATGACGTTTTCGGCGAAGGCATCGAGGTCGGTCAGCGGCACCGTGTCGCTGACCAGCGACATCAAGAGGATCGGCGCATCGGCCGGATTGACCTTGCGGTAGCTTGGCGGCGCCGTCATCTGCGGCGGTAGCGATTTCTGCGTGCGCGCGATCGCCGCCTGGACGTCGGCGGCGGCCGCGTCGATGTTGCGGTTGAGCACGAACTGGATGGCGATCGAGGTCTGGCCGAGCGAGTTGGTGGTCGAAATGGAATCGATGCCGGCGATCGTCGCGAACTGCTTGATCAGCGGCGTCGCCACCGACGTGGCCATGGTTTCCGGCGAAGCGCCGGGCAGGGAGGCCGAGACATTGACGACCGGGAATTCGGCGCTCGGCAGTGCCGCCACCGGCAGGAATTTGTAGGCGAACAGTCCGCCCAGCACGAGGGCGAACGACATCAGAAGGGTGGCGACCGGCCTGCGGATACAGAATTCGGAGATCATTGGGCCGCCTCGCCGGCGTTGGTCGCCTCGGCAACCTTCGGCGCGGCCGCCTTGCCTTCATGCACCGCGGCGCCGTTCTTCAGCCTTGTCTGGCCCTCGGTGACGACCTTCTCGCCGCTTTTCAGCCCCTGGCTGATGGCGCTGTTTGCGCCTTCGGTCAGCGCCACCTGCACCGGCCGCATCTCGACAGTGCTGTCCGG
Organism: Mesorhizobium sp. B2-3-14; assembly: GCF_006442175.1. Lineage (NCBI taxonomy): Bacteria > Pseudomonadati > Pseudomonadota > Alphaproteobacteria > Hyphomicrobiales > Phyllobacteriaceae > Mesorhizobium > Mesorhizobium sp. B2-3-14. The sequence goes on along the minus strand of NZ_VFVP01000002.1, from coordinate 230,414 downwards.
CTTGACCACGTAGACGAACGGCCCCTTCTGGCTGGGCTGCACCGCCACGGTCGGAACCGAGGTCATCCGCGGCATGATGCCGGCGTCGAGCACGACATTCACATACTGGCCCGGCCAAAGGGAAAGATCGGCATTCGGAATACTTGCCCGCGTCGCGATCGTGCCCGATGCGGTGTCGACGCTGGAATCGACGAAATCGAGCGTGCCCTTGCCGATCGGCGTCGGGTCGCCGTTCTGGATCAACGTCACCGCGTTCTGCTGCGGATTGGCAAGCGCCTTGTGAAGCAGCGCAAGGTTGCTTTCCGGCAGATTGAAGTTGACCTGCAGCGGGTCCATCTGGGTGATGGTCACCAGTGGCGTCGCCGTGCTGCTGTTGCCGTTGCTGACGGTGACGAGGTCGCCGACGGCGACATTCACGGCACCCAGCCTGCCGGCGATCGGCGCGGTGATGGTGGCAAAGCCAAGCTGGACATTGTCGGCGTCGATCGTCGCCTTGTCGGCATCGACGGTCGCCGCCGCCGCCTTCTGCGCGGCAACGGCCTGGTCGTAGGTCTGCTGCGTACCGGCCTGCTTGGCGACAAGGTCCTTGGCGCGCTGAAGGTCGGAGTTCGAGCTGGCGAGCAGCGCCTGGTCCTTGGCAAGCGCTGCCTGGTCCTTGGCGAGTTGCGCCTTCAGCGCCCGGTCGTCGAGCGAGAACAGGAGGTCGCCCGCCTTCACCATCTGCCCGTCCTTGACGTCGATCGACACGATCTGGCTGGAGACGCGCGCATTGATGTTGACCACGGCCGGAGAGGAGACGAAGCCGATGGCATAGCGGCGGATCGGGAAATCCGCGGTCGTAGCCGTCGCCGAAACGATTGACGCCGAACGGGCACCGTTGCCGCCACCCGCCGCCTTGTCCCCCGCCGCAGGCTTTTCGGTCGCTGGCTTGTCTGTCGCGGCGACCTGCTTTGCGCCGAGGAACTGCTGAGCCTTGTTCAGCGCGTCCGGCGACAGATAGAGCCAGGCCGCGCCGACACAGGCGACCGCCAGCAATGAAAGCATGACTTTTCCACGCATCGACAAAAGACCTCTCCGTCCTACACGCCATAGCCAGGTGGTCGTATTCTAGCGCAATTCCCGGCTCACTGCCGCGATTTCGCCGAATAGATAGGACGCGGGTTTGTCGGAAAAGGGCCAAAACACGGCATTACGAAGATTTAATGTGCACTGCACAATAGCTGTGCAGCCGGCTATCCTCAAAGCCGGAAGCCGGATGGGCTCCGAAAAATGCCCTCCGAGAGGGCAGCCTTATCTAGCGCAGCATCGGCCAAAGCGTCGCCGCCAGCAGCACGCCCATGGCGATGTTGAACCATTTCAACCGCACCGGGTCGGACAGGAAGCCGCGTAGTGCCGTGCCGAATCCGGCCCAGACCGAGACGCTGGGAAGATTGACCACGGTGAAGGCCACGCCGATCAGAATGATGGACAAGAATGGCCGTTCGGGATTGGTATAGACGGCCATCGCGGTGATTGCCATCACCCAAGCCTTGGGGTTGACCCACTGGAAGGCCGCCGCATCGATGAATCGCATCGGCCGCGCATCCGTCTCACCCTTGCCGCTGAGCGAGCGCGACATGGCAATCTTCCAGGCGAGGTAGAGCAGATAGACGGCGCCGGCGATCTTAAGCCCGGTGTGCAGCGCGGGGAACGCGGTCAGCACCGCCCCAAGCCCGAAGCCGACGGCAAGCAAAAGGACGAGAAATCCGATGCTGATGCCGAGCATATGCGGGATAGTCCGCACGATGCCGAAATTCACGCCCGACGCCAGCAGCATAAAGTTGTTCGGGCCCGGCGTGACCGAGGTCACCAGGGCGTAGAGCAGCAGGGCAAGGAAGGCGTCGAGGGTCATGACGGCTCAAGAGGTCAGCAATACTGACTTAAATCGACCGGGCGCCGGACGCAACGTCATTCGAGTGGTCCAATGCGCGCCGCAGTGATCCGCCTGTACGGCCAGCGGCGCGTTAGTTCCGACGGCGATACTTCAGAGCCCAGAGAAGCCAACTGAAGATGACAATGGACCCCGCGTGGAAGAAGATCAGGTCCCAGAATCTGGTTGGATTATCCGCATAGACATTCATTGCCTCGTAAGGCTGGGACTGTCATCGTCACCCAGCCGTGGGCAAGCACCCAGATCGAGTATGCGATCATTGCGTACATCATCACATGTATCACCAGATCTTGTCGTGGGGTCATGCGCCACCAAGTCTCAGTTCGCTTTTCGGATGCCTCGCCCGACCGTGATTGCTGAACTTTAATTTCGTATGACTGCTACATCCCCTGCGGGCCGCGGTTCATGGCTGCCACGCCGGTGCGGCAGATCTCGACCAGGCCTAGCGGCTTCATGATGGCGATGAACTGGTCGAGCTTGGAGCCCTTGCCGGTGATCTCGAAGATGAAATGCTCGGTGTTGGCGTCGATGACGCTGGCGCGGAACGCGTCGGCGAGCCTGAGCGCCTCGACCCGGGCCTCGCCGGTGCCGGCAACCTTGACCAGCGCCAGTTCCCGTTCCAGCGGCCGCTCCTGTCCGAACTCGTGCGAACGCACGGTGAGATCGACCACGCGATGCACCGGCACGATGCGCTCGAGCTGATGCTTGATCTGCTCCAGCACATGCGGCGTGCCGCGCGTCACGATGGTGATGCGCGACAGGTGTTTTTCATGCTCGGTCTCCGAGACGGTCAGGCTCTCGATATTGTAGCCGCGGCCGGAAAACAGGCCGATGACCCGGGCAAGCACGCCCGGTTCGTTGTCGACCAGCACGGAAAGCGTGTGGTTTTCCGGCCGTTCCGTCTCCTTGGCGATGAAGTAGGCGGAGCCGGTGGGTTGAAGGTGCTGTGCGTTCATGACATGAATCTCAAATTCTTGATCTAACTATCTGTTTCCGCACGGCTTATTTGACAAGCCCTGCCCCGGTCCGTCGTCTACACCAGTTCCCTGCCCTTGGCGTCGATTGCATTGGCCACGACCTCGTCGGTGGCCTCGTCCGGCAAGAGCATCTCGTTATGCGCCTTGCCTGACGGGATCATCGGGAAGCAGTTGGCGAGCGTCGCCACGCGGCAGTCGAACAGCACCGGCTTCCTGACCGAGATCATCTCCTTGATCGCGTCGTCCAGTTCGTCTGGCTTGTCGCAGCGAATGCCGTGGCCGCCATAGGCCTCGGCCAGCTTGACGAAATCGGGCATCGCTTCGGTGTAGGAATGCGACAACCGGTTGCCGTGCAGCAGCTGCTGCCACTGGCGCACCATGCCCATATACTGGTTGTTGAGGATGAAGATCTTGATCGGCGCGTCGTGCTGCACGGCGGCGCTCATCTCCTGCATGGTCATCTGCACCGAAGCATCGCCGGCAATATCGACGACCAGCGCATCGGGATGCGCGATCTGCACGCCGAGCGCGGCAGGCAGGCCGTAGCCCATCGTGCCCAGCCCGCCCGAGGTCATCCAGCGGTTCGGCTTCTCGAAATGATAATGCTGCGCCGCCCACATCTGGTGTTGGCCGACCTCGGTGGTGATGTAAGTGTCCATGTCCTTGGTCAGCTCGTACAGCCGCTGGATGGCGTATTGCGGCATGATCACGTCGTTGTTCATCTTGAAGGCGAGTGAATCGCGCCCGCGCCATTTGGCGATCTGCTCCCACCAGGGGTAGAGCGCCTTCTTGTCGGCCTTGGCGGTTGCCCGCCACAGCCGCACCATGTCTTCCAGCACGCGCCCGACATCGCCGATGATGGGCACTTCGGTGTGGACGTTCTTGTTGATCGAGGACGGATCGATATCGATGTGGATCTTGCGCGAGTTCGGCGAGAACGCATTCAGCCTGCCGGTGATACGGTCGTCGAAGCGCGCGCCGATGCAGAGCATGACGTCGCAGTCATGCATGGCCATGTTGGCTTCGTAGGTGCCGTGCATGCCGAGCATGCCGAGCCAGTTCTTGCCCGACGCCGGGTAGGCGCCGAGCCCCATCAGCGTCGAGGTGATCGGGAAACCGGTGAGGTCGACCAGTTCGCGCAAGAGATGGCTCGCTTCCGGGCCGGAATTGATGACACCGCCGCCCGAATAGATCACCGGTTTCCTGGCGCCGGCCATCAGTTCGACCGCCGCCTTGATCTTCTCCAGGTCGCCCTGGACCTTGGGCTGGTAGCTGGTGCGCGGCGCGATCTGCGGCGGCACATAAAAGCCCTTGGCGAACTGCACGTCCTTCGGGATGTCGACCACGACCGGACCGGGACGGCCGGTCGTCGCGACATGGAAGGCCTCGTGGATGGTCGCGGCGAGTTCGTTGACGTCCTTCACCAGCCAGTTGTGCTTGGTGCAGGGCCGCGTAATGCCGACCGTGTCGCATTCCTGGAACGCGTCGGAGCCGATGAGCGAGGTCGGCACCTGACCGGTCAGGCAGACCAGCGGGATCGAATCCATCAGCGCATCCTGCAGCGGCGTCACCGCATTGGTGGCGCCGGGACCCGATGTCACCAGCATGACGCCGGCCTTGCCGGTCGACCGCGCATATCCCTCTGCCGCATGGCCGGCGCCCTGCTCGTGCCGCACGAGGATGTGCTCGACCTCGTCCTGCTGGAAGATCTCGTCATAGATCGGGAGAACGGCGCCGCCGGGATAACCGAAGACATGCTTGACGCCATTGTCCTTCAGCGCCTGCACCACCATTTCGGCGCCGGTCATTTCCCTACCTGCCATCTCGCGCCGCTCGTTCTGTCCATTGCTCATCGGTCTGGTCCCGTACTGTCCGCCATTGGGCGTTGCTGGTCGTTTAGTCGTGTTTCAGGCAATAAAAAAGGCCCCCGAGGGAGCCTGTTTCTGCGCATGGGGGGATTTCGCCCGGCGGTTACACCGCCTTGCCCACGCGCCTTCCTACGAGAATGAGTGCCGTTTTCATGGTGGCGGACCATAAAGGCGAAGTCGCGGGGTCGTCAATGGGCTACCGCACGAATTCACTCAGCCGTGAGATCGGCTCCGCCGCGCGCTACCATAGTACAGTTGAGCCCATCCCATCGACGCACCACTATGCCGGGCTGACGACGTGCCTGGGAGGAGACGCGTTGCCGGCGAATGGGAGTCCCATTCCAGGCAGGGAGGTCCTGGCCGGCCGCTTGCTGTTCCAGTGGAAGCCCGAACAGGCGTTCTTGGAAACCGACAACCGGAGGAGAAACCATGCTCGAGAGAACACCCACCACGAAGGCGCAGGCCCTGCTCGACAAGCTTGGCAAGGCGCTGGAGACCGGCGACATCGACGCGGCGGTCAACTGTTTCCAGGCGGATTGCTACTGGCGCGACCTCGTCACCTTCACCTGGAATCTCCGGACGATGGAGGGCCAGGAGCAGGTCCGCGACATGCTGAAAGCAACCCTGGCTGGAACCCGGCCGAGCGACTGGAAGGTGGCCGACGGCGAGGAGGCGACCGAGGCGGACGGCGTCACCACCGCCTGGATCACCTTCGAGACCGAGGTGGCGCGCGGCTTCGGCCTGGTGCGGTTCAAGGGCGACCTGATCTGGACCTTGCTCACCACCATGGCCGAGCTCAAGGGCCATGAGGAGAAGGCCGGTTTCAATCGGCCGCTCGGCGCCAAGCACGGTCACGGCAAGGACAGGAAATCCTGGCGCGAGGAGCGTGATGACGAGATCGCCGAACTCGGCCGCGGCAAACAGCCTTATGTCGTGATCATCGGCGGTGGCCAGGGCGGCATTGCGCTCGGCGCGCGCCTGCGCCAGCTCGGCGTATCGGCCATCATCATCGAGAAGAACGAGCGTCCCGGCGATTCCTGGCGCAAGCGCTACAAGTCGCTCTGCCTGCACGATCCGGTCTGGTACGACCATCTGCCCTATATCGACTTCCCCAAGAACTGGCCGGTCTTCGCCCCGAAGGACAAGATCGGCGACTGGCTGGAGATGTACACGAAGGTGATGGAGCTGAACTACTGGTCCTCCACCTCGGCTAAATCCGCGAAATACGACGAGACGGCCAAGGAATGGACCGTCGTGGTCGAACGCGACGGCGAAGAGATCGTCCTCAAGCCCAAGCAGTTGGTGCTGGCCACCGGCATGTCCGGCAAGGCGAACTGGCCGAAATACAAGGGCCAGGACATCTTCAAGGGCGAGCAGCAGCATTCCTCGACCCATCCCGGCCCCGACAAATATCGCGGCAAGAAGGTCGTGGTCATCGGCTCCAACAACTCCGCCCACGACATCTGCGCGGCTCTCTGGGAGGGTGGCGCGGACGTCACCATGGTGCAGCGCTCCTCCACCCATATTGTCAAGTCCGACACGTTGATGGATATCGGGCTCAGCGCACTCTATTCCGAGCAGGCGGTGGAGAACGGCATGACGACGCGCAAGGCCGACCTGATCTTCGCCTCCCTGCCCTATCGCATCCTGCACGAGTTCCAGATCCCGCTTTACCAGCAGATGAAGGAACGCGACGCGAAGTTCTACGCGGACCTTGAGAAGGCCGGCTTCCTGCTCGACTGGGGCGATGACGGCTCAGGCCTGTTCATGAAATATCTGCGCCGGGGTTCGGGCTACTACATCGATGTCGGCGCCTGCGACCTGGTCATAGACGGCTCGATCAAGCTCAAGAGCGGACCAGGTGCGGCGGTGCGGGAATTGACGCAAACCGGCGTCAAATTCGCCGATGGCACCGAATTGCCGGCCGATCTCGTGATCTACGCCACAGGCTACGGCTCGATGAACGGATGGGCGGCGGACCTCATCTCGCAGGAGGTGGCCGACAAGGTCGGCAAGGTCTGGGGCCTTGGCTCCAACACCGCCAAGGATCCCGGCCCCTGGGAAGGCGAGCAGCGCAACATGTGGAAGCCGACCCAGCAGGAGGCGCTGTGGTTCCATGGCGGCAACCTCCATCAGTCACGCCACTATTCGCAATATCTGGCGCTGCAGCTGAAAGCCCGGCAGGTCGGCTTGCCAACACCTGTCTATGGATTGCAGCAGGTCCATCACAAGGGATAGGTCGCTTCTCCCGCATCGACACGGTGAACCTGTCCCGCGTCGGCGACGTCGAACAAGGCGGCAGCGGAAGTTTCGCCGCTGGGGCTGGTCGGCGATGGCGTGAAAACGCCCTCGTCAGCCAAACGCTCGCGGCAGGGCCGGTATGCCGCCACCGCGCTTTCGCCGTCGAAGCAGAAGCACATGGCTGTCTCCTCCTGATCATTGGTCTCGTCAGGGCCGATTGGCGAAGTCGTGCACGACGCGCTGCAGCAACGGCACATAGTCGCGAAACGCCCGCGTCCGCATATTGGCGACCTTGCCGCCCTCGTCCCAGATGCGAACCCGCACCGCTTCCTCGTGGAACGGGTTCTCGCGGAACGCAGCCACCTCGTCGGCACTCATCGGTCCGCCCTGCAGCGACAAGGTATGAACCGAAGCCGGCGACAGCCTGCAGAAATAGGTCGGGTCGGCGGCGCAGAGATAGCGCTTGGCGGCAACGTGCAGCCGGACGCACTCGACGATGACAGGCGGGAAGAACGGTGCCAGCACTTCGCCGCCGGCCTCGTCATGGTGCTTGTCCTCGACATCGTCGGGCGAATAGGTGCCGAACTCGCTGGTGTAATGGCCGATGTCATGCAGCAGCGCGGCGGCCACCAGCACGTCGGGGGCTCCATCCTGTTCCGCCAGCCAAGCCCCTTGCAGCATATGCTCGGACATCGTCACCGGCTCGCCGAGATAGGATTCGGCGCCCCGGCGCTCAAAAATGTCGGCGATGAATTCGACGATGGTGTCCGCGTTCAGATCCTGGCCGATCATTCCGCGGCCTCCTTGAAGCCGTGTTCGATCGCCGCGAGCGTCGACAACAGGCCGTCCTTGTCGGCGTAGCATCCCTGCAGCCAGCGCTTGCCGGTGCCGGAAAACGCCTTGCGGGCATGCATGACGCGGGTGTTGTCGACGATGAAGGCCTGGCCGGGCTCAAGCTTGAAGGTGACTTCGAAGGATGGATCCTCGATCAGCTCGGCGAAGCGGCGGTAGGCGGCGTAATAGGCGCCCATCTCGGCGAACGGCACGTCGACGGTCGGCGCCAGCGAACGGTTGTTGAAGCGGATGCAGATCAGTTCGCCGTCGGGTGCAAGCTCGATCATCGGGCGCTTCGCCTGCAGCCGCACGCCGGACGACCCCGAATATTCGAACCGCGCCGCATGGGAGCTCAACAGCCGAAAACCCTCGGGATTTTCCGCTTGAAGGGCGGCCGCGACGGCAAAGCCGTCGACGACGCTGGATTCACCGCCCTCCACCGTGTTCTCGATGCAGGACAGGATCTGCAGCGTCGGCACCGGATCGCGATAGGGATTGTCGGTATGCGCCTGCAGGCCGAGATTGGTGTAGGCGAGATTGTTCGGGTTGACCTCGGCGCGCACTTCGAACCAGCGCCCGTAATTGGTCTCCCTGATATAGCCGAACAGGTCGGACACCTTGCACAGCGCCCCGGATTCGGCCGGCAGCCCGTCCATCACCGCAAAACCATAGGTCCTCACCGCCGAAAGCCATTCGCGCAGGACACCGCGGCCATGCAAGGCCGCCGGATAGCTGGCGCGCGGCACCGCGTTCTGCATCGTCGCCCTGGTCCAGCGCTGGATGACATCGCCTGTCCAACCGGGCTGGCGTGTCTCGTCGCGATCATAGGCGTTCGCACGCAGCCATTGAGCGGGAAAGCTGACCGTTTTTCCCTCCGGCTCGAAGCTGATCTCCAGCGCTCCGGCCTTGATGGCGGCAGCGCCAATTCTCGTCTTCGCCGGAATGTCGAGGATGGTGATCAGGCGTTGGCCATTGCCGGCGCTGCGCGTCTTGTCGTCAAGCGCGTTGTCGCGCAGCCAGACGGCGTGGAAGCGGGTACGCTTGCCGTCTGTCCAACCAAGTTCGATTGTTCTGCCTTCATCGCCAACCAGCACGTGGGTGAGCATGGAAATCCGTCCTGTCGCCTTGTTGCCCACGGTTCGTGCCCTGGTTTGGATTGCATGTTGACCTCCCGAAAGGCATAAATCCAATTATCATTTTTTGGCCAATGGCGGCGATTTGGTAATGGCTCGGCGAACCGCTCCTACCCTCCCTCCACTCGACTGGCTGCGCAGTTTCGAGGCTGCGGCACGGCTGTCGAACTTCACCGCGGCGGCAGCCGAACTCGGCCTGACCCAGGCGGCCGTCAGCCAGCACATCCGGCTGCTCGAGGAAAGGCTGAAGACGCGTCTGTTCTCGCGGCTGGCGCGTGGGGTCGCGCTGTCGCCGGAAGGTGCCGCCTACCTGCCCCACATCCAGTCGGCCTTCGCCACCATTGGCAGCAGCACCACGGAACTGTTCGAACCGCGCGCCGTCCAGACCGTCTCGCTCCGGGTGCCGATCTCGTTTGCGCTGCTGGCGCTGGTTCCGGCGCTGCCCGACCTCGCCGAGGCGCTGCCGCGCATCCAGCTCGATCTGGTGACGATCCATCGCCCGACCGACTACGATTTGCCAGGCTCGGCGCTCGACATCCGTTTCGGCAACGGATCCTTTCCCGGACGCGAGGCCGAGAGGCTGACCGCCGAGCGGCTTGTGCCGGTGGCAAGCCCGGCCTTGGCCAGTGCCGCCGACTGGACATCGCTGCCGCTGCTTCTGGTGGCCGGCGCACGCGAGATGTGGGCCGAATGGTTCGCGGCGGCCGGATTGCCCGGCCATCCCCGGCGCTCGCATCGCTTCGACAGTTTCGTTGCCGCCATGCATGCGGCGAGCGCCGGTGCCGGCGTCCTCCTTGGGTCGCGGCCCCTAATCGACGCGGCGCTCGACGGCGGAGCGCTGGTCCGGCTTTCCGTTTTTGAGCTGCCCAGCACGTCAGGGCATTTCCTGACGAGGCCGTCGACCGCGCACCTGACCAGCGCGGAGCAGGATTTCCGCCATTGGCTGCTGAAGCGCCTCGCCGGGAAGGCATGAGTGACTGGCGTTACCGCGACGCTGTGCCGATGCGCTTCCAGTAGATCAGCGTGCCCGTCAGCCCGCCATGCGGCTTCAGCGCATAGTCCGGCACTTCGCCGGCCAAGGTGAAGCCGAGCTTCTCATAAAGTCCCGAAGCACCCTCTTCGCTCGCCGTATCCAGAACCAGCAGCGTGCGCCCCTTCTCCGCCGCGAGGCGTTCGGCGGCTCGCATCAGGCGCGTCCCGACACCCCTGCCCCGCTGCCCGACCGATGTCATCAGCTTGGCGATCTCGGCCCGATGCGGCTGATTGGGCGGACAGTCGAGCAGCAGGGTGACGGTGCCGACCAGAGCGCCACCGTCCCATGCCCCAAGCACCATTCTTTGCCCTCGTGCCGCCGCGGCCAGCGACGTCTCCCAGAACGCGCAGGCAACATCCAACGCCAGCGGATGCATGAAGCTGACCGATCCGCCGGCGGCAACCGTTTCGACCAGCAGATCGGTCAGCTGTGCGAGTGTTTCCCGGCTTACGGTCAACGGCCCGATTTCTATGACGTTCATACCTGGTCCTCTGGAAACGATTGATGGGTCGACAGCGCCGCTTCAGTCGAGATGGCGCACACGCCGCCGCTTGCGCGCGGCCTTGATGGCGCCGATGCGTTCGGTGTCTTCTTCCTTGAGATGGCGACCGCGCTCCAGGATTTCGAGCGTGTATTCCTCATAGGTCAGGCCCAGCCGTTCAGCCTTGTCCATGCGCATCAGCATGACTTCGCGGCTCGGCGCCTTCCATGCCTTGGCGTGCGCGGCCTGCCAGGCCAGGAAGATGTATGGATCGCCCTTGCCCCATGGCGGCCCCTTGTAGTCGTCAAGAGGCGGCCCCCCATTGTGGGAGCGCTTTGGCCGTCGTGCCATGACGTCAGCTCCTGACCAGGGCGACGAGATAATCGGCGCCCGGCTCCAGCGCATGAAAGGTGCAATCCGACGGCGCTCCGAGCGCCAGGCAGTCGCCCGGTTCGAGCCTGTGCACCTGGTCACCCTCGGTGAATTCGAGTTTTCCCGAGATCAGCCAGATCTGCTGCTTGATGAAGGCGTAGGAAGCCGCTGGCAAACTGACCTTCGCGCCCGCCGGCAGATGGACCTTGATCAGTTCGAGCGGCATGTCGCAGGCCGGCGACAAATGCTGCCTGACATAGCCTGTGTCGGGGTCGCGCCACACTGCCTGGCCGGCTGCGCGCAGCAGCCCGCCACCCTGCAATTCCGCCCGTGCGATGAGGGTCGAGAGCGTCATGCCGAAGGCAGCTGCTATGCGTACCAGAAGTGCCGCCGTCGGGCTGGTCATGCCGCGCTCGATCGTGCTCAGCATTGCCTTGGAAACACCGGACTGTTCGGCGAGCTCGGCCAGCGACCAGTCCCGCATGGTCCTTTCGGTATGGATACGCCTGCCGATGGTCGAGGAAATGTCGTTCGCTATATCATCCATTCGTCCATTATAACGAAACCAATAAGTGCGTGAAGAGCCATTTCAAAGCAATTTTCACCAAGACCTTAATCCTCTCTACACCATCCGACCTCATCCGACCTTAACCCCGTTCCTGTAGGGTACGGCCTCAAGGGAAATGGGGATTGGCCTGTCCATGTATGTCGAACGCGAAGCTTCCGTCGGAGAACCGACATCGCAGGAGCGCCGCACAGCCGACCAAAACGACAAGCGCATCCTGGGCAATGTCGTGCAATGCGACGGTGCGCGCGCCACCATCAGCGCCTATGCCGACGACGCCGACGGCGCGATCACCGGCCTGTGGACGGTCGGCAAGATGATCTCGATCAACCTTGGCACGACGCGAACCGTCGGCCTGGTCTACGCGATCGGCAAGTCGGATCTGGCCTGGAACAGTGACGGCAAGAACGCCATCGAGGTCAGCATCGAGCTGATCGGCGAAGTCCGTGACGGCGCCGAACCCGGGGCCAGGCCGATCTTCGACCGCGGCATCACCATCTATCCGCATATCGGCGCCGTCGCGCACCGCATCCGCACCCGCGACCTGCAGGCGGTCTATGACCTGGCCGGCCGCCATTCCATCACCATCGGCTCGCTGGCGCAGGACGAGGCGATCGCCGCCAACATCGCCATCGATGACACGCTGGCGCGCCACTTCGCCATTGTCGGCACGACCGGCGTCGGCAAGTCGACAGCGGTGTCGCTGCTGCTGCGCAAGTCGATCGCGGCGCGGCCGGACCTGCGCATCCTGATCCTCGATCCGCACAACGAGTTCGCGGCCTCGCTGCCCGAATATTGCGTCAGGGTCGATTCCAAGACGCTCGACCTGCCGTTCTGGATGTTCACGCTGGAGGAATTCGCCGAAGTGCTGTTTCGCGGACGCGAAACGGTGCCGGAAGAGATCGATGCCCTTCGCGACCTCATTCCGCTCGCCAAGAACCTCTATCGCAACCCCGGTTCAGGCGCCTACCTGAGGCGCGGCAGCGATGCGCTGACCGCCGATACGCCGGTGCCCTACCGCATCGCCGACCTGCTCAAGCAGATCGACGAGCGCATGGGCATGCTCGAAAGCAAGACCGATCGTCCAACCCTCAAATCGCTGAAGACACGCATCGAATCGGCGGCGGCCGATCCGCGCTACCGCTTCATGTTCAATTCGCGCCTGATCGAGGACACCATCCACGAGACGATCGGCAACATCTTCCGCGTGCCGCATCATGGCCGTCCGGTGACCTGCTTCGAGATGGCCGGCATGCCGTCGGAAGTGGTCAATTCCGTCTGCTCGGTGCTGGCGCGTCTGGCCTTCGACCTCGCTCTGTGGAGCGAAGGCAAGCTGCAGCTGCTGTTCCTATGCGAGGAAGCACACCGCTACATGCCCGCCGATGCGCGTCTCGGCTTCGCGCCGACCCGGCACGCGCTGTCGCGCATCGCCAAGGAAGGCCGCAAATATGGCTGCTATCTCGGCGTCGTCACCCAGCGCCCCGGCGAGCTCGACCCGACCATTCTCTCGCAGTGCTCGACCTTCTTCGCCATGCGGCTCGCCAACGAGCAGGACCAGGCGATCATCCGCTCGGCGATCGCCGACTCTTCGGCCTCCACGCTCGCGTTCCTGTCCTCCATGGGCCAGCGCGAAGCGATCGCCTTCGGCGAAGGCGTGGCGACGACCATGCGGCTGAAATTCGAAAGACTGCCCGCTCACCTGCTTCCAGGCACGGCCAAGCGCGAGGAAGACGTGACGTCCAAGGCCGGCGAGGTCGACCTGGTGGCGATCGTGGAGCGGCTGCGTAACGTGCCGAAACCGCAGAGCCAGGCGATGGCTTTCGCCGAGGTGGTCGATTCCGGCCGGCAGGCGGGCGACCCCGACTACCGCAAAGCGCCGGCGGCGGCGCGCGTGCAGTCGGACGAAGATTTCGACACACGCTACGGCCTCAAACCCGCCACCTTCGGCCTGCGCCCGCAGAACGATTGAGCTGAGCGTCACGCCTCCATGAATAGTCCCGAGAATCCGTGCAAGCGGCCTATCCCGTCTTCGTCGGAAAGCTTGGGCGAAGCCCGTCAGGGAGTTGGTCAGGCTGAGCCGATTGGTGTTTTGGTCCGTGAGCACCGGCCTTCGCCGGCCGCAGCCTTAAAGCGCAACGTCTCATAAGTGCTTCGGCCGGCGAAGGCCGGAAGCGCAGAAGCCGGCATCAAGCGGCCAGCATCACGAATTCAGTGATGGGATCTTAGGCGCAGACGCGGTTGCGGCCTTGCCTTTTGGCTTCGTAGAGCTGGCGGTCGGCGCGGCGATAGAATTCCTCCGCCGTTTCCTTGCGATCCCAGACGGCAAGCCCGACGCTGGTGGTGATCTTGAGCCGGACATTGTTGCCGGAGAGGATCGACATGTTGGCGATCGCCTTGCGGATGCGCTCAGCGAATTTGGCCAGAAGGGCCGCCTCCATGTTGGGCGTGACCACGGCGAACTCCTCACCACCCAGGCGCGCCACCACATCGTGGAAACGTGTCATGTCCTTGAGGCATCTGGCGACAGCCTTGAGCACCTCGTCGCCGACATCGTGGCCGTGCGTGTCGTTGACCTGCTTGAAATGGTCGAGATCGAGGATCATCAGCCCGACCGGTTTTTCGATGCGCCGGAACTCCTCGAGATATTCCTTCAGCGCGTCGTCGAAATAGCGCCGGTTCTGCATGCCGGTCAGGCCGTCGGTCAGGGCGGCATGCTCGAGCGTTTCGGAGCGGGCGCTGAGCGACACCGTCATGGCGCGCAACTTGCCCTCTTCGGTCGCCTGCTTGCGGATCAGCGGATAGATGAAGAAGATGCCGAAAAACAGCGCGGTGGCGAGCAGTACGCCAGTCGCGAACAGGAGCTTGTTGAGGTAGATGACCTTGTCCAGGCCGGAGGCCGTATGGAGTTCCGTGGCGAAGGATTGCAGTTGCCCATAGGCGTGCAGGGTCACCAGGCCAGCAGCCAGGATCACGAAGATAAAGACGAAAAAAGCGGATTCCGCTTTGTGGAAACGCATCTGCTCCCCGATGGAAAAATACCCCATGACCTTATCGCAGGGACCGACTTACGGAGCGTTAATTCCGACAACTTCGGCGAGAACCCTTCCCTCAGGGGCAACTTTTTAAGTTGCATTAGCAACAAGTGTTTGGATCGTGGTTTCGAGAGCGTCACCGGGGCGAAGTCTCTGCCATTCCGGTCCCAGCTGATGGCGAAACCAGGTGGCCTGCCGCTTGGCATATTGCCTTGTCGAGATCTTGGCGCGTTCGATCGCCTCGGGAAAGCTCGACTGCCCTGAGATCGCGGCCTGGAGCTCGCGGACCCCGATCGCCTTCATCGCCGGCAGGTCTGGATCCAGACGAAGGGCCGCAAGCTGCTTGACTTCCTCCAGCGCGCCCTTGTCCAGCATCTGGTCGAAACGCCTTTCGATGCGATCAACCAATGCTGCCCGATCCGGCTCGACAACCAGGAAATGCGCGCTCGGCCTGTCGATGAGCGGCAGGCCGCGCTCTGCCTGCCAGTCCAGGATCGACCGGCCGGAGGCGTCGAGCACCTCGAGTGCCCGCACGATGCGCTGGCTGTCGGTTGGCTTCAACTGCATGGCGACGCTCGAATCCTCGCGCAGCAGCAAGGCATGCAGCTTGACCGCGCCTTGCTCCTTCAATTCGTAGCGCCAGCGGTCGCGTATCCGTTGCGGAATATCAGGCATTTCCGAAATCCCTTCCGCCAGCGCACGAAAGTACAGGCCGGTGCCACCGACGAAGATTGGCCGCCGCGAGAGCGTCCCGTCATCAATGAGTTTCATGACGTCGCGCAGCCAGGCGCCGGTCGAGTAGGCGGTGCCGGGATGGACATGCCCATAGAGAAAATGCGGCGCTCGTGCGAGCTCGGCCGCCTGCGGCCGGGCCGTCAGCACGTCGAGAACCGCATAGCCCTGCATGGAATCGGTGTTGACGATGACGCCGCCTGTGCGTTCGGCCAGTTCAAGCGCCAGCGCCGACTTGCCGCTGGCGGTCGGCCCGGCTATCAGGATCGCGTTCTTCACGCGGCCTTCGTCCGCATCCCTGCCGGAATTCTCGATGCCGCTCATTGCCACGCTTGTTTCCCGTCCCGCCGATCGCGCTCTGTCGCCATCGCTTGCGAATATGGCCTCACGGTCGGTGGGCGCAAGCGCTGTCGTATGGCTGGCCGAAGGCATTGCCTGTGACATTGCCCTGCCGCCAGCGGCGCAGGCTGATGAAACGACCGCGAGCCTTCGTACCGCACTGGCCGCTGAGCCCGTCGACGTGATCGTCCAGCAGGCTGAAACACGCCGCAAGAAAATCCTTCTCGCCGACATGGACTCGACCATGATCGACCAGGAGTGCATCGACGAGCTGGCCGACGAGATCGGCGTCAAGGATCATGTCGCGGCGATCACCGCACGGTCGATGAACGGCGAGATCGCCTTCGAGCCGGCGCTGCGCGAGCGCGTGGCGCTGCTCAAGGGGCTCGAAGCCGCCGTCGTCGACCATATCGTCGCCAATCGGCTGACCTTGGCCTCGGGCGGCCGCGCGCTGGTCCAGACCATGCGCGCCAACGGCGCCTGGACGGCGCTCGTCTCGGGTGGGTTCGAGGTTTTCACCACGCGCATCGCTGCGATGCTTGGCTTTCAGGAAGACCGCGCCAACCGCCTTCTCGACCAGGACGGACGCTTCACCGGGCTGGTCGGCGAGCCGATCCTCGGCCGCGCCGCCAAGGCCGAGGCGCTGCTCGAAATCTGTGCACGTCTTGGCCTGATGCCGGCCGATGCCATCGCCGTCGGCGACGGCGCCAACGATCTCGACATGATCCGCCTGGCCGGAACCGGTGTCGCGCTGCATGCCAAGCCTTCCGTCGCGGCTCAGGCAAAAGTCCGGATCGACCATGCCGACCTCACCGCATTGCTCTATCTGCAGGGCTACCGGCAGGAAGAATTCGTCCAATGAAGCCAATCCGCACCGAACGCCTGATCCTGCGCAATTGGGAGGATCGCGACCGCGAATTGTTCCATCGCATCAATTCCGATGATCGCGTGATGGAGTTCTTCCCGTTTCGCCGCGACCGTGCCGCCGCCGACGCCAAGATGGATGAGTTCCGCGCCTGGGTCGATGAGGACGGCTACGGCTTCGCCGCGGCCGAGATTGCCGCGACCGGCGAATGCATCGGTTTCGTCGGCCTCCTCGCGACTGATGATGTACCATCGCTGCCGGCCGACACAATCGAGATCGGCTGGCGGTTGGCTCCCGAATTCTGGGGCAAGGGCTATGTCACCGAGGCCTCGGAGGCATGGCTGGCCTACGGCTTCGAGACATTGGCCGTCGACGAGATCGTTTCCTTCGCCGTGGCGGAAAACCACCGCTCGACCGCCGTTATGAAACGCCTCGGCATGACAGCCGACCCATCGAACGATTTCGACCACCCCAGCATTCCAGACAGCCATCCCGCGCTCAAGCGGCACGTGCTCTACCGGCTGTCGCGCGGGGACTGGCAGGCAAGAAAAAAGGCGGCGGGTTAGCCGCCCTTTCCAAATCGCCGGATTGAAATTTCAATCCATCCGGATCGTAACGAAGCGCAATTCACCGGTCTTCGACGCCAGCATCAAGAGCGCGTTCTTGCGGCCCTGCTCCTTTAGCGCGCCAATCCGGTCCATGACGTCCTTGGGCGTGGCGACCGACTCCTGCGCGATCTCGGTGATCACCTCGCCCGGCTGGATACCGCGTTCCGCGGCGGCGGAGTCCTTGGCCACGTCGGTGATGACAACGCCGGAAACATCGCCGGCGATGCTGAACTTCTTGCGCGTCTCGTCGTTGAGTTCGCCGACCGTCATGCCAAGCACCGAGGCGGTCGAGACGGCCGGAGCCTTGTCAGCGCCCTTGTCCTGGTCGGTATTGCCATTCTCGCCGCTCGCCAGCTTCTCGCCATCCTCGAGCCGGCCGAGCGTCACCTTCACCGTCTGCTCGACACCCTTGCGCACGATCAGCACGTCGACGGCCTTGCCCACCGGGCTTTCGGCGACGACGCGCGGCAGGTCGCGCATTTCATGGATGTCCTTGCCGTCGAACTTGATGATGACGTCGCCGGCCTGGATGGTGCCGTTGTCGACAGGTCCGCCCTTGATGACGCCGGCCACCAGCGCGCCCTTGGCGGTCGCCATGCCGAGGCTTTCCGCGATGTCGTCCGTCACCGGCTGGATGCGCACGCCGAGCCAGCCGCGCCGCGTCTCGCCATATTGGCGCAACTGCTCGACGACGCCCGAGGCGAGCTGCGAGGGAATGGAGAAGCCGATGCCGATCGAGCCGCCGGACGGCGAAATGATCGCGGTGTTCATGCCGATGACCTCGCCGGCGCTGTTGAACAGCGGTCCGCCGGAATTGCCGCGGTTGATCGCCGCGTCGGTCTGGATGAAGTCGTCATAGGGGCCTGAATTGATGTCGCGGTTGCGTGCCGAGACGATGCCGACCGTCACCGTGCCGCCGAGGCCGAACGGATTGCCGACCGCCATCACCCAGTCGCCGACGCGCATCTTGGTGGAATCGCCGAATTTCACCGCTGTCAGCTTGTGGCCTTTCGGATCGACCTTCAGCACCGCGACGTCGGTCTTGGTGTCGGTGCCGACCAGCGTCGCCTTCAAGGTCACGCCATCGGAGAAATTGACCTCGATGTCGTCGGCATCGGCGATCACGTGGTTGTTGGTGACGACGATGCCTTGTTCGGCGTCGATGACGAAACCCGAACCGAGCGACTGCACCTTCTGCGAGCCGCCATCCTTTTCGCCACCGCGGTTCTTGAAGAAATCGTCGAAGAAATCCTGGAACGGCGAGCCTTCGGGCAGTTGCGGCATCGGCACCGCGCCCGGCCCTTCCGTGCCCTTCACCGTTTGTGATGTCGAGATATTGACCACCGCGCCAAGCACGCCTTGCGCCAGGTCGGCGACCGAGGCCGGTCCGTCGGCGGCGAATGTCGGGGCCACGAAGGACGGAACGGCGACGGCGCCCAGGACCAGCGCTGCCGCGCCGGCGACCAATGTCCGTCGAGCGGCGTCCAAAAGGGTGTTGGATGTCATCGAGAAGCCTCCCGGCATTTCTAAAAGAGAAAAGCGCTTCGACGAAAACGCCGTGTCGCGCCATGATGGCAAGAAATACGGCACGTTTGCGGCTATGACTATCGGTGGAGTGTAAATCGAGCGTTATTCCGCAAACCGCCGCCTCTACACGCCCCGCACCAGCCAGACGACGCCAACACCAATGGCGATCGCCGCCAGCCCGCCGATCCGCAACGCATTCTCCGGCATCGACAGCACTTCGCCCGCGAGCTTCTTCGCAAGGCGGGGAAAGCCGCCATAGACCAGGCCCTCTATGACGAGGACCAGGCCTATCGCCGCGAAGAAATCCTGCACCGGCCGTTACTGGCCGGTGCTGGGTTGTGTCGTCGGCGCGGCAGGTGCCGCAGCCGGCGCCGTCGGTTTCGCCGGTCCTTCCTTGCCGTCGGGATCGCGGAAGTAGCGGAAGAACTCCGAACTCGGCGACAGCACCATGGTCGTCCCGGTGTTGTCCAGCGCGGTGCCATAGGCATTCATCGACCGGTAGAAGTCGAAGAAGGCGGGATCGCGCTTGTAGGCATCGGCGAAGGTGGCGCTGCGCTGCGCCTCGCCCTCACCGCGCAGGATCTCGGACTCCTTCTGCGCTTCGGCAACGATCTCGACCACTTCACGATCGGCGCGCGCCGTGATGCGCTGTGCCGCTTCGTTGCCGCGTGCCCGCAGCCGCGCGGCCTCCGCCAGGCGTTCCGCCTTCATGCGGTCGTAGGTCTGCTGTGAAACTTCGGCCGTCAGGTCGGTGCGGCGGATGCGAACATCCTCGATCTGCAAGCCGAGCGACGTGGCGTCGGGCCTGAGCTGATCGCGCACTTCGCGCATCATCACGGCACGCTCTTCGGAAAGCGCGGCCTCGAAATCGCGCAGACCGTAGACGCGGCGCAGGGCAGCGTCGAGACGCGTCCTGAGCCGCGCTTCGGCCAGTTCAATCTGACCGGACACGGCGGCCCGGAAGACGCGCGGATCCGAGATGCGATAGGCGATGAAGGCATCGACCTCATAGAATTTGCCGCCCGAGACCTGGACACGGATGTTGTCGAGGTCGAAGCGCAGCACCCTGTTTTCGATCAGTTGCACCGTATCGGCGTCGAAGAACGAGAACGGCGCCTTGAAGTAGATGCCGGGCTCGCTCTTGACGTCGACGATCTCACCGAAGCGGAGCACCAGCGCCTGCTGGCGCGCATTGACCACGAAGACCGAGGAATAGATCAGGAACAGGACGACCGCCGCCACGGCGACGACGATGGGAAGACGGTTGGCCATCACTTGGTACCTCCCGTGTTCGCGGCGGGCGCGGCCGGTGCTGGCGGTTTCGGCTGCAATGCGGGCAGCGGCAGATAAGGCAAGACACCCTGTCCGTTGTTCTGCTCGACGATGACCTTGCTCGAGTCCTTCAGAACCCTCTCCATGGTTTCCAGATAAAGGCGTTTGCGCGTGACATCGGGGGCTTTGGCATATTCGTCGTAGACCGAGATGAAGCGCTGCGCCTCACCTTCGGCTTCCTGCACCACACGGTTTTTGTAGGCGGCCGCGTCTTCGCGGACCTGGGCCGCCTCGCCGCGTGCCTGGCCGAGCTTCTGGTTGGAATACTGATTGGCCTGCTCGACGAACTTGTCCTCGTCCTGCTCGGCGCGCTGCACCTCGTCGAACGCATCTGCCACCTCGCGTGGCGGTGCCGCATCCTCGATGGAGACGGCGTTGACGTTGAGACCGGCCTTGTAGCCGTCCAGCGTCGTCTGGATGATCTCGCGCACCGAGGCCGCGATGCCCTGGCGATCGTCGCGGAAAATGTCCTGCGCCGGCCGGCGGCCGACGGCTTCGCGCATGGCGCTCTCGGCAACCTGCCGCAGCATGCCGTCCGGGTCGGAGACGTCGAACAGGTAAGCGCGGGGATCGGAGACCTGGTAGGCCACGGAGAACTGCACATTGACGATGTTCTGGTCGCCCGAGAGCATCAGCCCGTTGCCGCTGGTGTTGCCGCCGCCAATGTCGACGAGCTGCTCTGAAATCTTGGCCGTCTCGACGGTCTCGAGGGGCCACCAGTGGAAATGCAGGCCTGGCTGGGAAAGCTCGGCCTTCGGCTTGCCGAAGCGCAGTTCGACCGCGACCTCGTCGGGCTGCACGGTATAGACCGCCTGGAAGGCCCACAGAACGACCAGCACCGCGGCAATCAGGCCGAACACCGCCGGACTGGCGCCACCGCCGCCGGGCAGCGCGCGCCGCAGCCGATCCTGGCCACGGCGAATGATGTCCTCGAGGTCGGGAGGCGACCCCTGCGGGCCGCTTGGCCCCTTCGGTCCCTGCCCCCAGGGTCCCTGATTGTTACCGCCGCCACCCCACGGGCCGCCGCCTCCGCCACCTTTGTCGTTCCAGGGCATGAATGTCCTTTCGCTTGGAATTCCCTCAAGCACCGCGGTTACGGCGCAAATCCAGTGTCGTTCTTCTATAGGGACGCCACGGCGCGCTTTCAACGCGATGCGCCGCCGACTTCATCCGTTTTGGGCCGGTAGCGACCCTTTGTCGTCCTTTATCTTCGAACTATCTCGCGGCGGCGCTCATAAACCGTATAGCGCGTCGCATGGCTGTCCTTTTCTCCTGACGCAATCTCCCGCGAACTGACCACTTGCCATGCATCAGGGTCGATCGGCGGGAAATGCGCGTCGCCATCGACGGCGGCCAGCACATGGGTCACGTGCAGGCGCTCGGCCAGCGGCAGCGCCTGGGCATAGATTTCGCCGCCGCCGATGATGCAGACCTCGTCGACGCCCGTCATGCGGCGTCCGCGCACGGTTGCCAGCTGGATCGCGGCTTCGAGCGTATGCGCCACCTCGACGCCCTCGGCACGCCAGGCCTTGTCGCGGGTGACGACGATGTTCAGCCTGCCCGGCAGCGGCCGGCCGATGCCTTCATAGGTCTTGCGGCCCATGATGATGGGCTTGCCCATCGTGTCGGCCTTGAACCGCTTGAGGTCGGTGGAGAGCCGCCAGGGCAACCCGCCGTCCCGCCCGATCACGCCGTTCTCGGCAATGGCGACATAGATGGCGACATGCATCAGTTTGCGTCCCCGCCATTGCTGTCCGACGGGACGAGCAGGAGGATGTCGATGTCGTGCTCGGGATAGAAATCGTTCGCCTTCATCTCGAAACGAGTCGGCCCGACCTTTTTGACGTTGTCACCGCAGAACGAGACCAGGGCTTTCGGGTTGCCCTTGTCGACGGTCAGCTTGAACTTGCCGATGGTGCCCGCCGCCCAGTTGCCGCCGGTGGTCAGGATATAGGCGATGCGGCTTTCGTAGAATTTGGGATAGCCGTCCGGATTGTCCTTGGCCGCCTTGCGCACCGCATTCTCGAATGTGTCGTCCATGCAGTACCGGCTCTGGTAGGCCGCGTATGAGTTCTGGAACTGGCCTTCATTGAAGAAACTGACCGAGGATGTGCCGCCCACGCTGGGCTTGTAGCGGTGCGAGACGTGAACGTCCTTGTTGGCCGGAAAGGCCGCGCGCCACCAATAGGTCGAGCGCAATTGCCAGAACGGCGAATAGACCGGTTTTTGGCCACTGTCGGCTGTGGAATCCCCGATGATGATGCCGCGGTCGACCCAGTCGTCAGCCACCCCTTGCGGCAGCTTCGCCAGCGCCGCCTTGGCCGCGTCGCCGAACGGGTTGAAGGGCACGTTTTGCGCCTTGAGGTCGGCGCCGATGTCGATGCCGAGCGCGAGCACCTTCTGCTCGAGTTGGGGCTTGGCCGCGACGCAGTCGATCGTCACCTCGAAGCCGAGGAAATTATCGCTCTGGTTTTCCGGGATCGCCGGCATCTCTTCGGGATCGCCCGAAATGTCGGGCATCGGGAAGGCGACTATCGCCTCGACATCCTTGTCGGTGTTGTTGTGGAAGACGTAGTCCACCGTCACCTTTTCGGGCGAGATGAAAAGATCCTCGCTTTGCATCGCCACGGCATCGCTGCGCGACAGGATCAGGCCGCCGGTGCCAAGCTCGGCAACCGAATCATTGGCCATTGCAGGCGCCGCTGAAAGCGCCAACGCTAAAGCCAGAACAGATCGCAACATCGAAGCCCCCTCGGCTGGAATGCCTGGATGACCCTAGCCGTTTCGATGCGGCGTTTCAAAGCCCTTCCGCTTGCTGGGCGTGCGTGACCGGTCTGGACACGCGGGCGGTCTGGACACGCACGCGGTCTGGACACGCAGGCGGTCTGGACTAACAGGTTCCGATGGGGCAGGAGTTCGCGCCATGCGCAAGCTTCTCGTCATCGGCATCGGCGCCGGCAATCCCGACCACATGACTGTCCAGGCCATAGCAGGGCTGAACAGGGCGGACGTCCTGTTTATTCCCGACAAGGGCACCGACAAGACCGATCTTGCCAACCTGCGGCGCGGCATCTGCGACCGCTTCGTCACCAACCCGGCCTCACGCCGGGTCGAGTTCGACGTGCCGGTGCGCGCCGAACCAACCTCTTCCTATCGCTCGACCGTCGACGACTGGCATGAAGCCATCGCCGCCATCTACGAGGGACTGATCCGCGACGAGATCTCCGGGGGTGGCTGCGGCGCCTTCCTGATCTGGGGCGATCCTTCGCTCTACGACAGCGCTCTGCGCATCCTCGAGCGCGTGCGCCTGAGGGGCAATGTTGCATTCGACCTGGAAGTCATTCCCGGCATAACGGCCGTCCAGGCGCTGGCAGCCAGCCACAAAACGGCGCTGAACCGCATCGGCGATCCCGTGCTGATCACCACCGGCCGCCGCCTGACCGAGGAAGGCATGCCGGACAATGCCGGCAGCGCCGTCGTCATGCTCGACGGCAAATGCGCCTTCAACACGCTGGCCGACCAGGACCTTTTCATCCAATGGGGCGCCTATCTCGGCACGCCCGACGAGATCATCATCTCCGGCCGCCTTGGCGATGTCGGCGCCGAGATCGAAAGGCGCCGCGACGAAGCCCGCCGGAAGAAAGGCTGGATCATGGATACGTATTTGCTGCGAAAGCCGGAGTAGTGGAATAGTGAGTAGTCAGTAGTCAGTAGTCAGTAGTCAGTAGTCAGTAGGGACTAGGCTGTACTCGCTACTCACTACTCGCTACTCACTACTCACTACTCCCCTATCCCGCCTCAATCTCCGACTGCAACGCGTCCATATGCGTCGCCGCGGCCGCACTCGCCGCGCGCTCGATGGCGCGAAAACGGCTGACCACGGCCAGGCCGACGGTCGTCAGTTGCGCGCCGCCGCCCTTGCGGCCACCGGTCTGCGCCGCCACCAGCGGCTTGCCGAACACCCGGTTCATGTCCTCGACCAGGTCCCAGGCGTGCTTGTAGGACATCGCCATGCCGCGCGCGGCGGCCGAGATCGAACCGAAGGTGGCGATGTGCTCCAGAAGCTCAATCTTGCCAGGACCGATCCGTCCGTCCGGATCGAGATTTATCCGCAAGCTCAGCGACGGCATTGTTGCTCCTCCGCGACCGCTTCAGCTTCGGCGACCGTTATTCCAAAACAATATAGCGCCGATCACCGCCGCTGTCAGCCATCGACGTCGAGCGGCAGACCGGCGCCGGTATTTCCCCGATCGAAGCTCACGGTCTTGACCACCGCGAAAACCTTGCCGCCGAGCCGCAGCTTCAGCGCCTGCCGCGACTGTTCCGTGATGCGGGCGAGCACCGTTGCCCCATTGCAGTCGATGCCGATTTCGACCGTCGGCCCCTCGCCGGGACTGATCGCGACGATCGTGCCGGGCAGGATGTTGAGGGCACTGAGGCCCGTCGGTTTCTCCGCGGCGATCATCACGTCGCGAGCGCGAATGCGGATACGCACGGGAGCCCCGGCCTTCATCCCAAGACGCGGCACGCGGATCTCGCCGGCGGCCGAGCCGAGCACGGTCATCCCAAAAGCCTCCTCGTGACGCAGCACCTTCGTGTCCAGCACGGCGCCGCCCTCGCCGCGCTCTTCCACCGGCAACAGGTCGAGCCTTTGCATGACAGCGTCGGTCGGGCCGCTAGCCGTGACCTTGCCCCGCGCCAGCATCACCACGTCGCTCGCCAGCCGCGCCACCTCGGCGACCGAATGGCTGACATAGACGATCGGGATCTTCGTTTCGTCGCGCAGCCGCTCGATATAGGGCAGGATCTCGGCCTTGCGCGCTTCGTCGAGCGAGGCCAGCGGCTCGTCCATGAGCAGCAGTCTGGGGCTGGCCAGCAGCGCCCTGCCGATCGCCACGCGCTGCTTCTCGCCGCCCGAGAGTTTTGCCGGTCGTCGCCCAAGCAGCGGGCCGATGCCCAGCAATTCTACAACGGCGTCCATGTCCGCATAGCGTTCCGCCGCCGGCGTGAACCAGCGACCGTAGCACAGATTGCTCATCACGCTCATATGCGGAAACAGGCGCGCATCCTGGAACACCATGCCGATGCGGCGTTTGTGCCTTGGCACGAAAATGCCGGCACCCGCGTCGACCAGCACGCGGCCATCGACCTCGATGCGCCCCTTGTCCGGCCGGATCAGCCCGGCAATCATGTTGATCAGCGTCGTCTTGCCGGAACCGGACGGCCCGAACAGCGCCGTCAGCCGTCCGGCGCTCTCGAAGCGGGCATCGATGGCGAAATCGCCAAGCCGGTGGCCGATGTCGACAAGGACGCTCATTCGATGTCCATCCGCCGCCCGACCCGCCGCGCCAGCACTTCCGATGCGACCAATGCCGCCATCGAGATGACGATCGAAATCAGCGTCAGTCGCAGCGCCCCTTCGTCGCCGCCCGGCACCTGGGTAAAAGTGTAGATCGCCGACGGCAGCGTCTGCGTCTCGCCAGGAATGTTGGAGACGAAAGTGATCGTCGCGCCGAACTCGCCCATCGCCTTGGCGAAGGACAGGATGGCGCCGGCGATCAGCCCGGGCAGGATCAGCGGCAGCGTGATGGTGCCGAACACCCACAGCGGGTTGGCGCCGAGCGTTCCCGCCGCCGCCTCCATCTTGCGATCCACCGCCTCGATCGACAGCCGGATCGCCCGCACCATCAGGGGAAAGCCCATGACACCGCAAGCAAGGGCGGCACCCGTCCAGCGAAACGAGAAGACGATGCCGAAATGCTCGGCCAAGAAGGCACCGGCCGGGCCGCGCTTGCCGAACGTCAAAAGCAGGAGATAACCGGTCACCACGGGCGGCAGGATCAGCGGCAGGTGCACCACCCCGTTGAGCAGCGTCTTGCCCCAGAATTGCCCCCGGGCAAGCAGCAGCGCGATCGCTATGCCCGGCGGCAGGCTGGCGAGCATCGCCACCGTCGCCACCTTGATGGACAGCCGGACCGCATTCCATTCGTCGGGAGTGAGGTCCAGCAGCCAACTCATAGTGCGGTATCGGGCCTTTTCGAACTCAGTTGCTCGCCGACTCAGTTGCTGGGCGTGAGCACGGTAAAACCCTGTTCCCTAAAGAGCGCGCCGGCCTTGGCGGACTGCAGGCACTTCAGGAAGGCCGGCGTATCCTTGTCCTTCGAATCGGCGGTCTGGGCAACCGGATAGATGATCGGCGGATGTGAATTCTCGGGGAAGGTGCCGACCACCTTGACGCCCTTTTCGGCGTGCGCGTCGGTGGCATAGACGATGCCGAGCGCGGCCTCACCAGTCGAAACCAGCTTCAGCGCCGCACGGACATTCTCGGCCTGTGCCACCTTGCCCTCGACCGAGGACCAGACGCCGAGCGATTCCAATGCCGCCTTGCCGTACTTGCCGGCCGGCACGGCCTTGAAATCGCCCATGGCAAGCTTGCCGTCGCCGACGAGCTTGGCGAGGTCAAAGCCTTTCTCGATCTTGGTTTCGACCGTCGAATCCTTCGGCGCCACCAGCACGATCTCGTTGCCCAGCAGCTTCACTTCCGTGTCGGGCTTGGTCAGCTTCTTGTCGGAGAGATATTTCATCCAGTCGAGATCGGCGGAGATGAAGACGTCGGCCGGCGCCCCACCCTCGATCTGCTTGGCCAATGCCGAACTCGCGGCGTAGGAAACGGTCGCGGCCTCGCCGACATCGGCTTCGCAGGCCTTGTTCACCGCATCGAGCGCATCCTTGAGACTGGCCGCCGCGAACACCACGACCTTGTCTTCCGCGTGCGCTGCCGGCATTGCCGCCATCAATGTCGCCGCAAAGCCGCCAATGGCGATCATCCTCAACCCGAAACCTTTGCGTGTCATCGAAAACTCTCCCTGGGTTCAAATTCCGGTTGGCTCGAAGCCTGGAGACCGATATATCCGCATGGATATAACAAGGGAAGGCCCGGCCGGCTGAAACTCGATCCGGCGCTGCATGATTGTTCTGATAAGACCGCCGCCGCGAAAGGAACTGCAATGAAGATCAGCGCCCGCAACGTGCTCGAGGGAACGATCACCGAAATCGTCAAGGGAGCCACCACCTCGCATGTCCGCATCGACATCGGCGGCGGCATCATCGTCACCGCCTCGATCACCAATGAAGCTGTCGCCGACCTCAAGCTCGAAAAGGGCAAGCAGGCCTACGACGTGGTCAAGGCCTCGGACGTGATGGTCGGCATCGACTGAAAAGCCGCGGCTCAGACCGCGATGGGCGCCTTGATCGACGCGTCGGCGACGTAGTTTTCCAGCCGGAAATCCTCGAAGCGGAAGGCGAAAAGGTCCTTCACCTCAGGATTGATCCACATCGTCGGCAGGGTCCTTGGCGTGCGCCGCAACTGTTCGCGCGCCTGCTCGAAATGGTTCGAGTAGAGATGCGCGTCGCCAAGCGTGTGCACGAAATCGCCCGGCTTCAGCCCTGTCACCTGCGCCACCATCAGCGTCAGCAGCGCGTAAGACGCGATGTTGAACGGCACGCCGAGGAAGATGTCGGCGGAGCGCTGGTAGAGCTGGCAGGAAAGCCGGCCCTCGGACACGTAGAACTGGAAAAGGCAGTGGCAAGGCGGCAGCGCCATGGCTTCCACCTCGGCGGGATTCCAGGCCGAGACGATCAGCCGCCGCGATTGAGGATTGCGGCGGATCTCCTTGAGAAGATTGGCGATCTGGTCGATCGAGCCGCCATGGCCGTCTGGCCAGGATCGCCACTGCCTGCCGTAGACCGGGCCGAGATCGCCATTCTCGTCGGCCCATTCATCCCAGATCGAAACGCCGTGGTCGGTCAGGTACTTGATGTTGGTGTCGCCGGCCAGGAACCAGAGGAGTTCATGGATGATCGACTTCAGATGAAGCTTCTTGGTGGTGGTGACCGGAAAGCCGCGCGCCAGATCGAAGCGCATCTGGTAGCCGAAGACGGAGCGCGTGCCGGTGCCGGTGCGGTCGCCACGATCGGCGCCGTTGTCCAGCACATGCTGCAGGAGATCGAGATATTGGCGCATCGGTTCCGGGCTCGATTCGGGATCTCTCCGATCATAGCGCATATAGGCGCTGACGCCACGCTTGTCTGAGATCGTCCCCACTTAGCAGGGACGAAGCCCGCCCAGAATCCTCACCGGCGAACCGGAAGCGCGGAAATCGCCAACCGGCCGCCAGGATGAAGTAACCAAAGGTCTCAGAGAGAGCCGAGCTTGCCCAGGTCCTTGGCCACCAGATAGTAGAAGGTCACGCGGTTCTTGGTGTTGTCGGCGTGCATCGCCTTGCAGGTCTTCTCGATCGCGGCGTCGGCTTTCGCCCCGTCGCTGACGCCGAGCTTCTTGGCCACCCAGCTCTCCTTGACCCGCGCCAACTCCTTCGGATCCGTGCAGGACACCAGCGAGGAATCGCGGTTCCTCAGCGCAATGCCCAGGTGCTTGACGATTTTTTCGACCGCATCGGCGCTTGCCGCGGCGTCATATTTCTTCACATCCGCAAGATAGTCGGCCATCAGAATTCCCCTCGTCGGCGCCACGGATCCGATCGATGAGGGCTGTGGCGCGCTTCGCAACTTGTGCGCTAGGTCGGTAACTCCTCACCGCCCGCAAAGCTTCGGTTGAGACCGCGCCCAAGTCAACCCTTGGCGTCGCGATTTGACACAGGGACAAAGCACCATTGCGGCCTTTCATTTCCGCGCAAGCCCCCCTATATTCGTTTTGTCGGCTTGACCGACTATGGCGATAAATGGGCGATGAAATAAGCCGTTCGGACCCGGGGGCGGTACCCGGCGCCTCCACCAAAAGCCGCTGTTGAGGACAGAGCGGTTTTTGCTGGGGGCGAAATAGGATCGACGAAGGTGTAAAGATCGTACTTTTGCCCGGCATTGTACCACCGTCATCGGGCTAAACTTATAGTTGCCAACGACAACTATGCGGAAGCACGTCTCGCTGCTTAATGCAGTGCGATAGCTTCAAATCAAGCCCTAGGGGTTCGCACTTCTAGGCGGGGTTCGGAGGTACCTGGCAACAGAAACCTCCACTTCTCCCCTTTCATTTTTGCGTGACGCACGACAGCTCCTGCCGTCAGGACTTCGCACCGGCTGCGGGCTGCGAAGCCGCTGCGTCGCGTGCCCTTTCTCCATGGACAAAATGCAAAACGATTCCGATCGATTCTTCGTGCTGACCGGCGGCCCCGGGTCCGGCAAGACCACCTTGATCGAAGCCTTGCGGCAGGCGGGCTTTGCGACATCCGCCCAGGCCGGGCGCGGCATCATCCGCGACCAATCCGCCATTGGTGGAACCGCCCTGCCCTGGAGCGATCGCGCATTGTTCGCCGAACTGATGCTGTCGTGGGAAATGCGCTCGTATCGTGCGGCCCGCGCCGGTCTTCTTTGATCGCGGCGTGCCGGACACGATCGGCTATCTCAGGCTCTGCGGCCTGCCGGTGCCGGATCACCTCACCAGTGCCGCCACGGAATTCCGCTATGCGCGTCGCGTCTTCGTCGCCCCGCCATGGCCGGAGATCTTCACCCAGGACGAAGAACGCAAGCAAACCCTCGACGAGGCCGAGCGCACTTGCCAGTCCGTGGCCGGCGTCTATGCCGAACTCGGCTACGAACTGGTGACCTTGCCGCCTGCGCCAGTCGAAGAGCGTGTACGCTTCCTCCTCGACGCTGCTGGATTGCCGCTGACATCGCGGACATGAAGAGGGTCGGACGGGTCCGGCCTTTCCTGTGCGTTGGTGGACCAGGCGATACCCTGTAAACTGAAACGACACCCCCTGGAGATCGAAAACATGGCGCTCAAGCGGATGGACAATGTAGGAATCGTCGTCGAAGACCTCGGAGGGGCGATCGATTTCTTTCGCGAACTCGGCCTCGAGCTCGAAGGGCGGGCCACGGTCGAAGGAGAATGGGCCGGACGCGTCACCGGACTGGGCGACCAGCATGTCGAGATTGCCATGATGCGCACGCCGGACGGCCACAGCCGGCTGGAGCTCTCACGCTTCCTCGCGCCGCCTGTCGTCGCGGATCACCGGACCGCCCCGGTCAACGCCCTGGGCTACCTCCGCGTCATGTTCACCGTGGACGACATCGACGACACGCTTGAAAGGCTCCGCACGCGCGGCGCGCAACTCGTAGGCGAAGTGGTCGAGTACAAGGACGTGTATCGGCTCTGCTACATCCGTGGGCCTGAAGGGCTTCTCATCGGCCTCGCCCAGGAACTCAGCTGAGCGTCAGCCATAGAGCGTGCGTTAACCCGGAGGCAAACGCCGGCTTCAACACAAAAAAGGCCGGGATCGACCCGGCCTCCCCTGGTTTATTGGAAAAGGTGCTTACTCCGCCGGCGCTTCGACCGCTTCGCGCGAACGGCCAAGCGTGACTTTCGCCAGTGCGAACGAGATCACCGCGCAGAGCGTGATGCCGGCGACCATGGGCAGCGGCGTGCCGTCGAAGAACACACCGGCGACGCCCATGGCGAGCGCGCCGATGGCGAAGTGCAGCGTGCCCATCAGCGCCGACGCCGTGCCGGCGATCTCGCCATGCTCTTCCATGGCCAGCACCGATGTGGTCGGGATGACCAAGCCGAGGAAGCCGTAGCCGACGAACAGCAGGGCCGCCATCACGTCAAGCCGATCGACGCCCGTCGCCATGATCGCGAACAGCACAACCATCGTCGTCGCGTAGCCGGTCACCGCCACCCACACCACGCGCTTCAGTCCGAACCGTTCGGAAAGCAGGCCCGTCAACTGCGACATGCCGATGAAGGCAACCGCGTTGATCGAGAAGAAGACGCTGTAGACCGAAGGCGACAGCCCGTAATGGTCGATCAGGATGAAGGACGAGCTCGACAGATAGACGAAGAAGCTCGCAATGCCGAAGCCGGCGATCGCCACCAGGCCGAGGAAATTACGGTCGCCCATCAGGAAGCGGTAGCCGGCAAGGGCGGTACCGAAGGAGGACCCGACGCGTTCTTCCGCCGGCCGTGTCTCCTTGAGCGAGGTCGCGAGCAGGATGGTGGCAAGCACCGCCGCGCCGGTCACGGTCCAGAACACGGCGCGCCAGCCGAAATTCTCGATGATCTGGCTGCCGGTCAGCGGCGCCAGGATCGGCGACACCGAAAACACCAGCATCAGCAGCGACATCAGCTTGGCGGCCTCATTGCCGGTGTGCAGGTCGCGCACGATGGCGCGCGGAATGGCCATTCCGGCGCTGGCGCCAAGCCCCTGCAGGAAGCGGAAGGCGATCAGCCACTCGATGGTCGGCGCCATTGCCGAGCCAATGCCGCCGGCCATGAACAGTGCCAAGCCACCATAGAGCGGCAGCTTGCGGCCGACCATGTCGGAGATCGGCCCGACGACGATCTGGCCGAAGCCCATCGACAGGAAGAAGATCAAAAGGCTCATCTGCACGGCGGCGGTGCCGGCATGCAGATCGGTGCCGATCGACGGCAAAGCGGGCAGATACATGTCGATGGCGAACGGGCCGATGGCGGACAACAGGCCGAGCACGACCGCGATGCGGAGGAATTTGGGGCTCATGATATTGGCTTCTTTCGAATCTGGTTGCCGCCGCCAGGCGACGTCTGACCCTAGGACGTTCCATCCCGTGGGTTTCCTACTCCTGGAGCAAATTTATTCGTCTCCGGAGCGAAATCCCGTTATATCGTGTCCACAAATTTAGACAGTCTTGTCTAAATCGTCAATCACCTCTATATAGATTTTCATGAGACCGGGCGTTTCTCCTGACACTTTCCCGCCACGCGGCCACGAGGCCAAGCGCCTGTCGATCGTCGACGCCGCTGCCGGCGTGTTCTGCCGCGAAGGCTTCTCCGGCGCCAATATCGACCTGATCGCGGTTGAGGCCGGCGTGTCGCGCCAGACGGTCTACAACCACCATGGCGACAAGGAGAAACTGTTCATCGCGGTGGTGCGCGACCTGACCGAGCGCTGCAACGCCGGCATTTTCGCCACCATCGCCACCTTTCCCGATCAGCCTGGGGATCTCGAGGCCGACCTGATCGGTTTTGCCGTGCGCCTGAATCAGAACTGCATCTGCAACCGCGACGGAAAATTCCTGCGCAAGCTGATCCAGACCGAGGGCGAGCGCTATCCCGAGCTCTTTGCCGAATGGCGCGAACAGGGACCCGGCAGGACATGGCCGGCGATCGCCGCCCGCTTCGCCCGCCTCGCCTATGGCGGCTATCTCGCGATCGACGATCCCGACGTCGCGGCGCGCCAGTTCCTCGGCCTCGTCAATGCCGAATTGCAGACCACCTTCATGCTTGGCGGCACGCCAGGCGAGGACGAGGTGGTGCAATCGGCGACAAACGGTGTGCGCACCTTCCTGCGCGCTTTCGGCAAGCGCCCTTCCCCGACCAGCCTCAAAAGACACGCTGCGCTGGCTAACGCATAACATTTGGCGTTGCCGCCAAGCCGCCTTGCCGATCAAATCGTTTGCAATAGTCCTCGCTTCGGCGCGGCAGCGGTCTATATCAGGTTTACGCCGCGCCCAAGCTTGATTACAGCTATGCGGACGATTCAACGGAACCCGACCACCTCATGGCCGACGACCATATCCGCTACGACATTCTGGCCCAGGAGGCGTTGCGCGGCGTCATGCGCAAGGTTCTGGCAGAGGTCGCGCGCACCGGCCTCCCCGGCAACCATCATTTCTTCATCACCTTCCTGACCGGCGCGCCGGGCGTGCGCGTCTCATCGCGGCTGCGCGAGCGCTATCCCGAGCAGATGACCATCGTCATCCAGTTCCAGTATTGGGACCTGAAGGTGACCGACACCGGTTTCGAGGTCGGTCTCTCCTTCTCCGACGTGCCGGAGAAACTGGAAATCCCGTTCTCGGCCGTGCGCGGCTTCTACGATCCGTCGGTCAATTTCGAGCTCGAATTCGACGTCAAGACCGATGCGCAGCCCGACGAGGAACCGGCAGCACCGGTGCCCGAGCCGCTGACCATCGTCTCCGAGAAGAAGCCGAAGGCCGAGAAGAAGGCCGCCGCCGAAGCGGAGAAGAAGGCAACCGCCGCGGATGCCGGCGCCAAGGGCGCCGAAGTGGTCTCGCTCGACGCCTTCCGCAAGAAGTAGGCTCGCGGTCCGTGGCCGACATCGTCAATCTCCGCCAGGCTCGCAAGCGGAAGGCGCGGGACGACAAGGCACAAACGGCCAGCCAGAATCGCGCCTTGCACGGTCGCACCAAGGCCGAAAAGGAACGCGACCGCCTGATCGCCGACAAGAGCGAAAGGTTTGTCGCGGGCCATCATCGCGAAAAGCCCACCCTGCCTGACGATCAATGAGCGCCGTCGAAAAACGCTCGGTCACCATTCGCGGCCATCGCACCAGCTATTCCCTCGAAAAGCCCTTCTATGACGATCTCGTCGCCATCGCGGCGACCAGGAAGCTGACGCTCGCCGCCCTTGTCGCCGAAATCGACGAGACCCGGCCCCGTGACACCAACCTGTCCTCGGCGCTCAGGCTGCATGTCCTGGAGTGGGCGAAGCGCGCGACGAGCGCCTGAACTTACGCCCCCTCGACCGGATCCGCCTTTTTCCCGCGCCCGAAGCCGAGCAAGGTGGAGCGCTCACGCTCCTCGGCCTGCTTGCGCGAGCGCACGCGCATCAGATCCTTCCAGCCGACATAGCCGACCAGCCTTCCATCCTCACGCGCCACCACCGGCAGATGCGAGACATTGGCGGTCAGCAGCTTGTCCGACAAGCCTTCCAGATATTCGTCGGGATGGGCCAGTGTCACCTTGCTTCCCGCCAGCAGCTCGCCGAGCGTCGTCGTCCGGTGCTTGCCGGCACGGCGCCAGCGCAGGATCGCCGGCGGATCGATGAGGCCGAGCACCTGCCTGTTTTCATCGACCACGGGAAAACTCGGATGCCGGGTTTCCGGCGCGGTCAGGAAGGCGGCCGCACCATGCAGCGTCATCGTCGCCGGCACGCTCTCGACCTGCGCCGTCATCACCTCGCGCACCCTGGTCAGCGCGAAGGGGTCGACGCGATATTCGCGAACCAGATGGTGCCCCCGCCTGGCGATCTTCTCGGTCAGGATCGAACGCTTCATCAGCAGCACGGTGACCGCGTGCGCCGCGGCACAAGCCGCGATCAGCGGCACCAGCACATGCGTGTTGCCGGTCAGCTCGACGGCGAAGAACGTGGCTGTCAGCGGCGCGCGCATCGTGCCGCCCATGGTGGCGGCCATGGCCAGCAGTGCCCAGAAGCCCGGGTCCGCCGCCGGCAGGATGCCGGCAAGCACCGCCCCCATCGCGCCACCCATGATCAACAGCGGCGCCAGCACGCCGCCCGAAGTTCCCGAGCCGAGCGCAACCGACCAGATGATGGCCTTGACCACCAGCAGCAGCAGCGCCGCGGTGGCGATCGTGCGGCCGTCCAGCATGTCGGCGATGTTGTCATAGCCGACGCCGAGCGCTCGTGGGTCGATCAAGCCGCCTATGCCGACCACCAGGCCGCCGAGCATCGGCCACCACATCCAGTGGATCGGCAGCTTCTGGAAGCCGTCCTCGCAGGCATAGACCATCTGCGTCAGCAGCCCGGACAACAGGCCGGCGCAGATGCCGACCAGCACCCAGCCGCCAAGGCCGACGAACGAAACCGCCATGTTGCCCGCGAACGGAAAGATCGGCCCTGGCATGTGCAGCATGGTGCGCTCCACCTCGGCCACGATGGCCGCAACCGCGACGGGGATGAAGCTGCGTGGCGTCCATTCGAACAGCAGCAATTCGACCGCCAGCATGATGGCAGCGATCGGCGTGCCGAACACGGTGGTCATGCCGGCCGCCGCTCCCGCCACCAGCAATGTCTTGCGCTCGTTGTCCGAGACCGGCAGCATCTGCGCGATCAGCGAGCCGATGGCGCCGCCAGTCATAATGATCGGACCCTCGGCGCCGAACGGCCCGCCGGAGCCGATCGAGATCGCCGACGACAGCGGTTTCAGGATCGCCACCTTGGCGTCGAGCTTGGAGCGCCCAAGCAGGATCGCTTCGATGGCCTCGGGAATGCCGTGGCCGCGGATCTTCTCGCTGCCGTAGCACGCCATCAGGCCGATGATCAGCGCGCCGATGACCGGAACGATGACGGCGGCAAGCCCGAGCGGCGTATCCTGCAGCTTCAGCTCGGCAAGCGAGAACTGGCCGAAATAGGCGATGTTGGTGGCGAGCCGGATCAGCTTCAGAAGCGCGATGCCGGCAAACAGCCCGGCGGTCGCCACCACCACCGCTATCGCGGCGACGAGCAGCACTCGGGCATCCGTGGTGAAATCCCGGAGATGATCGGGATTGGAGTTATGGGTCTTCATGGTGGCTTTGCTTCCTGCCGGCGGCCGTGTCTGGGTTCTGCGGCACGGTCGAAGTGGCCAGCCGGTTGTCGGCGGGGTATGTATCGTAACACGATATATCTGTTCAAGCGGCTTTCGCTCGAAATTTCGTTTGAGCTTTCACCGGAAAACGAAGACATCTCCGACATGACGCAGCCCAAGACACCACGCCCCGCCATCAGGCAATCCGACTACCAGCGGCTGTCCGAGTTCCGCTACCTCATCCGCCGCTTCCTCGAATTCAGCCAGGTGCAGGCCGAGGACGCCGGCCTGACCCCGCGCCAGCACCAGGCGCTGCTGGCGATCAAGGGATATCCCGGCGGCGGGCCGGTGACGGTCGGCGACCTGGCGGAACGCCTGCGCATCCGTCACCACAGCGCCGTCGAACTGGTCAACCGTCTCGGCGAGGCAGGACTGGTCGCACGCGACCAGGACAAGGACGACCACCGCCGCGTCCTGCTGCGGCTGACCGAGCGCGCCGACGATTGCCTGGCCGAACTGTCGGCCGCGCATCTCGACGAGCTCTCGCGCATCGAACCCATGCTGCGGCGCCTGCTCGACCGAAGCCAGGACTGACGTCCAGCATCCGTGCGGGCCGATAACGAACTATTTTTTCCGGAATCCGAATCCTCTGGGCTGGCCGCGGCGTCTTGAACACGCGACAGCCAAGGGAGCCGATGCGATGAAACGCCATTTGATACGCTACAAGACGAAGCCGGACCGGGCCGACGAGAACGAGCGCCTGGTCAAGGCAGTGTTCGAGGAACTGCGCGGCAAACCGCCGGAAGGCGTTCGCTACATGACCTTGCGCTCCGGCAATGGCACTTTCGTCCATCTCGTCGAGACCGAAACCGACGGGCATGCCGACCTCATCACAGGGCTTGCCGCCTTCCAGGCTTTTCAGAGTGGCATCAGGGATCGCTGCGTCGACCCTCCGCATCGTGACGTGATGACAGTGGTGGGCCATTATCGGATGCTGGACGAGTAGCCTGAATAGAACCATGTCAAGAACGGCCGGTGCATGAACAATCCAGGCGAGATCTCAGAGCCTTTCGACCGCTTGTTCGGCGAATTGCGCCCCAAACTGCATCGCTACTGCGCCCGGATGACCGGCTCGGTCGTCGATGGCGAGGACGTCGTGCAGGAGGCGCTGGCCAAGGCATTCGAGGCGTTGGCCGGCACCGTCCCGATCGCCAATCCCGAAGGCTGGCTGTTTCGCATCGCGCACAATGCGGCGCTCGACTTTTTGCGCCGCCGCGACCGTGAGAAGACTTTCTCCGAGGAGGAGCCGGACATGATCGCCGACCCGGCAAATTCCATCGCCGACCGGCAGGCCGCGGCAGCCGGATTGCACAGTTTCATGCGCCTTCCCGTCGCGCAGCGAAGCAGCGTCATCATGATGGATGTGCTGGGCTATTCGCTGCGGGAAATCAGCACCATGCTCGACACCAGCATCCCCGCGATCAAGGCAGCGCTGCATCGTGGCCGTGGCCGGCTGCGTGAGCTCGCCGACGAACAGGACGATCGTCCTGTTCCCAGGCTGAGTGCATCGGAGCGCCTGTTGCTCGACGCCTATGTCGATCGCTTCAACGCCCGCGACTTCGACGCCGTGCGAGACATGCTGGCCGACGAAGTGCGGCTGGAACTGGTGGCCAGGGCAAGGCTCAACGGCCGCAAGGAGGTGGCCACCTATTTCGGCAATTATTCCCGGGTGCGGGACTGGCATTTCCAGCCTGGTTTCGTCGAGGACCGCCCGGCAATCCTCGTGCGCGATCCCAACGACCCGAGGGCAGCACCGGCATACTTCATCCTGCTGGGTTGGCAGGGCGGCAAGCTTGCCGCCATCCGCGATTTCCGTCACGCCAGATACGTCGCCGACGGCGCCGAAACGTTCGTTCTTGAGACGATTGCCCGGCGGGTGAGCAACCGGAAAGCCTAGCCCTGCTGCCTACTGCAGTGACTTCAACAGATTGTCGACCGTGAATGGATTGGGTTTCGGCTTGGCTGGAGGCGGATTGTCGTTGGCGGGCACCTGCTCGGCCTTGGGCGCCTGTTGCGCCGCCTTGCGCTCGGCTTCGAGCCTGGCCTTTTCCTGGGAGGCAATGCGCATCGCCTCCTCCGCCTTCTGGCGCTCCTGCTCTGCCTGCGCCTTGGCCGCCTCGTCCGCTGCCTGCTGTTCCGCCGCCGCCTTGGCCTCGGCATCCGCCTTGGCTTTTGCTTCCGCGTCGGCCTTTGCCTTGGCATCCGCTTCGGCCTTGGCCTGAGCGTCGGCCTCCGCTTTCGCCTTGGCGTCGGCCTCTGCCTTCAGGCGCGCCGCTTCCTCTTGTTGGCGCAGCTCCTCCGCGGCCTTGTCGCGGGCATCCTGAAGCGCCGCGTAATAGCGCACTTCGCGTCGCAGCCGCTGTTTCTCCAGCAACGCGGCCTGCATCGCCTCGACGCGCTGCTGTTCTTTTTCCAGCGCACGCTGGGTCAGGAATTGCGCCAGGGGCTCGCTGTCGAACTGCCGTTTCACGGCACCGAACGGCCCCTCGGCGGTGAAATTCACGGCCGGCTCGGAGCCGACCAGCGCTTCGTCGCCAGGCCGATAGGTGACCGCGCCCTTGGCGGAAACCGTGCTGGCGTTGAGATCCGCCATGATGTCGG
Organism: Mesorhizobium sp. B2-3-14; assembly: GCF_006442175.1. Lineage (NCBI taxonomy): Bacteria > Pseudomonadati > Pseudomonadota > Alphaproteobacteria > Hyphomicrobiales > Phyllobacteriaceae > Mesorhizobium > Mesorhizobium sp. B2-3-14. The sequence goes on along the minus strand of NZ_VFVP01000002.1, from coordinate 192,561 downwards.
CCGACAACGTCGCCGCCGGGTTTTCAAGGCTGATCGGCGGCGCCCTGAGCGTGCCGCCGGCAATCGTGAAGGCGACCTCGGCATTCCCGGCGGCGAAGCTGCCGTCGGCGGCTATGTCAGGCGCGAAACCAGCCGTCTTGGTGGCGTCGATATCGCGTCCGATTGCATCCGCCTTGGCCAGGAAAGCGCCGAACGCGTCAGGATTGACGCCGGCGATCCGCAAGCCCTTCAGCGTCGCCGTGCCGGATCCCGATAGAGCGGCAATCATCGCGTCGACGGATTTGCCGCTGGTCGACAGCGTCGTCGAGAAATCGCCGCTGCCGCCGATGCCCGCATCCGGCAAGACATCAGCCAGATCGGCACCCGCCAGTTTCATCTGTCCGGTGAAAAGCCCGGTACCGTCATTGTTCTTCAGCTCGAACAGGCCGGAGAGCGCCCCGCCGAGGAATTTGGCCTTGAGATCGGTGACCCGAATGCCTTCCGGGTCGAGCTTGAGCGAGAGTGCCGCGTCATAGGCGGTGGCGAGCGGGCCAACGGTCAGCGAAGCCGTGGTCAGGTCGAGTTCGGCCGTGAACGGCAGGCTGGACTTCTGGCTGAACGGCGCCGACGGCCACGCGCCGGATTTGTCATTCTTGTCGGCCCTATCATTCTTGTCGGCCCTGTCATTCTTGTCGGCCCTGTTATTCTTGTCGGCCCTGTTATTCTTGTCGGCATTGTCACTCTTGTCGGACCCGTTCTTGTCCACGAGAAAAGCGGAATCGCCAAACAGCGCCACCGCCATCGGATCGAGGTCGAGTTCGTCGAGCGCCAGCGCCCCAGCCAGATGCGGCACGCCGTCCTTGCCGTCGACCCCCTGCTTGACATCGAGGTTGATGTCGCCGGACACAGCCGCCTCGTTGATGGCGCCGCTGAGCCCGGAGAGCACCAGCAGGCCATTGCCGTAATCGGCCTGCGCGGCCAGCGATGTCGACATGCCGGCGCCCATGCCGGGCAGGCCGATGCCCGTCGTCATCAGCCACGGCTCGATGTCGGAGGCGTCGAGGTTGATCTTGCCCTTGGCCGTCGGGCCTTGCGGCGTGTCGGCGACCACCCCCTCGAAGCCGGCCTTGAAGTCATTGCCGGCAAGGCTGAAGCTCGTCGCCAGACCGCCGGAAAGCGTGCCCTTGGCCTGGATGTCGGTGCTTGCTTCACCCAACATGCCGAGCGGCAGCGCCGGCAGGCCGTAGAGCGCGAGCAAGGCGGTTGCGTCCGGGTTCCTGGCATTGAAAGTCAGTGTCACCGGCGCGTCGGCAAGCCTGTCCACCGCGCCCTTCCCCGACAGCGACGCCGAAAAGGACGAGCCACCGGCCTTGCCTTGCCCGCTCACCGCCAGGCCCGTGGTGCCGTCGCCATTGTCGGCGGCACTGGCCACGAGGTCGACGCGCGCGTCCTGGAACAAGTCGGGATAGGCCGCGGCGCGGTCCGCGAGCCCCTTCAGCACGGCATTGTCCGGATAGTGCCGTGCTGCGACATCGATCAGCGGTTTGAGGTCGACCGCGACCACCGAGGCGTCCAGCTTGCCGGTCGGGCTCGCCGGAAAATCCTTGATGCGGCCGGTGGCGCTGATCGAGGAACCGGCCAGTCCACCGACAGACAGCCGGTCGATTTCGAGCAGCCCGTCGCGCAGCCTGAGCGCGGTATCGACCGTGTCGGCGGTCAAGCCGCCGGCGCTGACAGGGCCGGCCTTGATCTGGAAATCGAGGTCGCTGTCGGCAAAACGATTGGCTCCCTTGTCGCTGACGAAGATCGAGGCGAAGGCCGCCAGCCCATCAACATCGAGATCGCCGCCCTCGAGCCGCATCAGCACCGATGGCTTTGCGTCTTCGGGCTGGCTGGAATCAATGCGGCCGGAAAACTTCGCCTTGCCGAGGATCAGTTCGAGATCACTGAAGGATTGATGATTTTGCGAGAGATCGACCTTGGCCTTGAAACCGGCGGCAGGCAGACGGCGGATCGCCTCGTCGACATCCTTCGACAGCCAGGCGGCAAAACCCGAGGGTTGCGCCACGGCCAGCAGCAATGAGCCGGTGAAGCCGAAATGGCCCTGCACGTTGAGCATTACCTTGCCATCGGCTTCCAGCTTGGTGCGGCCGGGCAAGGTCGCGGCCAGCGATTTCACCGACCAACCGTCACCGACCGGCTCGGCCGAAAGATGAACATCGCGCACCGTCGTGTCGCCGGCCACCACCGCCGGCAACTTGACCTCGACCGTGCCGGGAATGGTCGGCTTCGGCAGATCGAGCAGCGCCTGCTCCAACCCGGCGATGCGCTGATCCAGCGTCAGGCCCGTACCCGCCTGGGCACCCACCGCCTCGTCGAACTGAACCTGCGCGCCATTGGCCTCGATGGCGAAGCTCGGTTTCTGGCCAAGATCGACCGAGGCCTTGCCATCGGCGGTGTAGGGATTGTCGAGCGGACCGGTCTCGAAACGGAATTCGTCGACGCCAAGCTTCTGGTGATCGAGCGAGAACTTGCCGTTAAGCCGGAAGCCCGGATCGGACTTGCCGGTGCTGACTTTCACCGTCTCGCCGTCCGTGCCGCGCAACTCGGCTGAATTCTTGCCCGCGCTATCCTTGTCCGCGCCCGAAATCTTGAACTGGCCGGAATAGACGGCGGCACCGTTGACGATGCCGGCATTGCCGTCGGTCTCGATGACCAGCGGATAGGCGTCGGGATCCGCCTTCACCCGTAACCGCATCTGCCCGGAGGGTTCGGCCTTGCCGGTCGACGCTGTGACAGTGGTCCGCAACCCGTCCAGCCGCAACGTGCCGTCCATGCGCCACGGACCGGCCAGCGACTTGGCCGAAATGGTCGAGTTGATCTCCGAAAAGATGTGGCTGCGGCCGCCGGCGGCATGGCGCAGTTCAATCTGCCCTTCCGTCACAGTCAGTTTCTCGATCGAGACCTGGCCGGGGTCGAAGGGCGAGGACGGGCGCATGGCCCAATCGACGGTTCCGTCGGCGGCGATGTCGATGGTCGCCTTCGGCCGCACCAGCCGCATGTCGAAGATCAGCACCTCGCCGCGCAGAAAGGGTGCCAGTTCCGCGTCCATCGAAAACGTCTCGACGGTCATGGCCGGCTGGCCGTCGGGGCCACCGGCGACGGCGACGTTGGAAAAGGTCACCGAGGGAAACGGCAGCAGCCTTGCCGTGGCGTCGCCCTGCACGGTTACCTTGCGGCCGAGGATGGCGCTTGCCTCGCGCTCGAACTCGGCGCGGTAGCCGGTCCAGTCGATAAAATGCGGCACCACCAGCGCCGCAAGCAGCACCAGCACGAACAGGCCACCGAAGATCACGAACAGGCGTGCGAGCATCAGCTCCGAACAGGTTGATTGCAATTCCGCCGCACTCTACCCGCATCCGCGTGTCTATAAAGAGGCAATTCATCCCGTGTTGCGTCATGTCGGACGATCTGAAACAAATCCGGGGAAAGCGGAGATTCTCGGATGTCGGGCAAGAACTGGGATCGCGTGCCGATCGATGCGCAGAGTGTCGATGCCCCGCTATCGCAGTCGGCGATTTTCCTTGTCGGCACCGTCGCCGGCGATCAGCCGGCTCTGGCCAGGGTTTGTTCCGTGCTCGGCGAACTCGACGATCTGGTCAAGACTGTCGGATTCCGCGATCTCGGCGGGCGCCTGTCCTGCATCGCCGGCATCGGCCGCGATCTCTGGGACCGGCTCAGCCCCGGCCGGCGGCCGCTGGAACTGAAGCCGTTCGCGCCGATCAAGGGCGCGGTCCATTCGGCGCCAACGACACCGGGCGACCTGCTCTTTCACATCCGCGCCGAGCGGCCCGACATGTGCTTCGAATTCGAGCGTATCCTGCTCGACAGGCTTGGTCCCGGCGTCAGCGTCGTCGACGAAGTGATCGGCTTTCGCTATTTCGACGCCCGCGACCTGCTCGGCTTCGTCGACGGCACCGCCAACCCGGCCGGCCTCGATTTGCCCGCCTCGGCGCTGGTCGGTGACGAGGATGCCGATTTCGCCGGCGGCAGCTATGTCGTGGTCCAGAAATATCTGCACGACATGCAGGCCTGGGCGCGCATTCCCACGCCCGAGCAGGAGGCGATCATTGGGCGCACCAAGATCGACAACATCGAAATCGACGATGACGACGCGCCGCGCAAATCGCATAAGTCGCTGGCCACCGTGGTCGATGCCGACGGCAACGAACACGACATATTGCGTGACAACATGCCGTTCGGCAGGCCCGGGCAGAACGAATTCGGCACCTACTTCATCGGCTACAGCAGATATCTCTGGGTCACGGAGAAAATGCTGCAGCGCATGTATGTCGGCGACCCGCCCGGCGCCTACGACCGGCTGCTCGATGTCTCCACGCCGCACACCGGCACGACCTTCTTCGCTCCGACCCGCCCCATGCTGCAGACGCTTGTGCAGGACGCCCGGGAGCAGCTTCCCACTGCAGGATAGAGCGGCGGTTGGCGGGCCTAACCGCTCCCTTAGCGTGCGTCGCGTTTCGCCTGCGCCACCTTGGCCGCCTTGCGCTGGCGGCCGAGTTCGGCCGGCCGAACAAGATTTGGAACCTTCTGGTTGGCCACGGCCCGCATGCCCTTGTGGGCGGTGCGCGAATTGTGCGTGGGACCCTCCGGAGCTTTCTGCTTCAAGGCCAGCGCCTTGCGCGCATTGTCGACCAGCGAAGTGCGGGCCGCCAGTTGGCGCCGCCGTTCGGCCTCGCCGTTCAGCCGCCGCATCGCCATGGCCAGCACCGCGAGCTTCACTTGTGAACCTCCGTCGGCCTTCGAGGGTGCCGTACCTTTCGCCGCGCCCTTGCCGCGTATTTCGCGCCGCCGGCGATGTGCTTCGGTCTGCGCCTTGTCACGCCGTTCCCGCAACAGCTTGACCAGACCGGAAAGGTCGGAATCGGAAAGCTCCTGCACCGCCGGATGGTGCGATTTCTCCACCAATTCCTTTTCATCGGCGTTCAGCGCGCGTGCTTCTTCCTTGCGTGAAATGGCCATAAAAATTCTCCTCAGCCGGCACGCCTGTCTTTCCAGGTTTGCCACTTGAGGAGCCTCGCCCGAATGGCGGCGCGGTCAAGACGCGCTGTTCGCGATGCCCTTAGCCCGCGTCAGGCAGGATCTTGCCCGGATTCATGATGTTTTGCGGATCGAGCGCCTGCTTGATCGTGCGCATGATGTCGACGCCATGGCCGAGTTCGTGGCGCAGGAACCCGATCTTGCCTTGCCCGATGCCGTGCTCGCCGGTGCAGGTACCCTCCATGGCGATCGCCCGCATGTTGAGCCGTGCCACGAATTTTTCCGACAGCGCGATTTCCTTGGGATCGTTGACATCCATCAGCACCAGCACGTGGAAATTGCCGTCTCCGGCATGGCCGACGATGGGCGCGATAAGTCCCATCTCGGCAATGTCGGCCTCGGTTTCCATGACGCATTCGGCAAAGCGCGAGATCGGTACGCAGACATCGGTCGACAGGCCCTTGGCGCCCGGGCGCAAGGTCAGCGACGCCCAGTAGGCGTCGTGCCTGGCCTTCCACAATTTGGTGCGTTCCTCGGCAACGCTGGTCCACAGGAACGGCCCGCCGCCATTGTCTTCCGCGATCGCCCCGAAGGTCTCGGCCTGTTCGGCAACGCCGGCGTCGCTGCCATGAAACTCGACGAACAGGCACGGGCCCTCGGGATAATCGAGCTTGGAATAGGTCTTCATCGCCCGCATCTGCAGCGCGTTGACCAGTTCGATGCGCGCCACCGGAATGCCCATCTGGATCGTCGCGATGACGGCGTTGCAGGCAGCTTCGACGCTCGGGAACGGGCAGACGCCGCCCGAGATCGCCTGCGGAATGCCTTGCAGCTTCAAGGTCAGCGCGGTGATGATGCCGAGCGTGCCCTCGGAGCCGACCAGCAGCCGGGTCAGGTCGTAGCCGGCCGAACTCTTCTTCGCCCGCTTGCCGGTCGTCACCGTCTCGCCGTCGGCCATGACGGCGGTCAGCGACAGCACGTTCTCGCGCATCGTGCCGTAGCGCACCGCATTGGTGCCGGACGCCCGCGTCGCCGCCATGCCGCCGAGCGAGGCATTGGCGCCCGGATCGATCGGAAAGAACAGGCCGGTGTCGCGCAGATGCCGGTTCAAATCCTCGCGCGTGACGCCGGGCTCCACCGTGCAGTCGAGATCCTGCGGATTGACCGAAAGAATGCGGTTCATCCGCGACGTATTGACCGAAATGCCTCCACCCGGCGCATTGGTGTGGCCTTCGAGCGACGAGCCGACGCCGAACGCGATCACCGGCACACGGTGTGCGGCACAGGCACGCACGATTTCCTGCACCTCGGCCGTCGTCTCCGGGAAAGCGACGCCGTCGGGCGCCTGCGTCGGAATATAGGTGGTCGTATGCGCGTGCTGCGAGCGGATGGCCTGTCCGGTCTGGAAGCGCTCGCCCAGCCGCTGCTTGAGGATGCCGAGCACCGCCGCGATGCCTTCCTCGTTGCGTTCGACCGGATTGAGGTCGCTCAGAGCCATGAATTCCTCCGCGAATGGACCAGCGCCCACGCTTGTTATGCGAGTATGGATGCCTAAAGCAATTTCAGGAAAAGTGTGAAGCGGTTTTCCATCCGAAATTGCGTCAGAATGTAAAGACACTCACCGGCCACGCCCTGTCCAGCACCAGAATAAGGAAGTTTCGATGTCCATTCCCGCCCCCTTCGTCTCCAGGCCCATGGACATCGAGAAGGACTGGATCGACTATAACGGCCATCTCAACATGGCCTATTACAACGTGCTGTTCGACCGCTGCTCGGACGAGGCCTTCGAGGCGATGGGCATGGGGCTGGACTATGTGAAAGAGCGGCGGCTCACCATCTACACCGCCGAAGTCCATGTCTGCTACCTCAGGGAACTGCATCTCGACCACAAGGTCACGGTCTCCTTCCAGCTCATCGACCATGACGAGAAGCGGCTGCGGGCCTATCAGGAAATCCGCCATGTCGACGGCTGGCTCGCCGCCACGTCCGAGACCCTGTCGCTGCATGTCGACATGTCGGGGCCGAAGGTGGCGCCCTTTCCGGCCGATGTACTGGCCAGGATCGAAGCCATGCGCGCCGCCCACTCCGTGCTCCCGATGCCCGAGCGCGCCGGCCGTTCGATCGGCATCAAGCGCAAATAGGGCGAAGCCCAGGCGACCGGGTCTGGCCTCAAAGCCACACCCGCGATCCAAAATCGCCGGGTTCCTCAAATCGGCTGGCACGCGTGCTTGAAGCCACCTCGCACCCGCATTAACCTTACCGAGGATTTAACGGGAACAAGCCATCTGAGCCGTTGAACGACTCAGCGGAGCGGTCGAAAACGTCCGCACAGGGTTGTTTTAGCGGGCGGCGCGGCGAAGCCGGTTCGAGGAACGTGCATGAAAACCGACATCAAGGTCGAGGTGGACAGGCTGGCGGCCGATCCGCGCATATCGGACTACGATTTCTGGCGTTCGCTCAAGAATGTCGACAACGAGATCTTTCACATCGCCAACAACAACGAACCGATCCCGTTCGACATGATCCGCTGGCGCAGCATCCTGAAGCGCGCCCGCCTGAAGCGCGGCCACGCTTAGCGCCGTTGCCTGATCGCCGCCAGCGGTGAGCGCGCGATCACCGGCGACGACTGGATGATCGCCGTGTTGGTCATCGCATAGGGGATGATGCGGTCGATCACCCGTTCGAGTTCGGCGACCGAGCCGACATGCGCCAGCGCGATGAAACAGTCCTCTCCGGTCACCCGGTCGCATTGTGCGATCTCCGGCAACTCACGGATGATCTCGGCCACGACTGACAATTGCCCAGGCACCGGCCGGATGCGCAGCCACGCCGACAGTTTCAGGCCAAGCGCCGCCGGGTTGATCCTGACGCAATAGGCCTCAATCACGCCGTTCTCCTGCAGCCGCTTGATGCGCTCCGCCACGCTCGGCGCAGACAGGCCGACGGAACGGGCCAACTCCGCGGTGCTGATGCGCGCGTCCTCTTCCAGCAGGCGCAGGATCTTCATGTCGGCCGCGTCGATGTCGGCATTTTCGTTTCGAAGGCGTTTCATGGAAAACTCCTTGCTTCCGGGAAAGGAATGATTGGTCAATCTGGTCATCATCCATATGAATAGGGAGGATCGGCTACGATACTGATCCCATGGATGACCAGAGGCAAGCCCCGCATACCAGCCCTGCCGCTGCCACCCCGGCCTTTGCAGGCCCCGCGCTCGCCGGGCTCGCGACAAGATTGCCGCCTCATATCTGGTTCGCTGTCAGCGCTGTCTTTCATTATCTCGGCCCGGCCTTCGCCGTGCTGCTTTTTGCGCAAGTCGGCGTGCTCGGCATGGCCTGGCTGCGCATAGCCACCGCGGCGCTGGTCTTCGCGCCATTGACCCGCCCATGGCGAACCTTCGCCAGCGCCGATCCTCCGACGCGGCTCCTGCTCGTTGCCTTCGGTGCTTGCCTGGCGATGATGAACTGTTCGTTCTACCTGGCGCTCGACCGCCTGCCGATCTCGCTGGTGGCGGCGATCGAATTCGCCGGCACCATCGGCGTCGCGCTCGCCGGCCTCAGAAGCGCCCGCAATCTGGCCGCTCTTGCCGTCGCTGTCACCGGCACCTTGCTGCTGATCCACGTTAAATGGTCAACCGACCCGGTCGGGCTGGTCTGGGCTTTCCTCAACGGCGCGCTCTTTGTCGGCTACATCGTGCTTGGCCACCGTGTCGCCCGCGCGGGCGCCGGCGACGGCATCGCCGGCCTGGGTGCGGCCATGCCGGTCGCTTTCGGCGTCGTGCTGCCCGTTGGCTTCGCCGACGCCCTGCCCGCCTTTTTGTCGCCGCCGCTGCTCGTCGCCGCCATCGGCGTCGGCATCTGCTCGTCGGTCATTCCATACGTATGCGACCAGCTCGCCATGGCGCGGTTGCCGCGTGCGAGTTTCGCGCTGATGCTGTCGCTGCTGCCGGTCACCGCAACGCTGATCGGCGTCGTCGTGCTGCGCCAGGTACCCGGTCCGTCCGATTGCCTCGGCATCGCGCTGGTCGTGGCCGGCGTCGCGCTTCACAGGCCGGCCTCGGCTGGCTAGCCGGGAAACCCCTTCCTCGCGGTCGGTTGCGGAAAGCCTCCATCGGTTCCCGCCTGCGACGAACTGCAACAGGCCAGCCGAGATTGAAACCAAATTCTACTTTGAGCCGTTGTCTCCCGCGAAAAATGGCTTGGAGCGACGCTATGGAACGGAAACGGACCAGGGAGCCGGCGGACGCATGGCACATGACCGACGACCTTCATGTCGAGCACGGCAAGGGCGACCCCTTCGCGGCGGCCATCCGCGCCACGCGCATGTCGATGATCATTACCGATCCGCGCCGGCAAGACAATCCGATCGTCTTTGCAAACGACGCCTTCCTGCGCCTGACGGGTTATGAGCGCGACGAGGTTCTCGGCAGGAACTGCCGCTTCCTGCAGGGGCCGGAGAGCGACAAGGAAGCGATCGCTCAGATACGCGCCGCGATCGCCGATGAAACCGACATCAGTGTCGATATCCTGAATTACCGCAAGGACGGGTCGACCTTCTGGAACGCGCTCTACATAAGCCCCGTCTCCAACGACAAAGGCGAAATGCAGTTCTTCTTCGCCTCGCAACTCGATGTTTCCGACCGGAAGCTCTGGGAAAATCGCATCACCGCGGACAAGGAGCGTTTCGAAAAGGCCGTCAAGGAACGCACGGCTGAGCTCGAAGCGGCGCTTGAGGCGCAGACCACGCTGCTGCATGAGGTCGATCATCGGGTGAAGAACAATCTGCAGATGATCTCCTCGCTTATCCTCATGCAGAGCCGCACCGTCTCCGACGCGAACCTCAAGCGCTCGCTTGGCACGATGTTGGAGCGCATAGAGGCGCTCAGCACCGTGCACCGCCGGCTCTACCAGTCCAAGGATGTCAGCAAGTTCGATGTTTCCGACTTCGCCAAGGATCTCATCTCCGACCTGCTGACTGCTTCGGGACGTTCGGAAATCAACCCGACACTCGATCTCGAGCCCGTCGTCGTCCCGGCCGAGAAGGCGACGCCGGTGGCGCTGATGGTCAACGAACTCGTCACCAACGCGCTCAAGCATGCCTTCAAGGAAAGGCCCGACGGCACGAGATCGGGCAGCATCGGCATCAAGATGAGCCAGCCGGACGGCCATTTGAACATCGAGGTCTCGGATGACGGCGTCGGCATGGCGGGCGCCAGTGGCGACGCCTCCTTCGGCATGCGGCTGATCAAGTCGCTTGCCCGCCAATTGCGTGCCGACATCGAGTGGCGCGATGCCGGTCCCGGCACTCGCGTTGTCATCTCGATGCCCAATGGACCACAGCACAAAGGGAACCTGTCATGATTGAACCGCTCAAGGTCCTGATCGTCGAGGACGAGGCGCTGCTGGCCATGGAGTTGGAGAGCCTGGTCGAGGACGCCGGGCACAGCGTCGTCGGTTGGGCAACATCGCTCGCCGAAGCAAAGGACATGGTCGATACCACGCAGGCCGATATCGCCTTTGTCGACATCCATCTCACCGACGGCCCGACCGGCATCGACGTTGCCGAATATATTGGCGACAGAAAGAACTCGATGGTCATTTTCATGACCGCCAACCCGAAGCGCATCCCCGACCACTTCGCCGGTGCGATCGGCGTCATCGCCAAGCCCTACACGATGAACGGGCTGACCTCTGCCCTGCGCTATTTGCAGGAAGGCGTGCGGCGCCCGCCGCCGAAATCGGAGCGCCCGGCGGGCTTCACCCTGTCGCCGGCCTTCAAGACGATCTGGGCGCCGGCGGCCTGAAGGCGATGGTCATGCCAGCTTCTGCTTGAGGAAGGCGATCGTCCTGCCCCAGGCGAGGTCGGCCGCCTTCTTGTCGTAGCGCGCCGCCGAGGTGTCGTTGTTGAAGGCATGGTTGGCGCCTTCATAGACATAGACCGTGTATTCGACATGCGCGGCATCGAGTTCCTTCTTGAACGCATCGATGCCGGCATTGGTGCGCTCGTCGAGGCCGGCATAGTGCAGCAGCAACGCGGCCTTGATCTTCGAGACGTCGGCGGCCTTCGGCTGCATGCCGTAATAGGCGACGCTCGCGGCAAGGTCGGGCGCATTGACGGCCAGCATGTTGGCCGCGCCGCCGCCCCAGCAGAAGCCGATGGCGCCGACCTTGCCGTTGCCGTCCCTGTCGCCCTTGAGGAAGGCGACCGTCGCCACGCCATTGGCCACGGTCTGCGCCGGGTCGAGTTTCCCGAACATGTCGCGCGCCTTGTCCTCGTCAGTGGGCGTGCCGCCGAGCGGCGACAGGAAATCCGGCGCGAGCGCCACGAACCCTTCCAGCGCCACGCGCCGGGCGACGTCGCGGATATGCGGGTTGAGCCCCCTGTTTTCATGGATGACGATGACCGTGCCGAGCTTGCCGGCCTGGTTCGCGGGCCTGACCAGATAGCCCTTCATCTCGCCGCCGCTGCCGGGATAGGTGATGTCCTCACCCTTCACGCGGGCATCGTTGTCGGCGACGATCGCCGCCTGGGCCGAGTTCGCCGCCAGCATCGGCGCGATCGCGGCGGCCGCCGCGCCCGATCCGGCAAGCCTGGTCAGTTGCTCCATGAAGCGGCGGCGATCCAGCGTCAGATGCGTGTATTCATCATAGGCATCGATCATCGCCTGGGTGATGACGGGTTTGGTGGTGACGTCGGCCATGGGCTTCCCCGATCTCGTCGCGACTGCGGTGTCCTTGCCGGTCGCAAGATAGGGGCGAGCCTCTCATCGTCCAGTCACCGGAGCGTGACATCTCGCTGCCTCGCGGCCGCCGGTCGGCCGGTCGGCCGGTCGGCCGAGGATCATCACGTTTTTGTCATCGGTGACAAATCTTGATGGCGCTGCCACAATAGTGGGGGAAACTGGCTGGCTGGCCGGCCGCCCTCGGTCCTATAGGCCCGATCTGAAAGGAACAATGCCGATGACCATGCCCTCGCCGATCCTGGCAACCGCCTTCGTGGCAGCAGTGGCGGCCGTTCTGGCGATGCGCGCGGCCGTTGTCGCGGCAAGCCGCAAGTCCATGGTCAGGGTCCGCAGCCGCAAGCGCCAGCCCGCGAACTTGAAAACCCAAAGTTGAGGTGAAGTCATGGACGTTCAGGACATCGTGAACACCGTCTCGCAGAAGGCCGGTCTCGACCAGGCCACGACCGAAAAGGTCGTCGGCACCATTTTCTCGGTGCTCGAGCACGAGGCCGAAGGCACCAGCGCCTCCTCCTTCTTCGCCAAGATTCCGGGCGCCGATGCGCTGGCGCAGAAATATGACGTCATGGCCGCCCCGGCCGGCGGCGGTGGCGGCTTCCTGTCGTCGCTGCAGGGCGCGCTTGGCGGTGTTCTCGGCGAAAAGGCCGGCGCGCTGGTCAACGGCCTCGCGGCGCTCAAGGCCTCCGGCCTCGACTTGGCGCAGATCCAGAAGGCTGGCGAGACGCTTGTCCAGCAGGCCGAGGCGGCCGCGGGCCCCGATCTGACCAACCAAGTGCTTGGCTCGGTGCCGAGCCTAAAGAGCCATCTGGGGCTCGGCTGATCGTCGGCTCGCCGGACCCGGTAACCCCGCCTGCCTACTTCGGCAGCGCGTAGGCCATCACGTAATCGCCCGGCTTGGTGCCCACCGAGCCGTGGCCGCCGGCGACGATGACCACGAACTGGCGTCCGTCCGCGACGGTGTAGGTCATCGGCGTCGATTGCCCTCCGGCCGGCAGCCGCGCCTGCCAGAGCTGCTTGCCTGACGTCAGGTCATAGGCGCGCAGATAGTCGTCGACCGCGGCGCCCAGGAAGGCGACACCGCCGGCGGTGATCATCGGCCCGCCAATGCCGGGCACCCCGACCTTGAACGGCAACGGCAGCGGCGTCATGTCGTAGACGGTGCCGTTGCGGTGCTTGTAGGCAATCGCGCCGGTGCGAAGATCGACGCCCGCGACGTAGCCCCAGGGCGGCGCCTGGCACGGAATGCCGAGTGGCGACAGGAACGGTCCCATCACCACCGCATAGGGCGCTCCGTCATTGCGGTTCAGCCCCTGCTCGCTGCCCTTGGTGTCGCCTGGGGGCGGCACGTCGGCGCGCGGCACCAGCCGCGACGTGAAGGCAAGATAGGTCGGCATCCCGAACATCACTTGCCGCACCGGATCGACCGCCACGCCACCCCAGTTGAACGTGCCGAAATTGCCGGGATAAACCAGCGATCCCTGCAGCGAAGGCGGCGTGTAGCGGCCTTCATAGCGCAATTTGTGAAGCGCGATGCGGCACGCCAGCTGGTCGAACATGGTGATGCCCCACATATCGTGCTCGGTCAGCGGCGGCGGGTTGAAGGAAAGGTCGGACGCCGGCTGCGTCGGCGATGTGTGGTCGCCCTCGATGGCGCCGCCGGGCGCCGCCACTTCCTTGACGGGGATGACCGGCTCGCCGGTGCGCCGGTCGAGCACATAGAGGTCGCCCTGCTTGGTCGGCCCGACCAGCGCGGGCACCACGGAGCCGTCCGCCTTGGTGATGTCGATCAGGCTCGGCTGCGCCGGCACGTCCATGTCCCAGAGGTCATGGTGCACGGTCTGGCGCACCCATTTCAACTGCCCGGTGTTGAGGTCCAGCGCGGTGATCGAGGAGGAGAATTTCTCCACATTGGCACTGCGGCCCATGCCGAGCTGGTCCGGCGTCTGGTTGCCGAGCGGCACGTAGAGCAGGCCGAGCTTCTCGTCGGCGCTCGGCGTCGACCACATGTTGGGCGAGTTGGCGGTGTAGGTCTGGCCGGCCGGCAGCGGCGTCGTCTGGTCCGGATTGCCGGAATCCCAGTTCCACAGCAATTTGCCGCTGCTCGCATCATAGGCGCGGATGACGCCGGACGGCTCCTGCGTCGAATAATTGTCGTTCACCGCGCCGCCGACGATGATCTTGCCGCCGGCGATCAGCGGCGCCGAGGTCGAGTAGTAATAGCCCGACTTCGGATACGGCATGCCCGTCAACAGATTGAGCGTGCCGCCCTCGGCGAAGGCCGGGCAAACCTGCCCGTTGGCGGCGTCGAGCGCGATCAGCCGCGCATCCGAGGTCGGCAGGTAGACGCGCGCCGCGCAGGGCTGGCCGGCGGCGCCCGCTGCGTCGGCATAATAGGAGACGCCACGGCAGGTCTGGTGCTGGCGGTCCTTGTCGAGCTTGATCTTGGGATCGTAGCGCCACTTCTCCTTGCCGGTCGCCGCATCGACGGCGATGGCGAAGTTGTGCGGCGTGCAGATATAGAGCGTGTCGCCCACTTTGAGCGGTGTCACCTGATAGGTGGTCTCGCCGACATCGTCGGGGCCCTTGACGTCGCCGGTGCGATAGGTCCAGGCCGGCTTCAGGTTGGCGACGTTTTCCGGCGTGATCTGGTCGAGCGGCGAATACCGCTGGCCGAACTGCGTGCGCCCGTAATAGTGCCATTCGCCCGCCGGCACATCGCCGCCGAGATTGGCGTTGGGGATCACCTTGTCGGTGTCGAGCGCGCCGCCGATGTCCTTCGGGTCCGTGGTCATCGAATAGCCGGCCACCGCCAGCGATGCCAGCACGGCAAGGATCAAAGGTGCTCGCCCGTCCGGACCGGCAAGGCCGCGCCGCGCCCACGGCGTCAGCAGCCACAACGCCACCAGCACGATGATGCCGCCGCGCGGGCCGAGCTCCCACCAGTCGAAGCCGGTTTCCCAGACCGCCCAGGCCAGCGTGCCGAGCACGATCGCCGCGTAGAGCCAGAGCGCCGTCGAACGGCGCCGGTAGAGCAGCCAGGCGGCGACCAGGAAGGCGAGACCGACGATGATGTAGTACCAACTGCCGCCCAGCGAAGCCAACCAGATGCCGCCGGCGCCAAGCGCCAGGCCTAGGAGGAAGAGAATGAGGGAGGTGATGGTGACAGCCAAGATGATACTCCTTCGACTGTTGCGCGCGTGGGGCGGCCTAGGGCAACCCGCATTGCGTGTTGCCCCGGCAACTTTCTCCCGACCGCGGCGCCTGTCAAGCGTAGGTCGCGAGCCCGCGGGCAGCAACCTCGTTCCGCCTGGGATTGTTCCACAACGGCGGTTCCCATATCGGTGAAGCCGCCGTATCGGGCACTTTACCGGAACAAAACGTAGACAGTTCTGGTCTTTCCCTCCCGAATCACTACATTCGGGGGAGATGTCCGGCTTTTCCGAAGACATGCCCTTTTTCGACGAACCCAATGCGCGGCCCACGGCCCCGTCGGGCATTGCCGCGCGCGCCATGGCTGCCCGCGGCGGCCAAAACAATGCGCCCGACTATCTCAGGGGCTTGAATCCCGAGCAGCGGCTGGCCGTGGAGACCACCGAAGGCCCGGTTCTGGTGCTGGCCGGCGCCGGCACGGGCAAGACGCGCGTGCTGACCACCCGCATCGCCCACATCCTTGCCACCGGCAGGGCCTTCCCCTCGCAGATCCTGGCCGTCACCTTCACCAACAAGGCCGCGCGCGAGATGAAACAGCGCATCGGCATCCTGATCGGCGAAGGCAATGTCGAGGGCATGCCGTGGCTCGGCACCTTCCACTCGATCGGCGTGAAGCTGCTGCGCCGCCACGCCGAGCTTGCCGGCCTGAGGTCCGACTTCACCATCCTCGACACCGACGACGTCGTGCGCTTGATCAAGCAGCTGATCCAGGCCGAGGGCCTGGACGACAAGCGCTGGCCCGCGAAACAGTTCGCCCAGATGATCGACGGCTGGAAGAACAAGGGCCAGGGTCCGGCCGATATCGCCGAGGGCGATGCGCGCAGCTTCGCCAACGGCAAGGGCCGCGAGCTCTACAAGGCCTATCAGGAGCGGCTGCAGACGCTGAACGCCTGCGATTTCGGCGATTTGCTCTGCCACCCGATCCGCATCCTCCGCGCCAATCCCGATGTGCTGAAGGACTATCACCGGCGGTTCAAATACATCCTCGTCGACGAGTACCAGGACACCAACACTGCCCAATACATGTGGCTGCGTCTCTTGGCGCAAAGGCCGAGCGGATCACAACCAGCGCGAAGTGGTTCTCCGGGTGGGCGCGTTCCAAGTTTTTCCGGTGTTTCGGATGGAACGGACGCGGGTGGCTATAGACCCGCAACTCCAGAGGACGATTCAGCAGTTTCGGCCGAAGGCCGCAAGTCCGACCGGGCGTCCGAGCCGTTGCGAGGCCCCCGCGGAGGGCCCGCGCCGGCAGGCGCGGAACAGCCCGTGAGCGAAAACAAAGTTAACATCTGCTGCGTCGGCGATGACGACCAGTCGATCTATGGCTGGCGCGGCGCCGAGGTCGACAACATCCTGCGCTTCGACAAGGATTTTCCGGGCGCCACCATCATCCGGCTGGAGCGCAATTACCGCTCGACCGCGCACATACTGGGCGCCGCCTCCCATCTCATCGCCTACAATGAGGGCCGTTTCGGCAAAACGCTGTTCACCGACCGCAACGATCCGGAGGACGGCAAGGTCAACGTCCACGCCGCCTGGGATTCGGAGGAGGAAGCCCGCGCCATCGGCGAGACCATCGAGGCCTACCAGCGCCAGAAGCACAATTTGAACGACATGGCGATCCTGGTCCGCGCGTCCTTCCAGATGCGCGCCTTCGAGGACCGCTTCATCACGCTCGGCCTTAACTACCGCGTCATCGGCGGTCCGCGTTTTTACGAGCGCATGGAAATCCGCGACGCGCTGGCCTTCTTCCGCGTCGTCGCCAACAGCACCGACGACCTCGCCTTCGAGCGCATCGTCAATGTGCCCAAGCGCGGCTTGGGCGAAGCGACCATCCGCCAGATCCACGACACCGCGCGCGGCTTGCGCATCCCGATGCTGGAGGCGGCGGGTACACTGGCGGAAAGCGACGAGCTGAAGCCGAAACCGCGCGCCGCGCTGCGCGAGGTCGCGGCCAATTTCGAACGCTGGCAAAAGGCGCTGGAAACCACGCCGCACACCGAACTCGCCGAGACTATTCTCGAGGAGAGCGGCTACACCGACATGTGGAAGAACGACCGCTCGGCGGAAGCCCCGGGGCGGCTTGAGAACCTGAAGGAACTGATCCGTTCGATGGAGGAGTACGAATCGCTGCGCTCCTTCCTCGAACATGTCGCGCTGGTCATGGATGCCGAGCAGAATGCCGGGCTCGATGCCGTCTCCATCATGACGCTGCATTCGGCCAAGGGCCTCGAATTCGAGACCGTCTTCCTGCCCGGCTGGGAAGAAGGCCTCTTTCCCCATCAGCGCGCACTCGACGAAGGCGGCCGCTCCGGGCTCGAGGAAGAGCGGCGGCTCGCCTATGTCGGGCTGACGCGGGCCAAGAAGAACCTGCATATCTGGTTCGTCTCCAACCGCCTCATCCACGGGCTCTGGCAATCGACCATCCCGTCGCGCTTTCTCGAGGAACTGCCGGAAGCCCATGTCGAGGTCGCCGAAGCCGGCAACTCCTATGGCGGCTACGGCAATCCCTATGGCGGCGGCTCGTTCGCATCCGGCCGCGGCGGCGGCCAGGGGGCAGGAAGACAGAACCCCTATGGCGCTTCGCGCTTCGACAATATCGGCGGCACTTCGGGCGGCGGGGAAAAATCCGGCGCCTTCTCTAACACCTATTCGACGCCGGGTTGGCAGCGTGCGCAGGCCAACCGCACCGAGGCGACCGACCGCAACTGGGGCACGCGTTCGGGCCATCAGGTCGAACGCATCGGCTATGGGGAAACAGACTCCGGCTACGGCGCCGGCCGCACCAGCGTCAAAGGCCGCACCATAGACGGTGAACTGGTCGCCAAATCCGTCTCCGACACGCCGTCCGCCTTTAGCGTCGGCGACCGCGTCTTCCACCAGAAATTCGGCAACGGCAACATTTCAGCCATCGAGGGCAACAAGCTGACCATCGACTTCGATAAGGCCGGCCAGAAGCGCGTGCTGGACGGGTTTGTGCTGCCAGTGTGAGGCTGCCAGCCTCGAAGGCTGACGTCCCGCCTCAATCCACCTTCTTCTCGCCCCGCTCCCCGGCCTTCACGATATCGCCCGTCGTAAACAGGATTTCCTTCAGTTCCACGCGCCAGTCCGTCTTCTGGCGCAGCAGGAATTCGAGGTCCATGCCGAAATGCTTGAACTCCTCGCTCTGCGCGTTCTTCATGATCGCCTTGGCCTGCGGGTTCTTCTCGACCGACATGCGCTGTTCGTACCAGCTGATCGCTTCCGCCTCCTCGATCAGCGAGGTGATCATGCGGGCAAAGGTCCGCACTTCCTGCGACAGTTCTTCCGGCGGTTCGTGGTACTGGTCGAAACCCATGTCGTCCTCCCTCAACGGCTCGCGGATGGAGCCAGGCATTGGCCCGCATCCATGAATGCGTGGGACGCGCCGCGGGTTCCGGGATCACGGCCACAATTCGGGATGATGGATCCGCGAACTATCTCACGACACCGGCGCAGCGCCGCCCTCTTCCGTGCGCCGCGCGATGAACGCGTCGAGCACGCCTGACGTGGCGGCCGCCGCGGCCGGCGGCTCGAAATCGGCAAGGGTGCGCTTCCAGATGCCGGTGGCGCGTTCGGTGGCGGTCTTCGAGCCGCTTTGCGTCCAGTTGCCGAAATTCGACCAGTCGGCCACCAGCGGCTCGTAGAAGGCGGTGCGGTAGCGCGCCATGGTGTGGCCGGCCGAGAAGAAGTGGCCGCCCGGCTGCACTTCGGCGATCGCCTCGAAGCCTATTGCGTCGTCGTCGCCGGGGGTCGCCGCACAAAGTTCCGCGACCGTCTGCAGCGCCTCGATGTCGGTGACCAGCTTTTCCAGGGAAACGCTCAAGCCCCCTTCCAGCCAGCCGGCCGCGTGGATGCAGACGGTGGCGCCCGACAGCACCGAGCCCCATAGCGCGAACTGCGTCTCGTGCGCGGCCTGCGCGTCCGAAATGTTGGCCGCGCTGCCGCCGCCCGAGCGCCAGGGCAGACCGGTGAAGCGCGCCAGCTGGCCTGCACCCAGTGTCGCCTTCACGTGCTCCGGCGTGCCGAAGGCCGGTGCGCCCGATTTCATGTCGACATTGGAGGAGAAGGAACCGTAGACCACCGGCGCGCCCGGCCGCACGATCTGCGCCAGCGTCAGCCCGGCCAGCGCTTCGGCATGCTGCAAGGTCAGCGCGCCGGCCACGGTGATCGGCGCCATCGCACCGGCCAGGCAGAACGGCGTGATGATCAGGACCTGGCCCGCCTTGGCGAAATCGATGATGCCTTGCGCCATCGGAATGTCGAGCTGGCGCGGCGAGTTGGTGTTGATGACGGTGTAGCAATGCGCGCCCGAGCGGAACTCGTCCTCGGACAGCCCGCGCGCCAGCCTGATCATCTCGAAACTGTCATCGACCTGCGGCGTGCCACGCGCGAACACGAACGGGAATTTGTCCGACAGGGTCAGCTGCGCCCGGTTGACGGCATAGTGGCGGAAACGATTGTCGATGTCCTGCGGTTCGATGCACGGCCCCAGCATGTGCAAGACGTCGAAATGCTGCACCAGCTTGATCAACTCCTCGAAGGCGACCAGCGTCCCGGGCCGCCGGCCGCGCTCGAGATCGGTGACATTGGGCGCGCCGGAGCCCGCCAGGAATGTCATCGAGCCCAGTTCGAGCGACAGGTCGCGATCGCGCGCTCCGGCATAAGCGTGGATCGATCGCGGCGCCGAGGCTAAGGCTACCGCCACCATGTCGCGGCCTATACGCACCATGTCGGTGTCGGGGTCGACCAGGGCGCCGGCGCGGGCGAGCACCTCGCGCGCCTCGGGCAGCAGCACCTTGATGCCCAGTTCTTCCAGCACGCGCAGCGCCGTGCCGTGGATCGACGCCACCTGGTCGTCGGAAAAGATCGGCTGCGGCAGGAACGGATTCTTCAGCGACCGGTAATTGGGCTTGCGGCTTGATTCGCTGCCCGCCTCGCCCATGCGTCCCCGCCGGCGTTCGCGCCTTGTATCCCGTGCAGCGTCATCGACCATCAGAAACTCCTCCTCATTGCCGCATCGCCCTGCCCTGGGGACTGTAGGGCGAAGCCGCGATGACCCGCGCCGTCCGTTCGACGCCGACAATGTGCACGCAAAGCGCCATCCCCTCCCCGGCGAAATCGTCGTCCACCAACGCCAGCGCGACGCTCTTGCCGATCGTGTAGCCAAATCCGCCCGAGGCGCCGACAACGCCACCCCCGATGACCACTGCGCGATAGTGCGGCTTCGAAGCTTCCCCTCCCGGTCAGTTCGAAGCCGGCATCATATCCGTACTAGACATAAGTGTCTAGTACGCCAAGCACGCTCCATGGGAGGTCACCAATTCCCGCTCTCCAGCGTTTTTTATCAGCACATGGAGATACCGGCTGACCCGTGTCGCCCACTGTCACGCAAGCATCATGTTGACGCCTTAGATCGCTTTCGGGGAGGCACGCGCGGCATCATCGATGCGGCACCTCTTTTTCATTTTTCCTTCGGCCGCTCCGGCGTGCTTCGTCACAAAGAGGATTGTCCATGAAACACCTGCACCGAACCGCCTCGCTCGGCGTCGCGCTGGCCTTGTTCACCGCCCTCACCCCGGCGCTTGCCGATGGCGTGGCCTACATCAACAAGGGCCTCGTCGGCGTCGGCCGCATCCCGGCCGACCAGCGCGACAAGTTCGGCGAGACCTTCGGCTCGGGCTCGGGCATGGCGATCGACATTTCGGGCTGGACGCATGATGCCGGCACCTACAAGGGATCGCTCTGGCTATTGCCCGACCGTGGCTACAATGTCGCCGGCACCACCGACTACCGGCCGCGCCTCAACACCATTGCCATCGAGTTCACGCCTGTCGCGCCGGGCGCTGCTCCCGCAGCCGGCCAGGAGCAGACGGGCGTCAAGGCGACGCTTGCCGACACCATGCTTCTCACCGACGACAAGGACGCCGATGCCACCGGCCTCGATCCGCTGTCGGACGTACGCGCCGCGGCCGGCGACATGCCCATGCTGCCCGTCGCCACCAATGGCAAGCTCGCGCTCGACAATGAAGCCATCGTGCGGCTGCCGGACGGCTCGATGTTCATCTCCGACGAGTACGGCCCCAACATCTACAGGTTCTCCGCGCAAGGCCGCCTGATGTCGGCGACCCAGCCGCCTGCGGCTCTCGTGCCGATGCGCAAGGGAGCGCCGAACTTCTCCTCCGACAATCCCGGCCCGGGCGCCGCCGACCCTGATCCGAAGGATCCCGAAACCGGGCGCCAGAACAACCAGGGCCTCGAAGGCATGGCGATGACGCCGGACGGCAAGTTCCTGATCGCCGTGCTGCAGTCGGCGCCCCGGCAGGATGGCGGCGATTCACCCTCGACACGGCAGAACACGCGGGCGCTGGTCTATGATGCCTCCGACCTCGCCCATCTGAAGCTCGCGCATGAATATGTCGTGCCGCTGCCGGTGTTCAAGGATGCCAAGGGCAAGACCAAAATCGCCGCGCAGAGCGAGATCGTGGCGCTTTCGGCCACGTCCTTCCTGATGCTGGCGCGCGACAGCGGCAACGGCCAGGGCCTGAAGAAGGGTGACGCTTCGCTCTACCGCCAGATCAACATCGTCGACGTCTCCGGCGCGACCGACATCGCGGGCGGCGCCTTCGACGCGGCCGACAAGCCGGTCGCCCCCAAGGGCGTGCTTGATCCCTCGGTGACGCCGGCCAAGCTGACGCCGTTCATAGACATCAACGACGCCACCGCGCTTGGCCACTTCGGCCTGCACAATGGCGGCGCGAAGGACCACAACGAGCTTTCGGAGAAGTGGGAAGCGATGTCGTTGGCCAGCGTCCTCGATCCCAAGCTGCCCGACGACTATTTCCTGTTCGTCGGCAACGACAATGACTTCCTCGCCCAGGACGGCTTCCAGGTCGGCGCGCCTTACAAGGCCGACGACGGCGCCGATGTCGACACCATGTTCCTGGTCTATCAGGTCACGCTGCCAGGTCTCGGCAAGAAGTAACGATCACTGCTCAAGCGGGCGCGCCTGGCGCGTCCGCTTGAGCAGGTGGTGAAGGCCTACTTCAGGAATTCCGCGTCCTTCGGCACGCCGGCATCGATCGGCTCGGCCGTCCTGCTCGACACGGCCATGATCTTGCCGGCTGCCGACAGGTTGGGCCGCACGAAGACCTGAGCGGGAGGTCGATGATGTCCTGGTTCATAAGCGCACGCAGCCGGACGACGTTCTTGCCGATGGAATTCCATTCCGGCGTGCCTGACCGATCGACGGTCACTGCGCCTCGGCGCAGGGTGCATCTCGGTCCGGCCTGCGATATCGTCGCGGGCCAGAGTCACATTTGCCAGGTTGGCCGCCATGGACGAAAAAATGCCCGCACGCCGGCGTACCGGCGACCTGACCAGCGGCCCGATCCCGCGCACGCTGCTGCTCTTCGCCTTGCCGGTGCTCGGCTCCAACGTGCTGCAATCGCTGAACGGCTCGGTCAACGCCGTCTGGGTGGGCCGCTTCCTCGGCGAGTCGGCGCTGACCGCGACGTCCAACGCCAACCTCGTCCTGTTCCTGATCCTCGGCACGGTGTTCGGCATCGGCATGGCGGCCACCATCCTGGTGGCGCAGTCGGTCGGCGCCCGCGACCTGCCCGAGGCGCGCCGCATCGTCGGCACCAGCGCCACCTTCTTCTTCCTCGTTTCAGTGGTGTTCGCGGTCTGCGGCTGGATCTGGGTCGATGCCATCCTGGGCGCGCTCGGCACGCCGGCCGACGCCTTGCCGCTCGCACGCTCCTACCTGCGCATCATCTTCGTCGCCGTGCCGATGATGAACCTTCTGTCCTTCGTCATGACCGTGCTGCGCGGTGCGGGCGATTCACGCACCCCCTTCATCTTCATGGCATTGGCGGTCGTGCTCGACATCGTGCTCAATCCCCTGCTCATCCGCGGCATCGGCCCGTTTCCTGAACTCGGCATCGCCGGTTCCGCCACCTCGACCCTGATCGGCCAGACCGTGAGCGTCGTCGCCATCCTCGTCGTGCTCTACGTGCGCAAGCATCCGTTGCGGCTGGCCGGCGCCAATCTCGTCCTGCTGCGCCCGGATGCGGCGCTGCTGCGCATCGTGGTCTTCAAGGGCGTGCCGATGGGCCTGCAGATGATCGTCATCTCGGCGGCGGCCCTGACGGTGATGGGCATCGTCAATTCCTACGGTTCGCAGGTCGCCGCCGCCTACGGTATCGCCGCGCAGCTCTGGACCTACATCCAGATGCCGGCGCTCGCCATCGGCGCCGCGGTCTCTTCCATGGCGGCGCAGAATGTCGGCGCCGGTCGCTGGGACCGGATCGGCCGCATCGCCGCCTCCGGCGTCGGTTTCAACCTTGTCCTGACCGGCGCCCTCGTCGCGCTGCTATGGGTCTTCGACCGTTCGATCCTGAGCCTGTTCCTGAGCAGCGACAGCGCGGCGATCGATATCGCCGCCCATATCAACACGGCCGCGTCCTGGTCGTTCATCCTGTTCGGCATCACCATCGTGCTGTTCGCCACGGTGCGCGCCACGGGTGCCGTGATGCCGCCGCTGATCATCCTGGTGATCTCGGTGCTCGTCGTGCGCACCGGCTTTGCCTATTACATGCGTGGCGTGATCGGCGAGGAGGCGCTGTGGTGGAGTTTTCCGGCCGGTTCGATCACGTCTCTGATCCTGGCCGCGATCTACTACCGCTTTGGCGGCTGGCGCAGCTTGCACATGATCGAGAACAGGCCGGCTGCCGGCGAACCGCCCGACACCGGGCTTGGCGTGCCGCGCCAGCGCGCGAACATGGCGCCTGAAACGCCGAACGGCTGATGCCGGCCTGTCTTGCCGGCGTGCCTTGTCGAGGTGCCTTGCCGGGCTGGCGCGGCGGTCTCAGCGCCTCTGTCCGAGCCCGAAGGCGAGCGCCACCAGCGCGAACGCGATGATCATGGCCGCGAAGGCCAGGCTCGCGGCGACAGCACTGGCATAGGTCGACACGACGCCGATGCCGATGACAGGCAAGGCGTTGCCGACAAAGCAGCAGACGAAGAAACTGGACACGACCTCGGCGCGGCGATCTCGCGGCGCGATCTCGTTCACCACTTGCAGGCCGCCGCGATAGCCGAGCGCTGCCGCCACGCCGCAGCAGGCCGTCGCCGCGATCATCAGCGCCATCGAGGCCAGCATCTGCGCCGCCACCACAAGCATGGTGCTTGGGATCATCAAGGCCAGCGCGGCCAGCATCGCCTTGCTGCTCCCCATCCGCGCCAGCGCCACGATGCTGATTGCCGCGACCATCGCCAGTTCGAAGAACAGCGCACCGGCCACGGCGTGGTTGGCCTCATGCAGTTGCTGCGCCAGAATGCTCGGCGCCACCGCCGCATAGAAGCCGACCAACGCCATCGCGCCAAAGCCGGTCACCGCCGGCGCCACGAAGCGCGAACGGATCTGCGCCGGCACGGAAAGCCGCGGCCGCATGGAGACCTTGCCAAGGCCGCCTGGCTTCATCACCGTTTCGCGCGTGCGCCAGACCATGATCGTCACCACCGCGAGCGTCGCCAGGTAGACAATGAAGACCAGACGCAATGGCCACGGCTCGTATTGGGCCAGCAGCCCCGAAACAAGCGCCCCGAAACCGAGGCCGAGAAAGTTGGTGCTGGTGGCGATGACGCTGGCGCGCGACCTGCCGGCCTCTGGAAGAAGCTCGGCGATCCACGCGGTTCCCGTCCCGGCGCCCACGCCGATGCCAAGTCCGCTCAGGATCCGCGCAACATCGAGCGACGCGACATTGCCGGCAAACAGGAACACAACCGCGCTGATGACGGCGACGATCATGGCTGCAAGCGCCGCCGGCCGGCGCCCGACGACATCCGAAACGCTGCCGAACACCAGCAGGGCGCCGAGATTGCCGACGACATAGACCGCGTAGATCAGCGTCAAGGTGATTTGCGAAAAGCCGAATTGCTGCTTGTAGACGATATAGAGAGGCGTCAGCACCGTGCTGCCGGCAAACAGCACCGCGATCATCGCCGCGACAGTCGGGATCGCGAGGACGTCGCTGCCGGCTTCGTTCTGAGTTTGCGTCAGATCGCGAAAGGCCATGGCCAACCTCGTCACCAGGTTCAGGGGTCGCGACGTTAACGCGTCCTCACCGCCGACGTTCCGGTCGACGGCCATGCTCCTGACACCACGCTGGCGTTGCCCGGCCAGCAAGCCGATGATCGCAAAAAAATGGATCGGGGCCAGCGGCCCCGATCCATCACGGCACCCTTGCCGTACTAGGCGCAATCAGTCCTGTTTGCAGAAAAAACCGGGCCTACTTGCAGGAGAAACCAGGTGCGATCTTGCACTTGCCGGGACGCGGCTTGTGCGGCGGGCGGTGGTGGGGAGGACGGTGATGGGGCCGATGATGCCAGTGCGGCGGCCGATGCGGCGGGCGCACGATGATAACCGGCGGATGCACGACTTGGGTCCGCGAGAGATAGCCGGAACTGGCCCAGCCGCTGACACCGCCGCCATGGATCCTGCACCAGCCCGGCTGACAGCCGGTCACGTCGACCCTGAGACCGGCCGGCAACGTCCCGACCTTGGCGTATCCCGCGCCAGGTCCGGTACGCACGTTGAGGCTCGTCGTCGTGTGGGCGCCGTAGGCGAAGGCCGCGGCGGACGTCCCGAAGACGGCGGCCAGAATGGTCGCTATCGCAAGCAGAAATCGAAATCTCATCAGTCCCTCCATTCGAGCGCCGGCCGTTCGACTGCTTCGGCCGGGACTGCATCGCAAGGGGAGAGGCAGGGCAGGGAAAAGTCAACAAGTTACCAAGGCCAATCACCACGATCACCGATCCGGGTGGAAGTTTCCCCTGATATAGTTGAGGAATTTTGCGTACGCCGTTTATCGGCATGCCAACATCCGCTAACGATTTACTATCTTTCGGCAATTCGTCGCGGACCGAGGTGGTGATCATGGGCAAGGGCAGGGTCGAGGCATTCACCGACGGCGTGGTGGCGATCATCATCACCATCATGGTGCTGGACTTGAAGGTACCGGAAGGCGAGGATTTTTCGGCGCTGCTGCCGCAGTGGCCGGTCTTCCTGTGCTACGTGCTTTCGTTCATCAATGTCGGCATCTACTGGAACAATCTGCACAACATGTTCCATACCGTGCAGCGTGTCGACGGGCGCGTGCTGTGGGCGAACCTGCATCTGCTGTTCTGGTTGTCCCTGATGCCGGTGACGACCGCCTTCATGGGCGAGAACCATTTCGCCGCGGTTCCGGTCGCGGTCTATGGTTTTGACCTTGTAATGTGTGCGACCGCCTACAGCATCCTGGTCATTGCGCTGCATCGGCTGCATGGGCCGGACACCGCATTCGCCAAGGCAATCGGCCGCGATCGCAAGGGAAGGATTTCGCTCGCCGTTTACATAGCGGCCGTTGGGCTGACCTTCCTCGACCGGTGGATCGGCGTGGCGCTCTATGTCGCCGTCGCCCTGATCTGGCTGGTGCCGGACACGCGCTTTGCGCGGGTGATCGAAAAATAGCGATCTGCCTGACGCAATCCGAGAGGGCAAACCGCTTCACACGTTTCGTGGAATTGCCTAACCGCGCATCGCCTTCAGCTTTTCCGCCACCGAAGCGGCCAGATCGGCGTAGCGCTCTTCCAGCCGCTCCGCCACCTTGATGATCGAGAAATCATGGCCGAACTTTTCCAGCGCCATGCGCAGTTTCTCGACGAACTCGGCCTGTTGCTCGAGCGCCGAAAACAGAGTCTTCACCTGGGCTTCGCTGATATCGGGGTTGGCCAGCATCTGCGGCACCTCGCGCCCCATCCGGTCGCCGGTGGCGGTCTGTTCCTTCAGAATTGCAACCCAATCCGTCAATCGGAAATCTCCTTTTTGGCGTCGTAGCATGCGCAGCCCCGACCGGGCCGGTCAACCCGACAAGCCCGACGGAGGCTTGCGCAGGCCCGTTCCGGCGCTAAGTTCGGCGCCATCAAAAAAGGAAACCATCGCCGATGATCGCCGACACCGAGATCCAGACCGCCCTGCCAGCGCTTGCCCCTGGCAACACCGCCGTCATCACCGGCGCCGCCAGCGGCATCGGCCTTGCCGCGGCCAAACGGCTGGCGCTGATGGGCATGAAGATCGTGCTGGCCGACATTGGCGGGCCGCGCCTCGACGATGCCGCGCGGGCCGTCTCCGCGATTGCCGGTGACGACGCCGTGCTTGCCGTCGCATCGGACGTTTCGAAGGCCGATGAGGTCGATCGCCTCGCCGACCGGGCATTCGGCGCCTTCGGCGAGGTCTCGCTGCTGATGAACAATGCCGGTGTCGGCGACAACCCCGGAAAGCCCTGGGAAAACCGCGACGGCTGGAAGCGGCTGCTCGACATCAATTTCTGGGGCGTGGTGCATGGCGTCGAAGCTTTCGCGCCGCGCATGCTGGCGTCGGCCAAGCCGGGCCTGATCGTCAACACCGGCTCCAAGCAAGGCATCACCACACCGCCCGGCAACCTCGCCTACAACGTTTCCAAGGCTGGCGTGAAAACCTTTACCGAGGGCCTGGCGCATGCGCTGCGCAATGAGCCCGGCGCCCGCCTGTCGGCGCATCTGCTCATCCCCGGCTTCACCTATACCGGCCTGACCGAGGGCGCGACCGAAAAGCCGGCTGGAGCGTGGACGGGCGAACAGGTGATCGATTTCATGCTGGAATCGCTGGTCGGGGGCGACTTCTATATCCTGTGTCCCGACAATGAGACGGCGCGACCCATGGACGAAAAGCGCATGGCCTGGGCGATCGGCGACATCATCGAAAACCGCCCTGCCCTGTCGCGCTGGCACCCCGGCCACAAGGATGCATTCGCGGCGTTCATGAAGCGATGAGCATGTCCCGAACATGGCCGCTGTGCGGATCACATAACTCGAACACCGGCGGAACACTCGGGATTGACCGCGGGTTCAGCCGCCGGCGCTTCGTGCTACCTCTTTTTTCGGTTTGCGTTTTGCCGCCACGACTTTCTTTGCGGCCATGGTCGCGACTTTGTCGTCATGCCGCTTCGCCGCGACCTCGCATTTGGCGCGGATCTCCTGGACCTCGGCTTCAGTCAGGTGCTCGATGCCGATGAAGGTGTTTTTGGCCTCGCTGACCCGTATCAACTCGTCGAGCTTGGCCTGGATCGCGGCGCCGTCCCGATTCTGGGTGTTTTGGATGAGAAACACCATCAGGAAGGTGATGATCGTGGTTCCGGTGTTGATCACCAGCTGCCAGGTGTCGGAAAAATTGAAGAACGGCCCGCTCACCGCCCAGACGATAACGATCAGGCAACACACCGCAAATGTCAGCGGTAGGCCGGTGAGATGGGCGATCTGGTTGGCGAATTTGGTGAAAAGCTTCTCGATCATGTGGTCCCTCAAAACAGCGCCGCGTCATGCGGTCCGCCGGAAGAAACAACCAGCAGCCATTTCGGGTTCCCGCCGATAAAAAATACGACCCACGCAATCGAATGCACGCAAAGCGCGCATCTGGAACAAAACACACCTTATCGGTTTAAGGTCATTGTAGCCGTGCAGGCAAAGAGCCTGTTCCTTCCGCTTCACAGCGGTTTACCTCCAGCCCCTTCCGCTGCGCCACCCCCGCATGGCGGAAGGGGTTTCGTCAGACGGCGTCGTTTTCCCAGCGGTCGAGGAAAGCCTCGATCGGCATTGCCTGCATGTCGGGAACCGCCCTGGCGAGTTTCTCGACGGGCCAGTCCCACCAGGCGAGAGCTTCGATGCGTGCCGCTATTTCAGGGGCAAAGCGCTGCTTGAGCGGCTTCGCCGGCACGCCGGCAACGATCGTGTAGGACGGCACGTCCCGCGTCACCACCGCATTGGCGCCGACGACGGCGCCATTGCCGATGGCGATCCCAGGCAAGATGACCGCGCCATGGCCGATCCACACATCATGGCCGATGGTCACGGCCTTCGACCGCCGCCGCTCACGGAACGCGGCATCGACGCCCAGCCAGCGGAAATACTCGTTCGGCCGATAGCTGACCTTGTGCTGGGTCAGCCGCTCGATCGGATGCTCCAGCGCATTGATGCGGCTGTTGGCGGCGATCGAGCAGAATTTGCCGATCGTCGTGTAGATCGCCTCGGCATGGCGTTCGAAATAGGAGAAATCGCCGACGATGACCTCGCGCAGCACGACGCGTTCGCCGATCGCGGCGTAGCGGCCAAGCTTGCAGCCCTTCATCTCAGCGGTTGGATGAATGCGCGGCTCGGGATCTTTCGCAACGAGATCTTCAGAACGGTCCATGCCGGCGGCTTTACGTCAGACCGATTGGTCCCGCAAGCGGGGCCAATCGCCAGCCAGAACAGGACAGGGTAGAGTTCGACCCGCCTATTTCGGCTTGCCGTTGCTCCACACCACGTTCTGGCCATAGAGCGGCACCGTCGTAACCGACATCTTGGCCGAGCCGTTCTGGACTTGGCGCGAATGCGACAGATAGATCAGGGTCTCGTTGGCCTTGTCGTAGATGCGGTTCACCACCTGCTTCTTCCAGATCAGGCTGATGCCTTGTTTGAAAACCTCCTCGCCGCCTTCGCTCGTATCAATATCCCCGATGGTGATCGGACCGGTCTGACGGCAGGAGATCGAGGAATCGCTGGGATCCTCGAACCAGTTGCCCTTGTGCAAGCGGTCGATGACACTGCGATCGAAATAGGAAACGTGGCAGGTCACGCCCTCCACTTTCGGATCCTTGATCGCCTCGACGATGATGTCGTTGCCGATCCAGTCGACGCCGACCTTGCCGACTTCCTCGGCAATGGCGCTACCGGCGGCAAGCACGACACACGCGGCCAAGGCACCGCCGATCAGTTTTCGCCCAATCAATCCTCGCCCAATCAATCCTCGTCCGATCAATCCTGGCCCAGTCAATCCCGGCAAAGAATCCTCCTGCGGTTCGAGTTGCCGGGGTCTCAGGTGGGGCCAAGGCTGACACATTGCAAGCCGGAAGGTCGGATCAAACCGCAGGCATCCGCCATAGCCGGTTGCGTCAACGCGGCATCTTTGCGTGTACCCCGTCGAACCGCTAAGACTGTGGCCTACAACGGGTGCATGGTTCTGGCCGGCGCGCCGTGACATTACGGACGGACTTTTTTGATGATGCGTTCTATCCTGGTCGGCATTCTCATTCTGATGGCGGCCGGCATCGGCTGGCTGACTTTCGACTGGTATCGCGGTCACTATGGCGGCGAACCGTTCGGCGCGCCCTTTACCCTGGTCGACCAGAAAGGCGCACCGATCACCGAAGCCGCTTTCCGGGGCCAGCCCAGCGTCGTCTTTTTCGGCTTCACCCACTGCCCCGAAGTTTGCCCGACCACGCTGTTCGAACTCTCCGGCTGGCTGAAGACGCTCGGCGACGACGGCAAGAACCTGCATGCCTATTTCGTCTCGGTCGATCCGGAGCGCGATACGCCGCCGGTGATGGACGCCTATGTCAGCAATTTCTCCGACCGCATCACCGGCATTACCGGCGATCCGGACAAGGTCCATGCCATGGCCAAGGCGTTCGGCATCTATTGGAAGAAGGTCGATACCGGCGACGGCGACTACACCATGGACCACACCGCCTCGGTGCTGCTGCTCAACGCCAAGGGCGACTTCGCGGGCACGATCGCCTATGGCGAGAATGCCAGCACCGCCGTGGAGAAGCTGAAGCGCCTCGCCGCGAAGGGCTGACAAGAATTCACATGACCCAGACGCGGCTCCATTTCACCACCGGAAAGATCGAGGCCGAGCGCATCTTCGCGGCGCTCGAAACGGCCTTCGAGGATGAGGGCCTGCCGATCGCCGTGCTGGAGGTCGACGAAGACGCCGACATTCACGAGGTCTCGCTCTACGCCGATGGCGACGTCGAAGCGGTCGAGGCGCGGCTGAAGGATGTTCTCGCAGGCCTGGCTTTGTCGAGACCGGTCGAGCGCGAGGCGTTGCCCGACATCGACTGGGTGGCACGGTCCCTGGAAGGGTTGAAGCCGGTGCGCGCCGGCCGTTTCTTCGTCCACGGCGCGCATGACAGCAGGAAGCGCCACAGCGGCGAACTCGCCATCGAGATCGAGGCGGGCCTTGCCTTCGGCACCGGCCATCATGGCACCACCGCGGGCTGCCTCGAAATGCTGGAGAAAGTCGTGCGGCGCGAGCACCCGCGCAACGCGCTCGACCTCGGTACCGGCAGTGCGGTGCTGGCGATCGCCGTCGCCAAGCTGGCACATATTCCGGTGCTGGCCACCGACATCGATCCGGTCGCGGTCAAGGTCGCCGCCGCCAATGCGCGTCTGAATCACGTCAAAGGCCTGATCGAGACGGTGACCGCGCCTGGCTTTCACCACCCGATCTTTGCCAGGCGCGCGCCCTTCGACCTCATCGTCGCCAACATATTGGCGCGGCCGCTGATGCGGCTGGCACCGCAAATGGCAGGGCATGTCACGCTTGGCGGCTCGATCGTGCTGTCAGGCATTCTCGACCGCCAGCGCGACGCTGTGATCTCGGCCTATGTCGGCCAGAATTTCCGCCATGTCAGTACGTTGCACCGCGAAGGCTGGGTGACTATCCATCTCAAGCGTTGAGGCCGGCAAGGCGGTTGCCGGCCCTCAACGGTCCCGGTTGCTGGACTTCGATGCGTGTCGGCAAGAGAATGCCGCCGCCGCCCCCTTCATTCATGGCTGGACCAGCCTCATTTGGTTGTCACCCGGCGGACGCTGTAGCAGTTTGCACCAGCTGGAAAATCGATTCCGCTTTCCAGGCCCGTAGGTTACGGTCGCGCTGATACCAAGGAGGCCCATCATGTTCCAGACCTTCGATTCCGCGGGCGATCCGGCGGTCGGCAAGCCGCGCGTGGCGCTGCTGCGCCAGTGGCTGGGCGCCAATGGCCTCGATGGCTTCATCGTTCCGCGCGCTGACGAGCACCAGGGCGAATACGTCGCCGACCGGTCGGCACGGCTGAAATGGCTGACCGGCTTCAGCGGCTCGGCCGGCGTCGCCATCGTGCTGCGCGACCGTGCCTTCGTCTTTGTCGACGGGCGCTACACGCTGCAGGTGCGCAATGAGGTCGATCTCGACATCTTTTCGATCGAAAGTCTGGTCGACAATCCGCCCGCCGTCTGGCTCAAGGACAACATCGGCAAGGGCGTGCGCCTGGGCTTCGATCCCTGGCTGCACACGATCGGCGAGGTCAAGGCGCTGCAGGCCTCCGCCGACAAGACCGGCGCGGTGCTGGTGCCGCTCGACAGGAACCCGATCGACATCATCTGGAAGGATCAGCCCGCCGCACCCGTGACCCCGATCGAGCTTCATCCGATCGGCTTTGCCGGCGAACTCGCCAAGGACAAGCTGGCGCGGCTGGCGACAGCGATCGGCAAGGACGGCGCCACCCATGCGGTGCTGACCGACCCATCGTCCATCGCCTGGGCCTTCAACATCCGTGGCGGTGACGTGCCGCACACGCCGCTGGCGCTCGGCTTCGCCATACTCGCCGCCGACGGGTCGCACCAGCTTTTCATGGATCGGCGCAAGTTCTCGCGCCAGGTGGCGGCCTACCTCACCCAACTCGCCGATCCGCATGAGCCCGGGGAGTTCGAAGCGGCGATCGCCGCACTTGCGAAAAGCGGCGCGAAAATCGCGCTCGATCCGGTGCTGGCCGCCGACCGGCTGCGCATGCTGGTCGAGGACAATGGCGGCACGGTGGTTGCCGCGCCCGACCCTGCCCGCATTCCGCGCGCCACCAAGAACCAGGCCGAGATCAACGGCTCGCGCGCCGCGCATCGCCGCGACGGCGCGGCGGTGGCCAAGCTGTTGTGCTGGCTGGAGCGCCAGAAACCCGGCTCACTCGACGAAATCGCGGTTGTCACCAGGCTCGAAGAAACCCGCCGGCAGACCGGCGAGGAAACGCAGATGCCGCTGCGCGACGTCTCTTTCGACACCATTTCGGGCGCCGGCCCGAACGGCGCCATCATGCATTACCGCGTCTCGCGCGCCACCAGCCGCAAGCTTCAGGCCGGTGAGCTGTTCCTGCTCGATTCCGGCGCGCAATACCAGGACGGCACGACAGACATCACCCGCACCGTGCCGATCGGCCAGCCGACCGAAGAGATGCGCGAGCGCTTCACGCTGGTGCTCAAAGGCATGATCGGCATTTCCACGCTGCGCTTCCCCGCCGGCACGCGCGGCTCGGAGATCGACGCCGTCGCCCGCATGGCGCTGTGGAGGCATGGCTGCGACTTCGCCCATGGCACCGGCCACGGTGTCGGCTCATACCTGGCCGTCCATGAGGGTCCGCAGCGCATCGCCCGCACCGGCACCGAAAAGCTGCTCGAAGGCATGATGCTGTCGAACGAGCCCGGCTACTACAAGGAAGGCGCCTACGGCATCCGCATCGAGAACCTCATCCTGGTGACGCCGGCCGAACAGATCGAGGGCGGCGACATCGCCATGCACGGTTTCGAGACGCTGACGCTGGCCCCGATCGACGTCAGGCTGGTGCGATCGGATCTGCTGACGCGAGACGAATTGCACTGGCTCGACTCTTACCACGCCCGCGTGCTGGCCGAGATCGGTCCGATGCTCGACGGCGAAACGCTGGCCTGGCTCGAAAAGGCAACGGCACCGCTGCCGCACGACGCGAAGATTTGATTTTCTGAAGCGCTGAAGGGCGTGTCGAGGTTCAGGCCAGGCCGGTTCGAAAACGGTTGATACGGAGAACCGGATTGGAGCACCGAAGCGCAGGTATCGGCCGTCTGCGGGCCGGAATCACTTGGATATCGATACGCCCTACCCGACGAACTGGCGCGCTACGATCAATACAGCCGCGCCCGCCAGAAACATCGCCATCAGCCCGCCACGCAGCGCCACCAGCGCGGAGACGACCAGCGCTGCCCACTCCGCCGGGCCCGCGCCGAGCGCCGCCGGCGCCACCAGCGTCGTCAGCACCGCCGCAGGCACGGCGTTGAGCCCGGCCTCGACGCGCGGATGGATGTGATCGAAACGCGAGATGACCAGATGCCCGCCAATACGGGTGAGATAGGTGGCGATGGCGCCGGCGATGATGATCCAGAAGGTCGTGCTCATGGCCTTGTCTCCACACCGCTGTGATGCGGCGGCAGGACGACGGCGAGCAACACACCGGCGATGGCGCCGATCGAAACGTGCCAGGGCGAACCCACTGTCTTGTAGGCGATGATCGAGGCGCAGGCACTGGCGACGACCACCGGCAGCCACAGCGGCCGCTTGCGGAAGCCCATCACCAGGCCAAGGAAATAGATCGGCAGCAGGAAATCGATGCCCAGGGCATGGGGATCGGGAATGAGCTTTCCAAACAGCGCGCCGAGCGCGCTTTCGATGGTCCAGAATACATAGACCGGCAGCCCAAGTCCCAGATACCAGGCAAAGCCGACGGTCTGGCCCGACTGGGCCCTGGCCTCGGCGACGGCGAATTGCGGATCGGTGAGGATGAAGAAACCGAGCGCCTGCTGCACCCCGGACCAGTGCGCGATGCGCCGGCCAATGCCGGCGGAATAGAGCACGTGGCGGAAATTGACGGCGAAGATCGACAGCACGATCAGCCACGGCGCGACATGCTGGCCGAACAGTTCTATGCCGACCATCTGGCTGGCGCCGCCGAAGATCAGCGCGCTCATCAGGAAGGCTTCGAAAACGGAAAAGCCGTTGTCGACGGCGATCGCGCCGAACAGCAGCCCGAATGGCGCCGCCGCCACCACGACCGGCATGGAGAGCCGTACGCCTTGCCAGAAATCGCTTTTCACGCCGTTCTCGGAAATTGCTTGCGCCGACATGTCTCTCCCCGGTCAGAGGGCTGATGTAGGAAGCACTGCCCGGCTTGTCACACGAATTCGCTTGAGCCAAACGATCAGCGGAAATGATCCCTGTTAGGATTCACGCGATATCCTATTGTCGCCCGGCAGGCATTTGGCAGAAATACACGAGGGGGATTCTAATGATTGCTTATGATTTCACCGGCAGGCACGCAGTCGTCACCGGGGCCGGTGGCGGCATGGGCGAGGCGATCACGCTGGCGTTGCTCGATGCCGGCGCGTCGGTCACCGCCATCGACGTCAAGCCACGCCCGACAGCGCTCGCCGCCTATGACGACCGGCTGACCTTCGCCCAGGGCGACCTCACCGACGCCGGCTTTGTTGAACGGACCATCGGCGCTGCGGGCCGCGAACGCGGCGGTATCGACTATCTCGCCAATGTCGCAGGCGTGCTCTGGTTCGGCCGCGACAAGTCGGCTCTCGAGATGGACCTCGACGTCTGGGACCAGGTCTTCAACATCAACCTGAAATCCTTCGTGCACACGGCGCGCGCGGTTGTTCCGCAAATGCGCGCAGGCGGGCGTGGCGGCGCCATGGTGCATTTCTCGACCATCCAGTGGTATCGCGGCGATCCGAAGCCACAGGATGCCTACCAGGCGTCGAAGGCCGGCGTCTGCGCGCTGTCGAAGTCGCTCGCCATGCAGTTGGCCGGCGAGCGCATCCGCTCCAACGCCATCTGCCCGGGCATGGCGCTGACGCCGCTGCAGGCGCGTTGGGACACCGAGGAGAAGCGCGCCGCCGTCGCCGACTACACACCGCTCGGCCGCATCGGCACGCCGCAGGACATGGCCAACGCCGCGCTCTTCCTGCTTTCCGACGCGGCAAGCTACATCACCGGAATAGAGCTGGCCGTCGATGGGGGTCTCCTGATGCGGATGTAGCCCGCCCTGTCCAACGGATCGGAAAACTAACCGGTCACCTTGCCCTGGATCGCCCTGCCCCAGTCGAGCAGCGGCTTGGCGCGTAATGTAAACTCGACAAGCTCGTCGACCAGCGCCGGCGCGTGAATTTCGGTCGGATTGATGACACGCTGGACGACGAAATGCCGGTTGCGCACGGCCTCCGCGAGATCGGCGTCCGCGATCTGCTCAAAACCGCGCGGCGCCCGCTTCATGCGGCCTTCGGTTTCGAATTCAAGGCCGTTTTTCTTCAACGTTGAAAGCAGCTTGCGGAATTCGCCGGGCCGATCGGTGATCGCCTTGCGCATCGCCAGCAAGAGCGGCGGCTCAGGGTTCCACCAGGCCACGTCGGCAAAGCAGCGCTCGAGCCCGATATGCACGTAGAAGACGCCCAGGCCTGTCTTGCTGCCGTCTGGTGACAGAATGGCCGAAACATGCCTGTTGTAGGGACGTTTGTCCTTGGCAAAGCGGACGTCGCGATT
The DNA here is from genome assembly GCF_006442175.1 of Mesorhizobium sp. B2-3-14. Taxonomy (NCBI): domain Bacteria; kingdom Pseudomonadati; phylum Pseudomonadota; class Alphaproteobacteria; order Hyphomicrobiales; family Phyllobacteriaceae; genus Mesorhizobium; species Mesorhizobium sp. B2-3-14. Next base: position 156,340 of record NZ_VFVP01000002.1, on the reverse strand, counting down.
GATGCGGAACAGCGATTTCTTGCGGTCGCCGCGCAGACCAAGCCCCGCCGTTGCGAAACGCTCCGTAAGGACCTCGACCAGATCGCCGATCGGCCCATGCAGATCGCTGTCGAAAAGCGCGCGGTTCTCCGCAAACCATTCGCGGCTCTGGTGGAAATCCAGCGCCTTGAAGAACGGCATGGCTTTCGGACCAAAACCTTTGAACGTTCCGTCCGTCACGACTTGCCGACCCGCTGCAGCCAGGTGTCCTCGTCTATGACCTCGACGCCGAGTTCGCTGGCAAGCTTGAGCTTTGAGCCCGCACCCGGTCCCGCCACCAAAAGATCGGTCTTCGCCGAAACCGAACCGGCCACCTTGGCGCCGAGACGTTCGGCCATCGCCTTGGCTTCGGAACGGGTCATCTTTTCCAGCGAACCGGTAAAGACAATCGTCTTGCCGGCGACTTCGCTGTCGGCCGAGACGGTGACGATATAGGGCTTCGGCTTGACCTGTTGCAGCAACTTCTCGAGCACCTCGTCATTGCGCTCGTTGCCGAAGAAATCGCGCAGCGCATCGATCACCGTATCGCCAATGCCGTTGATCGACGGGAAGACCGAATGCGGATCCTCCGCCGCCGCCGTCTCCTTGCCGACCCGGATCAGCTCCTCGATGGTCGAGAATGTTCGCGCAAGCACGGCGGCCGTCGTCTCGCCTATATGGCGGATGCCGAGCGCGAAGATGAAGCGGTCGAGCTCCGGCTCGCGGCGCGAATCGATGGCCGCGAACAATTTGTCGAGGCCTTCGTAATTGCGGTCCTCGACGCTGCGCACATTCTTGCGGGTCTTGCCGGATGCGGCCTCGCGTTGCCTGGCCTGCTCCTCGCGCCGCTCGGCCAGCGCCTTGGTCACGGCGGGGCGGCGCTCCCTGAGCGTGAAGATGTCGGCGGCTGTCTTGATCAAACCCGCATTGAAAAACGTGTCGATGTTCTCCGCGCCCAGGCCTTCGATATCCAGGGCGCCGCGCGACACGAAGTGGCGCAGCCCCTCCACGGCCTGCGCCGGGCAGATCAGTTCGCCCGTGCAGCGGCGGCGCGAATCCTCCTTGCCGGTCTTCTCGTTGATCTCGCGCGTCGCCGGCGAGCCGCAGATCGGGCAAGAGTGCGGGAATTCGTACGGCACGGCATCGGGCGGACGCTTGTCGATGACGACGCTGACGATCTGCGGGATGACGTCCCCTGCCCGCTGGATCACCACCGTGTCGCCGATGCGCACGTCGATGCCGTCGCGGATCGGCTGGCCGGTGCTGTCCAGGCCCTTGATATAATCTTCATTGTGCAGCGTGACGTTCTCCACCACCACGCCGCCGACCGTCACCGGCGCAAGCCGCGCGACCGGCGCCAGCGTGCCGGTTCGGCCGACCTGGATGTCGATCCTCTGCACGGTCGTCATCGCCTGTTCGGCCGGGAATTTGTGCGCGACGGCCCAGCGCGGCTCACCGGTGACGAAACCCCAGCGGCGCTGCAGCTCCAGCTGGTCGACCTTGTAGACGACCCCGTCTATGTCATAACCGAGCGACGAGCGTTGCTCCTCGATCAGGTGATAATGCGCGACCAGTTCCTCGACCGATTTCGCCCGCACCATCAGCGGGCTGATCTTGAAGCCCCAATCGGCGAATTTCTGCACCGCTTCATACTGCGTTGGTGCCGGATCCGCCGTCGTGTAACCCCACGCGTAGGCAAAGAATTTGAGGTTGCGGCTGGCGGTGACGGATGGATCCTTCTGGCGCAGCGACCCGGCCGCCGTGTTGCGCGGATTGACGTAATCCTGGCCCCCCACAGCCGCCGAGCGCGCCTTGAGCGCCTCGAATTCGGCATAGGTCATATAGACCTCGCCGCGGATCTCGATGGTCTCGGGCCAGCCTGAACCCTTCAGCTTGGCGGGAATGTCGGCGATGGTCCTGAGGTTGGCGGTGATGTCCTCGCCGACAGCGCCGTCGCCGCGCGTCGCGCCTTGCACGAACACGCCCTTTTCGTAACGCAGCGAAGCCGACAGCCCGTCGATCTTCGGTTCGGCGGTGAAGGCAATGTCGAGGTCCTTGTCGCGGTCGAAGAAGCGCCGGCCGCGCTCGATGAAATCGGTGACGTCGGCGTCGGTATAGGCCTTGGCGAGGCTGAGCATCGGCACGGCATGGCGCACCTTGGTGAAGCCTTCCGCCGGGGCGGCACCCACCCTGAGCGAGGGCGAATCCTCACGCACCAGCCCGGGAAAGCGCTCCTCGATGGCAAGATTGCGCCGCCGCAGCGCGTCATACTCGGCGTCCGTGATCGTGGGCGCGTCCTCGGCATGGTAGCGCCGGTCATGACCGGCGATCTCCTCGGCAAGGCGCTGGAGTTCGGCTTCAGCCTCGCTTTCGCTGAGCGAATCGACAGGTTTTTCGGCCATGCTTTTTGTCCCTGAACGGTGGCGCGCCACAATAGAGCATGATCTTGAAAGGTGGGAACCGGTTTTCGGAAAAGATCATTCCTGAACAGCAGGATGGAGCCATATCCTGACTCGCCCCATGACGCCGGATCGTCTCATGCCGCGTTTGTATTCTCGCGCAGCAGCCGCTCGGCGGCGGCGCGCGCCTCGTCGGTGATCGTGGCGCCGGCCAGCATGCGAGCGATCTCCTCCTGCCGCGCAGTCCTGTCCATCTCGGCAATTCCGGTCGCGACACGGTCGGTGCTGCCCGATTTGGAGATCAGGAAATGTGTTGCCGCGCGCGCTGCCACTTGCGGCGCATGGGTGACGGAAAGCACCTGGACGCGCTTCGACAGCCGCGCCAGCCGCTGGCCGATGGCGTCGGCCACGGCGCCGCCCACCCCGGTGTCGATTTCGTCGAAAACCAATGTCGGCGCCGAGCCACGGTCGGCCAGCGCCACCTTTAACGCCAGGAGAAAGCGCGAAAGCTCGCCGCCGGAGGCAACCTTCATCATCGGCCCGGGCCGCGTGCCAGGATTGGTGCGCACCCAGAACTCGATCTGGTCGATGCCCTCTTCCATGCGCGCCCCGGCCTCGCTCTTCATCTCGACGATAAAGGCCGCGCGTTCGAGCTTCAGCGCCGGCAGTTCGGCCATCACCGCCTTGGTCAGACCGACCGCCGCGGCATGGCGAAGCGAGGACAGCTGTGCGGCGGCGATATCATAGGCTTCGCGCGCGGCGGCCGCCTGCTTTTCCAGCCCGTGCAGGCGTTCTTCGCCGGCATCGAGATCGGCGAGATCGGCAACCATCGTGTCGCGCAGCTGCGCCAGGTCATCGACGGCGACGCTGTGCTTGCGTGACGCCGCGCGCAGCGAAAACAGTCGTTCCTCGGCTTTCTCCAGCCGCTGCGGATCATACTCCGTGGCACGAAGCGCGGCCTCGACGCCCGACTGCGCCGCGTCGAGAGACAGCATGGCTTCGTCCAGCGACTTCACCACGTCCTCGAGCAGGCCGGGCGCCTCCGTCGCCTTGCGCTGCAGCCGTCTCAGCAGGCTGGCCAGTTGCGGCAAGGGCGAGGACGGGCCCGACAGCACATCCTGCGCGTCGTGAATTTCGGAAGCGATCTTCTCGGCGCGCATCATGTGGGCACGCAGCTCGGCAAGTTCGGTTTCCTCGCCCGGCTGCGGATCGAGCTTGGTCAGTTCGGCAACCGCGGCGCGCAGATAGTCGGCTTCGCGCGCGGCGGCTTCCACCTTGGCGCGATGGCGCGTCAGCTCCTGCTGGGCGGCGCGCCAGTGCCGCCATGCCTCGCCGGTCGAGCGGACGGCGCCGAGATGGCCGCCGAAAGCATCGAGCACATCGCGATGCGCGCCGGGATCGACCAAGGCGCGCTCGTCATGCTGGCCGTGAATCTCGACCAGGGCGCGGCCGACATCGCGCATCAGCGTCACGGAGGACGGCTGGTCGTTGACGAACACACGGGTCCGGCCATCCGCCGTCTGCACGCGCCGCAGGATGACGTCGCCATCATCCTCGATGGCGTTTTCGGCGAGCAGCGCGCGCACCGGATGGTTGCGCGGAACATCGAACACGGCAATGACCTGGCCCTGGGACGCGCCGTGGCGCACCAGCGAGGCATCGCCGCGCGCGCCGAGCGCCAGCGACAGGGCATCGAGCAGGATGGACTTGCCGGCGCCGGTTTCGCCGGTCAGCACGGAAAGGCCCGGCTGGAAGTCGATGTCCAGCTTTTCGATCAGGACGATATCGCGGATCGACAGTCTGGAAAGCATGAGAAACCGGACCTATTGCATGCCGCCCAAAAGTGGACCCGGTTTCGGGATAACGACAGGCACGAAAACAAAAGGATAAAGCGGCACCCGACAGTTGGAGTCGCAGCGCCGCACTATCTTTTTGTTTGAGCTTCGGATCAATCCGAAAAAGCGCGCTGCGCGCTTCGCTCGGAGGCTCCGCGGTCAGGCGCCGGTGATCAGCTTCCCGGCCTTGGATATCCACGACCCGGCATTTTCACGCGGCGCCAGCCCGTTGCTCTGCAGCAGCTTGTAGGAATCCTTGTACCACGAACTGTCGGGATAGTTGGTACCGAGCACCGCGGCCGCCGTCTGGGCCTCCGAGGTCAAGCCCAACGCGTAATAGCTTTCGGTGAGGCGCGCGAGCGCTTCCTCGACATGGCGGGTGTTGGAATAGTTTTCGACCACGGTGCGGAAGCGTTTGACGGCGGCGATGTACTCGCGGCGCTCCAGATAATAGCGGCCGATCTGCATTTCCTTGCCCGCGAGCTGGTCGTTGGCGAAGCGGATCTTTTCCTTGGCATCGTCGACATATTCCGACGTCGGCCAGCGCGTCACCAGGTCCTGCATCGTCTGCAGGGTCTGGCGTGCTTCCTTCTGGTCCTGCGTCACATCCTTGATCTGGCGATAGTAGCTCAGACCAATGATATACTGGGCATAGGCCGCGTCATCCGTGGACGGATAGAGAGCCAGGTACCGCTTCGCCGACTGGATCGCATCGTCGTAGCTGCCCTTTCGATAGTCGGCGAACGCGCCCATCACCATCGATTTGCGGGCCCATTCCGAATAGGGGTGCTGGCGGTCGACCGCGTCGAATTTCTTGCTTGCCTCGTCCAGGCGGCCGGCGTTCAGATTGGCCAGGCCCTGATTGTAGAGAACGTCGGCCGGTTCGGTCTGGTCGACATAGGTCGACAGGTCGATGTCTTTTTCCGACGACATGCAAGCCGCCAGAAAGAGCGATGGAACAACCACCGAAAGCGCTAGGAAAACAGACCGCTGCGGCGCTTTCGATTGACCGACTCGCTTGAAGAACATGATTGGATTGCGCCCTTTCGGCGTTATTTTAATGCTCGTTGCATGCAGTTGTCCCAAAACTGGTCCCCACCTTTGAGCGACATGCACTAATCGACGGCAGCAGCCATAAACCATAACCGCCTTGCCCGGCAACGCTATGTCCAGCCAATCGCGCATTTTTGTGGCGGCGGACCGTGGCGTGAAAATCTACGCAATTTCGCCGATGGATGATGCATTCATGCAACACCCATACCGCCATGGAATCCGAAAAAGATTAAGAAAATCAGATCATCCAGGGCGCATAGAGAGGCGCATTGACGGCGTTCATCTCGGCGGCGCGACCACGCTCACGGCGTGTCGTCTCGACGATCTCGAAGGCGGTGCGGTCCGACAGCAGGCGCCGCAGTGCGGCGGCGTTCAGCCGATGGCCGCCGCGATAGGAGCGGAAACAACCGATGAAGCGCGCGCCGGCCAGCGCCAGGTCGCCCATGGCGTCGAGCGTCTTGTGGCGCACGAACTCATTGGGATAGCGCAGGCCGCCCATATTGATGACGCGGTTGTCGTCACCGATCACCAGGGAATTTTCCAGCGAGGATCCCAGAGCATAGCCGGCGGCCCACAGCCGCTCGACGTCCTTCATGAAGCCGAAGGTGCGGGCCCGCGCGATGTCGCGGCGGAAAATATCGGCGTTGATGTCCGATGCGAAGAGCTGACGGCCGATCGCCGGGCTTTCGAAATCGATCTCGACCTCGAAACGGGTGCCGTCATAGGGCCTGAACTCCGCCCAGGAGGCGCCGTTCTCGATGCGGACCGGCTTGACCACCCTGATATAGCGCCGCTTGACGGCCAGCATCTCGATGCCGGCCTGGTCGATGGCTTCGACGAACGCCATGGCGCTGCCGTCGAGGATTGGGACCTCGTGGCCGTTGATCTCGATGATGACATTGTCGATGCCGAGCCCGAACAGGGCGGCCATGATGTGCTCGACCGTGGCGATGTGCTCGCCCGAAGGATCGCCAAGCATGGTGCAAAGGTCGGTGGCGCCGATCTCGGAAAACAGGGCGCGGAACTCACGGCCCTGCCCGTCTCCATTGAGGAGCGCGAACACGATGCCGGTATCGGCATCTGCGGGCAGGAAACTGATGGAAACTTCTTTGCCGCTGTGAACGCCGGTGCCTGTAAGCGACGCGCGCGTCTTCACTGTCGTCTGGTGGTCGTGCAAGACAATCCCCATGAGCCCGTAATGCCTAGGTCCGCTTCTCCAGCCCGAGGGCGCGGCTCTTGTAAAATCGGCAGGCGGGCGACTTCCCCCGAATCCCGGCAAACCGACTATGGTAGGCAGCGAAGATAGTGTCCCGGCAGGAAGAGTCCAAATCACGGTTTCTTACCCTTTGTAACCGCGAACTGGAACATGTACGACGTCATAACCCGCTGATTATGCGGCATTTTAAACGTTAACAGGCAAGCAATTTCTTGCCTGCCCGTTAACAATTGTTACAGTCCGTTAACCGATCAGTTGGCCTGGCGGCGCAGGAACGCCGGAATCTCCAGCTGATCGTCGTCCTGAGTCGCCCTGGTCTGCGGCGTCAGGCGGCCCTGATCGTCCAACTGGCCGCGCCGCGGCGCGTAAAGCTGGGCGTCCTGGCTGGCGAGGCGGCGCACTTCCGGTGCCGCCTGGCGCAGCTTAGGCTCGCGCGGTTGCGCCGGCTGCAGCCGTGCGGGCTCCTCCTCGCGGCGGGTCAGGCCATTGGTCAGGCGCTTCAGGAGGCCCATCGGGCCGCTGTTCTCGTGGTCGGCCGGGCGGCTCTTGGCGTCGACCTCGGCCTTGACGACCGGCGGAAAGTCCTCGACGCGCGGCATGCGCTGCGGCGCCATCGCCACCGGCTGCTGGACTTCACGCAGCATTTCGCGTGGCTGCGGAGCCGGCTGCATCATCTGCTGGACGACCGGCTGCACCATAGGCTGCGGTTGTGCGGGCGGCGCCTGGAAGATCTTGCTCTGCGGGCGGAAATCGTCCGCATGGGCGACAGGAGCCGGACGAGCCTGCGCCATGGCCGCGGCATTGGCTTCGGCCAACTGGATGGCTTCGGCGACCGGATCGGCGGCGCGCGGCTCATACACCGTCTGCTGGACCGGCGTCGGGCGGCTTTCCACAGGAGCGACGGCCGGCCGGGCAGCCTGCTTCGGCGGGGAGGTCCGGATCGAGATCGGCGCCGCGGCGATTTCAGCCGCCGACTTGTCGATGCCGGTGGCGACCACCGAGACGCGGATGACGCCTTCCAATTCCTCGTCGAACGTGGCGCCCAGGATGATGTTGGCGTCCTGGTCGACTTCCTCGCGGATGCGGGTCGCCGCTTCGTCGACTTCGAACAGGGTCAGGTCGCGGCCGCCGGTGATCGAGATCAGCAGGCCCTTGGCGCCCTTCATCGAGGTCTCGTCGAGCAGCGGGTTGGCGATCGCGGCTTCCGCCGCCGCCATCGCGCGGCCCTCGCCGGAAGCCTCGCCGGTGCCCATCATCGCCTTGCCCATCTCGCGCATCACCGAACGCACGTCGGCGAAGTCGAGGTTGATCAGGCCTTCCTTGACCATCAGGTCGGTGATGCAGGCCACGCCGGAGTAGAGCACCTGGTCGGCCATCGCGAAGGCGTCGGCGAAGGTGGTCTTGTCATTGGCCAGCCGGAACAGGTTCTGGTTGGGGATGACGATCAAGGTGTCGACGCATTTCTGCAGCTCCTCGATGCCGAAGTCGGCCGTCTTCATGCGGCGCTGGCCTTCGAAGTGGAACGGCTTGGTGACGACGCCGACGGTGAGAATGCCCTTCTCGCGCGCTGCGCGGGCAACAACCGGAGCAGCACCCGTACCGGTGCCGCCGCCCATGCCGGCGGTAACGAAGCACATATGGGTGTTGGTGAGATGGTCGAGGATCTCGTCGATGCACTCTTCCGCCGCCGCGCGGCCGACTTCCGGCTGCGATCCGGCACCGAGCCCCTCGGTGACATGCGCGCCAAGCTGGATCAGCCGAGAGGCCTTCGACATGGTCAGCGCCTGCGCGTCGGTGTTGGCCACGACGAACTCGACACCGCGCAGTCCGGCGGTGATCATGTTGTTCACGGCATTGCCGCCGCCGCCGCCCACACCGAACACGGTGATGCGCGGCTTAAGCTCGGTGATGTCCGGCTTCTGCAGATTGATGGTCATTGTCTCCGTCCTTTGCCTTTCACGCCGCTTCGCCGCCGCGGCCGCCTATGGGGCTGTCCCCGTCAATTAGAAACTGTCTCTCAACCACTGACTCATGCGATGCAGTTTTCCACCCGTTCCGGTCATTCTGAGACCGGAAATGCCTTTCGCCGGATGGCTCTCGAAGCTCGCCATCTGCGGATAGATCAGAAGCCCGACCGCGGCCGAGAAAGCCGGGCCTTTCGCCGCTTCGGGCAGGCCCGCCACGCCGAGCGGGCGACCGATGCGTACATTGCGCCCCAGGATGCGGCGCGCCGCTTCCGGCAGGCCGGCCAGCTGGCTGGCGCCGCCGGTGAGCACGACGCGCTTGCCGACCGCATTGCCGTAACCGGACTTGTTCAACCGGTCACGCAGGAGTTCGAGCGTCTCGTCGATGCGGGCGCGCACGATGCGCGTCATCACCGAACGCGGGATCTGCAGCGGCACGTCGCCATCGTCGCCGATCGGCTGGATCGAGACCAGGTCGCGGTCGTCGGCGCTGCCCGGCAGCGCCGAGCCGTGCATCACCTTCAGCCGTTCGGCGGCGTCGAGCGAGGTCGAAAGTCCCTTGGCCATGTCGAGCGTCACATGGTTACCGCCGATGGCGATGGCGTCGCCATGGACGAACTTGCCTTCCGAAAACACCGAGATCGTCGTCGTGCCGCCGCCCATGTCGATGCAGGCGGCTCCGAGTTCCAGCTCGTCGTCGACCAGTGCCGCCAGCCCGCTAGCATAGGGCGTCGCCACCATGCGCTCGACCGACAAATGCGAGCGGTTGATGGAGAGCTCCAGATTGCGCATCGGCGCCGCATCGCCCGTCAGCACATGCATGTCGACGCCAAGCGTGTCGCCCACCATGCCACGCGGATCGCGCACGCCACGCTCGGCATCGAGCGAGAAGCCGACGGGCAGCGAATGGACCACCTCGCGCTCGGCCTTCAGCGCCTGCTTGGCACCGGCGCCGAGCACGCGCTTGATGTCGGCTTCGTCGGCCTCGTGGCCGCCAAGATTGATGGTCGCCGAGAAGCTTTCGCTCTTCAGCCGGCCGGCGGTCATGTTGACGATCAGCGAATCGACCGTCAGCCCGGCCATGCGTTCGGCGGCATCGACGGAGAGGCGAATGGCATGCTCGGCCCGGTCGAGATCGACGATGACGCCGGACTTCACGCCTTGCGATTTCTGGTGGCCGATGCCGATGACCTGGATGCGATGCGAGCGGCCGCGCAGGAGCTTGCCGTCATCGTTCGGCTTCAGCTTGGCCACCATGCAGCAGACCTTGTTCGAGCCGACATCCAGCACCGTCAGGGTGCCCGACCGGCGCGACGAGGCATCGCCAGAACCGCCAAGCCAGCTCATATCTTCGTCTCCGGCTTGCGCTTGAGGGTTTTCGGCTTCTCGTTGAGCGCGGCTTCGCGCTGCGTCGCCGCCTGCGGCGTCAGCTCCACGACCAGCCGGTCTGTCAGGCGCATGTCGACGGCGGCGATGTCGCGCGACAACAGCCCCTTGTCATGGTCCATCTTGACGAGTTCGGCGAGCGCCTGGTCCTCGTCATCCTCGGGCAACTTGATGGTGATGCCGTTGTCCAGCTTCAGGTCCCAGCGCCGTTCGCCAACACGGACATAGCCTTTGATGCGGCTGGCGAGGTCGGGATAATGTTCGATCCTGGCCAGGAAATCAGGCGCCTTGGCGGGCGCGCCGGTGCCGATCAGCAGCGGCAGGAGCACCTGCTTGCCGCCCGAGAACGGCGCGATGACGGCGCCATCCTTCTCGATGACGGAGAGGTCGCTGCCCTGCTGCCAGAGCGCGAAAGCCGCGCGCTCCTCGACGCGCACTTCCAGCGTGTGCGGATAAACCTTGCGCACCGCGGCAACCTGGATCCAGGGCAGGGTGGCGATACGCTCCCGTGCGGCCTCGGCATCGAAGCCGATCAGCGACGTCCAGCCATCGAGTTCCAGCCTGTCGAGAATGTCGATCTCCGAAGTCTGACGGTTGCCGACCACCTTGACCTGGTCGACCGCGAAGCCGGTGCGGGCGGTGATGCTTTGAATGATCCCGTCGGCGTGACCGCCGAGGTAGGCGCCATAGGCGCCACTCGACACCAGCAGTACCGACGACATGATCGCGGCGGAGAAGCGCGGCGCCTGGAATTCACCATCGCCCAGGCGCGTCAGGATGCGTACCGGGCGGCGAAGCACGCGCGGCAGAACGAAATGGTCCAACGACAATGGCAGGCCGAACAGCGACGGCCCGGCCGCGCCCCTCACCTTACCCTGTCCCCATTTCAACGCAGACACGAAGCGTCCTCCACCATCCAACTCAACAATTCACCAAACGAATGCCCGGCATGGGCGGCAATTTCAGGCACCAGAGACGTCGGCGTCATGCCCGGCTGAGTGTTGACCTCGAGCCATACAACCTCGCCATTTTCGGAGTGACGATCGTCATAACGGAAGTCCGACCGGGAAACGCCCCGACAGCCGACAGCTTGGTGAGCCTTGAGCGCCAGTGTCTGTATTTTTTGGTAAATATTCGGTGAAACTTTTGCGGGGCATTCGTGTTTTGATCCGCCCGCGACATATTTTGAATCATAGTCGTAGAAGGAATGGCCCGTCGGGATGATCTCGCAGACGCCAAGCGCCACATCGCCCATGACGGCGCAGGTCAGCTCGCGCCCATGGATGTAGCGCTCGACCATGACGGTATCGCCATATTTCCATTCGGACGACCCGATCACCTGCGGCGGGTGCGACTGCCCCTCCGACACGATGACGACGCCAAAGCTCGACCCCTCGCTGACCGGCTTGACCACATAGGGCGGCTTCATCGGATGCTTGTTCTGGATGGAGAACCGATTGGAGACCTTCGATTCGGCAACGGGGACGCCGACCGATTTGACGATCTTCTTCGCCTGCTCCTTGTTCATGGCAAGCGCCGAGGCGAGCACGCCGGAATGGCTGTAGGGAATGCCGAGATATTCGAGGATGCCCTGGATGGTACCGTCCTCACCAAAAGGCCCATGCAGCGCATTGAAGGCGACGTCAGGCTTGAGCTCGGCAAGCACCGAGCCGACATCGCGCCCGACATCGACGCGGGTGACCTGGTAACCCTCCTGCTCCAGCGCATCGGCACAGGCCTTTCCGGAAGACAGAGACACGGGCCGCTCGGACGAGAAACCTCCCAGCAATACGGCCACATGCTTGCTTTTCATTCCCCGTCATCCCCTCTCACCGCGGACCAAAAACACAAGATTTCCGCAACATTGAGTCTGAGTCTCCCGGCAGGTTGCCCCCCAGACGGAAAACGCTGAAAACGCGTCGAACGACTCAAATCAGGAAACGCTTCAGGGCAGAGAATCAGAGAGTTGATTCACTGGCAAGCACTTATGATTCCGAGAGATTCACTTTCTGAGAAAATGGATGCGAAAACCGTGTCGCTGAGTCTTTGCGGCAACGATTTCACGGTATTTCGATCCGGTTGAAGTTCACGCATCACGTGAACTTCAAGAGGCGCTAGAGAAGCTGGCCGAGGAACTCCTGGACGGCATATCCGGAACGGAAATTGCCGATGCGCTTGATCTCCCACTGCAACCGGATGCCGGAATGCTCGAGCACGCGCGCGCGCACCGTCTCGCCGAGATATTCGAGGTCGTAGCCGGTCGCCGTTCCGGTGTTGATCATGAAGTTGCAGTGCATCGGCGACATCTGCGCACCGCCGATCATCAGCCCGCGGCAACCCGCCTTGTCGATCTCCTTCCAGGCCGACGTGCCTTCCGGATTCTTGAAGGTCGAGCCGCCCGTCTTCTCGCGGATCGGCTGCACGGTCTCGCGATGGTTCTGCACCGCATCCATCGCCGCCTTGATCACTGCCCTGTCCTCGGCAAAGCCTTCGAAAACGGCCGAAGTGAAGATCAGCCCGGCGGGCGCCGCCGAATGGCGGTAGGCATAGCCCATCTCGGCATTGCTCAGCGTTTGGGCGTTGCCCGCGCGGTCGAGCGCCCGCACCTCGACGACACGCTCGCGCGTCTCGACCCCGTTGGCGCCGGCATTCATCCTGAGCGCGCCGCCGATAGCGCCTGGAATGCCGTGATAGAAATGGAAGCCGCCAATGCCGGCCTCAAGCGCCACCGCCGCCATGCGCTTGTCTGGCGTGGCGGCACCTGCCTTGATCCTGATCGGGGAAACGACTTCGGCCTCGCCAAAGCCCTTGGCCGAAAGCCTGATGACGAAACCCGGAATGCCGCCGTCGCGCACCAGAAGGTTCGAGCCGACGCCGACGATGGTCAGGGGTATCTCTTCGGGAACGGCTCTGAGGAAGGCCGACAGATCCTCCTCGTCCGCAGGCTGGAACAGCGCCTCGGCAAGGCCGCCAGCCCGGAACCAGGTGATCTTGTCCATCTCGGCATTCGGCGTGATGCGGCCGCGCAGACCGGCTAGCCGGTCGCCAAGTCTGTCGATCAGGGCCTGGCCGTTCATCATGGCGCGGCAAGCTCCTTCGGCAGCGCGTACGCCCATTGGGTGATATTGCCGGCCCCGAGGAAGACGACGAAGTCGCCGGGCTTGGCGATATCGCGGATGACGGGCGCGATGTCGGCCGGCCCCTCGATGTAGCGGGCGTCCCGATGACCGCCGGCTCGGATACGCGACACCAGCGCGTCCGATGTCACGCCGTCCATCGGCTCTTCGCCGGCGGCATAGACCGGGGCGACCATCACCGTGTCGGCGTCGTTGAAGCAGGCGGAGAACTCGTTGAACAGATCATGCAACCGGGTGAAGCGGTGCGGCTGGGCAATGGCGATGACACGCCCGTTGGTGGCGCTGCGCGCCGCCTTCAGCACCGCCGAGATTTCGACCGGGTGGTGGCCGTAATCGTCGAACACGTCGACACCGTTCCAGGAACCGGTGTGGGTGAAGCGGCGCTTGACGCCGGCGAAAGACGACAGGCCTTTCTTGATCGCCTCGGCCGACAGGCCGAGTTCATGCGCGACCGCGATCGCGGCGGTCGCGTTGGAAACATTGTGGCGGCCGGGCATCGGCAGGCGCAGGCCCGAAATTGCCGTCTGGCCGCGCCCCTTGCGGTCGCGGATGATCACGTCGAACTCCGAGGTCGCCCCCGCCATGCGATGGTTGGTGAAGCGCACATCGGCCTGTGCGTTCTCGCCATAGGTGATGACGCGCCGGTCCTCAATGCGCCCGACCAGCGCCTGCACTTCCGGGTGATCGGTGCACATCACTCCGAAGCCATAGAAAGGCACGTTCTCGACGAACTGGCGGAACGCTTCGCGCACATTGTCGAAATTGCCATAATGATCGAGATGCTCGGGATCGATGTTGGTGACGACGGCGATGTCGGCCGGCAGCTTGAGGAAGGTGCCGTCGCTCTCGTCGGCTTCGACCACCATCCACTCGCCATCGCCCATGCGGGCGTTGGTGCCGTACGCATTGATGATGCCGCCATTGATGACGGTCGGGTCGAGCCCGCCGGCCTCGAGCAGCGTCGCCACCATCGAGGTCGTCGTGGTCTTGCCATGCGTGCCGCCGATCGCCACCGCCTGGCGAAAACGCATCAGCTCGGCCAGCATCTCCGCGCGGCGCACGATCGGCAACAGCTTTTCACGCGCCGCCTTCAGCTCCGGATTCGACTTCTTGATCGCCGTCGAGACGACGATGACCTCGGCGTCACCGAGATTCTCCGCCTTGTGGCCGACGAAGCATTCGATGCCCTTGTCGCGCAGCCGCTGCACATTGGCGCTGTCGGCCTGGTCGGACCCCTGCACCTTGTAGCCGAGATTGTGCAGCACCTCGGCGATGCCGCTCATGCCGATGCCGCCAATGCCGATGAAATGCACGAGGCCGATGGTCTGCGGCATCTTCATGGGTGCGTCCCCTTCCTGAAATCCGATACTGTTTTGCGGGACGCAATAGCCTCTGTGAGGTCGGCGAGCAACCGCGCCGCGTCGGGCCTGCCGACCGACTTTGCCGCGGCAGCCATCGTCGCCAGCCGCTCCGGTTGGTCTATCAGGGCGCCGAGCAGTGCCGCGATGCGCTCGGGCGAAAGCGAGGATTGCACATGCACCTCGCCACCGCCGGCGGCCGCAAGGGCGGCTGCATTGGCCGCCTGGTCGTGGTCGAGCGCGAAGGGATAGGGCACCAGCAGCGCCGGCCGGCCGATGACGGCGATTTCCGACACGGTCGAGGCGCCGGAACGAGAGATTACAAGATGCGCCGCCGCTATGCGCGCCGCCATGTCGGTGAAGAACGGCGAGACCTCGACGGTGACGCCGAGCGCGGCATAGGCCGCCTTCACCCGCGCCACGTCGTCCGCGCGAGCTTGTTGGGTCACGACAAGGCGCTTGCGCTGTGCGTCGGAAAGCAACGCGATTGCCCCCGGCATGGCATCGGAAAAGAACTGTGCGCCCTGGCTGCCGCCGAACACCAGCAGGCGGAAAGGCTCATCCCCGGTTGAAGCCGCGTAAGGCGTCCTGGCCGCTTCGAGCACAGCCGGCCGGACCGGATTGCCGGTCGTCACAGTCTTGGCGCCGGCCGCGCTTTCATCCTGCGGCAGGAAGCCGCCGGCGATCGCGTCGACACGGCCGGCCAGCGCCCGGTTGGCGCGCCCCATCACCGCGTTCTGCTCGTGGATCAGCGTCGGCACCTTGCGCCGCGTCGCCGCGTAGAGCGGCGGCAAGGTCGGATAGCCGCCAAATCCAACCACGGCCTCCGGCTTGACCCTGCCGATGATGGCGGAGGCCTGACGCACGCCGCTCCAGATTTTCCAGAAGGCGCCGAGCAGGGCGAAGGGATTTTTCGAGCCTAACGTCGCCGACTGGATCGGATGGACGGCCGCCGCAGGAAAATGGGCGGCAAACCGTTCGGCCCGGGTGTCGGTCGCCAGATGCACCGCCCAGCCGCGATCGAGGAGTTCATGCGCCAGCGCTTCGGCTGGAAACAGATGTCCGCCGGTTCCGCCCGCCGCGAGAAGGATAACGCCTCTGGCCATGTCACTCCGCCGGCATGGCGCGCTGCGGCAGGGTAAAGCCCATCTGCTTGCGCTTTTCCGGCCGCTTGCGCGTCAGCGCCAGCACCATCCCCATCGAGATGGCGATGGCGATCTGCGAGGAGCCGCCGTAGGAGATGAAGGGCAGCGTCATGCCCTTTGCCGGCACCAGTTGCAGGTTGACGCACATGTTGATGACGGCCTGCAGGCCGAACACGGTGACCAGACCGCCGACCGCATAACGGGTGAAGTCGTCATGCTCCTTGAGCGCCGTGTTGAGACCGCGCAGCACGATGAAGGCGAATATCGACATGATGAAGAAGCACATGATCAGCCCGAACTCCTCGCCCGCGACCGAGAAGACGAAGTCGGCATGGCTGTCGGGGATGACCCGCTTGACCGTGCCCTCGCCCGGCCCGACGCCGAACCAGCCGCCATTGATCAGCGCATCGCGGCCCATGTCGACCTGGAACGTGTCGCCTTCGCCGGTGAGGAACTTGTCGATGCGCAGCGCCACGTGCGGAAACACCGTATAGGCGGCGAAGACGCCGCCGACGCCGGCAGCGCCCAGCACGATGATCCAAAGCCATGGCAGCCCCGCCATGAAGAACATGATGCCCCAGGTGCCGGTGGTCAGCATGGTCTGACCGAGGTCCGGCTGCGCCACCAGCAGCGACACGACCAGCACCAGGAGCAGCATGGCGAACAGATTACCCGGAATGTCGGGCTGGCGCTTGTGCTCGGCGAACAGCCACGCGCACATGATGACGAAGGCCGGCTTGAGGAATTCCGAAGGTTGGATCGACAGGCCGGCAAGCGACACCCAGCGGCGCGCGCCCTTCACCTCGACGCCGACATAGAGCACCGCCACCATCAGCACCAGCATCAGGCACAGCATGATCAGCGACATGCGCCGGATCTGCCTGGAATCCAGGAACGAGACCGCCAGCATCACGCCGAGCGCAGGCACGGTGAAGATGATCTGCCGGGTGGCGAAATGGAAACTGTCGAGGCCGATGCGTTCGGCCACCGCGGGACTTGCCGCGAAGGACAACACGATGCCGAGCCCCATCAGCGACAGAAACGCCGCCAGGAACCAGCGATCGATGGTCCACCACCAGGTTGCGACCGGACTTTTGTCGAGACGGCTCTGCATTATCGTGCCCCTCCGATGGGTTTGACGCCATCCATAGCGCTCGCAGCTTGCCTGAAGGCTTCGCCACGGACCTCGAAATTCTTGAACTGATCGAAACTGGCGCAGGCCGGCGACAACAGCACCACCGCCTCGCCTCTGTCGTCCTTGGCCGCGTCATGCGCGGCATGCTCCACCGCCGCCGCCAGCGTGCCCGAGATCTCATAGGGCACGGCCTCGCCGAGCGTCGCCGAAAAGGCGGGCGCCGCCTCGCCGATCAGATAGGCCTTGGCGATGCGCGGGAAGAAACCGCGCAGCGGCTCGATGCCGCCTTCCTTGGGCAGGCCGCCGGCGATCCAGTAGATGCGATTGAAGCTGGACAGCGCGGGTGCGGCGGCATCGGCATTGGTCGCCTTGGAATCGTTGACGAACAGCACATGGTCCTTGCGGCCAACCTGCTCCATGCGGTGCGCCAGACCCGGGAAGCTTTCCAGCCCAGACTGGATCTCGCCAAGGTTGAGCCCGACCTCGAGGCAAGCGGCGACGGCGGTCAACGCATTTTGCGCATTGTGCTGGCCACGCAGCGAGCCAATGCCTTCGAGGAAGGCTACCCGGCTGTAGCGGCCGTGCACGGCTTCCATCAGATTGGTGCCGTCGGCGAAATAGCCGTCGGTCAGCGGCAGGCGCTTGGAAATGCGGACGACCTGCCGCCCTGCCCGCTCCAGCCGATCGGCGATCTGCGCGCACCAGGAATCGTCGATGCCGATGATCGCCGTCTCGCTGCCCGCCACCAGCCGCTCCTTGATCGAAGCGTAGTGCTGCATGGTGCCGTGGCGGTCGAGATGGTCGGGCGTCAGATTGAGCAGGATGCCGGCCGTCGGATTGATCGAGGGCGCGAGGTCGATCTGGTAGGACGAGCATTCGACTACATAGTGCCGGCCGGGCTTCGGCGGATCGAGCGTCATCACCGCACGGCCGATATTGCCACCCATCTGCGTGTCGCGCCCGGAGGCTTGCAGGATATGCGCCGTCAGCGCCGTCGTCGTCGACTTGCCGTTGGTGCCGGTGATGGCGATGAAGGGAGCATCCGGCGCACGCTGCGTCCGTTCCCTGCAGAACAGCTCGATATCGCCGATGACCTCGACGCCGGCCCCGCGCGCCAACTCCACGGTCCAGTGCGGCTTGGGATGGGTCAGCGGCACGCCGGGTGACAGCACGAAGGCGGAAAAACCGGCCCAGTCGGCGCCACGCAGATCGCCGGTGGCGATGCCGGTGGCGGCCGCCTTGGCGACGCTGCCGGGATTGTCGTCCCAGGCCAGCACCTCGGCGCCGCCCTCGATCAGCGCGCGCGCCGTGGCGATCCCCGAGCCGCCGAGCCCGAAGAGCGATACACGCTTGCCTGCGAAGGATGCGGCGGGGATCAAGTGGCGGCCTATCTGAGCTTGAGGGTGGAAAGACCGACCAGCGCCAGGATGACGGCGATGATCCAGAAGCGGATCACCACCTGGCTTTCGGTCCAGCCGAGCTTTTCGAAATGATGGTGGATCGGCGCCATCAGGAACACGCGCTTGCCGGTCATCTTGAAGTAGCCGACCTGGATGATGACCGAGAGAATCTCGACCACGAACAGGCCGCCGACGATGACGAGCACGATCTCGTGCTTGGTGGCGACCGCGACCGTGCCGATCAGGCCGCCCATGGCCAGCGATCCGGTGTCGCCCATGAATATCGCCGCGGGCGGCGCGTTGAACCATAAGAAGCCTAGGCCGGCGCCGATGACCGCGCCAAGCACGACCGCCAGTTCACCTGTGCCGGGCACGAAATGGATCTGCAGATATTCGGCGAAAACCGCGTTGCCCGAGAGATAGGCGATGACGCCGAAGGACGCCGCCGCGATCATGATCGGCACGATCGCCAGGCCGTCGAGGCCATCGGTCAGGTTCACCGCATTGCCGGCGCCGACGATGACGAAGCAGGAGAACGGAACGAAGAACCAGCCGAGGTTGATGATGAATTCCTTGGCGAAGGGGAATGTCAGCGACGACGAAAACGGCGCCTGGCCATTGTGCATGATCGCCCAGGCGGCGATGCCGGCGATAACGAATTCCAACGCAAGCCGCGCCTTGCCGGAGAAGCCGAGATGCGACTGCTTCGTCACCTTCAGATAGTCGTCGTAAAAGCCGATCGAGCCGAAGCCGAGTGTCACCAAAAGCACCACCCAGACATAGATGCTGGACAGGTTCGCCCATAAAAGCGACGAGCCGATGATGCCGGACAGGATCATCAGGCCGCCCATGGTCGGCGTGCCTGCCTTCTTGAAATGGGTCTGCGGCCCGTCGGCGCGGATCGGTTGGCCCTTGCCTTGCCTGAGCCGCAGCGAATTGATGATGGTCGGCCCGAAGATGAAGACGATCAGCGCCGAGGTGATCAGCGCCCCGCCGGTGCGGAACGTGATGTAGCGGAAGACATTGAAGACAGAGACCTTGTCCGCGAAATCGACCAGCAGTGTGAACATGCGCTTTCGTCCCCCGACTAGGTCTGGTTGCTTGTTGTCGTTTCAGCCGGGAATTTGCCCAGCAGCGCATCGACCAGTTTTGCAAAACCGATGCCCTTCGACGATTTAATCATCACCACGTCGCCCGGCTTCAGCGCGGCGAGCAGCACCGGCTTCAACTCCTCGACGCCGGCGCGGTATTCCGTCCTGACATCGTCCGGCAGCGCTTCCGCCAGCGACCGCATTTCCGGGCCGCCGAGAAAGACCGTCCGCGTGCCCGTGCCGATGATGAGATCGGCAAGCGCGGCATGCAGCTTGCCCGAGTGATCGCCGAGTTCGAGCATGTCGCCAAGCACGGCGATGCGCCTGCCCTCGCCCGTCACCGGCGTCGCGTTGAGCAGCGCCATCGCGGCCGCCATCGAGGCCGGATTGGCGTTGTAGCTCTCGTCGATCAGCGTGATCGAGCCGCCGGCCTGGCTCGAAGTCGGGCCCCCGGCCCGGCCCGAAATCGGGCCACCGGGATGCCGCAGCACGTGGCGCTTGCCGCGCCCGCGCTCCGCCGAGAGATCGGCCAGCGCCAATGCAACCTTGTCGAGATCGGCGCCGACCAGATGCGCGGCGCCAAGCACCGCCAGCACGTTCTGCACCATGTGCCGGCCGGGCGCGCCGATACGGGCGATCATATCGTGGCCGCTGATCCGGGCGGCGATGTCGGAATGGTCGGCATGCAACTCGCATTTGACCAGCTTGAAGGTCGAGCGTGCATTCTCGCCGAAGCCATGGATATGTTCGACGCCGGCAGCCTTTGCCATTTTGTACAGCAGCTTGAAACGCGCATCGTCGCGGTTGAGGACTGCAGCACCATCGGGCTCCATGCCCTCGAAAATCTCGGCCTTGGCCTTGGCGATCTCGTCCAGGTTGCGGAAGAAGCCAAGATGCGCGGCCGCGATCATGGTGACGATGGCGACATGCGGCCGCACCATCTTCACCAGCGGCCGGATCTCGTCGGGATGGTTCATGCCGATCTCGAACACGGCATAGTCGCAATCGGCGGGCATGCGCGCCAAGGTCAGCGGCACGCCCCAATGGTTGTTGAAGGACTGCGCCGAGGCATGCACCTTGCCGACAGCCGAAAGCACGTGGCGCAGCGCCTCCTTGGTCGTGGTCTTGCCCGCTGAGCCGGTCACCGCGATGATCTTGGCTTGCGAGCGGGCGCGCGCCGCGACACCGAGCTTTTCCAGCGCAACCAGGACGTCGTCGACGACGATTATCGGCGCGGTCAACCGGCCAAGTGAGGGCAGCTTGCCTTCGGCCACCACCAGCACGCCGGCGCCGGCCTTGATGGCCGCGGTGACGAAGTCATGGCCGTCCATCGCCTCGCCCTTGATGGCAAAGAAAGCATCGCCCGGCTGCAGGCTGCGGCTGTCGATCGAAATGCCCGATATGCCTTCGGGCATGGGGCCGAGCGGCCGCCCGTCCGTGGCGGCAACCAGCGCTTCCGACGTCCACAGCAAGCTCATGCGGCATGCTCCCGGAGCGCGGCGCGCACTTCCTCGTGGTCGGAGAAATGCAGCGTTTCCGAGCCGATCGTCTGGCCTTCCTCATGACCCTTGCCGGCCACGATCAGCGTATCGCCGGCATGCAGCATGCCGACAGCCTCGTGGATAGCCTTGCGCCGGTCGCCGATCTCCATGGCGCCGGGCGCGGCCCCAAGAATGGCGGCGCGGATGGTTTCGGGCACTTCCGAGCGCGGATTGTCGTCGGTGACGATGACGACATCTGCAAGCCGTGTCGCGATCTCGCCCATGATCGGTCGTTTGCCACGGTCGCGGTCGCCACCACAGCCGAAGACGACCATGACACGGCCGGTGGTGAACGGACGCACCGAGGCCAGCACGTTCTCCAGCGCATCGGGCTTGTGCGCGTAATCGACATAGACCGGCGCGCCGCTCGCCGTGGTGCCGACGAGATCGAGCCGGCCCGGCGCCCCTTTCAATTTCTCCAATGCCGCCAAGGCTTTGGCGACAGGCGTTCCAGTGGAAATGGCCAGCCCCGCCGAAACCAGCGCATTCGCGATCTGGAAATCGCCGGCGAGCGGCAGGTCGATCTCGTGGATCACACCGTCGGCCTCGACCTCGGCACGCTGGCGATGACGCTCATGCTCGACCCGCTTCAGCCTGAGGAAATCGCCATGGCGGCCAACCGTCAGCACGTCGAGCCCGGCGGCCCGCGCCGCCTTTATCGTCGGTTCCGACCACGGATCGTCGGCGAAGACGATGGCGGGTGCGCCCTTCGGCAGCAGCGTGTCGAACAGGCGCAATTTGGCGCGATGATAATCCTCGATCGTCGGATGGTAATCCATGTGGTCGCGGCCGAGATTGGTGAAGCCCCCGGCCGAGAGCTTCACCCCATCGAGGCGGCGCTGGTCGAGCCCGTGGCTGGAGGCCTCCATCGAGGCGTGGGTAACGCCGGCATCGGCCAATTCCCTGAGCAACCGGTGCAGGGCGACCGGATCGGGTGTCGTCAGCGAACCATATTCGTTGCGGCCGGGCGCGACCACGCCAGTGGTGCCGATCGAGGCGGCGGCGTATCCCGCCTGCTCCCAAATCTGCCTGGTGAAGGCGGCAACCGACGTCTTGCCGCTGGTGCCGGTAACCGCGACCATGGTTTGCGGCTGTTTGCCGAAGTAGCGGGCGGCACTCAAGGCCAGTGCCAGGCGCGGATCATCGACCCCCAGTACCGGAACCGGCAAATCGGCAAGGGCGCTCCCGTTGCCCAAGACGATCGCGGCAGCGCCACGCCGGGCCGCGTCGGCGGCATAGCTCGCGCCATCGGCCTTGGTTCCGGCAAGCGCGAAAAAGACGACGCCCGGTTTTACCTGGCGGGAATCGGACGAGATGCCGGTAACCTCCAGATCGGCCGAAGCTGTTCCTTCGACAGGCAGGATACCGGCTAGATCTTTGAGCTTCATCAAGTCCCGTTCACCGCAACAAAATAGCGCGCAGTTGCCGGCGCGCCCTAAGAATCACTGATAGGAAACCAGCGTTGCACCATTTTCATGGCTGAAATCTGGCTTCACGCCAAGCATGGCCGCTGAACGCCTGATGATATTGCCGGCCATAACCCCAGCATTGTTGGCGGCGACGTCGGTCATCCCAGGCTTTTCCGGATGCGGGGCGTCGGCGATCGTGAACACCAGATATTGCGGATCGTCCATCGGGAAGGCGGCGACGAAGGTGTTGAAATTCAACTCCTTCGAGTAACGGCCGTTGATGACCTTCTCGGCCGTTCCGGTCTTGCCGCCGACGCGGTAGCCGGGAACGCGGGCGTTTCTGGCCGAACCCTTCTCGGCGTTGAGCGAATAGAGGTAGCGCATGCCCTCGACGGTCTTTTCGGTAACCACTTTCTTGGCCGCCGCCATCGCGTCCTCTTGGCTGCGGACCAGGAATGTCGGCTGCATCAGGAAGCCGCCATTGACCAGCGCCGCGCAGCCGACAGCCGCTTGCAGCGGCGTCGTCGACACGCCATGGCCGAAAGCGATGGTGAACGAATTGACCTGCTTCCAGACTTTCGGCTCGGTCGGGCGGGCGACTTCGGGCAGTTCGGTCTGCATCTTCTCCAGAATGCCGAGGCGGTGCAGGAATTCGCGGTGCGCCTCGATGCCGACCAGCTCTGCCTCCCTGGCCGATCCGATGTTGGACGAATAGAGGAACACCTCCGGCAACGACAGCACACGGTTCTTGCCGTGGAAATCGTGTATGGCCTGGTGGCCGACGCGGATTGGATGCGAAGCGTCGAAGCGGCTCGACATCGTCGCCTTGCCGGAATCGAGTGCCATGGCCGAGGTGAAGCTCTTGAACGTCGAGCCCATTTCATAGAGCCCCGCCGACATCCGGTTGAGCCGGTCCTTGTCCTGCGCATTGTAGGGATTGTTCGGATCGAAATCCGGCACCGAGGCCATGGCCACCACTTCGCCGGTCTTGACGTTGAGCACGACCGCGCCAGCGCCCATGGCGCGATAGCGCTCCAGGCCGGCGGCAATCTCGTCGCGCACCACATGCTGGACGCGCAGGTCGATCGAAAGCTTCACCGGCCTGAGATCCTTCGCCACCGCCAGGCCCGACGCCTGCAGGTCGCTCAGGCCCTGCTCATCGATATATTTCTCCATGCCGGAGATGCCCTGGTTGTCGATGTTGGTCAGGCCGACAACGTAGGACGAGGTTTCGCCGCTCGGATAGAAACGGCGCTTTTCGGTGCGGAAGCCAAAGCCGGGAATGCCGAGCTGCATGATGTCGGCCTGCTGCTTGGGCGTCAGCTGCCGCTGCAGCCAGACGAAGCCGGCGCCGCTCTTCAGCTTGTGATAGGTCTGCTCGTAGTCGATTTCGGGCAGCACCGTCGACAGCTTCTCGATCGCCTCGTCGGCATCGACGATGCGGCGCGGTTCGGCGAACAGCGACGCCGTCTTGATGTCGGTGGCCAGCACTTCGCCGTTGCGGTCGACAATGTCGGGCCGCGAGGCGGTCACCCGGCTCTGCGGGCCGCCCGACAGGTCGGGTGTCTGGAAACCGAGATAGACCAGCCGCCCGGATATGGTCGAGAAGATGCCGAAGAACACGGCCATCGTCATCACGATGCGCGCCTTGCCCTTGCCGCCTGTCGCCTTGCGGGCGCCTTCGACCACGATCGATCTGTCCTCGCCCGTCCTGGCGCGCCTTACCGACGCGAAGCGCTTCAGCAGTTTGCCGATCATTGGGCGATGTCTCCGGTCACGACGGGATCCTTGTCGCCTGAAGGCGCCTTATCGGAATTGTCGGCCATCGCGCCCTGGCGCCCGTTCAGGATGTCCTGGATATCGAGGGCCTTGGCCGGCAGGTCGCCCAGGCCCACGATCTGGCGGGCGCTGACCGGCTCCAGCGCGAGCTGCGACTTATAGAGTTCGGCCAGCTTCTGCAGGCGCGACGGCTGGGTGAGCAGGCTCCAGTCGGCCTTGAGCAGGTCGATCGTGTCCTCCTCGTAACGGATCTCGGCATGGATCTTCTGCACGGCCGCCAACTGGTCCTCGGCCTCGCGCTTGGCCTTGTAGGTCAGGGCGGCCGCCGAAACCATGACGGCGATCAGGACAATGTCGCTGGTACGAAACACGTGCTTACCTCTCCCCCGGCCGGTCGATGCCGGGAAGTTTTGGAAGGCCGAAAATCGAAAAATCGTCGCCGCGCGCCGGAGCCTCGGTGCGGATCGCGGCACGCAACCTGGCCGAGCGGGCGCGTGGGTTGGCCGCAACCTCGGCATCGCCTGCGGTCACCCCGCCACCAGCCTTGCGGAATGTCGCGGTGCGCGCCTGCGCCTCCGGCATGTGGCGCGAGCCGGTCATGGTGTCGGCGCGGTCGGCGATGAAGCGCTTGACGATGCGGTCTTCCAGCGAATGGAACGTCACCACGGCGAGCCGTCCACCAGGCTTCAGCGCGCGTTCGGCCGCGAACAGCGCCCTGGCCAGTTCGCCGAGCTCGTCATTGACGAAGATGCGCAGCGCCTGGAAGACGCGGGTCGCCGGATGGATCTTGTCCTTCGGCGCGCGTCCAATATGGGTTTCGATCGCATCGGCGAGTTCGAGCGTGCGCTCAAATGGGCGTTTTTCCCGGCGCGCCTCGATCATGCGGGCGATGCGGCCGGCGTGACGCTCTTCGCCGAGGAAGCCGAAGATGCGGGCAAGGTCGCCCGGCTTGAAACTGTTGACGACATCGGCAGCACTCAGGCCCGCCTGCGCCATGCGCATGTCGAGCGGTCCGTCGTTGCGGAAGGAAAAGCCGCGCTCGGCCTGGTCGAGCTGCATGGAGGAAACGCCGATGTCGAGCACGACGCCATCGACGCTTTCGACGTGCTCGTCGAGCGTCGAGAACGGCGCCTGCACCAGCTTCAGCCGGCCGCCGGATTGCGCCTCGAGGTCGCGGCCGGCCGCGATGGCATCCGGATCGCGGTCGATGGCAATCACGGACGCGCCTGCCGCCAGGATGGCCTTGGTGTAGCCGCCGGCGCCGAACGTGCCGTCGATGACGATGTCGCCCTCCGCCGGCGCCAGCGCTTCCAGCACTTCGCCAAGGAGGACCGGAATGTGGCGGACCGATCCGCCAACGGCGTTGATATCATCGCCGTGGCCCACCGTCATTCCGGTCGCTCCCCAGCCTTGGCCTCGCGAGCCTTCGTCCCCTGCCGAAGCTGCAAAAGCCTGGCACGCGCCTGCGCGCCGTAGGTCGCAAGCCGTCCCGGCTCCCAGATCTGAAAGAAATTGCCGCGCCCGACAAAGGCCACCTCCGCGGAAATGCCGGCATGTTCGCGAATGAAATCGGTCATGGTGATGCGGCCGTCCTGGTCGAGTTTCAGGAACGCTCCGTCGCCATGGCAGAAGAACGACATGTCGTCCGCAGCCTGCAGGAACGGGTCTTCCCGCGCGATGCGTTGTTCGTAGCGATCGAGCAGATCGAGCCCGCCGACATCCATCGCCGGCAGATCCAGGCACCGCAGCGCATAGAGTTCCGAATAGCCGCGCTTCTGCACCACGGCACGGAAATGCGCCGGAACGGACACCCGTCCCTTCGCATCGATCCTGCTCACCGTGTTCGACAGAAACCGGTCCATCACACGTTGCAGCCGCCTGCGCGGCCGCACCCCTCTTCATCGTGTCGCACGCGCCACCGCAGCGCTGCGTCTGCCCCGCACCAACCTCGTCCACACGGGCAAAAAACGGCAAACGCGCAGCCGCCGCGGCTGCCCGATTGGCGTACGCTTTACCCTGACGCGGAACGAAGGCTTTGATGTCGAAATGGGATACCATGGGGCACTATGGGCGTCAACGGGAATAGGCTTCACAAACATGCGCATCACGGCGACGAGAAGGCTTTGACGGCACGTCTCGTCTTTATGGTCTATTAAGCCTAACGAACCGTTTAGAGCCTCGCTGGTCTAACTGGAGACGCCTTGCCGCGAGCCGCGGCCGGGCATAGCGTCTCCCCATATCACCGATCGCCAAGGGATTTGAAACTCGATGTCTGAAACTGCCAAATCGCGCGCCGCGGCCCTTCCCCATTTGCGTCGCAGCGGGTTTGCCATGGGCGATTCCATTCCCCTGCCACTGACCATGGCCGCCATCTTCCATGCACCGGGCGATGCCACCGGCTTCAACCAGTACGGCCGTTTCAGCAACCCGACCTGGGATGCCGTCGAACACATGTTGTCCCATTTGGAAGACGCGCCCTGCGTCGGCTTTCCCTCGGGAATGGCAGCGATCTCGGCGGCATTCTTTGCCATGCTCAAGGCCGGCGACCATGTCCTGCTGCCTTCGGACGGTTATCACACCACCAGGGCGCTGGCTGATCGCTTCCTGCAACCGCTCGGTGTCTCCTACGATGTCCGGCCGACATCGACTTTCCTTGACGGCGGTTTTGCGGGCTATCGCCTGGCCTTCGTCGAAACGCCGGCCAATCCGGGGCTGGACATCTGCGATATCGCCGCTGTCGCCGAAGCCGTCCACAAGGCCGGCGCGCTGCTGGTGGTCGACAACACGACGATGACGCCCTTCGGCCAGCGCCCTCTCGATCACGGCGCCGATATCGTTGTCGCCGCCGACACCAAGGCACCCAATGGCCATTCCGACGTGCTGTTCGGACATGTTGCCAGCCGCAATGCGGATATCATCGCCGCCGTGACCGGCTGGCGCGAGGTCTCGGGCAGCATCCCCGGGCCGTTCGAAGCCTGGCTGGTGCATCGCGGCCTGGAAACATTGGATGTGCGCTTCGACCGCATGTGTTCGTCGGCGGAAGTGATCGCGCGGCGCCTGCAAGGCCATCGGGCGATCAACGGCCTGCGCTATCCCGGCCTGGAAGGCGATCCCTCGCACAATCTTGCCCGCGCCCAGATGGAGCGCTTCGGCTTCCTCATCTCCTTCGAACTCGCTTCCGAGCAGAAAGCCGAGGATTTCATCAACAATTGCGACCTGATGCAGGCCGCGACCTCCTTCGGCGGCGTCCACACCTCGGCCGAGCGGCGCTTGAAGCGAGGCGACGCGGTTCCGGCCGGCTTCGTTCGCCTGTCGGTCGGTTGTGAGCCGGTGGAAGAACTCTGGAAGGCGATCGAGGCCTCGCTGGACAGGATCAGCGACTGACAAATCGACCACGAGCGGGTCAGCGTTTGATGGGATCGCCGAACCGCCCTAACTCCTTTACGCAATTACGCGATTCCGCAAGGGAAAGCGCTAGCGCTTCTCCTGGATTGCTTAGGAGCCGAGGTCATTGGCTTCGATGTTGCGCCGACCATGCAGCACGCGAAGAACTTCGATCGCATCACCGCCGACCCGGTACAAGGTGAGATATTCGCCGACAATCAGATGGCGGATACCCGGCGCAATGTCGTTGCGTGGCGCACCTGAGAAGGGATTAAGTCGACAATTGCTGCCATCTTGCCGCTAAACGATCAAGCAACCGGTCCGCTGCTGCCTCGTTGTTGCCCGCAATATGAAGCCGGATCGCAACCAAATCCTCTTCCGCACGAGCGCTGCGGTCGATTGGCAGCAACTTCATGCCGCGTCGTCAGATCGCAGACGCCTGCGGGCCTCCGCCTTGATTTCGTCCATCGAGGCAAACCGACCAGGCCCGCTGTCGATCCCCTCCTGCACCAGCTTGCGCAGTTCCTCAACCGTGTAGCCCATCAGGTCGCGGCGGTCCTTCCATTGCCTCAACGCATCGCGGATCACCTCGCTCGCCGAAGCGTATTCTCCAGCCGCGACCACATCGTCGACGGCCTGAGCCAACTCCGGCGAAAGCGTGATGCTGCGTTTGTCGACCTGACCCACGATAGGCTCCTGATGATGAGCCGTGATGGTACGATTTAATCGCACCAGTTTCAAGAAAAGTCGGCGGATATCTCTGTCTTGCGGCGGGGCAAATCAGCGCCATGCGTTGAATCAGAAGCTGCGCCCATGGGCGTAACCTTCTGGCATCAAAGGCTTTATCCCAGATGTCGTGGAGAGAAACTGCCAGCTGGCCTGTAAGCCGGGTTTTGTATGGCCCTCGCCCCTTGCGAGGCGAGAACGTGGCGGCCATTCATCTTGGGCGCATGTTGCCATGCGCCTCACGCAACCTACCCGGACGGTGGGCCGGAAACAGCCCTCGAGGGTTCCCCCTCGCACCGCCCCTATTCGGTCTTGCTCCCGGTGGGGTTTACCGTGCCGCTCCTGTTGCCAGTCGCGCGGTGGGCTCTTACCCCACCCTTTCACCCTTACCCCGACAAAGTCGTGGCGGTTTGCTTTCTGTGGCACTTTCCCTGGGGTCGCCCCCGCCGGCCATTAACCGGCACCGTGTTTCCATGGAGCCCGGACTTTCCTCACCCGCGGCCTTTCGGCGTTTGCGGGTGCGGCCGCCCGGCCAGCTGGCAGGGCGTATAAAGGGGTTCACACCGCAAAACGCAACCGAAAAAGCCGTCGTGCCCGGTTCTTGTCAAGCCGGTGCGCCGACAGCCGCCAACTGGACCTTGACCTTGCTGCAATAGGCCGCCGAAACCGGGTTCATGCGGGTGGCGCCATGGCCGGCATTGTATTTCAGGATGGTGCCGCAGGTCGTGCCGCCGCCGAGGTCGCGCGCCATGGCGAGGTACTTCATGCCGTATTTGATGTTGGTGTCGGGATCGAACAGGCCCTTGGCCGACCCGCTGTAACCCATCATGCGCGCGGTTGCCGGCTTGATCTGCATCAGTCCGATCTCGCCGGCGCCGCCGACCATATTCGGCCGGTAGTTGCTTTCGATCTTGATCACGGCCTGGGCCAGCGACACCGGAACCCCGTAGGTCGCCGCGTAGCGGCCGACAATCGCGGAATACTGGCCACCGCTCGTCACCGCCGCGGTCGCCGCAGCGACGTTGCCGAGACCGATCGATGCGGTCGTCGTCATGTCCACGGTTTTGCGGCCGCGCTTTGTCTGCCTCTTGGCGGAGGATTTCCCTGCCCCGGTCTTACTTGCCTTGGTCCCACTTGCCTTGGCCCAGCTTGCCTTTTCCACTTTCGCGGAAACCTGCTTCGTCGTCTTGTTGCTTTTGGCCGAAATGGCCTTGCCTTTGGCGGATGCCGCGACGAGGCCCTGGTCGGCCCGTGGACTTAACGGCGCGGCGTCGGCCGCACTGAAGGCAAAACTCATTACCCCGGCAGCAAGAGCTGCCGTTAAAACGGTCAATTTCTGCATGTGATCCTGTTCTGTTGGGGCCACGCGAAGATCTTCGCGTGGCATCGCTTGATCAATATCGGAACACCCGGGGGGATGGACGTCCGACAAACTGTACGAAACGCCCTTTGAAGTCCGATTTGGCGCCAATGAAGGCGAGGCAAGTCACTTTCAGTGACAGTTTGTAACTTTATGACCAGCGAGGATTACTTGGACCCGCTCTTGACCTGAGGTCAATTCCTCGCGGAAGCAAGCAGTTTCTGCAGCGTGCGCATCGTCGAGCCGTCGGCGATTCCGTCGATCCGGCGCGGTCGAAAATGCCGTTGAAAGGCCTCAACGACAATTCGTGTCCGGTCGTCGAAAATGCCCGATATCTCGACGCCATAGCCATAAAGCGACAGCATCGACTGCAGCGTCTCCACATCGGCACCGCGGTCACCGGACTTCAGCGCGGCTCCGCGCCTGACGGGAGCGGCCGGCACGAGATGACCGACACCGGCCTTAAACAGCGCGGCCCATGGGAACTTCTCGCCGGGATCGATCTTGCGCCCCGGCGCCACGTCGGAGTGCGCCAACACCCGCTGGGGGGTGATCGCGTGCCGCGTGACAATCCCCTTGCACAGCTCGATGACCGCCGTGATCTGACGTTTCGGAAAGCCGGGATAGCCCAGTGAATGGCCGGGATTGACGATTTCGATGCCGATCGAGCAGGAATTGATGTCGGTGCGTCCGAACCAGGAACTCTGGCCGGCGTGCCACGCGCGATCGCTTTCCCGCACCATCTGCACGACGTGACCATTCTCATGGACGAGATAATGCGACGAGACTTCACTCGCCGGATCGCACAGCCAGGCTTCGGCCGCGGCCCCGGTAGCCATGCCCGTGTAGTGCAGCACAATCATGTCGGGCTTCTGCGCGTCGCGCCTTGGCCCGAAATTCGGCGATACCCTGACCTCGGCGCTTGGCTCGTCGGGCAGGAAGCCGCTCATGCGTGCCGCAGACCCCGCTCGATCATCTCGTAGGCGGCGTTGATCGCCGCGACCCTGGTCGTCGCGATCTTGATGAATTCCTGCGGCAGCCCGCGCGCGATCAGCCGATCCGGGTGGTTGTCCGACACCAGCTTGCGATAGCGTTTCCTGACCTCCTCGAACGGCTTGCCCCGCTCGATGCCGAGGACGACATAGGGGTCACCGGCACCAAGATTGACGTGCCGCGCCATGATCGATTCGTAATGCGTCTCGTCAATACGGAAGATCTCGGCGATACGGTGCAGGAAGATGCCTTCGCGCTCATGCACCAACCCATCGGCCTTGGCGATGTGGAACAGGCCATCGAGTATGTCTTCCAACATCACGCAATTGGAGTGCCCGGAGCCGCAGAGCTGCGCCATGCGCTCGGCATAGGTCTCGAAACCGGCCACATCCCGCTGGGCCAGATCGAACAGCCGCGCGACGTTGCGCGTCTCCTTCGGCGGCACTTCGAAAATTTCCTGGAAGGCGCGCACCTCATCCTGGGTGACGATACCGTCGGCCTTGGCCATCTTGGCCGACAGCGCGATCATCGCCACCGAGAAGGCGACGCGGCGGCGCAGGTCGGCATCGCCGGAGAAAACCGTGCGCACAGCTTCAACCACGTCGGCGACGCCTGACGTGGTTGAAGACGAAACCCGCGTGATGAAGTCGCCGAGGCGGTCCCAAATCGACATGGCCAGCTTCATAGAGCCAACCGGTCCCCGCTATCAAGCCAATAACGGCCACTCTCTATCGGGTCCGTGGCCACCGACGATCCACGGTCCCGAGCGCGGTCTCCACGAGAAAGGCCGGCATGAAGCCGGCCTTCCTCCCAAGACACCTACTGCTTACAAACTACTGCGCGGGCGCAGGAGCGGGCGTTGCCGGAGCCGGCTCGGCAGGCTTGGTCGAATTATCGGCCGGGGCCGCGGGCTTCATCGGCTGCTCGGCAGCCGGCGGATTGGTGCTCTGCGTGGTGGTGTTGTCAGTGCCTGTGCCACTGTCGCTGCAGGCGGCAACGCCCAGCAGGGCCAGGGCGGACACCGAAGCAAGAATGAGCTTTTTCATTACGTCTCTCCTTCAACACACGTTCACGTTGCGGTGAACGGTCGAAGGAGAAATGCCCCGGACGGCCATGGGTTTCATAACGTTGCGTTTCCGCCTGTAACATCAATGGCATGCAGGCGACATTGCTGCCGGCGCTTGGGCGCTTTAACAACGATAACGAAAACGAATACCGGAGACAGCCGCATGACCGCGAAATGGGATTTCTGGATCGATCGCGGCGGCACCTTCACCGATATTATCGGCCGTGACCCGCAAGGCGGGCTGCATCCGCGCAAATTGCTGTCGGAGAATCCTGAGGCCTATGCCGATGCGGCCATTCAGGGCATCCGCGACCTGCTCGACCTTGAACCGGCCGCCGCGATCCCGTCCAGCCTGATCGGCGACATCAAGATGGGCACGACCGTGGCCACCAACGCCCTCCTGGAGCGCAAGGGCGACCGCGTGTTGTTGCTCATCACCAAGGGGTTTCGCGATGCGTTAGGGATTGCGTACCAGGCGCGACCGGACATCTTCGCCAAGGAGATCATCCTTCCCGAACAGCTCTATGAGCGCGTCATCGAGGTCGACGAGCGTGTGCTCGCCGACGGCCGCGTCGAACGGCTGCTCGACATATCAGCCTGCCGGCCGGCCATAGAACAAGCGAAAGCCGATGGCATCGATGCGGTGGCGATCGTCTTCATGCATGCCTGGAAATATCCCGATCACGAGAAGGCGGTGGCCAAGGTCTGCCGCAAGCTTGGTTTCGGACAGGTCTCGGTCAGCCACGAGGTCTCGCCGCTGATCAAGCTGGTCGGCCGCGGCGACACCGCGGTGGTCGACGCCTATCTGTCGCCGATCCTGTCGCGCTATGTGCAAAGGGTGGCGGGAGAACTGGGGGTGGCGGGAGAACCGGGTGCGGCGGGAAAAAACAACGAATCCCCTCGCCTGATGTTCATGATGTCTTCTGGCGGGCTCACCGCCGCCGACATGTTCCAGGGCAAGGACGCATTGCTGTCGGGCCCGGCCGGCGGCGTGGTCGGCATGGTCGAGACGGCGAAGCTCGCCGGTTTCGACAAGGTCATCGGATTCGACATGGGCGGCACGTCCACCGACGTCGCCCACTATGACGGCGAGTATGAACGGGCCTTCGACACGGAAGTCGCCGGTGTGCGCGTCCGCGCGCCGATGATGCGCATCCACACGGTCGCCGCCGGCGGCGGCTCGATCCTGCACTACGAGGCCGGCCGTTTCCGCGTCGGACCGGACTCCGCGGGCGCCAATCCCGGCCCCGCCGCCTACCGGCGCCGCGGGCCGCTGGCCGTCACAGATGCCAATGTGATGCTCGGCAAGCTGCAGCCCGACTTCTTCCCGTCGATCTTCGGTTCCGGCCAGGACGCGCCGCTCGACGCGGAAACCGTGCATGCGAAATTCGCGGCACTTGCCGCTGAGATCGGCGATGGCCGGCCGCCCGAATCGGTCGCAGAGGGCTTCGTCACCATCGCGGTCGAGAACATGGCCAATGCGATCAAGAAGATTTCCGTGCAGCGCGGCTACGACGTCACCGAATATCTCCTGAACTGCTTCGGCGGCGCCGGCGGACAGCACGCGTGCCTGGTCGCGGACGCGCTTGGCATGGAGGCCGTGCTGATCCATCCCTTCTCCGGCCTGCTTTCGGCCTATGGCATCGGCTTGGCCTCGGTGTTCGCCTCGCGCCAGCAGGCGTTGCTCAAGCCGCTCGCCGAAGAGTCCAGAACGGAGATTGGCGGCCTCGTCGCCACCTTGAAAAAGGCCGTGATCGCGGAACTGGCGGCGCAAGGCATCGCCGAGGACGCGGTTGCCACCAGGCCGGTGCTGCACATTCGCTATGACGGCACCGATACGACGCTGCCGGTAAATTTTGAGAACGACTCGATTTTCCAGGCAAAGCGCGATTTCGAAATCGCCCACAAAGCGCAATTCGGTTTCGTCTATGACGACAAGCCGATGATGGTCGAGACCGTCGGCATCGAGGGCACCGAAACCGGCCAGACCAACGCCGAGGCCCATGCGCCTGCCGGACCGGCAAGGGTCCATCCAGCCGCTTCCGAGACCCGGCTAATCTACACGGAAGGCCAGTGGCATGAAGCTGGCGTCTACCGTCGCGAGACCCTCGGACCGTCCAATCTGGTCGCCGGCCCCGCCTTGATCATCGAGCCAAACCAGACCATCGTCGTCGAGCCGGGCTGGCGGGCCGAAATCACCAACCTCAATCACGTCGTTATACGCCGCACGGAAAAGAAAGCGCGCGCCGCTGCCCTGGGCACGCAAGCCGATCCGGTGATGCTCGAAGTCTTCAACAATCTCTTCATGTCGATCGCCGAGCAGATGGGCGTGACGCTGCAGAACACCGCCTATTCCGTCAACATCAAGGAAAGGCTGGATTTTTCCTGCGCCGTCTTCGACCACACCGGGGCGCTGGTCGCCAATGCGCCGCACATGCCGGTGCATCTCGGCTCCATGGACCGTTCGGTCGAAACCATCATCCGGCTGAACTCCGGCGACATCCACCCCGGCGACGTCTTTGCCTTGAATGCCCCCTATAATGGCGGCACGCATCTGCCCGACATCACCGTGGTGACACCGGTGTTCGACGACATCAGGAAAAACATCCTCTTCTGGGCGGCCTCGCGCGGCCACCATGCCGACATTGGCGGCACCGCCCCGGGCTCGATGACGCCGCTCGCCACCACGGTCGACGAGGAAGGCATTCTGTTCGACAATTTCCGCATCGTCGACGGCGGAAAATTCCGCGAGACGGAGCTGCATACGCTGCTCACCGATCATCGCTACCCCGCCCGCAACCCGCACCAGAACATCGCCGATCTCAAGGCACAGATTGCCGCCAACGAGAAGGGTGTCGCCGAACTGCGCAAGATGGTCTCCCATTTCGGACTTGATGTCGTCGAGGCCTATATGGGCCATGTCCAGGACAATGCCGCCGAGAGCGTGCGCCGGGTGCTGGAGCGGCTGCCGGACACGTCGGAATATGAATATCCGACCGATACCGGCCAGGTCATCAAGGTGAAGATCACGGTCGATCGCCAAAAGCGCGAGGCGACCGTTGACTTCACCGGCACGTCGCCTGTCATGAAGAACAATTTCAACGCCCCTGAGCCGGTGGCGCGCGCGGCCGTGCTCTACGCCTTCCGCGTCATGGTCGAGGACATGATCCCGATGAATGCCGGCTGCCTCAGGCCGATCAACATCGTCATTCCCGACGGCTGTATGCTGAAGCCCGCCTACCCTGCCGCCGTCGTCGCCGGCAATGTCGAGACCTCGCAGCACGTAACCAATGCGCTGTTCGGCGCCATGGGCGCGATGGCCAATGCGCAGGGCACGATGAACAACCTGACTTTCGGCAACAAGAAGTACCAATATTACGAGACCATCTGTTCCGGCTCGCCGGCCGGCCATATGAACTCCGGCCGCGGCTTTGCCGGCACCTCCGGCGTGCACACCCATATGACCAATTCGCGCCTAACCGATCCGGAGGTGCTTGAACTGCGCTTTCCCGTGGTGCTGGAGGATTTTCACATCCGCGAAGGCTCGGGCGGCAAGGGCAAATGGAACGCCGGCGACGGCACCAAACGCACCATCCGCTTCCTCGAGAAAATGGAATGCGCGATCCTGTCCTCGCACCGCAACCGCCCGCCACGGGGGCTGGATGGCGGCGGCGACGGCGAGGTCGGCTCGACCAAGGTCCGCCGCAACGACGGCACGGTCGACGTGCTGAAGGCCTGCGACCAGACCGTTCTCGACGCTGGCGAAGCCGTCATCGTGACGACGCCGACGCCGGGCGGGTTTGGCAAGCTGTAAGGGAGACGTCAACAGGCCGTCACCGGCCTGTCATGACCCTGCGGTACCCGCTTGCGGCAAAGCAAATGGGGAATCACTTTGCCATGACGGACGTCTCCTCGGACCTGGTTTTTCGCCGCGGCAAGGAAGTTGGAAAAGCCGTCTACCAGAACCGCGCGCTTTCGAAAGCCGGCATCTCCGAACGGCTGTTCGCCTTCCTGTTTTCCGGCCTTGTCTATCCGCAGATCTGGGAAGACCCTGACGTCGACATGGACGCGATGCAACTTGGCCAGGGTCATCGCGTCGTCACCATCGCTTCCGGCGGCTGCAACATCCTGGCCTACCTTACCCGTTCGCCGGCACGGATCGACGCTGTCGACCTCAACGCCGCTCACATCGCGCTGAACCGCATGAAGCTTGAGGCAGTCCGCCATCTGCCTTCGCAGAGCGACCTGTTCCGCTTCTTCGGCGCCGCCGACACCAGCCACAATTCGGAAGCCTACGACCGTTTCATCGCGCCGCATCTCGACCCGGTCAGCCGCCACTATTGGGAACACCGCAACTGGCGCGGCCGCCGGCGTATTGGTGTCTTCGACCGCAATTTCTACCAGACCGGCCTGCTCGGCCTGTTCATCGCCATGGGCCACCGCACGGCGAAATTGTTCGGCGTCAACCCGGCCCGCATGATGGAAGCCAGGAATATCGGCGAACAGCGCCGCTTCTTCAACGAGGAGCTGGCGCCGGTCTTCGACAGGAAGCTTCTGAAATGGGCGACCTCGCGAAAAGCCTCGCTGTTCGGTCTCGGCATTCCGCCGGCGCAGTATGATTCGCTGATCACCTCCGGCGACGGCACCATGGCCAGCGTGCTTAAGGCCCGCTTGGAAAAGCTTGCCTGCGACTTCCCCTTGGAAAACAATTACTTCGCCTGGCAGGCCTTTGCTCGCCGCTACCCGGAACCAGGCGAGGCCGCCCTGCCCGCCTATCTGGAAAAGCACAATTACGAGACCATCCGCGGCAATGTCGACCGCGTCGCCATCCATCACGCCAACCTGATCGAATTCCTCGCCGGCAAGGATGCCGGCGCCGTCGACCGTTTCATCCTGCTCGACGCGCAGGACTGGATGACCGATGACCAGCTCAATGCACTGTGGTCGGAAATCACCCGCTCCGCCTCCACTGGGGCGCGCGTCATTTTCCGCACCGCTGCCGAGCCCAGCCTGCTGCCGGGCCGCGTTTCCACCTCGCTTCTCGACCAGTGGGATTACCAGAACGAGGCCTCGCGCGAATTCTCGGCCCGCGACCGCTCGGCCATCTATGGCGGCTTCCACCTCTATGTGAAGCGCGCCGCATGAGCACGACGGAGCTGCCGGCCAGCCACGCCGAACTGATGGACGGCGTCTACCGCTGGCAGCGCCATGTCTACGACCTGACCCGCAAATACTACCTGCTCGGCCGCGACAAGCTGATATCGGGACTGGACGTGCCATCGGGCGGCACCGTACTGGAACTCGGCTGCGGCACCGGCCGCAACATCATCCTCGCCGCCCGCGCCTATCCAGACGCGCGCTTCTTCGGCCTCGATATTTCGGCCGAAATGCTGGACACGGCAGGCGCTGCGGTTGCCCGCGAAGGCCTCTCTGATCGCGTCATGCTGGCAAGGGGCGATGCCACGGATTTCAACGCGAAGGCGCTGTTTGGCCAAGGCAGCTTCGACCGCGTCTTCGTATCCTATTCGCTGTCGATGATCCCGGGCTGGGAGAAGACGGTATCGGCGGCACTTGCCGCGCTGGCCCCGATGGGCTCGCTGCACGTCGTCGATTTCGGCCAGCAGGAAGGTCTGCCAGGCTGGTTCCGCACCTTGCTGCGCGGCTGGCTGAAAAAATTCCACGTCACGCCGCGTGAATCCCTGCGCGACGTTCTGGAATCGGAAGCCGAGCGAACCGGCTCAACCTTCCGTTTCCGCACGCTTTATCACGGTTATTCCTGGCTGGCTGTGATCAAGCTCGGCATCTGACATCGCAGACAAAACAGCCGTAGAACCCGGCGCGCTTTCGCCATCGGCGGCCCAACGCTCCAGTTCCAAGGTCAATCCGGTGAACGCGATCAGCAGGGTTCGCCCTTCGCGATTGCAGAATGACCCAAAGGGTGGTACATTATCTCCATGCTGGAGATAGAAAGTGATCGTCGGGTTTCGAGACGGATGGCTGCGAGCCTTTTTCGTGGAAGACATCCATTCCCGCAACATTCCGTCCGATCTTGAAGGCCGGTTGTTCCGCAAGCTCCAGATGATCGATGACGCGACGACCGATCAGGATTTGCGCGTACCGCCGAGCAATCATTTCGAAAAGTTGCGTGGTAGTCTCGATGGCTTCCACTCAATCCGCGTCAACAACCAATGGCGGCTGATCTTTCGGTGGAATGGCGGCCGTGGTGAAGCGTCGGATATCCATCTCGACGATCATAGCTACAGATGAGACGACACATGTTGATGACCACACGCAAGCCGGCAACGGTGGGTGAAATCCTCACGGAAGAATTTATGCAACCACTTGGCCTGACACAGGCTGCTTTGGCGGAAGCGATGGGGGTTCAGCGCAAGCATGTCAACGAATTGTGCAACGACCGCCGCAACGTGACGGCCGCGACCGCGCTCATTCTGGCGCGGGTCTTTGGCAACAGCCCGGATTTCTGGCTCAACGTGCAGCGCCGCAGCGATCTTTGGCAGGTCATGAATTCACCCGAGGAGCGGGCGCGGATTGATCGCGCCAAGCCTTTGGCGACCGCGGCCTAGAAGAAACTCTACAGCAACCGACTGCCGCTTAATGCAGCGCCTTCACGAGCGCCCCCACCATTGCTTGCGGGCGGTAGTTGAACTTGGCCGGCGTTAGCCCGAGCCGCACCACCACCAATTGCTCAGACGGAATGATGGCGACGGTCTGTCCGTCATGGCCCTCCATCCAGTAAGTGTCCTTCGGCAGCCCGGCCGCGACGCCGGCGCCGGGGTTTTCCTCGTCGCCCGGCGCTTCGATCCATAACTGGCCCTTGCCGTAGACCTTCGAGGCGGATGCCGGCTCGCGCATCCATTCCACGAAGCCGGCCGGCAGGATTTGGTTGCCGTTCCATACACCGCCCTGCAGCAGGAACTGGCCGAAGCGGGCCCAGTCATGCGCTGTGGCGTAGAGATAGGACGAGCCGACGAAAGTGCCCTGCTCGTCGGTCTCGAGCACCGCGCTACGCATGCCGAGCGGCTCGAACAGCGCCATGCGCGGCCACGTCAATGCCTTGGCCTTGTCGCCGATCGCGTCCTGCCAGAGGCGCGACAGCATCACCGCCGTGCCACTCGAATAGGAAAACGTCTTGCCGACCTCACCGGTGAGGGTTTTGGTTGCGGCAAAGCCCGCCATGTCAGGTTCGAGATAGAGCATGCGCGTGACGTCGGCGACGTCGCCATAATCCTCGTTGAACTCCAGCCCGCTCGACATCGCCATCATGTCGGCAAGGCTGATCGCGGCGCGGCCGTCGGCCTTCCACGGCGTGAACAGGCCCTTGTTGTCGACCGTCATCTTCCCATCTTTGACCAGCGTGCCGACGATAGCGGCATTCACTGTCTTGGTCATCGACCAGCCGAGCAGCGGCGTCTTGGCCGAAAAACCGTCGCCGTAGCGTTCGGCGACGACGCGGCCGTTCTTGATCACCACGATCGCGCGCATGCCGGTGCCGGCCAGCGCGTCATCCCCGACGATCTTCGAGACCTCGAGATTTTGCGAGGCATCGACCCGCTCGCCCTCGGGCCACAGCGCGTCCTGATTGGCCGGCGATGGCGAGGCATGGATTGCCGTGCGCCGCGCCTTGCCGACATCGCCGTCGGGGACCGAGGCGCAGCCCAACCCGTCGCGGGCAACCGCCTCGCTCTTGCCGAGGAAGCCGAGCAGGCCGGCCGAAACCGTCCCCCGGTTCTTGTCGACCGAGACCCGCATCAAGCGCAGCAGCGGGTGGCCCGGCGCCTGCACGTCGACGGCCAGCACCTCGTTGGCATCGCGCCCGGCGATGAAGACGTTGGAGCAGACGATCTTGGCCGAATAGCCCGAGCCGACGCGGATCAGTTCCGGCGGCGCGATATAGAGCCAGGCAAACAGCGCGGCGATAGCCAGCACGATCAGACCAAGCAGCCATTTGACGATCTTGACGACGAACCGCATCCCTTGCCTCCCAGGCATTCGCCTGACGCTTATGTCATCGAATTGCCGCCATTGCTTCCGCAAAATCGGGCCTCTTGTCGAGCGCCATAAACCAGATATCAACCATGATCGGCGATCACAGGGATGCATGTCGCCCAAAAGCGCGCAGCGGTTTTGGGACACGACATGCATGAAAAACGAATATGCCAGGCGATGCGTGGGGCGATCGCCTGGAGGGGGCCAGACCAGCTTCGGCCATCAGTGCACAGACCCATCAGCGACCGGCTGATTCCGGCTTGGAAGTTGCGGATGCGCCGTCTTGCGGCCCTTTTCATGCTGACGCTGCTCGGCGCCTGCTCGACCGTGGACGATCTCTCGCCGCTATCGCCATCCGCGTCGAGCAGCCCGACGGTGGCCGTGCGCGCGCCGCGCTTTGCCGATTCAAAGCCGCATGAGTGGGACAGCGGTGCGCCGTGGAATTATGCCGTCCATGGTACCGACGTCTCCAAATACCAGACCTCGGTCGATTGGCCGGCGGCCAAGGCCAGCGGCATCTCCTTCGCCTTCATCAAGGCAACGGAAGGCGGCGATCGTTTCGATGAGTATTTCAGCGAGCACTGGGCGCGCACGAAAGCCAACGGGATTCCACGCGCGGCCTATCATTTCTTCTATTTCTGCACGCCGGCGGCCACCCAGGCGCGCTGGTTCATCCAGAATGTCCCCGTCGACCGCTCCGCCATGCCGCCGGTTCTCGACATGGAATGGAACCCGAACTCGCCGACCTGCCGGCTGCGCCCCGACGCCGCCACGGTGCGCGCGGAGATGACGACCTTCCTCGAAATCGTCGAGCGGCATTACGGCAAGAAGCCGATCATCTACACCTCGGTCGACTTCTTCGACGATAATGAACTGTCGACCTTCCGCGGCTATCCCTACTGGCTGCGCTCGGTCGCCGGACACCCGCGCGAGAAATATGGCAGCCACCCTTTCACCTTCTGGCAGTACACCGGAACCGGCATCGTTCCCGGCATGACCGGCAAGTCCGACATCAACGTCTTCAACGGCTCCGAATCCGCCTGGAACAAGTGGCTGCGGCAGAACACGCGCTGACGCCGTGGCAACGGCAGCAAGCCGCCTGGAGAGGCACTGCGGCAGCAGACCCGTTGACACCGTGGCAACGGCAGCAAGCCGCGGGAATGGTGGTTGCGGCAGAAGACCCGTTGACACCGTGACAACGGCAGCAAGCCGCGGGAATAGTGATTGCGACAGATCAGCCGTTGACACCGGGCCTGCCGCCTGCTTTCGACACAGCCAGCGCTAAAGAGTGCAACCGCTGGTAATTCAGGGCGTTGCGCTTTCAGGCACGACAATGCCCTCTCGTTTCGAAAGGAAGCTGATGCGACTGCGTTCCCAAGCCCTCGCGGCGCTGTTCTTGTGCGCCACGGCCTTACCGGCGATGGCGCAGGAATGCGGCGGCGATTTCGAAACCTGGAAGCAGGGTGTGGCGGCGGAAGCCAAGGCTGCCGGTGTCGGCGCGGTCGGTCTTGATGCGCTGGAGGACGCCAGGATCGACGAGAGGGCTCTGGCGCGCGACCGTGCGCAGGGCGTCTTCACGCAAACCTTCGTCCAGTTTTCCAACCGCATGATCTCGGCTTACCGGCTGAAGCAAGGTGCCGCGAACATGAAGAAATACGCCGACATCTTCGCCCGCGCCGACCAGCAGTTCGGCGTCCAGGCCCCCGTCATCACCGCCTTCTGGGCGCTTGAAACGGATTTCGGCGCCGTGCAGGGCGATTTCCATACGCTGAGCGCATTGGTGACGCTGTCGCATGACTGCCGCCGCCCGCAGCTTTTCCGCCAGCAACTGGTGCCGCTCCTGGAACTGATCGATCGCGGCGTGCTGCCGGCCGACGTCACCGGCGCCTGGGCCGGCGAGATTGGCCAGACGCAGATCCTGCCATCCGACTATCTCGCGCGGGGCATCGATGGCGACGGCGACGGCAAAATCGATCTGCGCGGCTCCGTGCCCGACGTGATCATGACCACGGGCAACAAGGTGCTGTCGCGCGGCTGGAAGCGGGACGAACCCTGGATCCAGGAAGTGCGTGTGCCCGAGGAGATGCCGTGGGACCAGACCGGGCGCACCAACAAATTGCCGCTGACACAGTGGGCGCAGTGGGGCGTCACCAACCCCGACGGCTCGCCGCTGGCCGACAAGGGGCTGAAGGCCGGCCTGGCGCTGCCCATGGGCCGCAAGGGCCCGGCCTTCCTCACCTACGAGAATTTCGACGTCTATCTCGAATGGAACCAGTCCTTCACCTACGCGCTGACCGCGGCCAATCTCGCCGCGCGGCTGGCGGGCGCGCCGCCGCTTGACCCGCGCAATCCCGAGCCCGGCCTCAACAATGAGCAGATGAAAGAACTGCAGACCAAGCTCGAAGCCAGGGGCTACGACGTCGGCACCGTCGACGGCATTTTGGGCACCAACACCCGTGAAGCCATCCGCAAGGAGCAGATGCGCCTCGGCATGCCGGTCGATGGCTGGCCGACGCCGGAGCTGTTGGGAAAATTGTGAAGAGAGCGAGTAGTGGGTAGTGGGTAGTGGGTAGTGGGTAGTGAGATATAGAGATTCCCTGCTGACTACTCATGACTACTGACTACTCACCCCTTTTTCCTAATCCGCCATCGTCTCCAAACTCGCGAACCCCACCGGCGCGTCGCCCTCGTCGAAGGGCGTCGTGACCTCGACGAAGGTGTCGGGATAGAAGCCGTTGAAGCGGGTCCTGAGCGACAGCGAGTAAGCGCCGATATGGCCGATCTCGATCCAGTCGCCGGTGTCGACGGTTTCCGGCAGCCAGAACGGCCGCGACAGGATGTCGACGGAATCGCAGGTCGCGCCGCAGACCTTGAACGGCACGATGTTCTTCTCATCGCCATTGCGCGTACGGATCGCCGGATCGGGAATGAACCGCGCCGGCAGCGTGATCTTGCCGGTCCACGAATCCGACAGCGACGCCCAGATACCGTCATTGATGTAGAGCCGCTTGCCCTTGCGCAGCAGCACGCGCACGATCAGCGACAGGCAGCGCGCCACGATCACCCTGCCTGGCTCGGCCACCAACGGCATCTGGTCGAACTGATATTCCTTCAGGTCGCCGGAGAGCCGCGACATGATCTGGCCGAGCGACGGCATTTCGATCTGCTTGCGGTTGGGATCATGGCCATATTCGGCCGGGAAACCGCCGCCGACATCGAGCCCGGCAATGTCGAAGGTCAGCCGGTTGCGCACCCAGTCGGCCGAGGCCAGCGCCCGCTCATAGGTGTCGGGATCCTCGATCTGGCTGCCGACATGGAAACACAGGCCGACCTTGTAGCCGGTGCGGTTCAGCCGCTCGGCGAGTTCGACCGCATAGGCAGGCCCGGCGCCGAATTTCTTGGACAACTCGTAGGCGGCATGGCCCTTTGTCTGCACACGAACGAAGACGCTGACCGCGCCCGGGTCGATATCGAGCGCCCGCACCACGCGGGTCAGCTTGGTGATCTCGTCCTCATGGTCGAGCGAGATGACGCGAATGCCGTATTTCTCCAAAGCCAGCTTGATGTCCGACTGCGCCTTGACCGGATGCATGTAGAGCATCTCCGCATCGGGCGAGACGGCGCGCACGGCGGCGAACTCGCCTGGTGAAGCGACGTCGAAGGCGGTGACGCCGGCCTCGACCAGCGTCTTCAGCACGATCTGCTCGCCATTGGTCTTGACCGCGTAGGCGGTCTTGCCGGGGAACATGCCCATGAACTGCTTCGCATCCGCCTTCAAGACCTGCGGGCGAAAGCAGTAGACCGGGTCGTCCGGGCGAAGCGCCAGTGCAGCCTCGCTTGCATTCTCGAATCGCTGCATGGACGAATCCTCGACTTCAGCTCGCACAATTAATCCAAGCTAGCGGCTAGCGCATGACCCCGAAAGTTAATTTCGACTTCGGAAGGGATCATGCGCCAGGGATGAGCCTTGCAAGCGTCCTTTGCGCATCTCTGGAGGCGCGCGGCGCTGCAACGAAAACAATTCTGTGTCTCGTGCTCCTGACGGCACGGCACTGGCCTTTGCCGAAAGGCTTGGCTGCCGGTCGGGTTTCGGGTGGCCCTTGCCCCCGGACCAGATATGGCTTCCGCCTGTCGGCT
The DNA here is from genome assembly GCF_006442175.1 of Mesorhizobium sp. B2-3-14. NCBI lineage: Bacteria > Pseudomonadati > Pseudomonadota > Alphaproteobacteria > Hyphomicrobiales > Phyllobacteriaceae > Mesorhizobium > Mesorhizobium sp. B2-3-14. The sequence goes on along the minus strand of NZ_VFVP01000002.1, from coordinate 112,801 downwards.
GGCATTCCGGCTGTCTGGAGAGGATTCATATGGCAGTGACCGCTGCATCTGCGCCACGCGGACCGATGACGCTCAGGGACTGGGGGCAATTGCTGCTGCTCGGCGCCATCTGGGGCGGCTCGTTCTTCTTCGCCCGCATCGCGGTGGCGGAGCTTCAACCGCTGGTGCTGGTGCTGTTTCGCGTCGCCATCGCGGCGATAGCCCTGCAGCTCTATCTCGGCTTGCGCGGACCGTCCTTCCGCGCCGCTCTGCCGCATGCCGGCCTGTTCTTCCTACTGGCCTTCACCAACAATGTCGTCCCGTTCTCGCTGATCTTTGCCGGTCAAACCCAATTGGGGGCCGGCGTCGCTTCCGTCCTCAATGCCACGACGCCGTTCTGGACGCTGCTCCTGGCCAATGCGTTGACATCAGATGAAAAGCTGTCCTGGAACAAGCTCGCCGGCATTGGGCTCGGTGTCGCCGGCACCGCTGTGATGATCGGTCCCGGCCTGCTGGCGGGGCTCGGCGGCCCTGTCTGGGCCAAATTCGCGCTGATCGGCGCCTCGCTGTCCTACGGTATCGCGCTGATGGTCGCCCGCCGTTTCAAGGGCGTGCCCTCGCCAGTCGTCGCCACCGGGCAGTTGACGGCTTCGACCATCATCATGATCCCGATCGTGCTCTTCGCCCATGGCCCGGCCGGCCTGTTCTCCGCCTCGGCGCCGGTGTGGGCGGCGGTGTTGGCGCTGGCGCTTCTTTCGACGGCCTTCGCCTACATCCTCTACTTCAACCTCGTCGCCTCGGCCGGGGCAACCAACGCCTCGCTGGTCACGCTGATCGTGCCGGCCAGTGCCATGCTGCTCGGCTTTCTTTTCCTTGGCGAGCGGCTGGAATCGTTTGAGATCGGCGGTGTGGTGCTGATCGGACTTGGTCTTCTGACAATCGACGGGCGAGTGTTCGGACGGCGTTAGAGCTCGGCATGTGCAATCGCGAAAGTCGAAGGCGACTTTTGCGAGGGTAGCGCTGCCATGACACAGCATCGACACGCCACCGCCATAATTTATTCACAGGCATGAAGCGGGTTTTTGCCAAGGAGTTTCAACGGCTAACGGCGAAACCGAAGTCGCAAAATCCACAATCACGTCGCAATGCAGCACATTTTCCGCTTGCCTGTGGCACAAATGAACCTAGACTCCAGGGCATAGCTCTTTAAGAGGAGGCTATGTCATGGGACTTACGAGGCCAATCAACGCATTGATGATTTGTGCTGCGTTTGCTTTCATCGGCGCCCTCATTATGGGCGTCCTTCCCTGAACCCGCCAAGACGGGGAAGACCAGCACCAAATAGTCCAACCGATTCGAAAGGCCGGGTTTTTACCCGGCCTTTTGCTTACCCGACTGACCCTCAGGCAGCAGCGGAGCCCGCCACCTCATGCGAGCGGATGCCGATCATATGGCAGACCGCGAAGACGAGGTCGGCCCGGTTCATTGTGTAGAAGTGGAAATCGCCCACGCCGCGCTCGACCAGGTCCAGCACCTGTTCGGCGGCCACGGCGGATGCCACCAGCGCATGCGTCTGAGGGTCGTTCTGCAGGCCGTCGAAACGCTCGGCCAGCCATGCCGGCACCAGCGCGCCGCAGCGCGCCGAGAAATTGGCGACCTGGGTGAAATTGTGCACCGGCAGGATGCCGGGAACGATCGGGATGTAGATGCCGGCGCGGCGCGCGCGCTCGACGTAACGCTCGTAGAGATCGTTGTCGAAGAAGAACTGGGTGATCGCCCGCGTCGCGCCGTTGTCCACCTTGCGCTTCAGCATGTCGATGTCGGTGGCGAAGTCAGGGCTTTCCGGATGCTTTTCCGGATAGGCCGAAACCGAGATGTCGAAATCGCCGGCGTGCTTCAGCGCCCCGACCAGCTCGGAGCCGTTGGCGTAGCCGTCCGGATGCGGTCGGTAGGCGGCGCCGACGCCTTCCGCCGGATCGCCGCGCAAGGCGACGAAGCGTTTCACCCCCATGTCGGTGAATTCCTGGATCACGGCGTCGACCTGATGGCGAGCGGCGTCGACGCAAGTCATGTGCGCGGCCGGCGTCAGGCTGGTCTCCTTCAGGATACGGCCGATGGTGCGCGCCGTGCGCTCACGCGTCGAACCGCCGGCGCCATAGGTCACCGAGACGAATTTCGGCTGCAGCGGCTCGAGCCTTGTGACCGTATCCCACAGTCTTGCCTCCATCTCGTCGTTCTTCGGCGGGAAGAACTCGAACGAAACCCTGACCTTGTCGCCGATATCGGGCCGGCGGGAAAAACGAAACTGGTTCATCAGGCGATTTCCCCTATCGAGCTCACTCTGGTCTGCTGGCTGGCATTGGCAGGATCGGCGATCAGCAGGCGCCGGTCGCGGCCAAGCCAAAGCTTGACGGTGAGCCTGGCCTCGTTGCCGCCGCGCGGTTCGAACTCCTGGGCATCCTCGAGATCGAGGCCGGCTTCGGAGAACCACTCTCCGATCTGCCGGTCGGAAAAGCCCAGCCGCATATGCGCATGCTCGTCGCGCAGGAATTCCAGTGTGTGCGGCGCGAAATCGACGATGACGAGACGGCCGGCCGGCCGAAGCAGCCGCGCCGCCTCATGGATGGCGCGGGCCGGGTCGTCGAGATAGTGCAGCACCTGGTGGATGGTGACGAGATCGAAGGCATCGCGCTCGACCGGCGGCGAAAAGATATCGCCCTGCCGCACCTGCGCGTTCGAAACGCCGGCCTTGTCGAGATTGGCGCGCGCCACGGTCAGCATCTCTCGCGACATGTCGATGCCGACCCCCCGCCGGTAGAGCGGCGAGAAGATTTCGAGCAGCCGCCCGGTGCCGGTGCCAAGGTCGAGCATGGACTGGAACGGCCGCTTGCCGACCAGCTTCAGCATCGCGGCCTCCACCGCACGGTCGGGCACATGCAGCGAGCGGATATGATCCCAGCTTGCGGCGTTCTGCGAAAAGTACGCGGTGGCGCGGTCCTGGCGCTTGCGCTTGACCGAGGTCAGTCGCTCCAGATCACGCTCGACCTGCGGATCGGCGCCGCGAATGCCGGCAACCAGCCTCATCACGAAGTCTCGCGCCGAATCGGCGTCCGACAGGCGGAAGAACGCCCACGACCCTTCCTGGTAGCGGCCGATCAGCCCCGCCTCGAGCAGCAGCTTCAGGTGGCGCGAGACACGCGGCTGCGACTGGCCGAGAATTTCGGTAAGGTCGGAAACGGTGAGGTCGCCACGCGACAACAATGCCAATATGCGCAGGCGGCTGGATTCGGCCGCCGCCTTCAGCGTATCCACCATGGTGTCGAGCGAGACATGCATCAGCGTATTCTCTTTGAAAAGATATAAACATATGTTTATGTCGAATTCGGCGACCTTGCAAGCGCTATGTCGCTTCCGGACCAGAAAATGCCGCATGCGTGATTTCCCGGTCCGGATCAGCCCGAAACGTCTAGCGGTTTTGAGACAATGGCATGCACCAGCACAGAGACAGGCAATGACCGAACCGCGTGAGATGTTCGAGGCTCGCGAAGGCGAGCAGAGACTGGACCAGGATCCGGCCTTGATGCCGCCGGACGCCGGCATCGTCTTCATCGGCCGTATTGCCTCGCCGTGGATCACCCGGGATAGCTGCCCGAAGAACATGCGCGCCGCGCGCGAGGCGGGACAGCCCGCGGTGCTGGCCATCGATGCGCCCTATCGTGCGGGCCTGCGCGGGCTGGAGCGCGCCAGCCACGTCGTCATCCTGTCCTGGCTGCATCACGCGCCGCGGAATCTGATTGTGCAGAAACCCCGCCATGCGGCTGAAGCGAAAGGCGTATTCGGCCTGCGCTCCCCTGCCCGGCCGAACCCAATCGGCCTGCACATAGCCAAGCTCGTCGGATTGGACATCGGCACTGGGCGCGTCGACTTCGACGCCATTGACGTGCTCGACGGCACGCCGGTCATCGACATCAAACCATATTTCGCCTCGACCGATGCCATTGCCGAGGCGACCGTTGAGGGGCGCGGGGAGCAATGACCGCGCCCACCGGCCGCCGCCGCGCCATCGCCAAGGCTTTGACAGCACTTCTGCCGCTGGCGCCTTATGCCGACATGGAGAAGATCCGCACCGACGCCGGCTCGGTCCATATGAAAACCTTGCCGCCGACGATCGCGGTATGGCTGGCGACGATCGCCCACATCCGCCACATGCACACCGATTACGAAAAGCTGCTGGCCGAGGGCTATGACCGCGACTCCGCCCGTTTCTTCGTCATCGACCAAACCAACACCATGCTCACGCGCTGGCGCGCCACGCGCCTGCTCGACGCCGACGACGAGGAGGAATGAGGCCACTGCCGGGGAGATGGCGCTCTGCGTTTTGTTCAAAAAGATTCCCCCTCGCCTCTGGAAAATCACGGAACAGGCCGTATATGCCCGAAAGCGGAGAAGCCTCCGCTTCCATCCAGAAATTGCGCCCCGCAGGGGCAAGGATTCCACACATGACATCAAAGGTTTGGTTCATCACCGGATCGTCGAAAGGCTTTGGCCGCGTCTGGGCCGAGGCCGCACTGGCGCGTGGCGACCGCGTTGCAGCGACCGCCCGCGACACCGCCACGCTCGCCGATCTCGTCGATAGATACGGCGACAACATCGCCGCCATAAAGCTCGACGTCACCGACAAGAAAGCCGTCGATGCCGCTGTCGCCGAGGCGCACAAGCGCTTTGGCCGGCTCGACGTCGTCATCAACAATGCCGGCTACGGCCATTTCGGCGCCATCGAGGAAGTCAGCGAACAGGAAGCCCGCGACCAGATCGAGACCAATGTGTTCGGCGCGCTGTGGGTTACCCAGGCTGTCCTGCCGATCATGCGGGCGCAGCGCTCCGGCCACATCATCCAGATCTCGTCGATCGGCGGCGTCAATGCCTTTGCCTCGCTCGGCCTCTACCATGCCTCGAAATGGGCGCTGGAAGCCTTCAGCCAGTCGCTCAGCATCGAGGTCGCGGAATTCGGCATTCATGTCACGCTGGTCGAGCCGGGCGGCTTCTCCACCGACTGGTCGGGAGCATCGGCCAAGGTCTCCAAGCCGATCGAGGCCTATGCGCCCGCCCGCGCCAAGATGGCCGAGCGCCGCGCCAACTCGGTTGCTGGCGATCCCGAGGCGACCGGACCGGCGATGCTGGCCATCGTCGATGCGGCAGAGCCGCCGCTGAGGGTGTTCTTCGGCGATGGCGGCCTGCCGATGATACGCCAGGAATACGCCAACCGCCTCGCCACCTGGGACAAGTGGGACCACGTCTCCGTCATGGCGCAAGGCGTCAACAAGAACCGCAAGGGCTGACGCCGACCGTAATAGCTACGCCGCCTGCTGGGCGGCGTAGCTATGCCTTGTAAATCCATTGCTCCGGCACACGCACCGAAATCTCTTCGCCGACCCTGACCACGCCGGGTTTTTCAACCCAGGCGACAAGGCCACGCAGCCGCTTCGCCGTCTGCGGGAAGAGCAGTGCGGCTGCATCGCGATCCGATGCATGGACATGCGTGGCGATGGATTGCCCGGCGACCCGGCACGGCTTGTTCTGCGCGTCGATTTTGATCGTCACGCCCCCTTCGAAGAACATCAGTGAGCCGGCCGGCAGCATCGACAGATGTGGCACACCCTCGATCAGCATATTGGCGCCGATCCATTCCGGCTTGATCTCCTTCAGGCCCATGCGCTCGGCGACGATCGAAAGCTCGTCCGCGGCAACCAGCGACAATTGCCGCTCGTTGCGCATCTCCGTGCCGCGCGGATACCAAGGCTCGCGCCCACCGGAACGCCGCGTCATTCCGGAATGGAAGTCATTCGCGATTCCGTCGAAGCCAAGATCCAATTCCTCGACGGCTTTCGTCTCGAAATGATCGGACGGAGCGGCATAGAGCGCCACTGCCTTTGCCGTCAGCTTGCGGCCCGGGACGATGTCGATCGTGGGCTCGGCAGTTGGAAAAAGTTCTAGGTTTGTTTCCTGCATGCTGCTGGTCTAGAGGCCTCGGACAATGCGGTCCAGTCGAAAGCGCTGATGATCCGATCACTGCGTTTGATGCCGATCACGACGTTATTACCGGAAATGCCGTCATGTTGCAGCGAGCGCATCCCATTGCCGCCGCGCCGCCTATATATATTCGGCGCCAGTCGGGAGGAGGAGGTTCGGCATGCAGGTTGGACACGCCATCGCAGCGCTCTGGCTGTTCTGGGTGGTATCCTGGATCGTCGCTGCATCCTGGGCCGATCCAGCCCAAAAGCGCGCCACCATCGGAGCGGAGGCCCGCTATCGCGTCTTCTGGCTGGCCGGCACCGTCCTGCTGTTCGTTCCGGCGCACAGCTATCAAGGCAGGCTGAGATTGTGGACGCCGACCCTTGCCGAAGCCTGGGTCTGCGTTGCCCTGATCGCGGTCGGCATCGGCTTCGCATGGTGGGCACGCATCCATCTCGGGCGGTTGTGGTCCGCCACAGTCACAGCCAAGGCGGATCATCGCGTGGTCGACACCGGCCCCTATCGCCTGGTCCGGCATCCGATCTACACCGGGCTGCTGCTGGCTGTGGTTGCCACCATGGCGGCAAAGGGCACGGTCTGGGGCATTGCAGGTACGGCCCTGCTCATCATCGGCGTCGTCATCAAGGCGAGGCTGGAGGAGCGTTTCCTGCGCGACGAACTCGGACCCGCCTATGACGATTACGCCAGGCGGGTGCCGATGCTGGTTCCCTTCACGCCGGCCTAGCGCGGCATCACCTCAGAGCATTCTCAGCAGCGCGCCACCGATCGAATATCCCGCACCGAAGGCGCAGATCAGGCCGTGATCGCCCGGTTTCATGTCGGCATGGTTCTCCGACAGCGCGATGATGGCTCCCGCGCCGGCGGTGTTGCCCAGTCGTTCCAGCACCATCGGCGCGCGGTCATGGCCGACATCGTGGCCGAACGCCAGTTTCAGGATCATCGCATTCATGCGCGCATTGGCCTGGTGCAGCCAGAAGCGCCGCACCGCTTGCGGCGTCAGCCCGTGTTCGGCGAGGAATTCGACGATGAATTTGTGCCCGGCGACGGTGACTTCCTTGAACACCTTGTTGCCGACCTGCTTGATGAGGTTGCCTTCCAGGTCGATCCTGTAGGGATCATCCTGGGCGGTACGGGTATGATAGCCGAGATTGGTGCGGATGTTGTTCGACATCTGCGTCCATATGCGCGTGTCCAGCACCTCGAAGCGGCCCGGCCGCCTCTCACCCTGGGCCAGCCCCTCCACCACCATCGACACCGAAGCGTCCCCGAAGATGAAATGCGTCTGCCGGTCGCGGAAATTGAGATGGCCGGTGATGATTTCCGGCGTCGTCACCAGGATGCGCTTGTGCGCGCCCGAGCGCACCAGATTGACCGCCATGTGCAGCGCAGCCGCGGCCGACGAACAGCCAAGCCCCATGTCGAAGCCCGCGCCCCTCGTGCCCAGCGCCTCCTGCATTTCGATGGCGATCGCCGGATATGGCCTCTGCTGATGCGAGGACGAGCAGATCACCAGATCGATGTCCGAGGCCTCGACCCCGGCGTGCTCGATCGCCTTCCGAGCCGAAGCGATGCCGAATTCCGCCTGCAGCGAGAGCGCGTCGTCCGGACGCGCCGGAATGCGCGGCGCCATGCGGGTGGGGTCGAGAATGCCTTCACGCTCGACCACGTGGCGGGACTTCACACCTGAAGCATGAACGATGAAGTCGGCATCCGATTTCTGCAGCAGCGTCTCGCCGGTATCCTGGCGCCGCGCGTTCTCGGTGTCGACCCAGGCATTGAAGCTGGCGACCAGTTCCTCATTCGTGATGACAGGCTTGGGAATTTCAGCGCCGATGCCGCTGATGATGACGCGATGCATGTTTAAGTCCGTCCATCCGCGGGCGTTGCGGCTTGATGTGGGCGCCGAAACGTTCCGGCGCAACATTTTTCTCACTCGGCCGGTTTACGCCGGCTTAAACCAAGGTTTAGGCCGGCTTAAACCAAGGTTTTTCGCCAGCCTATCCCGCCCCCTTGGCGACGATGAAAATGCGGGGGAAACGCAGCAGCACCTTGCCATCGGCGGTCTTCGGATAGGCCTTGGCGATCTTGGCCGTGTAGCTGTCGAGGAACAGCTTGCGCTCATCCGCGTCCAGCGGATCGAGGAAGGGCTTCAGCCCTGTCGACTTCACCCACTCGACGATCGCCTCGGCATCGGCCAGCGGATGGTTGTAGATGGTGTGCCAGATGTCGAGCCGAGCCGAGAGCGGCGACAGCAGGTCGTAGTAGAACGACACCGGCGGCAGCGGCGCACGGGCCGCATCCCTGATCTTTGCCGCGAAAGGCGCTTCGGCGGCGGTCTCCCGCATCAGGCGATGCGAATCCTCGGCCATATTGTCGGGCATCTGGACGGCTAGCGCGCCGCCGGGGGCCAGAAAACCCATCAGGCGCTGGAACACCGCCGGATGCTCCGGCAGCCACTGGAAGACGGCGTTGGCGAAGATCACGTTGACCGGCTCGACCGGCTGCCATGTCGACGCATCGGCGAGGTCGAAGCTAACATTGGGCAGCCGCGCCCTCGCCTTCTCGATCATGTCGGGAGACGTGTCGAAGCCGCTCACTTGCGCATCCGGCCAGCGCTCGACCAGCAGTTCGGTCGAATTGCCCGGCCCGCAGCCGATATCGACAACCCGGCGCGGGAAGTCGACCGGAATCAGTGCCGCCAAGTCGCGCGCGGGCCGCGTGCGCTCGTCCTCGAATTTCAGATATTGGGCGGCGGACCAGTCAGCCATCCGGGCTCCTCATGTCAGCTTGAGAATTCGCCGCCCGGTGCCCCTTACCGCGTCAGCCTCTTGTAGGTCATGCGGTGCGGGTTGACGGCTTCGGGTCCGAGCCGGCGGATCTTGTCCTGCTCGTAATCCTCGAAATTGCCCTCGAACCATTCGACGTGGCTGTCGCCCTCGAAGGCGAGGATGTGCGTCGCCAGACGGTCGAGGAACATGCGATCGTGCGAGATGATGACCGCGCAGCCGCCGAAATTTTCCAGCGCGTCTTCGAGTGCCGCCAGCGTTTCCGTATCGAGATCGTTGGTCGGTTCGTCGAGCAGCAGAACATTGCCGCCGGTCTTCAGCATCTTGGCCAGGTGCACACGGTTGCGCTGACCGCCGGAGAGGTTGCCGACCTTCTGCTGCTGGTCGCCGCCGCGGAAGTTGAAGGACGCGCAATAAGCGCGGGTGTTGGCCTCGAACTTGCCGAGCTTGACCACTTCGGCGCCGCCCGAGATTTCTTCCCACACGGTCTTTGACGGATCGAGCGCGTCGCGGCTCTGGTCGACATAGCCGAGCTTGACCGTCTCGCCGACGCGGACAGAACCCGCATCCGGCTTTTCCTGGCCGGTGATCATGCGGAACAATGTCGTCTTGCCGGCGCCGTTCGGGCCGATGACGCCGACAATGCCACCCGGCGGCAGCTTGAATTCGAGGCCTTCGATCAACAGCGTGTCGCCGAAGCCTTTCGACAGGCCCTCGACCTCGATGACCACGTTGCCGAGCCGCTCGCCATGCGGGATGACGATCTGCGTATCCGTCGGCCGCCGCTTGTCGGCTGCATCGAGCAGATCCTGGAACGCCTGGATACGCGCCTTGGACTTGGTCTGGCGAGCCTTCGGGCTCGACTGGATCCACTCGCGCTCGCGGCCGATGGCGCGCTGGCGGGCGTCGTCCTCGCGGCCTTCCTGCTTGAGGCGCTTGGCCTTGGCTTCGAGGTACTTGGTGTAGTTGCCCTCATAAGGAATGCCGCGTCCGCGATCGAGTTCGAGAATCCAGCCGGTGACATTGTCGAGGAAGTAGCGGTCGTGGGTGATGATCATCACGGCGCCCGGATAGGCGCGCAGATGCTTTTCCAGCCACGCCGTCGTCTCGGCATCGAGATGGTTGGTCGGCTCGTCGAGCAGCAGAAGATCAGGCTGGCGAAGCAGCAGCTGGCAGAGCGCGACCCGGCGGCGCTCGCCACCCGATAGCTTGGTGACGTTGGCATCCTTGGGCGGGCAGCCCAGCGCTTCCATTGCCATCTCGACCTGCTGTTCGAGATCCCACAGGTTCAGCCGGTCCATCTCGTCCTGGAGCTTGGCCGACTCGTCGGCCGTCTCGTCGGAATAGTTCATCATCAATTCGTTGTAACGCTCGATGATGGCGGTCTTGGCCGCGACACCTTCCATGATGTTTTCGAACACGGTCTTGTCCGGATCAAGCGCCGGCTCCTGCGCCAGGTAGCCGACAGTGGCGCCTTCGGCGAGCCACGCCTCACCGCTCCAGTCCTTGTCGATGCCGGCCATGATCTTGAGGATCGTCGACTTGCCGGCGCCGTTTGGGCCCAGGATGCCGATCTTGGCGTCCGGGTAGAAGGACAGATGAACGTTCTCGAGCACCTTCTTGGTGCCATAGGCCTTGTTGAGGCCGGCCATGTGATAGATGAACTGGCGTGCCACGCGCGCTTTCCCTGAAAAATGACTGGATTTGTCGAATTGAATGGAGGTTGGCCGCTATGTAGGCGATGCGGCGCCGAACGGCAATCGCTTTTGCCATATCAGGCCAACCACACGGACAAGTGTGCACCGACAGCCAGGTTTTCAACCGGTCGATGGCGCGCGGAAATCTCCGGTTAACCCTTCCACGTCAAAACAGGATCGGAGTGGAATCGCTGGCTGGCCGCGATTTCGAACAGAGAGCGGATCGACGGCATTGCTGAACAGTTTCCTGCTCCTTGCCGAAGCGATCGTCTACTTCAGCGTCATGGTGACGCTTTTCCGCTTCCGCAAGCGCATCGGCCTGGGCGTCTTCATCTGCGCACTCGGCGTCATGCATTTCCTGGAAACCTATCTCGCCAGCGTCTTCTACGTCGCGCTGCCGTTCGGCATGGTCTCGCCGGGCTCGGCGGTGCTGTTTTCGGGCAAGCTGGTGATGCTCCTTCTGCTCTACATGAAGGAGGATGCCGCCACAGTGCGGCAGCCGATCTATGGCCTGCTGCTCGGCAATGCGCTGATGATCGGTCTGGTCCTGCTCCTGCGCCTGCACGCCATCGCTCCGCTTCCCGATGGCCGGCTCCCCGATATCGGCTTCATCGACGAGATGGGCTGGCTGATGGTTTGGGGCACGACGCTGCTGTTCGTCGATGCCATCCTGATCATCCTGCTCTATGAGAAACTTGGACGCGTCCTGCGCAAGGCGCGGTTCGCACGCATCCTGATTTGCGTCGCCTGCGTGCTGACTTTCGATCAGGCGGGGTTCTTCACCGCGCTGCATTTCGTTGCCGGCGCGCCGATCGCGGTCTTCTTCGGCGGCTGGTTCGCCAAGATGGCGGCGGCACTGACCTTCAGCGCCATGCTGGTCGCCTATCTCAAATGGTTCGAGGTCCGGGATGTCCAGATGCCGCGTGGGCTGACCGACATCTTCGAGACCTTGACCTATCGCGAACGCTACGAGGCGCTGGTCGAACATGTCGGCCGCGATGGCCTGACCGGACTGCTGCACAGGGGACGCTTCGATGCCGATGGCGAGGCCGCCGTCCAGTCCAGCCTGCGCACGGCGAGGCCGCTCAGCCTGCTCATCGTCGACGTCGACCACTTCAAGTCGATCAACGATCGTTTCGGCCATGCCGAAGGCGACAAGGTGCTGAAGGCGGTCGCAACCGTACTTTGCGAGGCGGCAGGCGTCGAGGACCAGGTGTTCCGGATCGGCGGCGAGGAATTCGCGATCCTGAGTTCGCGTCCGCATTCCGTCGCCAGGCTCTTCGGCGAAAGCGTCCGCACCGCGCTCAAGGCATCGGCCGCCACCAGCCGGTTCGATTTGACCGTCAGCGCCGGCGTTTCCACCGTCAGCGAAACGACGCAGTGCCTGGCCGACCTGTTCGCGCTCGCCGACCAGCGTCTTTACAAGGCGAAATCGACCGGACGCGACCGCGTCGTCGGTGAACCCGGCGGGCATGAAGCCGACGCCGATATCGCCTGGACCAGGTCCGCGCAGATCTAGCCAAAGTCAGTCCAGACCCAACCTTGTCGCTACGATTTCCCCTGCCGTGCCGGCGCGCTGCTCGTCATGCCACTCATGCAACCCCCGCTGAATGAACACCGCCATGCCAACATAACAGCAGGCACGGCAAGCGAAAGCCCGGCTGGCTGCCTAAATCCGTGCCCGTGCGTTACTGGAACCCGATCGCGTCGACCGTGCCGGTCGGGCAACCGGCCTTGTTGGTCGGCACGGAGGCCAGCAGCAGATCCTTGAGCGAGCTGTTCGGACCGATCGGGCCGGCAAGGCCAAGCGTCAGTTCCCCGATCAGCCGCCGGCCGCTCGACGGATCGATAAGGCAGGACACACGCACCCGGTCCCCTGCTCCCGCGCCGAAGGACTGGTCGAAGGCGCTGCGGATCTGGTCCGCGGTCAGCTTGCCGCCGATATTTTTGGCGAAGAGGTCGCGCACGGGCGAGCTGTTGACCTCACGCATCAAATGAAGGGCGTCGGAAAAATACTCCTGCTGGCTTTTGCCATAGCAGGTGCCGTGCTTGATCCATTCATGCCGTTCCAGCTTCGAGGCGGTGCCCGGCATCACCCTGTCGAGTTCGGCGCGGGTCTCGGCATCGAGGTTGACCGGTGGCAGGTCCTGCCAGTGAGCCGGATTGTCATTGGCCTTGTCGCTGGCAGTAGCCTGGCAATAGAAATTGCCGTTCGGCTGCGGCCACAGGCCGTGCAGCGTGAAATTGGTGGCGTCGAATTCGCCAGGGCTTTGCGCCTTGCATTCGGTCTTGTTCGACTTGGTCTCGCAGAAGGCCGGCTGCCAGCTCAGCGCGAAAACATATTCGGGTTTTCCCGAGGCCGCCGGCTTGCCTTGCCCGCCCGGTGCCGCCGGCGCGGTCACCGCACTGCTGCCCGAGAGATGGCCGCAGCTGACCTTCACCCAACGGCGCTCGGGATCGGCGCCCGGCACCAGGATGAGGTAGTGGGTCGGAGCGTCCTTGTTGCCGGCCAGCAATTGATAGGTCTTGCCCGCATCGGTCGAGACATTGCCGGGGTTCTTGGCGTTCTTGATCGCCTGCGTCGCGGGACAGGCAGCGTCGGCCACGAAGGTGCCGCTCATCTTGACGTCGGCATGCGCCGCGCCTGCCAGCGACCCCGCCAGCAAGGCCAATCCGAAAACAACAGCAATGCGCATGGAGAATCCCCTGCTGGAAAGTGGGCGACAGACTGAAACTGTCTCCATGTCAGAATTGCGATATTTTGCGGGCTCGTGGCAAGAAAGATCGTCGCGGAAAAGCCGGCAGGCCCGATTGACGCAAATCAGGCGCCGGCGCACACGTTGGACATTGCAAGGGCGGAACCAGGGGGAGGCCAGCCGGCATGCCATTCAGCCAGCAGCGCGTGGTCCGCTCGCCGACCGGCGCCGACCTCAATCTGTTCATCCGGCAGGCCGACAGCTCTCCGCGTGCGGTGGTCCAGATCAATCATGGCCTGGCCGAGCATGCCGGGCGCTACGACCGCTTCGCCGGTTTCCTGGCCGCTCGGGGTTTCCATGTCTATGTCCATGATCACCGTGGCCATGGGACGACCAGGGCGCCCGACGCGCCGCTCGGCAGATTCGCCGACAAGGACGGCCCGGCCAAGGTGATCGCCGATGTCGACGCCATCCGCGATCTTATCGCCCGCGAACAGCCTGACCTGCCGGTGATCCTTTTCGGCCACTCGATGGGCGCGTCCGTGGCGCTGAACTACTTGTTACGGCACTCGAATCGGATCCATGCCGCCGCCATCTGGAACGGCAATTTCTCGCAAGGCCTGCTCGGCCAGGTGGCGCTCGGCATCCTGGCCTGGGAACGGATGCGGCTGGGCTCCGATGTCCCGTCGCGCCTGCTGCCGAAACTCACCTTCCAGGCCTGGGGCAAGGCGGTCCTCGACCATCGCACCTTGTTCGACTGGCTTTCGCGCGACGAGGCGGAGGTCGCGAAATACATCGCCGATCCGCTCTGCGGCTGGGATGCCTCCATATCGATGTGGCGCGATGTGGTTGCCATGGCGCTGAACGGCGGCAAGGATGCGGCCTTTGCCGGCATCCGGCGCGACCTTCCCGTCGCCATCGTTGGCGGCGAGAAAGACCCTGCCTCGGACTATGGCAAGGGCATCACCCATCTCGCGAACCGCATGCGCAAGATGGGCTTTTCTAATCTGGTTTCGAAGGTTTACCCCGGCACCCGCCACGAGGGCCTGAACGAGGTGAACCGGGATACCGTCATGGACGATTTCGCCAACTGGGCGGACGCTGTCCTGAAAGCCTGACGGTTTGGCCCATCGCAAGAACCGTGACAGCCGCCGCCGGGCTTGATAGAGGCTCTGCTTTCGCAGCGATCAGGATGATTGCAGCAACCACGGTGATTTATGGCCGAACCCCCGCTGAAAGGCGTCCGCGTCGTCGAACTCGCCCGCATTCTTGCCGGGCCCTGGGCCGGGCAGTTGCTTGCCGATCTCGGCGCCGATGTCATCAAGGTCGAGAGCCCGGACGGCGGCGACGACACCCGCAAATGGGGTCCGCCCTTCGTCATGAGCCACGACGGCGAGAACCTGTCGGCCGCCTATTACCATTCCTGCAATCGCGGCAAGCGCTCCATCGCCATCGACTTCTCGACGCCCAAAGGCGCCGAGACGGTGCGCCGGCTGGTCGCGACGGCGGATGTGCTGATCGAGAACTTCAAGCTCGGCGGCCTGAAGAAATACGGGCTCGACCATGGCAGCCTGAAGGAAATCAACCCTCGCCTCGTCTACTGCTCGATCACCGGTTTCGGTCAGGATGGGCCTTATGCGCCTCGCGCGGGCTACGATTTCATTATCCAGGCCATGGCCGGCATGATGTCGATTACCGGCGAGCCCGGCCGCGAGCCGCAGAAAGCCGGCGTCGCCATCTCGGATATCTTCACCGGCCTCTATTCGGTCATCGCCATCCAGGCAGCACTTCGCCATGCCGAACAGACCGGCGAAGGCCAGCACATCGACATGGCGCTGTTCGACACCCAGATCTCGGCGCTCGGCAACCAGAACCTCAATTATCTCGTTTCCGGCAAGTCGCCGGTGCAGATGGGCAATGCCCATATGAACATTGCCCCCTACGAAGTGCTTCCGGTCAGGGACGGCCACATCATCCTGGCTGTCGGCAATGACGGCCAGTTCGCCAAATTCTGCGCCGCGGTCGGGCTGGGCGATTTGCCGGCCAATCCCGATTTCACCACCAATCCGGCCCGCGTCGCCAATCGCGTGGAACTTCGCGCACGCATCATCGAGGCGCTGAAGATTTTTGATCGCGATCCGCTGCTGGCGAAGCTCGAAGCCGCCAGCGTGCCGGCAAGCCCGATCAACACGATCGGCCAGATGTTCGACGACCCGCAGACCATTGCCCGCGGCATGCGGCTCGACCTCGACGACGGCCATGGCAACCGCCTGCCATCGGTGCGCGCGCCGATGGTGATGTCGGGCACACCGCTTACTTATGAACGCCCCTCGCCGCGCCTTGGCGAGCACACTGACGAAATCCTTGCCGAACTGGAGAAGTCTGGGAAATGAAGACCGGTGGACAACTGATCGTCGACGCCCTCGAAGCCAATGGCACCGACCGTATGTTCTGCGTGCCGGGCGAATCCTACCTTGCGGTGCTTGACGCGCTGCATGATTCCTCGATCCGCACCATCGTCTGCCGCCAGGAAGGCGGTGCTGCCATGATGGCCGACTGCCAGGGCCGGCTGACCGGCAAGCCCGGCATCTGCTTCGTCACCCGCGGACCCGGCGCCACCAACGCTTCGGCCGGCATCCACATCGCCATGCAGGATTCGGTTCCCCTCATCCTGTTCATCGGCCAGGTCGCCAGCCACGCCAAGGAGCGCGAGGCGTTCCAGGAAGTGGACTATGTCAGGTTCTTCGGCGACATCGCCAAATGGGTGGTCGAGATCGACGACGCCTCGCGCATCCCCGAATTCGTCACGCGCGCCTTTGCCGTGGCGACGTCGGGCCGCCCCGGCCCGGTCGTCATATCGCTGCCTGAGGATATGCTGACCAGCGTCGTCGACGCGCCGGAAGCACTTCCGCACACGCCGGTCGAAACCTATCCCGGCGAGGCCGAACTCGACGCACTGGAAATGCTGCTTGCCGGCGCGAAGCGTCCCTTCGTCATTCTTGGCGGCACGCGCTGGAACGCGGACGCGGTGGCGCGGATGCATGAGATCGCCGAGGCCTGGTCGCTTCCTGTCGGCTGTTCCTTCCGCCGCCAGATGCTGTTCGACCATCTTCATCCAAACTATGCCGGCGATGTCGGCATCGGCATCAATCCGAAGCTGGCGACGGCTATCAAGCAGGCCGACGTCGTTCTCTTGATCGGCGGGCGCATGGGCGAGATGCCCTCTTCCGACTACACGCTGCTGAAGAGCCCCTACCCCGACCAGGCCCTGGTGCATGTCCATGCCGATGCCGGCGAACTCGGCCGCGTCTACCGTCCGACCCTGGCGATCAATGCTTCGCCAGCGGCCTTCGTCGAGGCTTTCACCAAGCGCATGCCGGCCGGAACGCCATCATGGGCGGCCGAAACAGCCAAGCTGCATACCGCCTATCTCGACTGGTCGACTCCGCCTGAAAACGGTCCCGGCCCGGTCCAGATGGGACCTATCATGAACTACCTGGAAAAAGTGCTGCCGGACGATGCCATCCTCACCAATGGCGCCGGAAATTACGCAACCTGGGTACACCGCTTCCATCGCTTCCGCCGCTTCGCCACGCAAGGAGCGCCGACGTCGGGCTCGATGGGCTACGGCACGCCGGCGGCGGTCGCCGCCAAGGCGCTTTATCCGGAGCGCACAGTGGTCGCCTTCGCCGGCGACGGCTGCTTCCTGATGAACGGCCAGGAATTCGCCACCGCCGTGCAGTACGACCTGCCGATCGTCGTCATTCTCGTCAATAACGGTATTTACGGCACCATCCGCATGCACCAGGAACGCGAATATCCCGGCCGCGTCGTCGGCACCGATCTGAAGAACCCTGATTTTGCAGCACTTGCCCGCGCCTATGGCGGCCATGGCGAGACGGTGGAGAAGACAGCTGATTTCGCGCCTGCCTTCGAGCGCGCGCGAACCAGCGGCAAACCGGCGATCGTCGAGATCAGGCTCGATCCCGAAGCGATCACCCCGACCCGGACGATGACGCAGATACGCGACAGGGCTTAAGGGCCGGCAGAACAGAGGGCGGCGCTGTCCCGCCAGGCTTCAAGCGTTAGCCGCGCTTCGGGCTCTACATCGCCTTTTCGATCTGGCCGCGAATCTCGCCGTCCTTGTTGGCCGCCGTGTGCACATTGACGTAATACTTGCCGGCCTCGAGGTCAGCGGCCTGCGCATCGGTCAGCGTCGCCGATCCCTTGATCGGGCTCTTGAGCTTGCCTTTGAACGGGATCACCGGAGGCGCATTCTCGCCCGCCGCCGCCGGGCCGTGAATGTGCGCCGCTGTCGCCGGGCCGCTGAGGCCGGAATACTTCACGTTCCAGCTGAGCTTCTTCTTGGTGGTATCGAAGGTGAGAGTGGCCGTCCCCTTGCCCTTCGTGGTGACGGCTGGGCTCTGCTGGCCGCCATCGAGGGTCGCCTTGTATTTTACCATCTCGGCCATGGCCGGTGATGCGAACAGGAAAGCGGTGGAAATGGCGAGCGCCGATAGCGCCGGCAGGAAGGAGTGAGCGCGCATGAAGGACCTCCGATTGACAAAAGCGTGCGTCGCGGCTCCCCGACGCGCGCATGCTTCAATGCAACGGCTGGACGGCGCAATGTATCCCCGCACACGGTTTTGTGATTGGAGCGCATGGAAAAGGGGCGGTCGCCCGCCCCTTTGATCGTCAGACCCGGTCTCAGGCGCTGTTGATCGCGCCTGCGAGGCCTACTTGACCGCCTTGTCGGTGATGGCGGTGGTATAGGCGCCTTTCGGCTCCTTGGTGATGATCTTCTGGTCGAGCAGCGCCTTGGCGGTGCGTTCGTAGGTCGCCGGGTCGAGCTTGCCGTCGGCATTGTCGATCAGCTTGGCAACTTCGCTCATCATCCGCTTCTGGTGATTCTCGTCCTGGCCGCCGCCGTCCATGACGATGCTTGCGGCTTCGTCATTGTTGTCGACCGCGTATTTCCAGCCCTTCATCGAGGCGCGCACGAACCGCACCATCTTGTCCTCGAAGGCCGGATCCTTGAGCTTGTCTTCCGAGGCATAGAGGCCGTCCTCAAGCAGGTCGTTGCCCATGGCCGAGTAGTTGAACACGGTCAGCTGTTCGGGCTTATAGCCGGCGTCGATCAGCTGCCAGTACTCATTGTAGGTCATGACCGAGATGCAATCGGCCTGCTTCTGGATCAGCGGCTGCACGTCAAAGCTCTGCTTCAGCACGGTGACGCCATCGGGGCCACCCTCCGTCTTGAGGCCAAGCTTGTTCATCCACGCGTAGAACGGATATTCGTTGCCGAAGAACCAGACGCCGAGCGTATGACCCTTGAAGTCGGCTTCGGTCTTGATCGGGCCGTCCTTCGGGCAGACCAGCTCCATGCCGGCCTTCTTGAACGGCTGGGCGATGTTGACCAGCGGCACGCCCTTCTCGCGCGCGGCGAGCGCGCCGCCCATCCAGTCGACGATGACGTCGGCACCGCCGCCCGCGATCACTTGCTCGGGGGCGATGTCGGGGCCGCCTGGCTTGATGTCGACGTCGAGGCCTTCAGCCTCATAGAAACCCTTGGCCTTGGCGACATAGTAGCCGGCAAACTGCGCCTGCGTGACCCATTTCAGCTGCAAGGTCACCTTGTCGGCGGCCATCGCCTGGAACGCGGCCAGCGACATCGCGCCGGCCAGAACTGGAATAATAAGTCTTTTCATTTTTTACCCTCTGAAGTTAGTGCCCAAACCCACCGCCCCTATCCACCACGGACAGAGGGATGCCAAAACGTGACGGCCCTTTCGACAAGGGCGACCACGCCATAAAAGACCGAACCCGCAAGTGCTGCAACTGCGATTTCGGCCCAGACCATGTCGATGTTCATCCGCCCGACCTCGGTCGAAATGCGGAAGCCCATGCCGACGACGGGCGTGCCGAAGAACTCGGCGACGATGGCGCCAATCAGCGCCAGCGTCGAATTGATCTTCAGCGCGTTGAAGATGAAGGGAGCGGCGGCCGGCAGCCTGAGCTTGACGAGGGTCGGCCAGTAGCCCGACGCATAGGTGCGCATCAGGTCGCGCTCCATATGGCCGGACGCGGCGAGCCCGGCGACCGTATTCACCAGCATCGGGAAGAAGGTCATGATGATGACCACCGCCGCCTTGGATTGCCAGTCGAAGCCGAACCACATGACCATGATCGGCGCCACGCCGATGATCGGCAGCGCCGAGACCATATTGCCGATCGGCAGAAGTCCACGCCGCAGATACGGTACGCGGTCGGCGAGAACAGCGGTGATGAAGCCAGCGCCGCTGCCCACCACATAACCGAAGAGCACCGCCTTGAAGATGGTTTGCCGGACATCGGCGCCGAGCACCGGCAGCGAGCTGACGATGCGCGCGCCGATGGCGCTCGGCGGCGGCAGCAGGATGAAAGGGATGCCGGCGCCGCGTGTGACGGCTTCCCAGATGATCAGGATCCAGGCGCCGAAGATAGCGGGGATGACCAGACGCAGTGCGGTCCGGACCCATCCTGCCTTCGGCCGCAATCCCGAAAGCACCGCTACACAACGCCAGCCAAGCAGCCAGGCAGCCGCGAGCAGAAGAAAATACGGCGCCAGCGCCGTCCCTTCGAAACCTGCAATGCCCGAAATCAGCAGCCAGGCGACGAGATGGGCGCCTATGAAGAGCACCACGGCCTCCACTAGGGGCGTAATCCTGACCATGGAGATCAGCGCCGCCAGCACGGCCACGCCAAGCACCAAGCCCTTCATTCCGAGATAGGGGTAGTCGATACTGGCCGTCGGATCGGCAAGCGCTGCCGCTTCCGGCTTCGACATGGCGCCGAGCGCAATCGCGATCAGGCACAGCACGATCGCCAGCACGGCCTGCCAGGAAGGTTTCAGCCAGTTCATGCTGGCCTCCCACCCATGGCGCGGTCAACGACGCGGCCGGCGATGCCAACCACCATCACCAGCAGCGCCGCCACGATGGAGCCGGCGACCAGTGCTGACCAGATGTCGATCGACTGGCTGTAATAGGCGCCCGCCAACAGCTTGGCGCCGATGCCGGCGACCGCGCCTGTCGGCAGTTCGCCCACGATGGCGCCTACTAGGCTTGCCGCCACCGCGACCTTCATCGAGGTGAACAGGAACGGCACCGAGGCCGGCACACGCAGTTTCCAGAAGGTCTGCGCGCGGCTGGCATTGTAGGTGTGCATCAGGTCAAGATGCATGATCTCGGGCGAGCGCAGGCCCTTCACCATGCCGACCGTCACCGGGAAGAACGACAGATAGGTCGAAATCATCGCCTTCGGGATCAGTCCGGTAATGCCGATCGCCGCCAGCACCACGATGATCATCGGCGCCACCGCCAGGATCGGAATCGTCTGCGAGGCGATGATCCATGGCATCAGGCTGCGGTCGAGCGTCGCGACATGGACGATGCCGACGGCGATGACGATGCCGAGTGCTGTGCCGAAGGCGAAGCCGAGCAGCGTCGAGGACAGCGTAACCCAGGCGTTGTAGACGAGGCTGCGGTTCGAGGTGATGGGCCGCAGAAAAGTGTTCTCGAAGAAATTCACCGCCACCTGATGCGGCGCCGGCAGCGTTGGCTTGGGCTGCGACAGCGTCTTGCCGATGAGTTCGCCGAACGTGGAGGTTTCGTTGGCACGCCGGTCGAGATCGCGCTGGAACGGCGCGTTGAGGATAACGGCGAAGACGTACCAGAGCACGACCACGCCCAGAAGGATGGAGGTTACGGGGATGATCTTGGAGCGGAAGCTATCCATGGGCGAAGTCTCCTCCTCTCCCCCACGAGGAGAGGGTAGCCGGAGCGAAGCGAAGGCCGACCACCTTCGCCTTCGTCATCCTAGGGCGGAGCAACGCGAAGCGTCGCGCAGACCCTAGGATCCATTCCGTGACGTTGGCCGAGGGGTATAAGCGGTCGAGAGTGTTCGCCTTCGAACGCACGGCGTAAGGTGCATCGGTCTGCACCGCTGCGGAACGTTGAGGTAACGGCATGGATCCTAGGGTCTGCGCCGCGTCGCTTCGCTCCTTGCTCCGCCCTAGGATGACGAAGTCGCGATGGACCGCGCGCTTGTCGCTCCCCTCAATCATCATAACTATGCCCTGCCCTCAACCCATCGCGCACCCGCGCGGCGATCGCCAGAAACTCCGGCGTCTCGCGGATGTCGAGCGGCCGCTCTTTCGGCAGCGTCGATTCGATGATGTCGCTGACCCGGCCCGGGCGCGGCGACATGACGACGATGCGCGTCGACAGGTAGACGGCTTCCGGAATGGAGTGGGTGACGAAGCAGATGGTCTTGTTCGTCCGTCCCCATAGTTGCAGCAATTGCTCGTTGAGGTGATCGCGCACGATCTCATCCAGCGCGCCGAACGGCTCGTCCATCAGCAACAGGTCGGCATCGAAGGCCAGCGCACGCGCGATCGAGGCGCGCTGCTGCATGCCGCCGGAAAGCTGCCAGGGGTATTTCTTCTCGAAGCCACTGAGGTTGACGAGGTCGAGCGTGCGCTTGATCCGCTCCGCCTGCTCGGTCTTGGACAGGCCCATGATTTCCAGCGGCAGCCCGACATTGCGCTCGATGGTGCGCCAGGGAAACAGGGCGGCGGCCTGGAAGACATAGCCGTAGGCACGTCTCTCGCGCGCCTGTTCCGGCGTCATGCCATTGACCGAGATCGTCCCCGAAGTGGGCTTTTCCAGATCGGCGATGACGCGCAGCAAAGTAGTCTTGCCGCAACCCGAAGGCCCGATGAAGGAGACGAACTCACCCTTGCCGATGGTCAGGTCGACATTGGACAGCGCCTGTACCGGCCCGTCATTGGTCTGGAAGGTGAGGCCCAGTTTGCTTGCCGAAACGACGGCTGGCGAAGGTCCCGTCATCGGTTGCTGCCTGCCTTCCGCCGCACGAAACCGATTGCTTTTATCGTGATGTTGTTTTCCACTCGACCCGTCCCATTGGCCCCAGTCCTGCTGAGTTTGTCCCGCTCGGTCGACGCCCGGAGTTTCCCCGATGTCGCCTAAACCGACTTGTCATCTTATCCGCCCTGAAAGCACTTATGAAGGCAAGCAGGGCCTGACCTACTTCGCCGGCATCGCCACCGAGTCGGTCGGCTCCTCCGGCATCTGCATGCACGTGCTCACCATGCCGCCCGGTGCCCGCGCCAAGGCGCATCTGCACGAGAACCATGAAACGGCGATCTACGTGCTCTCCGGCGAGGTCCATACCTGGTATGGCGACCGGCTGGAGCATCACATCGTCGTCAAGGCCGGCGACCTCTTCTACATTCCCGCAGGCGTGCCGCATTTGCCGGCCAATCTGAGCAATGCGCCGTCCTCGGCCGTCATCGCCCGCACCGATCCCAACGAACAGGAAAGCGTCGTCCTGCTGCCGGAACTGGACGCGCTCGTCGCCTGAGGGTGGTATTGGCGGGTTCGCCGGCCGAGGCTCAATAGCTCCAGGTCCGCGCTGCCCCTCATCTGCCTCCCGGCATCTTCTCCCCGTAGAGAGACGGGGAGAAGGACGCCGTCGCGAAGGATTCCGCCAATCGCCAGCGTTGGCAAAAAGAGCGCCGAGGTTGCGCTCAGCCATCTTCTCCCCATCACTATACGGGAAGAAGATGCCGGCAGGCAGATGAGGGGCGGCGCCGACCTCGGCAATCATCTGCACCGAGACACTTCCCCGTATACGCTGCCGTCCTCGTCGGCGATCACCAATTTCTTGGCATTCTTGGCGCTGTGCTTGATCGTGAAGGTGGCCGGCGACTTTCCCTCCTCGCCTTCGGCTTCGCACTCTGCCTTGACCGTCAGCGAACCATCGGCCTCACCGTGTTTGCCGGTGAAGGCGCAGGCACTGGTCGCGGTGATAAAATCGGTGTCGGTCAGCAGCAGCATGTCTTCGGCATAGACCTTCTGGCCGTTCTTGTTGATGCAGCCGGACTTATTGCCATAGGGCTTGGACAGGTCGATGCCAGCCGCCGAGGCGGAGCCGGCTGCCAGAACAACAACGGCGGTGAGATAGAGCCCCGCGCACCTCACCTCAAACACCCGTCGCCGGAATGCCCGTCCGCTCGACCTTGCGTGGCGCGGTGATCTCCTTCCAGGTCGACAGCGCCCGATTGACGGCCGCGTTCGGTTCGCGGCCGACGAACTCACCATGGCCAGGCTTCGCCTTGACCTCGGCCTCCTCGACCGACAGCTCGCCGCGCGAGAACACGAAGCGCGGCAGGCCGGTCACTTCGACCCCTTCGAAGACGTTGTAGTCGATGACGGATTGCTGCTTCTTGGCGGAAATCTTCTTCTTGCGCTGGGGGTCCCAGACGATGATGTCGGCATCCGCGCCTTCGACGATCGCGCCCTTCTTCGGATACATGTTGAGGATCTTGGCGATGTTGGTCGAGGTCACGGCGACAAACTCGTTCATCGTCAGCCGGCCGGTATTGACGCCCCTGGTCCACAGCACCGGCAACCGGTCCTCAAGGCCACCCGTGCCGTTGGGGATCTTGGTGAAATTGCCGACGCCGAAGCGCTTCTGGTCGGTGGTGAAGGCGCAATGGTCGGTCGCCACCACTTGCAGCGAACCGGCCTGCAGGCCGGCCCATAGCGAATCCTGGTGCAGTTTGTTGCGGAAGGGTGGGCTCATCACGCGGCGCGCCGCATGGTCCCAGTCCTTGTCGAAGTACTCGCTCTCGTCCAGCGTCAGGTGCTGGATCAGCGGCTCGCCGAACACCCGCATGCCTTTCTGGCGTGCCCGGCGGATCGCCTCGTGGCTCTGTTCGCACGAGACATGCACGACATAGAGCGGCACGCCCGCCATGTCGGCGATCATGATGGCGCGGTTGGTCGCCTCGCCTTCCACTTCCGGCGGGCGCGAATAGGCATGTCCCTCGGGGCCATTATTGCCGGCGGCAAGCAGCTTCTGCGACAGGGCCGCGACCACGTCGCCATTCTCGGCATGCACCAGCGGCAGCGCGCCGAGGTCGGCACAGCGCTGGAACGACGCGTACATCTCGTCGTCGTCGACCATCAGCGCGCCCTTGTACGCCATGAAGTGCTTGAACGAGGTGATGCCCTTGTCGACCACGGTGGCCATCTCTTCGAACACCTGCTTGCCCCACCAGGTGATCGCCATGTGGAACGAATAATCGCAGGAGGCCCTCGAGGTCTTGTTGTCCCACATCTGCAGGGCTTCGAGCAGCGATTGCTGCGGCGCCGGCAGGCAGAAGTCGACCACCATGGTGGTGCCGCCGGCCAAGGCCGCACGCGTGCCGGATTCGAAATCATCGGCCGAATAGGTGCCCATGAACGGCATTTCGAGATGGGTGTGCGGGTCGATGCCGCCCGGCATCACATAGCAGCCGGTGGCGTCGTACTCATGGTCGCCATGCAGGTCCGAGCCGATGGCGACGATCTTGCCGTGCTGCATCAGCACGTCGGCCTTCCAGGTTCGGTCGGCGGTGACGATGGAGCCGTTCTTGATGACTTTGGTCATTTTGCTGTTCCCCTGTTCTTTCGCGCTTCTTTGCGAGCTGCGTTGCGAGGTGATTGGTCTAGTCGGTCATTCAGGCGGTCCCGATCATCGTCGATTCTTTTGCCGACAGCGCGTAGTCCCGCGCCAACTCGAAGAAACTGGTTGATCTGGCGTGCCCTTCGGCATCAGGCCTGACAACATTGATCGAAACGCCCTTCTCATATTTCCCATTCAAAAACGATACAGCGTCTTCGTATTTCCCTTCGTCCAGCAAAGACAGAACCTTCGTTGTCGAAAGCATCCCAAACGGGTCCTGATCTATCTTTTCAGCCAGAACGTCTGAGAAAGGTCTCGAAGAGAGATCTCGCATAGCTGACAACCCCTCGGATATTGCAAACTGCACAAAATCAGAGGCCATCTTCTCCGGAGCACCGCAGTCAACGATTGTCTCTGCGAGGGTCGGTGCTTCGCAAGTAAACGTACCCCACTTCCTAAACGACAACGGCTCTGTCTCGTTGTCCTTAGCTCCGATAATATTCCATAGAAGCGGGTCCAGCGTCATTGGCTTGGCCTGCAAAAGAAATTGCAGCCTGCGCGTCGGCCAGAGGAGAACGCATTCCGCGCAGATGAACCAAGGGCCATCCTGCCTCGAAATCGAACTCCAATACTTTCGCCATCCCTTTCCATTGATCGCGGACCGTAGCCCGGCCTCCCAAGCCTTTCCATAAGCCTTGCGCTGCCGATCATCGTCCCGGATGCCCAAGGGCTCACTCCACGATCCCCGCCGTTTCCACCACCGCATGGAACAGCACATCGGCGCCGGCCGCTGCCCATTCCTTGGTGATCTCTTCCGCCTCATTGTGGCTCAACCCATCCACGCAAGGGCACATCACCATGGCGGTCGGTGCGACGCGGTTGATCCAGCAGGCGTCGTGGCCTGCACCCGAGACGATGTTGCGGTGCGTGTAGCCAAGCCGCTCGGCCGCATCGCGGATCGCCTTGACGCAGCCCTTGTCGAAGGTGACCGGATCGAAAGCGCCGACCTGCTCGATCTTGTACTGGATGTCGAGCGCGTCGCAGATCGTGTCGATGCCTTCGCGGATGCGGCCATCCATGGCGTCGAGCACTTCCTTTTCCGGCGAGCGTATGTCGATGGTGAAGACGGTGCGCCCGGCGATGATGTTGCGCGAGTTGGGATAGACCTCCATGTGGCCGACCGCGCCGACGGCGTCGGGCTGGTAGTCCATGGCGATCTCGTGGACCAATTCGATCACCCGCGCCATGCCGAGCCCGGCATTGCGGCGCTTGGGCATCGGCGTCGAGCCGGTATGCGCCTCCTTGCCGGTCAGCGTCACCTGCAGCCATTTCAGGCCCTGGCCATGGGTGACGACACCGATGTCGATGTCCTCGTCCTCGAGGATCGGGCCCTGCTCGATATGCAGTTCGAAGAAGGCGTGGATCTTGCGATCACCGACCCTCTCGGCGCCCTTCCAGCCGATGCGCTCCAGTTCCTCGCCGAATTTCTTGCCGTTCTTGTCCGTGTGCTCGTAGACATCGGCCTGGTCGAGCACGCCGGCGAACACACCGGAGGCCATCATCGCCGGCGCGAAGCGCGCGCCCTCCTCGTTGGTCCAGTTGGTGACGACGATCGGATGTTTGGTCTTGATGTCGAGATCATTGAGCGAGCGCACAATCTCCAGGCCGCCCAGAACGCCGAGAACGCCGTCATATTTGCCGCCGGTCGGCTGCGTATCGAGATGGCTGCCGACATAGACCGGAGGCAGGCTGGGGTCGGTGCCTTCGCGGCGGGCAAACATGGTGCCCATCTCGTCGACGCCCATTTCGAGCCCCGCCGCGTCGCACCAGCGCTTGAACAGGTGCCGTCCCTCGCCATCCTCGTCGGTCACGGTCTGGCGATTATTGCCGCCGGCGATGCCGGGGCCGATCTTCGCCATCTCCATCAGCGAATCCCACAAACGGTCTGAATTGATTCGCAAATTCTCACCGGGTGCGGCCATTCAAAACCTCATCAATTGCGGGGCGTCCCCCTCCCCCTCGAGGGAGAGGGATATCGGCGCCCAGTTCTTCAATCGATCATCCTAAGCACTTCACGCACACGGTCGATCAGTTCGTTGATCTGGCCCTTGGTGATGATCAGCGGCGGCGACAGTGCGATGATGTCGCCGGTGGTGCGGATCAGCGCGCCGCGCTCGAACGCCTTGACGAAGGCCGAGAAGGCCCGCTTTGTCGGACTGCCGGCGATCGGCGCCAGTTCGATCGCACCGATCAGGCCGATGTTCCTGATGTCGATGACATGCGGTTCGCCCTTCAGCGAATGCAGTGCATCTTCCCAGTAAGGCGCCAATTCGTCGCCGCGCGTCAGCAGGCCCTCTTCCTTGTAGGTGTCGAGCGTGCCGAGTGCAGCCGCACAGGCGATCGGGTTGCCCGAATAGGTGTAGCCGTGGAAGAACTCGATCATGTGCTCGGGGCCGGTCATGAAGGCGTCGTGGATTTCCTTCTTCACGAACACCGCGCCCATCGGGATGACGCCGTTGGAGACGCCCTTGGCGGTGGTCATGATGTCGGGCGTGACGCCGAAATAGTCGGCCGCGAACGGCGCACCGAGACGGCCGAAACCGGTGATGACCTCGTCGAAGATCAACAGGATGCCGTGCTTGGTGCAGATTTCGCGCAGCTTCTCGAGATAGCCCTTCGGCGGCAGAATGACGCCCGTGGAACCCGCGACCGGCTCGACGATGACGGCGGCGATGGTCGAGGCGTCATGCAGGGCGACGATACGCTCAAGCTCGTTGGCGAGCTCCGCGCCATACTCCGGCACGCCTTTGGAGAAGGCGTTCTTCTCCGGCAGATGCGTGTGCGGCATGTGGTCGACGCCGCCCAGCAACGTGCCGAACATCTTGCGGTTGGTGACGATGCCGCCGACCGAGATGCCGCCGAAATTGACGCCGTGATAACCGCGCTCGCGGCCGATGAGGCGGGTGCGCGACCCTTCGCCCTTCACGCGATGATAGGCGATCGCCATCTTCAACGCCGTTTCGACCGATTCCGAACCGGAATTGGTGAAGAACACATGGTCCATGCCCTTGGGCGCGAGGTCGACCAGGCGGTTCGCCAGTTCGAACACGATCGGATGACCCATCTGGAAGGCGGGTGCATAGTCGAGTTCGGCGGCCTGGTGCTGGATCGCCTCGGTGATCTTGGGGCGGCAATGGCCGGCGTTGACGCACCACAGGCCGGCGGTGCCGTCCAATACCTTGCGGCCATCGCTGGTCGTGTAATGCATGTCCTTGGCGGACACGAACATGCGCGGCGCCTGCTTGAACTGCCGGTTTGCCGTGAACGGCATCCAGAATGCGCTGAGATCGTTCGGCGTGACTTTCAGCCGGTTGGACATGACCAAGACTTCCCCTTGTAACCTGTTTCGCTGCGTCCAACGCTTGGTCTTTGCCGCGCTTTCATGCTACGCAAATTTTGACCGATTGGACAAACGTTTAGCACCGCCATGTCGGCGGTCAATGGATTACTAGCGGAAATGCGGCTCCTGAAGTGCGTTCCACAGCTTAGGGAAAAACTGGTCCAGAGAATTGGTCCAGATGACCTTGAATGCGAGATTTGGCAATACGAGGGTCCGCAACGGTGACCGCGAGCACGCAAGCCCCTCGCCGCACCCGCATCCAGCAGGAAAAGCGCGAACTGATCCTGGAGGCCGCGCTCGAAGTGTTTTCCACCAACGGCTTCCGCGGTTCGACCATCGACCAGATCGCCGAAGCCGCCGGCATGTCGAAGCCGAACCTGCTCTACTATTTCCGCCGCAAGGAAGACATTCACGAGACATTGATGGAACGGCTGCTCGAAACCTGGCTGGCGCCGCTGCGGGAACTCGACGACATCGGCGATCCGATGACTGAACTCAGGAGTTACATCAGGCGCAAGCTGGAAATGGCGCGCGACTTTCCGCGCGAGAGCCGCCTGTTCGCCAACGAGATCCTGCAAGGCGCGCCGCGCATCATGCCGCTGCTGGCGGGCGAGTTGAAGACGCTGGTCGACGAGAAAGCCGCCGTCATCAAGGGCTGGATGCGCGCCGGCAAGATCGCCCGGACCGATCCCTGGCATCTGATCTTCTCGATCTGGGCGACGACGCAGCATTACGCCGATTTCGATGTCCAGGTCCGCGCCGTGCTGGGGCCAAACCGTGGCGGCGACGGCCGCTTCGAGGACGCTGCCCGCTTCCTGGAGCAATTGTTCCTCGATGGGCTGAAGCCGAAAGGGTAACAGGCGAAATCATGTCTAGATTGGCCGAAGCGCACATTGGCTTCGTCATTCTAGGGCGAAGCAAGGAGCGAAGCGACGCGGCGCAGACCCTAGAATCCATGCCGCGACACATGAGCGCCGCTACGGTCCAGAATTCTGCTCGGCTGCACTATACTGTCAAGGTAACGGCATGGATCCTCGGGTCTGCGCGTCCGCTTCGCTTCCGCTCCGCCCGTGGATGACGAAGTTGAGAGCGCGCCGGCAGATAACTTCACGCGCTGCGCCGTTCGGCCGGCATCGCCTCCAGCAATCTTTGAAGTTTGGAGATCGAGTTCTGCTCGGCGAGCGGCGTGTAGACGATCAGCCGCATGTCCGAGCCGTCGTCGATCGACAGGCTCATATGCTCGAAGGCCATCAAGCCCACCATGGGATGCCGGACATGCTTCACGCCGGTTAGCCTGCGCGCCACGTCGCGCCGGGGCCACCAGTCACGGAACTCGGGACTTGAACTCATCATCAGCGCGATCAGCCGTTCGAAATCCAGATCGCCGACATATTTGGCGCTTTCGGCACGAAACGAAGCAAGCACCACGCGGGCGAGTTCTTCCCAGTCGACCAGCAGGCGGCGATGGTGCGGGTTGGTGAACACCATGTGGACGATGTTTCTGCTATCGCCCTCGAGCAAGCCATAGTCGCCGAACACCGCCACGGCCGCGTCGTTCCAGGCAAGAACGTCCCAACGACGGCCGACGACATAGGCGGGCTGCAGCACCAGGCTTTGCAGCATGTGCAACAGCGTAGCGTCGACCTTTTCAGGTGCCGCCACACGACGCTCCGGCTGCTGGCGGCCGGCCAGGATGAACAGATGCCGCTTCTCGACGGCGTCGAGGCGCAAAGCCTCGCAGAGCGCCGCCAGCACTTCCACCGAGGGCCGCACGTCCCTGCCCTGCTCAAGCCAGGTGTACCAGGTGGTGCCGACACCGGCGATCATCGCCACTTCCTCCCGCCGCAGACCCGGCGTGCGCCGTCGCGGACCTGTCGCGATGCCGGTGGCCGATGGCGCCAGCCTTTCCCGGCGCGACCGCAGGAAGGCGCCGAGTTCGCGCCGGCGGCTCTCGTCGGCTGATCGGGTGGAGGCAACGGGAGCGTTCATACCGGCTATTATAGCAGTATTGATACCAGGATAAAGTTTGAACTGTTTGACATAGGCGAAGCGCTCCATCTTGCGTTCAGAGCAACAACAGGAGGCTCTGAACATGGAATTGAAAGACAAGACCATCCTCATCACCGGCTCGACCGACGGCGTCGGCCGCGTGGTGGCGCAAAGGCTGGGTACCGCCGGCGCACGGGTGCTGGTGCATGGCCGCGATGCCACACGCGGCGACGCCACTATCGCCGCCATCGAAGCCGCCGGCGGCAAGGCCGAGTTTTTCGCGGCCGATCTCGCTTCGCTGGCGCAGGTACGACGCCTCGCCGAAGCCGTGCGCGCCAGCACGAGCCGCCTCGACATCCTCATCAACAACGCCGGCGTCGGCACCGCTGGCGACAAACGACAGACAAGCGCCGATGGCTACGAGTTGCGCTTTGCCGTCAATTATCTCGCCGGCTTCCTGCTGACCTCGGAGCTTCTGCCGCTGCTGAAGGCGAGCGCCCCGGCACGCATCGTCAATGTCGCGTCCGCCGGCCAGCAGGCGATCGATTTCGGCGACGTCATGCTGACCCGCGGCTACAGCGGCGTGCGCGCCTATTGCCAGAGCAAGCTGGCGCAGATCCTGTTCACCGTCGATCTGGCCGGACAGTTGAAAGGCAGCGGCGTCACCGTCAACGCGCTGCATCCGGCGAGCTACATGAACACCACCATGGTCCGCCAGGCGGGCGTCACGCCATGGAGTTCGGTCGAGACCGGCGCCGAGGCTATCCTGAATCTCGCCACCTCGCCCGCGCTCGAAGGGCGCAGTGGCCTCTATTTCGATGGCCTGCGCGAATCCCGCGCCGATGCCCAGGCCTACGATGCCAAGGAAAGACAACAATTGCGAAGCCTGAGCCTCGACCTCGTCGGGCTGGCTTTCCCTGAAACGAAGGAACAGCATTCATGACCAACAGAACCGAACACACGGTGATCATCGGCGGCTCATCCGGCATCGGCCTGGCGACGGCGCGCAAACTGCTCGGCCCGGGCATGAAGGTCACGATCACCGGGCGCAACCAGGACAAGCTCGTCGGCGCCTGGAAAAGCCTTGGCGGAGCGGCCGACAAGGCGGCCTTCGACGCTTCGAAACCAGATGAAGTCCGCCAATTCTTCGAGCGCGTCGGCCCGTTCGACCATCTCGTTCTGGCGGCGAGCGGTGGCAAGGGCCTCGGCCCGTTCCAGACCCTCGATCTCACCGATATCGCCGGAGGCGTCGACGAGAAAGTGCGGCCTCAACTCTCCTGCCTGCAGGCCGCCTTGCCGACGCTGAACAAATCGGGGTCGGTCACCTTCATCTCGGCGGTATCGGCCCAGCTCGCCACGCCGGGCGTCGCCGGCATCGGCGCCATCAATGGCATGCTCCTGACCGTGGTGCCGATCCTGGCCATCGAGCTGAAGCCGCTGCGCGTCAACGTCGTGGCGCCGGGTGTCATCGACACGCCATGGTGGGATTTTCTGCCGGGCGAGCAGCGACAAGCCGTGTTTGCCGACTATGCCGGCAAGACCCCGGTAGGGCGCATCGGCCGTGCCGAGGACGTCGCCTCGGCGATAGCCTTCCTCGTCTCCAACGGCTTCATGACCGGCCAGGTACTGACCTGCGACGGCGGCCTGCGGTTCGCGGCGTAAAACCTTGGAGAGTTAAAGCGATTGCGCGATCAGCGACAAAAACCCTCCGCTCAGTGCGACATTGCCGACGAAGCCATTGATGCGGGATGCACGCTCCGGACCCTGATGATCCCAGAAATTGTGGAACATCGGCGTCGCCACGATCAGGAACAGCACCAGCACCACGCAGGCAATCGCGGTCCAGAGGCCGACCATCACCAGCACTCCCGCGATGATCTGCAGGACAATGCCCGCCCACAACGCCAGCCCGGCCTGGGGCACGCCACGCGCGGCCACCAACCTGGTCAGGAAATCCGCGTTTTGGATGTTGCGCAAGCCGGCGAAGACAAAGGCACCGCCGAGCAGCAGGCGACCGAGAAACAGCAAGGTCGAAGGCAAATCGACAGGCATTGAACTCCCCCTTTGAAACAGTAGGGGCGCCGCCTTTCCCCGGCGGCGCCCCCAACAGATGTCCGGACTGTCAGGCCGCCTTGGCGGCCGGCATCGGATGGATGGCGTGGAACGGAATGCAAAGTCGGTTCCATGTGTTGATCATGCCGATCGCGACGGAGAGCTTGACCAGTTCCTCTTCCGAGAAATGCTCCAGCGTGCGCGCATAGAGTTCGTCCGGCACGCCATCGTTGGCGATCAGCGTCACCGCCTCGGTCCAGGCCAGTCCGGCGCGTTCGCGCTCGGAGAACAGCGGCGATTCCTTCCAGGCGGCGACGAGATAGAGCCGCTGCTCGGTCTCGCCGTCGCGCCTGGCTTCGCGGCTGTGCATCTCCACGCAGAAGGAACAGCCATTGATCTGCGAGGCCCTGAGCTTGATCAGGTGCAGCAGGCTCACCTCCAGTCCACATTCGTCGACCGCCTTGTTGAGTGCCGACACAGCCTTCATGATCTCGGGCGCCTTGGCGAAGAACTGCAGCCTCTGTTTCATCGTCTTTCCTTTCGCATCCTTGGGGAGGTTAATTTAGGCTTGGTTGGTTGAACTGGGTTTCTGCCGCCGTTGATGGCGCTCGACAAAGGCGCAGCTCGCGGCAAACGATCTGGGATCGCCTTCCGCGGCGTAATCCGCCACGATATCGGACAACTTCACCTCGGCGAGCGCTGCCCGGTAGGCGCACTCCGCCTTGAGCATCGCGGCATTGATGCCGCAAGGTTTCACATAGGCGGAGGCATCGATCTTGACCGGACCGTTGCGGCGGATCTCGCCGCAGCGAAAAGCCGGCTCGCGCCCTTCGATGGCCAGCACGATGTCGAGCAGCGTGATGCGTTCGGCAGCCCGCGCCAGCCGGTAGCCGCCGGCGGGACCCGGCACCGATTCCAGAATGCCGGACGCCGTCAGCATGTTGAGGTGCTTCAGCAAATAGCTCGGCGACAGGCCGAAGGATTCCGCCAGCGCCGCGCCCGGCATGGTACTGTTGCCGTCGACGCTCGCCAGTGTCGCCGCGCAGTGGATGGCCGCCTCAACGCCCTCGCCCAGCTTCATAATGCTAGTCTCCAATTCGTAGATACATCATATCCTGGATAAAATTTATCTGCAATAAGAAAATGAAAAGGCGACGCCCGGAGAAGCCGCTTTTGAAAGGTTACCCCTACTCCGCCGCCACCTTGGCCATCGGGTTGTTCGGGTGCGTGGTCCAGTTGGCATAGACCGGCGACACAGGTCTGCCGGTGCGCTGGTCCAACGCGCCGGCCGCAAGCGGCTCCATGGTGATGCAATTGTCCACCGGGCAGACATTGACGCACAGATTGCAGCCGACGCATTCGGCCTCGATCACCTCGAAATGCCTGACGCCGTTGACCATGCTGGTGATCGCCTGGTGCGAGGTGTCCTCGCAGGCGATGTGGCAGCGGCCGCATTTGATGCAGGCATCCTGGTCGATATGCGCCTTGGCGACATAGTTGAGGTTGAGATACTGCCAGTCGGTGACGTTGGGCGTGGCGCGGCCGATAATGTCGTCGAGCGAGCGGTGGCCCTTCTCGTCCATCCAGTTTTCGAGGCCGGCGATCATCTCCTGCACGATCTTGAAGCCGTAGGTCATCGCCGCCGTGCAGACCTGCACATTGCCGGCGCCCAGCGCCATGAATTCGGCGGCGTCCCGCCACGTGGTGATGCCGCCAATGCCGGAGATCGGCAGGCCGCGGGTTTCGGGGTCGCGGGCGATCTCGGCCACCATGTTCATGGCGATCGGCTTCACCGCCGGGCCGCAATAGCCGCCATGCGAACCCTTGCCATCGATGGTCGGCATCGGCGCGAAACTGTCGAGGTCGACGCCGGTGATCGAATTGATGGTGTTGATCAGCGATACCGCGTCGGTGCCGCCGGCATGCGCTGCCCGCGCCGGCTTGCGGATATCGGCGATGTTGGGCGTCAGCTTGGTGATGACGGGCATGCGCGTATATTGCTTGCACCAGCGCACCACCATTTCGATATATTCCGGCACCTGGCCGACGGCCGCGCCCATGCCGCGTTCCGACATGCCGTGCGGACAACCGAAATTGAGCTCGATGCCGTCGGCGCCGGTCTCCTCGACCAGCGGCAGGATCGATTTCCAGCTCTCCTCGACGCAGGGCACCATGATCGAGGCGATCAGCGCACGGTCGGGCCAATCCATCTTGACCTGCTTCATCTCGCGCAGATTGGTCTGCAAATCGCGGTCGGTGATCAGTTCGATGTTGTTGAGGCCGAGCAGGCGCCGGTCGGCACCCCAGATCGCACCATAGCGCGGGCCGTTGACGTTGACCACCGGCGGCCCCTCTTCGCCCAATGTCTTCCAGACCACACCGCCCCAACCTGCCTTGAAAGCGCGGATGACGTTGTAGGCCTTGTCGGTCGGCGGTGCCGAGGCCAGCCAGAACGGATTGGGCGATTTGATGCCGACGAAATTGTTTCTGATGTCAGCCATGACAGGTCCCTTTCAACGGAGACGAAGGAGCATTTCCACGGGTGCAAGACTGCCGCCTTCAAGCGCGGCGGTGAGATTAGCGATCTTGGTGCGGGCATCCTCGCCCATGATCAGGCCGACGCCGGGCGGCGGCTTTTTGCCCTCGGCCTGCGCGGCGGCCATGCGGGCACGCATGGTGGCGAAGAATTCGATGGCGAAAGCGCCGCGCGGGCGCTCGGCGATTACTGAAAAGCCGCAGACGGTGGCGGCGGCTCGATAATCAGCAGGCGTGGCGACGAACGACATGGTCGCGTCGGAGGCCCATGGCAGCGGATAGGTCAGTGCTCCATCCTTGAGCCGCATCACGTCATAGACGGCAAAGACACCGCCGGGCTTCAGCACGCGGGCGGCCTCGCTCATCAGCTTGGCCTTGTCGGGAAGGTTCATGCCGACATGCAGGATCATTGCCGCATCG
The DNA here is from genome assembly GCF_006442175.1 of Mesorhizobium sp. B2-3-14. NCBI lineage: Bacteria > Pseudomonadati > Pseudomonadota > Alphaproteobacteria > Hyphomicrobiales > Phyllobacteriaceae > Mesorhizobium > Mesorhizobium sp. B2-3-14. The sequence continues at coordinate 77,703 of NZ_VFVP01000002.1, read as the reverse complement.
AAGCTGGCCTTGGCGAACGGCATGTCCAGCGCGCTGCCTTGCACGAAGCGCGTCTTGCCGGCCATTCCCACCCGCTTCGACAGGCTGGTCGCGATATCGACATAGCTTTGGGTCAGGTCGATGCCGGTGACATCGGCGCCGGCATTGTTCGCGGCAAAACGGGCCGGGCCGCCGATGCCCGAACCAATGTCGAGAAGCCGGGCTCCAGGCTTCAGCCCCATCTGATCGATGAGTTCCCTGGTGGCGGCCACGCCGCCAATGTGGAATTCGTCGACCACTGCGAGATCGTCGGCGCTCAGATGGGCAATTTCCACGCCGGTATCGGCAAGCGCGGCCAGAATCCGCTCCTCCAGGCCTGAAATCTCATAGTGACGGGCAATGCCCAGTTCCACCGTGGCCATGATCCTTATCCCTGGGTCAGGCTCCTGTGGATGCTTTCCGCCGCGTCGCGGCCTTGCGCCACGGCCGAAACGGTCAGGTCGTCGCCACCAAAAATGCAGTCGCCGCCGGCCCAGACCTTGGCCAGCGATGTGCGCCCTTCCGCGTCGACCTTGATACGGCCGGCTTCGAGATCGATCGACGCCCCGCTGCCGTTGAGTGCAGCCGGCACGAAACTCTGGCCGATGGCCTTGAACACCTGGTCGGCAACCAGCGTCAGCGTCTCGCCGGTGCCGGCAAGCCGGTCGCCGTCGAGTGCCGTGTATTCGAGTTCGATGGCACTGACCTTGCCGCCTTCGGCAATCACCCGCTTTGGCTGCAGCCAGTGACGGATGGTGACGCCATTGGCGGCGGCCAGGTCCTGTTCGAATTCGGAGGCGTTCATATGCTCCTGGCCGCGCCGGTAGCAGATCGTCACCTCCTCGGCGCCAAGCAGCTTCGACTGCACAGCGGCGTCGATCGCCGTCATGCCGCCGCCGATGACGACGACGCGGCGGCCGACCGGCAATCCGGAGAGGTCGCTGGCCTGGCGCAGTTCGGCAATGAATTCGACCGCATTGGTGACGCCGGCGGCATCCTCGCCATCGGCGCGCAGCGCGTTGACACCGCCAAGCCCCATGCCGAGGAACACCGCATCGTAATTGCGGATCAGGTCGGAGAGCTGGTAATCGCGGCCGAGCGCCTTGCCGTTCTGGATGTCGATGCCGCCGATCGCGGTGACATAGTCGACCTCGGCCTGGGCAAAGTTGTCGACGCTCTTGTAGGCGGCGATGCCATATTCGTTGAGGCCGCCCGCCTTCGGGCGCGCCTCCAGGATGGTCACGTCATGGCCATGGCGGGCGAGCCGGTGCGCCGCGGCAAGACCGGCCGGGCCGGCGCCGACGACGGCTACGGTCTTTCCTGTCGGCTCGGCGCGCGGATAAAATTGCCTGCTCTCGCTCATCGCGACATCGGTGGCGTAGCGCTGCAGGCGACCGATCTGGACCGGCTTGCCTTCCGCAACCTCGCGCACGCAAACCTCCTCGCACAGCGTCTCGGTGGGGCAGACGCGGGCGCACATGCCGCCCAAAATGTTCTGGTCGAAGATGGTCTTGGCCGAGCCGATCGGGTTACCGGTCGAGATCTGGCGGATGAACAGCGGAATGTCGATCGAGGTCGGGCATGCGTTCATGCACGGCGCGTCGTAGCAGAAATAGCAGCGATCGGATTCGACCAGCGCCTCGTGATGATCGAGCGGGGGATGCAGGTCGGAAAAATTATCCGCGTATTGGTCGGGCAGAAGTCGGCCGCCGACAATACCCTCTTTGAACTGGCCTTCTGGCATTCTCAGTTCCCCATGTTTTCGTTTTGGGGAAGGCTAGCACGTTTTATTTTTTTATCAATTGGTCAATTTTTGGCACAAACCGTTGAAAAGACTGGAAGAAAATATGATAATTGTATTCATGTTATGATGACGGTGACACTGGGATAAGGCCGCCACCCCTGCCGTTGCCGTGGATAGACCTGATCTCGTCGGCGACCAATTGCTGCAACGTCCAAAGATTGCGGTCGCGAATGCCGAATTCCTCGAGGTGGCTGACCGTGTTGTAAAGATATTCCGCCCCGGAGCCGACATGGCCGCAGGCGCGCGCCAGCACCCGTGCCACTGTCTCCAGCGGCTGCCCGAGCGAAGTGCCCCTGCCCGTCACCCCGACCCAGAAACCCAGCGCCCGCAGATGCCCTTGCGCCGTACGCACCGGGACCCACCTGACCGAAGCGACGCTCTCATGATCGTCGATCTCGCGCCGCAACAGCCTTTCGATCTGAGCAGCCTTCTCCCCTTCCGGCAAACGGTAGATCACACCATCGCACCGCCCGCCGCGTTCGAGCGCCATCATCAGTCCAGGCTGCGCGACGCTGCCGCGCCAGCGAACCATGTCGATGCAGAACGAGCGGTGCCAGCCATGGGCGGTGGCACGCTGGCGTTCGACGGACTCGAAAGCCGGCTTCCAGATCAGCGAGCCATAGGCGAACACCCATAGCGGCCCCGCATCTGCTTCATCGGCGAGCCGCGCGGAAAGGACCCGGAAATCCTCGTCGCTCAGTTGCGTCCAGCCGCCGCTGGGCCCGGGATCGGCCTCGTCGCGATGGCACAGTGCGACAAGCTCGGCTGTAAGTGACATCTGCCGCATGGAACGACGACCTCCTCCTCGAGGCCAAGCAAAGGCGAAAATCGCAAGACACGCAAGATTGCCAAGAGGGTGCGCCTTGCCGTTCCCGATTTCCAGCCCAGATGTCGGATTTCCGTCGTCAAGATCGTCCTAGGATGGATCGAACGACGATCGGCGCACAAAGGTGAGGAGACCGACCATGCCACAATCCCCGATGCCCTTCTTCTGGTACGAACTGATGACGTCAGACCTCGACGCCGCCGAGGCTTTCTACCCCGCCGTGGTGGGCTGGAAGGCCGAGCCCTTCGATAAGGCCCCAGGCATGCCGCGCTATGTCGTCATGAATGCCGGCGAGCGTGGCGTCGGCGGCCTGATGACGATGCCTCAGGATGCCGCCAAGATGGGCATGCAGCCCGCCTGGCTGGGCTACATCCACGCCAGGGATGTCGACGCGGCAACAGCGTCGCTGGAAAAGGCGGGGGGCGCCGTTCACCGCCAGCCCGACGACATTCCAGGCGTCGGCCGCTTTGCCGTCGTGGCCGATCCGCAAGGCGCGACCTTCATGCTCCTGCAGCCGAACGGCCCCGACCAGCCCGTCGTGCCGGCCAGCACGCCGGGCCATATCGGCTGGCATGAGCTTTATACGAGCGACTGGAAGGCCGCGTTTGACTTCTATTCCAGCCAGTTCGGCTGGGCCAATGCCGGCGAATTCGACATGGGGCCGATGGGCACTTACCAGACCTTTACCGCCGGCCCCGAATCCGGCGGTGGCATCATGAACAAGCCCGAGCAGATTCCGGTGCCGGTCTGGCAGTTCTATTTTAACGTCACCGGCATCGACGCGGCCGCAAAACGCGTCACCGACAATGGCGGCAAGATCCTGATGGGACCGATGGAGGTCCCCGGAGGCAGCTGGGTCGTGCAATGCCAGGATCCGCAAGGCGCGCACTTCGCTTTGATGGCGCCGGTGCGATAAGCGCCCGCGTCAACCGCTGATATCACGCTTGCTGGCGTCGGCTTATTCCGGTGCCAGCACCGCGACCTTGAGGGTCTCTTTCTTGGCACCGCTGAACTGGACGGTGGCTTGGCCGGCCGCGAGCTTGAAGCGCACGCTTTTGCGGATGCCGGGACACGTCTTGACGCCGCTATAGCCGGACGATTTCACGGCTTTGCCGTCCTGGATAACATCGACCCAGGCCTCGCCCGACAGGCTGATCTGGATGGTCCCCTCCGGCGGCACCGCCACACTGGCGACAGCGCCGAATGTGCCTTCCGCAGGTGCGCGTTCGGGCGGCACCGCAAAGCCGGCCTTCTCGGCCGGCACCAGCGCCAGATCCGCGGCCGCCCCTACTGCCAGTGTCGCTCCGGACGGCGTTGAGGGTGCCGTTGCAAACAGCGCCTGTTCGCGCGTCACCGGCCATCTGAAGGCCTCGCAGCCGGCGTCCTCGGCCATGGCTAAACTGGTACTCACAAGGATTGCGAACAGGCTGATGGCGACTTTTTTCATGACAAGGGGACCCACATGTGAAGAGCATCCAAATCGACGCCTACAACCAATACAACCAAACACACAAAAATGCAACCTTTACGAGAACAATATGAAAGGCGGGGAACATTTCCAATCACCAATTGTTGATGGCAGGCCATGGGAAGTGAATGGTCCACTGCCGGGCAATAACCTATGGCCGGTCCGAGAAGCCAAACGGAGTTTTGGATGAAGCTTTTCGATGGCCTTGCCAGATACCAGCCGCAGGCGCTTGGCGTTCTGCGCATCATGACCGCGCTGCAGTTCATCGAGCACGGCACGCAGAAACTGTTCAATTTCCCCGCCAGCGACCACGTAGCCAGTGCGTTGAGCGGACTGCCGCTAGCAGCCGGCATCCTCGAATTCGTCGGTGGCATTCTGCTGGCGCTGGGCCTTTTCACCCGCCCGGTCGCATTCCTTCTGGCCGGCGAAATGGCGATCGCCTATTTCATGGCTCACATGCCGCGCGACTTCTTCCCCGTCAACAACAGCGGCGATTCGGCGATCTCGTTCTGCTTCATCTTCCTCTATCTGGTCTTTGCCGGCGCCGGCGCCTTCGCGCTGGACAACCGCCGTAGCGCGTGAACCCCATGCGGGGGTGGTTCACCCCCGCATCCGTTCGAAATTCGCATCGAACAGCGGCGCCGCCTGGATTCGCGCCGCATGCCGTTTGCCGAGCAACTCGATTTCGAAGCCGTCGCTCTCCTCTGCGATCTCCTTCGGCACATAGCCGACAGCGACCGACTTCTTCGAATGATGGGCATAGCCGCCCGACGTCACCCAGCCGCGCACCGCGCCACCGAACCAGATCGGTTCGTCGCCGATGACATCGGCATCGTCGGCATCGACGATGAAGGCGCGCAGCCGCAACTTGCCGCCCTGTTTGCGCTCGGCCAGAGCCGCCGCCTTGCCGATGAAATCTGCGTCCTTGCCGTAGGCGACGAAACGATCGATGCCGGCTTCCAGCGGCCCATAGATCGGCCGGTATTCGCGCCCCCATGAGCCGTAGTTCTTCTCCAGCCGCAGCGCGTTGAGCGCGCGCGAGCCGAACAGACCGATGCCGAATTCCGCCCCCGCCGCCATCAGCGCCTGATAGGCGGCACGCTGATATTCCGGCGCCACCCAGATCTCGTAGCCGAGATCGCCGGTGTAGCTGACGCGGCCGACCAGGCACGGCGCCATGCCGACATCCATCTTGCCGACGGCCATGAAGGGAAATGCCGCGTTCGATATGTCGGAGCGCGTGGCTTTCGCCAGCACGTCCCTGGCCTTGGGGCCGGCAATCGACAGGCCGGTAAGCTTTTGTCCCAGCGCTTCGATTTGGACCGAGCCATCGTCGGGCAGATGCTGCTCGAACCAGCGCATGTGATATTGCTCGGCAATGCCGGAGCCGGCCAGGAACCAGCCCCCTTCTTCCCGACCTTGGGGGCTGAGATTAGCCAGCGTGAAATCGCCGATCAGCCTGCCGTCGTCCTTCAGCATCGGGGCGAGCGCCATCCGGCCGGGCTTCGGCAGCTTGCAGGCGAGCATCCGGTCGAGCCAGGCCGCGGCCCCCTCGCCCGTCACCTTGTATTTGGCAAAGCTCGATATCTCCGACAAGCCGACGCCAGCGCGAACCGTCGCGACTTCGGCGGCGACATGGCTGAAGTCGCTCGAGCGCCGCCATGAGAACTCGTCCTTGACGCCTTCCGGCGCGTACCAGAGCGGCACTTCCAGCCCGTAGGCGACGCCCCACTGCGCACCCTTGGCCGACAACAGGTCGTAGACGGGCGTCGTCTTTAGCGGCCGCCCGGCCGGCAGTTCCTCGTTGGGGAAGCGGATCGAAAAGCGCCGGGAATAGTTTTCGCGCACCTTGGCGTTGGTGTAGGCCATCGTCGCCCAGTCGCCGTAGCGCGCAACATCCATCGCCCAGATATCGGCGCCGGGATCGCCCTCGATCATCCAGTTGGATAGCGCCAGACCAACGCCACCGCCCTGGCTGAAGCCGGCCATGACGCCGCAGGCGACCCAGAAGCCCGGCAGGCCGCGCACCGGCCCGACCAGCGGGTTGCCGTCGGGCGCGAAAGTGAAGGGCCCATTGATGATCTGCTTGATGCCGGTGTTCTGGAAAGCCGGGAAATGCCGGAAACCGACCTCGAGCGACGGCGCGATGCGGTCGATATCCGGCGCCAGCAATTCATGGCCGAAATTCCACGGCGTCTGGTATTCTGACCATGGTTTGTTGGCTTTCTCATAGGTGCCCATCAGCATGCCGCCGCGCTCCTGGCGCAGATAGAGCTCGCCGTCGAAATCGACCGCATGGATGATTTCGGTGCCGGTTTTCTGGTTCCAGGCGGCAACCTCCGGCATGTCCTCGGTGATCAGGTACATATGCTCCATCGCCAGCACCGGCAGTTCGAGCCCAACCATGCGGCCGACCTCGCGCGCCCACAGGCCGCCGGCATTGACGACATGCTCGGCCACCACCTCGCCCTTGTTGGTGATGACGCGCCACAGCCCGTCGGGACGGCGCACGATATCCTCGACCTTGGTGAAGCGCTCCACCTCGGCGCCGAGTTTTCGTGCCGCCTTGGCATAGGCGTGGGTGACACCGGAGGGATCGAGGTGGCCGTCCTCCTTGTTGCGGACGGCGCCGACGAACTGCTTGGGATCGAGCAGCGGCATCAGTTCGGCCGCCTCTTTCGGGGAGATTTCCTCCAGCTCGATGCCGAGATAACGGCCCTTGCCGACCACCCCGCGCAGCCAGTCGAGCCGCGCCTCGGTGGCCGCAAGAAGCACGCCGCCGGTCAGGTGGACGCCGGTTGCCTGGCCCGACAGCTCCTCGATCTCCTTGTAGAGGTTGATGGTGTATTTCTGCAGCTTGGCGACGTTGGGATCGCCATTGATCGTGTGCATGCCGCCGGCCGCGTGCCAAGTCGAGCCCGAGGTCAGCTCGTCGCGCTCCAGCAGCACGACATCGGTCCAGCCATGACGGGCGAGATGGAACAGCACCGAACATCCGACGACGCCACCGCCGATGACCACGACCTTTGCATGCGATTTCATGGTTTCTTCTCTGATATCAGTTAGTTGGATGGGTGGGATGATTCAAAACGGGACGTTCGTGGCGCATCACGGCTCGCCCTGTCCGATCGCTTCCTTGCGCTTGGCCACATAGGCCTCGAGCGCTTCGCGCACGGCGATGTCCATCACCGGCTCGACATAATCCTCCAGCGCCTTCTTCCACAGTCGCGTCGCGCGCGCGGTCGCGTCGAGGCCGCCGGCCTCCTGCCAGGCTTCGTAATTCTGCCAGTTGGAGAGCATCGGCTGGTAGAAGGCGGTGGCGTAGCGCTCCAGCGTGTGCGGCTCGCCGAAGAAATGGCCGCCGGTCGGCACCGCGCCCAGCGCCTCGACGGCAAGTTCGGCCTCATCGACCACGATCGGGCGCAAAAACTCCATCATGTGCTGGATCATCTCGACGTCGATGATGAATTTCTCGAACGAAGCCGTCAGCCCGCCCTCCTGCCAGCCGGCGGCGTGGTAGACGAGATTGCCATGGCCAAGCACCGCGCCCCACAACGCCATCAGCGTCTCATAGGCGCCTTGCGCGTCGGCGACGTTGGAAGCCGAACCGGGCGTCGTCCGGTATGGCAGGCCATAGCGGCGCGCCAATTGACCCGAAGCAATGTTGGCCTTGGTGTTTTCAGGCGTGCCGAAGGCCGGCGCGCCCGACTTCATGTCGACATTGGAGGTGAAGGCGCCGTACATCACGGGCGCGCCTGGCCGCACCAGCTGCGTCAGCACGACGCCGAACAGCGCCTCGGCATTCTGCTGCGCCAGCGCCCCGGCCAGCGTCACCGGGCTCATCGCTCCCATCAACGTGAACGGTGTCACCGCCACCGACTGGCCGTACTCGGCCATGGTCATCAGCCCCTCGGCCATCATCTCGTCGAAGCGACGCGGCGAGTTGACCGAGATGATGGTGGCAATGCCGGGATCATCAGCCATCTGGGCCAGCGTCATCCCACGCGCGATCGCCATCATCTCGATGCCGTCCAGCGCCCTGCCCCGGCCGATCGCCGAGACATGAAAACTCTTGTCGGTCAGCGTCAGATTGGTGAAGTACGTATCGAGATGGCGTGAGTTGGCCGGCAGTTCGACGGGGGCGCAGACCTGGTTGCCAAGCATGTGGACGCAGTTGAAATGCTGCGCCAGCCTGGTCAGATCAGCATAGTCGCGCAGATTGCCGGCACGGCGGCCCCTCTCCATGTCATGCACATTGGGAGGACCGGCAACCAGCGTGAAATTGATGGTGTTGCCGCCGAGATGGATTGTGTTGGCCGGATTGCGTGGGGTCAGCGTATAGCCGGACCGCGTCGTCTTCAGCGCCTCGTCGATCATGCCTCGATCGACGCGCACATTGGCCGAGGCGTGATCGACCTTGGCGCCGGCCTTCTCGAACAGCGACAGCGCACGCGGGCTCATCACCTCGATGCCGAAATTCTCCAATATGTGCATCGACGCCTGATGGATCGCCTCGATCTGGTCTGGTGACAGCAAGGCCATCGGCGGATAGGGATTGATCACCCGCCTGGGCCGCAGCTGTGCGATGGGCGCTGGCCCCCGGTTGCTGGTGCGCTCGGCGCCGCGCTTGCGTCTTGGTTCGGTCATGCCGGCATCAAAGCTTCGGTAAACCGCGCAAGCTGTCAGAAATGCGCCGTTTACGGGCGTGATTTTAGCCAAGGCGGCATATGCTCAGCACGACTTTATAGAAGGCGACAATTGGCGTCGGAATACAGCTATGGCATTTTCTCACCTGACCGTGCCGACGAGGCGTTAACAGCGGCAGCAAGATTCCCTTTATGATTTCGGCCTATTGCTCATCCAATGCGTAGGTCGAGTTTTAGTAAAATTGTAGCGGTTGGCGTGCTGCTGGCACTTTCGGCCTGCGCCACGGCACCCAGTCACATCAACAATGTCTGCGCCGTCTTCGACCAGAACGATGGCTGGTTCGACAATTGGCAGTCGGGTGCCGAGCGCGCCTCACAGAAATATGGCGTGCCGGTGCCGGTGCTGATGGCGACGGTGCGCAAGGAATCCGGCTTCAAGAGCAACGCCCGGCCGCCGCGCACCAAACTGCTCGGCTTCATTCCGTGGAAACATGTCTCCTCGGCCACCGGCTTCTCGCAGGCGCTGGACGGCACCTGGTCGCAATATCAGCGCGAAACCGGCAACTGGGCGGCGCGGCGCACGAGATTCGCCGACGCCGTCGACTTCGTCGGCTGGTATCATTCCAAGACAGCCGACACATACGGCGTCGCGCGCAACGACACCTACAACCTCTACCTCGCCTATTACCTAGGCTGGACCGCCTATGGCCGCGGCAATCGTGGTGATGCGGGCGTCCAGGGCTACGCACGGGCCACCGACAAGATGGCCCGCGACTATGCTGTTCAGCTGCAGCAATGCGGGAGCTGATGTCCTGTCCGCGCTAGTGCGGCTTTGTCGTGTCCTTCGGTTTTGAATCACCGGTTTCCGACACCTCGTCGCGGACTTCGTGGCGACGGGCCCGCGAAACGGCGTCCGCCTCCTCGGCGGCCTCCCCGATCGCGTCGGCCTCAGCACCTGCCACCTTGCCATGTGGCCGCTTTGGCGGCTCGCCGGCAAAGCCCGGACCTTCGCCATGCGGCGCGTCGTCAGGCACGCCTTCATGGGCGGCATGTTCCCTGTCGAACTTGATCACCGGCTCCATGGTCTTGAGCACGTCGTCGGAGAGCCAGCACAGGCTCATATGGCCATCGCCGAGGTTCTTGACCGGCGGCACCTTGGTCTCGCACAGATTGTCAGGCACCAGCTTCTTGTAGCCGCAGCGTGTCTGGAACGGACAGCCGGACGGCGGGTTCATCGCCGAGGGGATGTCACCTTCCAGCACGATGTGCTTCTTGACCACGCTGGTGTCGGCAATCGGGATCGCCGAGAGCAGCGCCTCGGTATAGGGGTGATAGGGCGGCGCGAAGATCTGGTCTGTCGTGCCTTGCTCGACGATATAGCCGAGATACATGACGACGACGCGGTCGGCGATGTAGCGCACGACCGAGAGATCGTGGCTGATGAACAGCATCGTCGTCTTGTTCTTGCGCTGGATATCCATCAGCAGTTCCGTCACCGCCGCCTGCACCGAGACATCGAGCGCCGAAACCGGCTCGTCGGCCACCACCACCTTGGCGTCGCCGGCGAAGGCTCGCGCCACGCCGATACGCTGCTTCTGGCCGCCGGAAAGCTGGCGCGGCTTGCGGGTTTCGAACGCCCGCGGCAGTTTCACCAGGTCGAGCAGTTCCAGCATGCGCTTGCGCCTGTCGGCAACGGTCTTGCCGACGTTGAATTTTTCCAGCGTCCGGATGATCTGCGACCCGACCGAATGGCTGGGGTTCAGCGTGTCGAACGGGTTCTGGAACACCATCTGGATCGACGACACGGTGTCGACGCTGCGCTTCTCGATGCCGGTCGACTGGATTTCCTTGTTGCCGAGCGTGACGCTGCCGGAGCTGGCGGTTTCCAGCCCGAGCAATACCTTGGCAAGCGTCGACTTTCCGCAGCCGGATTCGCCGACGATGGCCACGGTCTCGGATTCGCGTGCCATGAACGAGATCGTCTCGTTGGCCTTGACGACGCGGCCTTCGCTCGAGCCGAACACCTCGCTGCCGCCAACCTTGTAGTATTTCCGCAGGTCCTCGATCTTGAGTACTGGCGCACCGGGCACGACGCGCTCATTCACCTTCTTGGCGCCGGGCGGCAATGCCTCCCAATCGATCTCGTTGAAGCGCACGCAGCGCGAGAAATGGCCCTCGTGTCCGGCGACTTCGATCATCGGGATTTCGGCGGCGTTGCAGACGCCCTCGACGAAATGGTGGCAGCGCGGGCCGAAATTGCAGCCTTTGGGCCGTTCGTGCGGCAGTGGCAATTGCCCCGGGATCGAGATCAGCGGCCGCGAGTTCTTGTCGGCGCCAGGCAGCGGGATCGAACGGAACAGCCCCTGCGTATAGGGGTGGCGCATCCGGTCGAAGACGTCCTTGATCTTGCCGGTCTCGACCGCCTCGCCCGAATACATCACCGTGATGCGGTCGCAGGTTTCCAGGATGAGGCCGAGATTGTGCGACACGAAGATCATCGAGGTGCCGAACTTCTCGCCCAACCCCTTGACCAGATCGACAATGCCCGCTTCCACGGTTACGTCGAGCGCCGTCGTCGGCTCGTCGAGCAGAAGCAGCGCCGGCTTCGACAGCAGCGCCATGGCGATAACGATGCGCTGCTGCTGGCCGCCGGAAAGCTGGTGCGGGTAGGAGCGCATCATGCGCTCGGGATCGGGAAGCTTGACCGAGCGCACCATTTCGAGCGCCCTGGAGTAGGCCTCTTTCGTCGACACCTTGTCGTGGATCAACGGCACTTCCATCAGCTGCTGGCCGATCTTCATCGCCGGATTGAGGCTGGCCATCGGCTCCTGGTAGATCATGGCGATCTTGTTGCCGCGGATGGCGCGCAGCTCCTCGTCGGAGAGCTCGCCCATGTCCTTGCCCTGGAACTTGATCTTGCCGCCAACGATCTTTCCGATGTTGGAGAGGTCGCGCATGATGCCGAGCGACACGGTCGACTTGCCGCAACCGGATTCGCCGACGATGCCCATCGCCTCACCCGGCATGACCGTGCAGGAAAAGTCCATGACGGCCGGTATCTCGCCCTTGCGGGTGAAGAAGGAGATCGAAAGGTTCTCGATCTCGATGATCGGCTGTGCCGGATTTCGAACTGCCTCGTTCATGGGTCGCTCCAATCCTTATTCTTGGCCAAGTGGGATCTGAGACCCCGCCGTCAATCCTTCATCGATTGCTCACGCAGTGAGTCGGCGAGCAGGTTGAGACCCAGCACGAACGACATCAACGCGATCGTCGGCGGCAGCGCCGGGTGAATAAAGGACCGCAGCAATCGGCTGGCATCCTTGATCGCCGTACCCCAGTCCGGGCTCTCGGGCGCGAGGCCCAGGCCGAAGTAACCCAGCGTGCCGAGCAGTATGGTGGTGTAGCCGATGCGCAGGCAGGCATCGACAATCAGCGGCCCGCGCGCATTGGGCAGGATCTCCCACAGCATGATGTACCAAGGCGATTCACCGCGCGTCTGCGCCGCCGCCACATAGTCGCGGGTCTTGATGTCCATCACCAGGCCGCGCACGATGCGGAACACGCCCGGGCTGGAGGCGAACACCACCGCCACGAAGATGTTTAGCTGGTTGGGATCGATGTGGACGATGTGCAGCGGGTCCCTGTCGAAGACGAGGCCGAGATAGATCCAGCCGCCTATGATCAGTGTCAGGCCGAGCAGGATGTAAATCCGGTCGGGCCGGTTCTTGTAGCGTGTCCAGAACAGCACGCTGAAGAAAATGATCGGAAACAGGAAGAAGACGCCGGCCAGCGCATAGGGGATCGGCGTGTCCATGATGCCCGGCGTCACCAGCAGGTAGAACAAGAGGATCACCGGGAAGGCCAGCACGAGGTTGGCCAGGAACGACAGGATGGAATCGATCTTGCCGCCGTAGTAGCCGGCCGGCAGGCCAAGCGTGATGCCGACCATCAGCGCGAAACCGGTCGCGGCGGGTGCGATGATCAACACGATCTGGCTGCCATAGACCATGCGCGAGAACACGTCGCGGGCGAGCTTGTCGCCGCCGAAGAGGTAGACGAGCCCCGATTGCGGTTCGATGGCGCCCGGCAGCGTGTCCTTCATGATCGGGATCTGGCCGAGCGGATCGAAAGGCGAGATGGTCGAGGCGAAAATCGCCGTGAACAGCCAGAACAGGCAGATGAACACGCCCGCTATGCCGACGCCGCTGTCGAACAACTGGCCGTAGAGCGCCAGCTTCTTCTTGTAGAGAAAGCTCGCACCCATGACGATGGCGAGCGCGGCCCAGACCGGCCAGAAGCGCCAGAGCACTTCGAGGATGATGGTGGAGGCGCCGATATATTGAGCTTGCATGCGCCTTCTCCCTACTGAACGCGGATGCGCGGATTGAGGAATGCATAGCCGACGTCGGAAATGAGCTGGGTGATCAGCACGATGAACACGGAGACCAGCGAACAGCCGAGCAGAAGATCGATGTCGTTGTTGCCGGCGGCCTCGACCAGCGTGTAGCCGAAGCCCTGGTAGCGGAACATCACCTCGACGATGACGACGCCGGTGAGCAGCCAGGGGAACTGCAGCATGATGACGGTGAACGGTGCGATCAAGGCGTTGCGCAGCGCGTGCTTGACCACGACGCTCTTGAAGGAAAGCCCCTTCAGGCGTGCCGTGCGGATATATTGCTGCGTCATCACCTCGACCATCGAGGCGCGTGTCATGCGTGCGATATAGCCGATGCCGTAGATCGCCAGCGTGATCACCGGCAGGGTGAAATTGTAAAAGGTGATGCCCTGGCTCGCGGACGCGGCCGACCCGTTCAGCCAGCCGAGCCACGAAGCGAAGATGACGGTGAAGATGACACCCGACACATATTCAGGCGTCGCCGTCGAGGCGATCGAGGCGATCGACAGCACGCGATCGGTGCGCGACCCCTCCCGCATGCCGGCAAGGATGCCAACCAGCAGCGACACCGGCACCATTACGCCCAGCACGCAGAGCATCAGAATGCCGGTAGCGCCCAGCGCAGGGAACAGCTTGGCCGCGACCGTGGTCTTGAACTTGGTCGAGCAGCCGAAATCACCCTCGATCACGCCGGAGAATGTCGGCACGGCCGGGTCATTGCAGAAGGAGAAGCGCTGCGTGGTCTTTCCGGTCGCCGGATCCGTGATCGGCTGCTTGGGCACGACGCCGAGCCACTGGCCATAGCGAACGAAGAAATTCTGGCGATAGCCGTGATTGACCAGCCAGCTTTCAAGTTGCTCCGCCGATGTGTGCATTTCGGTCTGGCTGATCGCCAGCTTTTTCAGATTGGGTTCGAGATTGACGAGGAAGAAGACGACCAGCGTCAGGCACAGCATCGTGAGCAGTATCGTGCCGATGCGTCTGATGATGAATGAGAACATTGTGCCCCCCTGCCGGCCGGGTTGGGGTCAGATATGGTCAACCCTGTGACGAAAACCCTGTAGCGTCCCGCCGCCGCTGCATCCAATGCAACGGCGACGATCCTGCGAATATGAGGGGCAGGCGCCCCTCATATTCATCAAGCAGCGGTCACGCCTGATCGAGCCAGACCTTGCCGAAATCGTGCTCGTAGGTGGGGTGCATCGAGTGGTTCTTCACCTCGGGCTTGATGTTGATGTAGAGCTTGCGCCAGTAAGGCTGGATGATGATGCCGGAATCCTGCAGCATCTGCTCGATGTCCTTCATCACCACCTTGCGCTTCTCCGCATCGGCGATGCCGAGCGCCTCGTTGACCTTCTTGTCGAAGTCCGGATTGGCATAGGCCGTCTCGTTCCAGGCTTCGCCCGAGCGGTAGGCGATGGCGATGACCTGGATGCCAAGCGGACGCATGTTCCAGTTGGTCTCCGAGAATGGGTACTTCGTCCAGTCGTTCCAGAAGGTCGAGCTCGGCAGCACGGTGCGCTTCACCTTGATGCCGGCCTCGCGCAGCTGGGCCGCGATCGCGTCCGTGGTGTTCTTGTGGTAGTCCTCGTCGTTGCTGATCAGCTCGTGTTCGAAATCGATCACGCCGGCTTCCGTCAGCATCTGCTTGGCCTTGGCGACGTCGCGCTTGATCTTCGGCAGTTCGACATATTCCGGATGGATCGGCGCGACATGGTGGTTTTCGGCCGGCGTGCCGGCATTGCCGTAGCCGAGCTGCAGGACCACCGAATTGTCGACGGCCAGGCACATCGCCTGACGCACCTTCTGGTCGCCATAAGGCTTGGCGTTGACGTTGAAGCGCGACACCACGGTAGCCGCGGTCACCACTTCCGAAGGCGGCGCGCCGACGTCCGCGATGATCTTGACGTAGTCGGCGGTCGTTTCGTGGTTGGTCTGCACTTCGCCCGATTCGAAGGCCGAAACGGTCGCGGCCGGATCGGTGCCGTAGTCGATGAACTCGACGCCGTCGAGGAAGGCTTCGCCTTGCCACCACTTGCCGGTCGTGCGGCGCTTGTAGACCACCTTCTGGCCGACATCATAGGAGACGAGCTCGAACGGACCAGTGCCGATCGGGCAGTTCTTGAAGTTGGCGCCCTTCTCGTCGAAGCTCTTGTGGACGACGAGGCCGGGATAGTCGCACAGGTTCGGGATGATGGCGATGTCGGGCTTCGACAGCTTCAGTTTGACGGTCATGTCGTCGACCTTGACGATCGACCCTTCGCGCAACTTCTTGGTCTTTTCGTCGACGAGGCTGCCGAGACGTCCAGGCATCGAGTTGCCTTCGGCTGATTTGTCGGCCCAGCGGGTGAAATTGTAGATCACGTCATCGGCGGTGAACTTGTCGCCATTGTTCCATTCGACGCCAGGCCGCACATGCAGCGTGTACTCGGTGGCGTCGTCGTTGATGTCCCAGCTTGCCAGCAGATATGGAGCGAATGTGTACTCCTTGGTGTATTTCACCAGCGGCTCGAGCGCCTGGCGCTCGGCGTTGGAAATCTCGGACCAGTCGGCGGTACGCGGATCCTTGGGATCCTTGACCGACATCGCCACTTTCAGCACGCCGCCCTTCTTGCCCTGGACGTCCTCGGCCTTGGCCGGGGTCGGAGCGGCAAGGCCGAGCAGGCCGTAGGCCATGGCGGTCGAGGCACCGAAGACGCTGGCGAGCGCGAGGAATTCGCGGCGATCGACTTTGCCCGACTTGGCTTCTTCGGCCATCGCCAGGATGTGATCCGGAACGCTGTCGCCGTTGCTCTTATAGATTGTCATGACTAACTCCCATTGTTGGCTTTCCGCCGATTAACATTCCGCATCCGGGCCATGATGTCAAAGACGGCATGGATTGGGAACATGTTAGCGAATGTGCAACTTTGGAAGGGGGGCAGTTCGCGTGATAGCGACAGTCTTGGCGCAAAATTGCTAGTGCGCCCAGATTTCGCCAAAATCTCTTCGGGCAATTAAATTGAGACATTCGCACTGGTTACGACAGCGCCAGTTGCGGCCAGGATGAAGGCCAGGCCCTCAATATTCCTTCTCGTAGAAGATGCCGCCCTTGGCTTCGCCGGCGTCCGTCGCCTCGCCGCGCAATTTGACGCCGCGCCCGACATTGAGATCGATGGTCGCCTTGCCGGAACCCGGCTTGTCGCCCTTCTGGATGGTCACATAGGTGCGGTCGTTCAGGTACTTGCCGGCCGAGACCGCCGTGCCGCCCTTATCATCGGTGGTCACGTCGAGGTCGTCAACGCCGATGGCGCTGCGCAGGTTTTCCAGAAGCGACGTCGAACCGCCGACGCCGGCCAATTGTCCGGCGGCCTCGGCCAGCTGTGCGATCTGCAGCGGCGACAGGTTCGACATCGACCGCCCGAAGATCAGCTGCGCCAGCACCTCGTCCTCCGGCAGCGCAGGCACCGAACTGAAGGTGAATTTGGGATTGGTCGCCTCGCCCGACACCACGATGGTGACGGTCGCGCCGGTCGTGGTCGTCGTCGCCGTCAGATTGAGGTAAGGCACCAGCGAACCCGAGAACCCGACCGTGCCTTCGGTGAAGGTCAGCCGCTTGCCAAGGATCGACAGCCGGCCGCGCTGCAAGGTGAAGGTGCCGACGGCTTGCGGCGACGAGGCCGGGCCGGTTAGCTTGAGCGAGCCACCGAATTCGGCGTCGACACCCCTGCCCTGGATGAAGATCTGGTTCGGCGCGTTGACCGTGACGTCGAGTGCAAGGCCGCTGCCACCGCTCTTGCCGCTGGTCGTGGCCGGGCGCAGCGCCTTGTCCTGCGCCCTGACCGGACCCGGCGCATTCTTGTGCTTGACGTCGAGCGCCGAGAGCGAGCCCGGCAATTTGTCCGGGACCGTGATGACGGTCTTGGCCAGGTTGACGGTTCCGGCAATCGCCGGTGCCGAAGTCAGCGGCCCCCTGATCGTCAGGTCGCCGCCAAGGTTGGCGGTCACCACGCGACCGTCCGTATAACGACCGTCCGTGAGCTTGATCGACAGGTCGGCCGGGAACCCTTGCGCCGGATTGATGCCGACCGTGCCACTGGCCGAAAGGCTGCCGCGCGTCGACAGTGTACCGGTCAGCCGGTTGATCCTGGCGACGTCGTTGCCGATCGAGACATCGAGGGCGATGTCGTTGACTGCGAGACCCGAATTGGCATCGACCAGGCGTGCGCCGGACGCCCTCACCGTACCACCGATGACAGGCGATTTCGCCGGACCACGCACCTGGACATTGACGTTGGCGTTGCCGGTCAGCGACAAGCCCTGCGCGGCAAGTTTCTCGCTGAGAAGGCCGAATGGCACCGCACCGTTGAAGTCGAGCGCCAGCGCCGGGGTGCCCACCGTCGTCACCGTGCCGCCGCCCTTGAGTCCAAGGCCGGCCCCGTCGCTGATATTGGCGTTGAAGGCCAGCTTGTTGCCGGCAAAGGTGCCGGACGAAGAAACGCTCACCGCGCCGACGCCCGCGCCACGGGTCTGCGATGTCTGCACGCCGGCCGCGTCTATGTTGAAGGCAACCGCGGGGCTCGCCGGTGCGCCCGTCACCTTCACCGTGCCGGAAATGGAACCCGCGGCATCGAGCCCGGGCGAAAAACTGTTGGCGAGCGACATCGGCACGCGTGCCAGCACCGCATTGATGTCGAGCGCCTGCCCGACCTTGCCGGTCACCGTCGCGGTGCCGCCGCCAAGGTTGAGCACCAGCCTGTCCAACGTCGTCGTGCCATTGGCGATGCTGACGGTCGAGGCCTGGGCGATGGCCGCCTTGATGCCCTGGACGGTCGCCTGGCCTGAAGCAAGCTCGATGGTGGTCGTCCCGTTGGCTACCTTCACCCGGCCTGCCGCCTGCGCCGGAATGCCCTTGACCGTCGCTCCACCGGAAAAGCCGGTCCAGTCGCCATCGCGCTTCAAATCGACATCGATGCCGCTGATCACCGTACCGCCCGAGGTGACGGTGTCGGCGCGGATCTTGCCTGAAATCACGGGAGCGGCGAGATAATTGGCGATCAGCGCATCGACCGAGACGGCCTTCGCCTGCAGGTCGCCGCGTATGATCGAGTCGGTCGTCGCCTTGATGGCGACCTGCGGCGCCGCGCCATTCCTGGAGAAGGCGATCGTGCCGCGAACGTCGCCTTCGGCCTTTTCCAGTGCCAGTGCGGCAAGCGGCCCGATGTCGGGGAGGTCGAGCGAAATGATGCCTTCAGGCACGAACTTGTCGTCCAGCGCCAGATCGCCCGAGATTCGGTTCTTGCCCAGCGACAGCAGCAGGCCGTTGATGGCGCTCTTGCCGTTCGCCGTTGCCAGCACGGCACTCCCCTGCAGCGCCTGCCCGGCGACATTGCCAGTGAGTTGGACATTGGCCGCCGGATTGGCGGCATCGGCCTTGCCGGTAGCCGTGAGCTTCAATCCGGTGATCTCGCGCGATGCCACCGACAGTCTGTCGCTGTTGACTGTAAGCGACAGGTCGGGCGCCATGGCCGGCCCTTGCGCGCTCAGCGCGAAGGCGATGGCGCCCGTGGCATCCTTCGACAATGGCGAGATGTCGCTCAGCGCCCCCCTGATATCGGCGGTCACTTTGTTGTCGGCAAGGCTTGCCTGTCCGTCGGCGCTCAGCGCGCCAGAAGTCAGCTTCAATCCACCGATGTGGAGATTGCCGTTGGGTTCGCGCTTCAGCATGGCGCTTATCTGGGCGCGGTCGCCAAGCATGCCGCGCGCCGCCGCCGGCAAGGCCGACGATGGCGCATCCGCCTTCAGGTTGAGATCGATGGCACCGTCACGCAGCGATACCTGGCCGGCCACCTGGCTGCTCAGCGCATCGCTTTTCAGCGAGCCGCTGTCGATAGCCACAGTGTCGGCGCTCAGCCGGGCGCTGAGCGCGGCCGTGACCTTGCCGGCGATAAGCGGCGCGATCGTTGGATTGTCGAGCCCAACCTTGTCCACCGATACCGTTCCGGAAACCGGCCCGGCGCGATTCCGGAGATCGAATGCGTCCGAGTGCAGTGCGAGGGTCAGTCCGTCCACCCTCGCCGGGCTGGTGACGACCGAGGGCAGGATCACGGAAAGGTCCAGTCGGGCATGCGTGCTTTCGCCCGCGATTTTAGCCGATACTGATCGGACCTCGATCTTGACGGGGCTCTCGGCGCTGCCGACCGTCAGCGGCAGGCTGGGACCCGACGAGGTCAGATCGATCGCAAAATCGCTCGCCCCGTTCGGATTGATGGTGCCTGTGGCCTGCCCAGAGACCTTGTCGCCGGACAGGGTTGCATGGTCGAGGGCGACGCCGCCGGCGATCGTGTAGCTGCCGGCCGCATCGACGGCGAGCGGTCCGAGCCCTGCCTGGCGGGTCTGGCTGGTCTCGGCACCGGCCAGTTTCGCGTTGAACCGGATATCGGGAGCTGCCGGCGCTCCGCTCACTTCGGCGATACCGTCAAGCGTTCCCGTGGCATCCAGGCCAGGCGAAAACGCATTGGCAAGCGCTGCCGGCAAGGCGGAGACCTGCGCCGCCAGATCGAGCGTCTCGCCAGCGCTGCCCGACAGCGCCACCTTGCCGCCGCCAATATCGAGCGCCAGCTTCTCGATCTTGGCCGTACCGTCGGCGATGGTCAGAGCCGACGGTTCGGCAATCGCCGTCTTGATGCCGCGAACGGTGGCGTCGCCCGAGGCGATCTCGACGCTGGTGGTGCCCTCGGCGATCTTCACCCGGCCGGCAGCGGTCGCAGGAATGCCTGCTATGGTCGCGCCACCAGTGAAATCGGTCCAGTCGCCGTCGCGCTTGAGGTCGACGCCGATGCTGCTGATTTCCGTGTTTCCCGAAGTGACCGCATCGGCCTTGATGGTGCCCGAGATCGCCGGCGCCTTGAGATAATTGGCGACGAGCGCATTGATGGCGATCGCTTTGGCCGTCACCTCGCCACGCGCGACCGACGTGCTTTTGGCATCGATGGCAATGGACGGTGCATCGCCGTCCTTGGCGAACAGGATGGTGCCGTTGATGTCGCCGGTCACCGCCTGGCCGGCGAGCGCGGCCAACTGGTCGATGGCAGGTGCGGCGAGCGTCAGCGTGCCCAGGGGCATGAACTTGTCGTCGAGCGCCAGGTCGCCTGAGACCTTGTTGTCGCCCAGCGACACCAGGAAGCCATTGATCGAACGCTTGCCCTCGCTGGTCACCAGGGCCGCCTTAATGTCGAGCGGCTGGTCGTTGACGGCGCCGGTCAGCGAGACGTTGGCGGAAGGGTTCGTTATGTCGGCCTTGCCGCTCGCGCTCAGCTTGATGGCCTTCACCGTGCGGCCCGAAGCGGTCAGGCTCTCGCTGTTGGCGCTAACGGTGAAATCCGGCGCGGTCATCGCGCCGCTTGCCGACAGCGCGAAATCGACCCCGCCGGCAACCGGCACGCCGACCGTCGGCGACAACACCGAAACGTCGCCCAATTTGCCCTTGATGTCGGCCTGGATGTCAGTGCCTTGCATGCTGGCCGTACCGCTGGCGCTGAGCGATCCTGAAGTGAGTTCGATGGAATTCGCGGCGAAAGATCCCTGCGGATCGCGCGATGCCGTGGCCGAGAACTTCACCCGCCCGCCGAGCACCGAGGCGATCTGCTGGGGAAACGCGGTCGCCACGGCATCGGCATTCATTTTGAGCTGCATCGACATGTCGGCGAGTGCCACTGTCGCCGTCAGCGAGGCATTGACCGCATCGGAGCGCAGCGTACCCTGATCGATGGCAATAACGGCGTCCTTGCTGATCGAACCGGCCAGATCGACATCGACCTTGCCGGTGATCAGCGGCGCCAACGTCGCCACGTCGGTGTTCAGGCCGCCCGCCTCCAGCTTGACGGCAACCGGGCCGGCGCGGTTCTGGATATCGAAACCATCGGAATGGATCTGCGCCGCCAGATCGTCCAGCCGCGTGCCGCCGGCGACGATCGAAACGAAGGAGGCGCCGATGTCGACGATCGGCGCCTTGCCGTCGCCGAAGGCGCGCGCGGTGGCGTTCTTGATCGCCAGCGTGATCGGCTGCGCCTTGCTGCCGACGCTGATCACCACGGGCGGGCCCTTGGCGGCGAGTTCGACCGACAGGTCGCTGGCGCCGGCAGGATCGGCAATGCCGGACGCGGTGCCGTGTACCGCATCGCTCTCGATGCTGGCCCGGTCGATGCTGATGCCGCCGACCGACGTGGCGGTGCCCGCGACATCGAAGTTGGTCTTGCCGGCAAACAACGGCTTCAGGTTTTCCGGCAGGAAGCGGGCAAAATCGCCGTCGCCCTTTGCCTCGACATGATTGCCCTTGTCGGTGAGCTGGTGACGGCCGGTGAGCTGGGTGACGATCCGATGGTCGACGAGGAAGGTGCCGACACCGCTCCAGTTGGCAAGCGGCCCACTGCCCGAAACCACGATATCTACTGGTGGCGCATCCGGCAGCTTGAGCAGGTTGGCAATGATGCCGCCGGCCGGCTCCGACGCCTTGAGGTCGAGGTCCAGCTTGTTATCGGCGGGTGCGAAATGGATCTTGGCGTCGACATTGCCCTGTTTGCCGTCGTGACGGGTGACATTGAGCACCGTCTGGACCGCCAGTGGCGCGGCATCGGCCTTGAGCATTCCCTTGGCCGCGAGCTCGGCGATGCCGCTGCCGGCCAGTTGCTGGCCAAGCGCGATTTCCGGCAGCTCGATCTGCTTGATGTCGATGGAGACCGGCAGCGTCGTCGTGCCGCTCTGCGCGGGCGGCTGCGTACCGGCCACCGGCAGGCGTGCCAGTTCGACGCGATCGGCGGCGATGCGATCGGCGCTGAAGCTTTTGGACAGAAGTGCCGTCGGCGACCAGTCGACGGCCACCTTGCGCGCCACCAGCCAGGCGCCCTCACGGTCCTCAAGCACGACATGGTCGACGCTGAGATTACCCGACCAGATGCCGTTGATGCCGCTGACGGTGACCTTGCGGTCGTCGCTTGAAGCCAGCCGCGAAATGATGCCGGCGAGGTTGTCGCGCCCGCGCTCGGTCTTGGTCAGCACGACCAGCGCGCCGATCGCACCCGCGACCACGATCAGCAGCGTGTAAAGGACAATGCGAAGGATGCGCCAGACCGTTTTCATCGTCAGAACGCCTGTCCGATGCCGGCATAGATGCCGAAATGCGGATCACCTGGGTCGCGGTTGAGCGGCACGGCCGCATCGATGCGCAGCGGCCCGAACGGCGTGACGTAGCGCAGGCCGACACCGGCGCCGACCTTGACGTCGGAGAAGTTGGGAACCGACTTGGTCGACACGGTGCCGGCATCGACGAACGGCACGATGCCGATCGTGTCGGTGACGGCGATGCGCATCTCGACCGAAGTCTCGAAGAAGGACAGGCCGCCGATCGGCTGGCCGGTGAAGTCCTTCGGGCCGATGCCCTGATAGGCATAGCCGCGCACCGAGCCGCCGCCGCCGGAATAAAAACGCCGGTCGGCCGGGACGTTCTGCAGCCCGGTACCGACGATCGAGCCTACGGCGACCCGTTCGGCCAGCACGAATTTCGAGGCCGTGTCCAGCGACTGATAGGCCGACCCTTCGCCCTTCAGCTTGAGGAAGGCCGCACCGCTCAAAATGTCGTAGCTCGGCTCGGCATAGGCCAGCAAACGGAAGCCGGTGGTCGGGTTGAGCCGGCTGTCTCTGTTGTCATAGACATACTGCAGCGGAACGCTGGCGATCAGGTATTTGTGCTTGCCGAAGGCGTCGTGAATGCGCGAATAATCGAGCGCGACCTCGGCTGACACGGTCTGCTTCCTGTCGAGTTCATAAGACAGGCCGGTGCTGCCCTTGACCGAGAAATGGTCGTAGGCGTCGGGATGTTCCAGCACCGTCTTGACGCTGGCGAAGAACTTCGACGCCGGCCCGATGACGCCGGGTTTCTCGAACATGATGCCGGCATTGTAGTTCAGTTCGGACAGATTGTTGCTGCCGATGCCGCTGATGGCACCGTCGATGCGCAGCTTCTCGGCACGGCCAAACAGGTTGCGATGGCCCCAGTAGCCCTCCAGGCCAAGCCCCTCGGTGTTCGAGAAGGTGCCGCCCAGCCCGAAATAACGCGGCTTGCGCTCGCTGACCTGGACGCCGATCGGGATGTTGCCGTCCGCGTCGAGCTTGTCGGCTTCCTTGAAGGTGACACTGTTGAACACCTCCAGCGCCAGCAGCCTGTCGCGCGCGTCGCTGATCTCCTGCGGCGAGTACTGCTTGCCGCGCTTCAGCCCGGTCATGTATTCGGTGAAGTCGCGGTCGACCTTCTCGGTGCCTTCCACCGTGGTCGCGCCATAGCCGGCTACCGGGCCGGCCGCGACCGTCAGCGACACGTCGAGCGTCGAGGTGGCATGGTCGGCGACGATCTGCCGGCCGGTCACCTTGGCCAGCGGCCTGCCCTGCTCCTTCAGCGTCCGCACGATCAGCGCCTCGGCCTTGAGCACAGCGCCCGATCCGGCGTCGCCGCCTGCTATCAGCCCATAATCGGCGCTCATCAGCCCCGCCGCGTCGCCTTCCAGCCTGATGTTGCCGAGCGTGAATTTGGGGCCGGCCGAGATGGTGATCGCCACCGGAATGGGCTGTGGCCCCTTGAATTCGGCGTCCGGCGGCAATTCGTCGAGCGGCTTGCCGTCGATGGTGACGGTGACGACGCCTTCATAACGGGCATCGGCATAAAGGGCGGCGACCAGCTGTTCACGGTCGCTGCGTGCCTTGGCCATCAGCCCGAGCGAGCCCGAAACCGGCCGGTCCTCGTCGCCTTTCAACGCCGAGGCGTTTTCGAGCTTCTTGACCAGGTCCTTGTCGGCATCGGGCGCGGAGATGGTCACCGCATAGCGCAGGGGATCGACAATGTCGGCGTCCTCGTCGCTGGACGATCCCCACAGCTTGATGCCGAAAAGCTCGAACGCGGCCGCGGGCCTCGATTCGCAAAGCAGCGCCATCGAGCACATCATGGCCAAAAGCAGGGCGCGCGGAAGCACGCGCCCTGGCGCGATCCCTCCTGACATCTGCTCTTCATACGCCGGCATTAAGACAACCTAGTTCGTAAAACTAAAATTGGAATGAAGTTCTGAAGCGCTCGTAAAGGGGCCACAATCCAATTGTCTGAAATAGGACGGGCTTGGAATTCACACCTTCTGCGTTTCCGCAAGAAAGCGTGATCCCCTTTCCCATGGAGGTTACTGTCCGCATACCGGTCCTTGGCCGGAAAATAAACCGTTGGCAGGCGGCACCTGCCGCGTTCGCGCGTTGACAAGCCCGACTGAAGCTTGATCATGCCCGGACGTCTGCAATTGTCTGGAGGGTGTAATGGCAATGCGCGCGGCTCGTGGTCTGTCGATTCTCGTCCTTTTTTTCCTTGCCTGGGGTAGCGTCGCGCAAGCGGCCGAGGCCCGGCGGATCGCGACGACGGACAATTCCGATTATTTCGGCTTCGATCTCCGGTCCGACCAGAACGTCACGCTCGACCAGTGCAAGACGACATGCCTCGGCGATCCGGCCTGCCGCGCCTTCACCTACAACACCAAGGCAAAATGGTGCTTTCTCAAATCCGACTATAACCAGTTGAAATCCTTCACCGGCGCGGTCGCCGGCAAGGTCGTCAACATGGACGGCGATCCCGACATCGGCGCGCCGCCGGAACTCGCCTTCTTTCCCAACTGGATGGCCGACCAGGCCCAGCAATACCGCAACAAGGTGCTCGGCCCGGCCTTCGACAAGCCGACAGAGGGCATGGCGGCGCTGACCAATGCCGCCGAACAGGCCGTGTTGACCGGCGACCATCGCTCCGCCATGCAGAAATACGAGGCCGCGGTCTCGGTCATGCCTGACGATGGCCAGCTCTGGCTCAAGCTGGCGCGCGAAACGCTGGCCGTGCAGCCTGCGGCCAACACCTCCGAAGCCTCGACTTTGCCGGCAAACGGCACGTCGGCCGCCTTCAACGCCTATAAGCTGCTGCGCACCACCAAGACGCGCGCCGAAGTGCTGGCGCTGCTCGGCAACGGTCTCGACAAGCGCGATCTCTACCGGCCGGCGCTGCAGGCCTATGAGGCCAGCCTTGCGCTGGAAAGCTCGCCCGCGGTCCAGGCCGACTATGCCGATCTGAAAGCCCGCAAAGGATTCCGCGTTGTCGATCACAGCATCGATGCCGACACCAGCGCGCCGCGCATCTGCGCGCAATTCTCCGAGGAACTGGTCAAGACCGGCGTCGACTACGCGCAGTTCGTCACCGTCGACAACGCGCCGCCCAAGGGCGTCGAGGCCAAGGACAAGCAGATCTGCGTCGAGGGCCTGGAGCATGGCCAGCATTACGACGTCACCTTCCGCGCCGGCCTGCCGGCGGCGATCGGCGAAGTGACCGCCGCCCCCGTGGTGCTGTCGATCTACGTACAGGACCGCGCGCCGTCCGCCCGCTTCACCGGCGACAGCTTCGTGCTGCCGGCCGGCGCGCGCCGCGGCATCCCGGTCGTCACCGTCAACATGAACGCCGCCGAAATGAAGCTCTACCGCATCGGCGACCGTTCGCTGGCGCAGCTTCTGTCGGGCTACCAGTTCCTGCACCAGCTCGACGGCTATGACATCTCCAACATTTCCGAGCAGATGGGCGCACCGGTCTGGCAGGGCCAGCTCGACATCGGCAACGACCTCAACAAGGAAGTCACCACCTCCTTCCCCGTCGACGAAGCGCTGCCGCAGCGCAAGCCCGGCGTCTATGTGCTGACCGCGCAGCCCGTCAACGACAAGAGTGACGACTACGGTTCGCTGGCCACGCAGTGGTTCGTCGTCTCCGACATCGGCCTGTCGACCTATACCGGCCAGGACGGGCTCAATGTCTTTGCCCGTTCGCTGGGCAGCGCCAAGCCGATTGCCGGCGCCGAACTGACGCTGGTTGCCAGGAACAACGAGGTTCTCGGCACCGCGACGTCGGATGCCGACGGCCACGCCGTTTTCAACCCCGGCCTGACGCGCGGTGACGGCGGCATGGTGCCGGCCGTGCTGATGGCCAAGCAGGGCGATAATGACTTCGTCTTCCTCGACATGGCCAAGGCCGGCTTCGACCTGTCCGACCGTGGCGTCACCGGACGCGCGGCACCAGGCGCGCTCGACGTCTATGCCTGGACCGAGCGCGGCATCTACCGCGCCGGCGAGGACGTCCATGTCGCCGCCCTTGCCCGCGATGGTGCGAGCAAGGCGGTCGAGAACCTGCCGCTGACCTTCATCTTCTCGCGCCCCGATGGCGTCGAGGACCGCCGCATCGTCAGTGACGGCGCCTCGGCCGGCGGCCATGCCGTCGACCTGCCGCTCGAACCCAACGCCATGCGCGGCACATGGTCGGTGTCGATCCACACCGATCCCAAGCAGCCGGCGGTGGCCAGCCAGATGTTCCTGGTCGAGGACTTCGTGCCGGATCGCATCGAATTCGACATGAAAGCCGACAAGCAGGAGATTGCGCGGGGCGAAACCGCCAACATCGACATTGACGGCCGCTTCCTCTATGGCGCGCCGGCGGCGGGCCTTGCGCTGGAAGGGGAGTTGACGCTGTCGACCTCTCGTGACTGGGACCGCTTTCCCAACTTTTCCTTCGGCCTCGCCGACGAGCAGTCGGCGGAGCCGACGGTCACGCCGCTCACCGACCTGCCGGTGGTCGGCGATGACGGCAAGGCGACCTTCCCTGTTACCGTCGACCAGTTGCCCTCGACCACCAAGTTGGTCGACGGCAAGGTGACGGTGCGCATGCGCGAAACCGGCGGCCGCGCCATCGAGCGCTCGCTCAACATCGGCATCCGCCCGCAAGGCCATATGATCGGCATCCGACCGGACTTCGCCGATGGCGAAGTGCCGCAGGGCGGCACCGCCAAGTTCAGCCTGATCGCCGTCGATCCCAACGGCAAGCGCGAGGCGCTGAAAGGCGCGCAATGGACACTGGTCAAGGTCGAACGCAATTACCAGTGGTACCGCTCCAACAACTCCTGGAACTACGAGCCGGTCTCCTTCACCAAGTCGATTTCCAACGGCCAGGTCGACCTCGGCGCCGACGGCGACGCCACCGTCTCCGTGCCGGTCGATTGGGGCCAGTACCGGCTCGAGGTCGAGACATCCGATCCCGAGGGGCCGGCGACCAGCTACGAGTTCGACGCCGGCTGGTATGTCGCCTCGACGACCACCGAAACGCCTGATGGCCTTGAGATCGCGCTCGACAAGGACAATTATGCCACGGGCGAAGTGGCGAAGCTGAAAATCTCGCCGCATTTTGCCGGCGAACTTCTGATCAACATCGGTTCCGACAAGCTGTTGAAGACCATCACGGCGACCGTACCGGCAGGCGGCGGCACCGTCGATATCCCCGTCGGTGACGATTGGGGTGCCGGCGCCTACGTCACGGCAACCCTGTTCCGGCCGGGCGATGCGCAGGAAACGCGCATGCCGGCCCGCGCCATCGGCGTGAAGTGGCTGACGGTCGATCCGGGCGCCAAGAAGCTCGCCATCACGCTGACGCCGCCCGACAAGACCGTGCCGCGCCAGCAGCTGTCGATCCCGGTTTCCGTGGCCGGAGTGCAGCCGGGCACGAACGCCTATGTCATGGTTGCCGCCGTCGATGTCGGCATCCTCAATTTGACCAACTACAAGGCGCCGGATCCGGAGAACTGGTTCTTCGGCCAGCGCATGCTCGGCATGGAGATCCGCGACATCTACGGCCGCCTGATCGATGGCTCGCTGGGCACCACCGGCAAGCTCCGGACCGGCGGCGACGGCGCCAACATGCAGGCGCAGGGCAGCCCGCCCACCGAAAAGCTGGTCGCCTTCTTCTCCGGCATCGTCCAGCTCGATGCCGACGGCAAGGCGCGGATCGACTTCGATATCCCGCAGTTCAACGGCACCGTGCGCGTCATGGCCGTCGCCTGGACCAAGGAAGCGGTCGGCCATGCCCAGGCGGACGTGATCGTGCGCGATCCCATAGTGATTACCGCCGGCCTGCCGCGCTTCCTGGCGCCTGGCGACAACGCCGTCATGCGCCTCGACGTGGCCGACACCGACGGCCCGGCCGGCGACTACGCGCTGTCGATCGATACGACGGGCGACCTGTCGACGGGCGACAAGCCCCTGCCCCAGAAGCTGACGCTCGCCCAGGGCAAGCGCCAGACGCTGACCGTGCCGCTGATCGCCAGGACAGCGGGCAATGCCTCGCTCACCATCAAGCTGGCGCACGCCGACGGCACCAAGGTCGAGCAGACGCTCTATGTGCCGGTGCGCCCGGCGCAATTGCCGGTCACCACGCGCCTTGTGGTCGACCTCAAGGGCAATGGCGGCGCGCTGCGCGTCGACAAGGAACTCTTGGCGGCCAGCCTGCTCGACGGCGCTTCGGTCAGTGTCGGCGTTTCGCAGGCGGCAGCCTTCGACGTGCCCTCGCTGCTGATGACACTTGATCGCTACCCCTATGGCTGCGCCGAGCAGACCACCAGCCGCGCCATGCCGCTTCTCTACGTCAACGAGATGGCATCCGGCGTCGGCATGGAAAGCGACCCTGACCTGCACGGCCGCGTCCAGGACGCAATCTACAAGGTCCTGAGCTACCAGTCATCGAGCGGCAGCTTCGGCCTGTGGGGTCCGGGCTCCGGCGATCTGTGGCTCGACGCCTATGTCAGCGAATTCCTGACCAGGGCGCGGGAGCAGAAATACGACGTGCCGGCTCTGGCGATGAACCAGGCCCTCAACAACCTGCAGAACTCGCTCGGCTACGACCAGAGCGTACAGGACCGCGGCAGCGAGATCGCCTACGCCCTTTATGTGCTCGCCCGCAACAAGAAGGCCTCGATCGGCGATCTGCGCTATTACGCCGACACCCAGCTCGAAGCCTTCTCGAGCCCGATGGCCGTTGCCCAATTGGCGGCGAGCCTGGCGCTCTACGGCGACACGCAGCGTTCGGAGGCGACGTTCAAGACCGCGCTGCAGCTCGCCAAGTCGAGCACGGACTACGACTGGTACCGCTCCGACTACGGTTCGGCGTTGCGTGACGGCGCGGCGATGCTGTCGCTGGCGGCGGAATCGAAGCCGGTATCGACCATCGTGCCCGAGCTGATCAAACTGGTGACCAGGGAACGCGCCGAAGCCCGCTGGACCAGCACCCAGGACGATTCCTGGATGCTGCTGGCGGCGCGCGCGCTGAAGGAGGGCAACGACTCCATCGCGCTCACCGTCAATGGCGCGCCGCATTCCGGCGGCTATTCCAACCAGGTCAACGGCTCCGAGCTTATCGACAGCCCGCTCGAAATCGCCAACACCGGCGAGACCCCGCTGCAGGCCGTCGTCACCACCGTGGCGTCGCCGATCCAGCCCTTGCCGGCCGGCGGTGACGGCTTCACCATCAGCCGCACCTACTACAAGCTCGACGGCACTGAAGCCAATGTGACCGAGGCAACCCAGAACGAACGCTATGTCGTCGTGCTCAAGGTCACCGAGCAGAACAGCTGGCCGTCGCGCCTGCTGGTCACCGACCTGTTGCCGGCCGGCTTCGAGATCGACAATCCAGGCCTGGTCTCCAGCGCCCAGTTGACGAACTTCTCCTGGCTGGCACAGACCGACGCCGCGCATCTGGAATTCCGCGACGATCGCTTCGTCGCGGCATTCAACCCGGCCGATGGCGACCACGACCACAATCTGACGCTTGCCTATGTCGTGCGCGCCGTGACGCCGGGCACCTACGCCCATCCGGCGGCAACGGTGGAGGACATGTACCGCCCGCAATATTCGGCCCGTACAGCTACCGGCATGATGGAGATCAAGGCACCGTAAGGTGCCTTGGCGGAAATGAACGTGAGGTTCGCGCCGCCCCTCATTGCCCTGCCGGGCATTTCTCCCCGTATAGAGACGGGGAGAAAGAAGCCTGCACCAAAGCTTTCGCCAGCTTTAAACGTCGCAGGAAAGGCGCCAATGCATGCCACAGCTCCCTTCTCCCCGTCACTAAACGGGGAGAAGGTGGCGGCAGCCGGATGAGGGGCGGCGCCATGCTTTCCAAGAAACTCCTCCGTCGCGCTGCCATCGCAGTTGCCTCCCTTGCCGCCTTCTTCACGATTGCCGCCGCCACCCTCTGGCAACTCGACCGCGCCTTCCCGCCCCCGCTTCCTGAAAGGCTCACCGTCTCCACCGAAGTCCAGGACCGCGACGGCCAGCTGTTGCGCGCCTTTGCCACGCCGGACGGCTACTGGCGGCTGGAAACCCGGCTCGACCAGGTCGACAAGCAGTTCGTCGACATGCTGGTCACCTATGAGGACAAGCGCTTCTGGGACCATGACGGGGTCGACGTGCTGGCGCTGGCGCGCGCCGCCGGCCAGTTCGCAACCAGCGGCCACATCGTCTCCGGCGGCTCGACCCTGTCGATGCAGCTTGCCCGCCTGATCGAGCCACGCGAGAGCCGCAGCCTCGGCTCCAAGCTCAAGCAGATGCTGCGCGCCGTCCAGATCGAGCGGCGGTTGTCGAAGCGCGAGATCCTCGAACGCTATCTCACACTGGCGCCCTATGGCGGCAATCTGGAGGGCGTGCGCGCCGCTTCGCTCGCCTATTTCGGCAAGGAGCCAAATCGGCTCACCGTTTCCGAAGCCGCGCTTCTGGTGGCCCTCCCGCAACTACCGGAAAAACGCCGCCCTGACCGCAACCTGCAGATCGCCCACGCAGCTCGCGACCGTGTGCTCACCCGCATGGTCTCATCAGGCCTGATCGGCGAACGCGAGGCGGCACGCGCGGCGCTTGACGATGTGTTGGGCCTGCGCCGGCGCTTGCCGGCGCTCGCCCCGCATGCCTCTTACGCGATGCTGCCCAAGGCCGTCCCCGGCCAGCCGCTCAAGCTGACGATTCGCAAAAGCGTTCAGCAAGGACTGGAACAGGTGGCCCGCGACGCCGCCACCAGGCTCGGGCCGCGTCTGTCGGTCGCCATGGTGCTGGCCGATGCCCGCACCGGCGACATTCTGGGCGAAGTCGGCTCGGCCAATTTCTTCGATTCCAGCCGTTCCGGCTGGATCGACATGACCAAGGTCGTGCGCTCGCCCGGCTCGACGCTGAAGCCGTTCATCTATGGCCTCGCCTTCGAACAGGGACTGGTGGCGCAGGAGACGCTGATCGAGGACAGCCCGGTCGATTTCAGCGGCTACAGACCCAAGAATTTCGACATGGGCTATCAGGGCGATGTCTCGATCCGCCAGGCGCTGCAATTGTCGCTCAACGTCCCGGCGATCCGGGTGCTCGACGCGGTCGGTCCGGCGCGGCTGACGGCGCGCTTCCGCCAGGCGGGCGTCAACCCAATCCTGCCGGTCAATGAGGCGCCGGGGCTGGCCATCGGGCTTGGTGGCGTCGGCGTCACGCTGCGCGACCTCGTCCAGCTCTATACGGGGCTCGCCAATGGCGGCAAGACGCACTCGCTGCGCGACGGCACCGAACCGGCCAATGCCGTGAGTTCGACCACCACCATCCTCAGCGACCAGGCCAATTGGCAGATCATCGACATCCTCTCCGGAGTAAAACCGCCGGAAGGTGCCTTGCAGCGCGGCATCGCCTACAAGACCGGAACCTCCTACGGCTACCGCGACGCCTGGTCGGTGGGCTTCGATGGCCGCTATGTGCTGGGCGTCTGGGTCGGCAGGCCCGATGCCGGCGCGGTGCCGGGCCTCTCCGGCTATGTCTCGGCCGCCCCGATCCTGTTCGAAGGCTTTGTCCGCTCGGGCCTCGCCACCGTACCGCTGCCAGGCAAACCGCCCGGTGCCTTCACACCCAAGCGCGAGGACCTGCCTGTGACGCTCGCCCGCTTCGGCGCCGGCGCGGATGGCCTGGTGCAGGCGACGCCGACCGAACCGGCGCCGAGCATCATCTTCCCGCCGGACGGCGCCCGCGTCGATCTCTCCACCAACTCGGCCGACGCCTCGCCGCTGGTGCTGAAATTGCAAGGCGGCCGCGCCCCGTTCCGCTGGCTGGCCAATGGCAAGCCCCTCATCGGCCTCGACCGCCGCCGCACCGCGACCTGGCTGCCCGACGGCGCGGGCTATTCGACGCTCACCGTCATCGACGCCGCAGGACGGGCTGCCAGTGTGAAGGTCTTCGTCCAGTGAAAGCGATCCTTGAATAGAATGCGCCACGCGATTCAGCGCATTGGCTTTTGTGCGCTGATGATCGCCGGCTCGGCCCTGCCGGCGCCTGCCGATCCCCTCCCCGCGGGTTTCGTTCGCCTCGCCGATGTCGCCCCATCGATCCGCCAGAACATTCGCTACGCCAACGCCGACAATTTTCTGCACCGCAAGGTGAATGGCTATGACGCGCCGGTCTGCATTTTGACCCGGGAGGCCGCCGAGGCACTTTCCAGAGTCCAGCGGGCGATGGCCACCAGAGGCCTGACGCTGGTCGTCTTCGACTGCTATCGCCCTGCCCGCGCCGTTGCCGACATGGGCGAATGGACGGCCGCGGGTGGACCGCCGGACCCGCAATGGTATCCGAAGGTCAAGCGTGGCGATCTCATCGCCAAGGGCTATGTCGGCGAACTGTCCAGTCATTCGCGCGGCTCCACCGTCGATGTTGCCATCGCGCCTGTCGACAGTACCCCCGTGCCGAAACCGGCCTGCGGCGCGATCGATGCCGACACCCTCGATTTCGGCACCGGCTTCGATTGTTTCGACCCGATGAGCGAGACCGCGCATCGCCCGCTCGGCGCCAAAGCTGCGGCAAACCGAAAGCTGCTCGTCGATGCCATGCGTGCTGGCGGGTTCAAGAACTACGCGCGCGAATGGTGGCATTTTGCGCTGGCCCGGGAGCCATTTCAAAAGCAGCGCTTCGATTTCCCGGTGACCGCTGAGTAACCTGCCCAACCACCCTTGCCCAACCAGCCTTGCCCGGCAACCGCGCATCCCTAGATAGGCCGGATGGTGGGCCGACTCCGGCGCGGAGCGACCGCGAGGAAAATATTTCTCATAACAGCGACAAGTCGTCGAAGATTTTCTTCAGGAGAACAAAAAAGGCAACATTCAATGCATCTTATTTCTATCAATTCGCTAGATTTGGCGCGGGTTCAACGGAGGCAGAAATGACCAAACCTCATTTCAGGAAACTGCTCGGCGCACTGGTCGCCACATCTATCCAGTTCGGCACGCTCGGTTTCGCGTTTGCCGACACCACCATTCTCAATGTGTCCTACGATCCGACGCGCGAGCTCTACAAGGCCTATGACGAGGCCTTCGCCGCGCATTGGAAGGCGGAGACCGGCGAGACGGTGACCATCCAGCAGTCGCATGGCGGATCGGGTGCCCAGGCCCGCGCGGTGATCGATGGCCTCGACGCCGATGTGGTGACGCTGGCGCTCGAAGGCGACATCAACGCCATCGTCTCCAAGTCAAAGAAGATCAATCCAGACTGGCGCACCAAATTCGAAAACAATTCGGCGCCCTACACTTCGACGATCATCTTCCTTGTCCGCAAGGGCAATCCCAAGGGCATCCACGACTGGAACGACCTCGTCAAGGACGGCGTCCAGGTGATCACGCCCAACCCCAAAACCTCGGGCGGCGCACGCTGGAACTATCTCGCGGCCTGGGCCTATGCCAACGCCAATGATGGCGGCGATGAAGCCAAGACCAAGGACTTCGTCGGCAAGCTCTACGCCAATGCTCCCGTGCTCGACACCGGCGCGCGCGGCTCGACCGTGACCTTCGCGCAAAAAGGCCTGGGTGACGTGCTGATCGCCTGGGAAAACGACGCCTATCTGGCGCTCGACGAGTTCGGCGCCGACAATTTCGACATCGTTTATCCGCCGACCTCCATCCTGGCCGAGCCACCGGTGGCCGTGGTCGACGCCAATGTCGACGCCAAGGGCACACGCAAGGTGGCCGAGGCCTATCTGAGCTACCTCTATTCCAAGGAAGGCCAGACCATCATCGCCAAGAACCATTATAGGCCGTCCAAGCCCGAACTGGTTCCGCCCGAGGATCTCGCCAAGCTGCCGCCGATCAAGCTGATCACCATCGACGATCCGCTTTTCGGCGGCTGGAAGAAAGCGCAGCCTTATCATTTCGGCGACGGTGGTATATTCGACCAGATCTACAAGCCGGCCCAGTGAGCTAAACCTAGATCGGGACGACATGACCACAGCACCCGCGCGGGCGGGGTGGCGGTTCAGACAGCCGAGCGTCATTCCGGGTTTCGGATTGACGCTCGGCTTCTCGCTTGCCTACCTCACCCTCATCATCCTCATCCCCCTATCCGGGCTGATCTGGCGTTCGGCCGCTCTCGGCTGGGTCGATTTCTGGGCCATCGCCACCGATCGCCGCACGATCAACGCCCTTCGAATCAGCTTCGGCACGGCGTTCATCGCGGCTGTCGTCAATGTCGTCTTCGGCACGCTCGTCGCCTGGGTGCTGGTGCGCTACCGTTTTCCGGGCCGCCGCATCGTCGACGCCATGGTCGACCTGCCCTTCGCCCTGCCGACGGCTGTGGCCGGCATCGCGCTGACCACGCTCTACGCGCCGAATGGCTGGATCGGCAAATTGCTGATGCCGCTCGGCATCAAGGTCGCCTACACGCCGCTCGGCATCGTCATTGCGCTGATCTTCATCGGCCTGCCCTTCGTCGTGCGAACCGTGCAGCCGATCATGGAAGAGATCGACAAGGAAGTGGAGGAAGCCGCCGCCACCCTCGGCGCCAGCCGCTTCCAGATCATCACCCGCGTGCTCTTTCCCGGCCTGGCGCCGGCCATCATCACGGGCTTCTCGCTGGCCTTCGCGCGCGGCGTCGGCGAATACGGCTCGGTCATCTTCATCGCCGGCAACCTGCCCTACAAATCCGAGATCGCGCCGCTTCTGATCGTCATCCGGCTCGAGGAATACAATTACCCGGCGGCGACCGCGATCGCCGCGATCATGCTGGCGCTGTCGTTCCTCATGCTGTTGATCGTCAATCTGGTGCAGACATGGAGCCGCAAGCGCTATGGCTGATCCCGAGATCAAATCCTACGAACCGTATCATGAGAGCCGCTCGGCGGCGGTGACCGAGAGCCGGCCGGCACGCGCCGTGCTGATGGCCATAGTCTTCGTCTTTCTCGCCGTCTTCCTGCTGCTGCCGCTGATCATCGTTTTCAAGGAAGCTTTCGCCAAAGGCGTTGGCACCTACCTGCAATCGCTAAGCGATGCCGACACGCGTTCGGCGATCCGCCTGACCTTGCTGGTGGCCGCGATCTCGGTCCCGCTCAACATCGTCTTCGGCATCTCGGCCGCCTGGGCGATCGCCAAGTTCGAGTTCAAGGGCAAGGCCTTCCTGACCACGCTTATCGACCTGCCCTTCTCAGTCTCGCCGGTCATTTCGGGTCTGGTCTACGTGCTTCTCTTCGGTGCTCAAGGGTTGCTCGGCGAGTGGCTGAAGGCACATGGCATCCAGATCCTGTTCGCCGTGCCGGGCATTGTGCTGGCCACCGTCTTCGTCACCTTCCCCTTCGTCGCCCGCGAACTGATTCCGCTCATGCAGGAACAGGGCAATGGCGACGAGGAGGCGGCGCTGTCGCTTGGCGCCAATGGCTGGCAGGCCTTCTGGTACGTGACCTTGCCTAACGTCAAATGGGGCCTGCTCTACGGCGTCCTCCTGTGCAATGCGCGCGCCATGGGCGAGTTCGGCGCGGTTTCGGTGGTGTCGGGCCACATACGCGGCCTGACCAACACCATGCCGCTGCATGTCGAAATCCTCTACAACGAGTACAACGCCGTCGGCGCCTTCGCCGTCGCTTCCTTGCTTGCCGGGCTGGCGCTCGTCACGCTGGTCTTGAAAACACTGCTCGAGATGCGCTACGGCGCCGAACTCGCCGCGACGCGCGGACATTAGAAGGTTCATTGCATGGAAGTTCGCGTTGCCAACGTGCGCAAGGAGTTCGAGCGGTTTCCGGCGCTCCACGATGTCTCGCTCGACATCAAGTCGGGCGAACTGATCGCGCTGCTCGGGCCGTCCGGCTCCGGCAAGACGACGCTGCTCAGGCTGATCGCCGGGCTGGAACGCCCGACGCGTGGGAAAATCTTCTTTGGTGACGAGGACGCTTCGCAGAAATCGATCCAGGAGCGCAACGTCGGCTTCGTCTTCCAGCACTACGCGCTGTTCCGCCACATGACGGTGGCCGACAATATCGGCTTCGGCCTCAAGGTGCGGCACGGGCCGACGCGGCCGCCGGCCGCCGAAATCCGCCGCCGCGCCTCCGAGCTTCTCGATCTTGTCCAGCTTTCAGGGCTGGAGAAGCGCTATCCGGCGCAGCTTTCGGGCGGCCAGCGCCAGCGTGTGGCGCTCGCCCGCGCCATGGCCATCGAACCCAAGGTGCTGCTGCTCGACGAGCCGTTCGGCGCGCTCGATGCGCAGGTGCGCCGGGAACTGCGTCGCTGGCTGCGCGAAATCCATGACCGCACCGGCCACACCACCGTCTTCGTGACCCACGACCAGGAAGAGGCTTTGGAGCTTGCCGACCGCGTCGTGGTGATGAGCCAGGGCCGCATCGAACAGGTCGGCACCGCCGACGACATCTACGACACGCCGAACTCGCCTTTCGTCTACGGCTTCATCGGAGAATCGAGCTCCCTTCCCGTCAAGGTCGAGAATGGCGAGATCTGGCTGGCCGACCGTCCGATCGGATTGTCGGCCCCGCATGCGCCCGAGGGCGACGCGATGCTCTACTTCCGGCCGCATGACGTCGAATTGCTGGACGGCTGCAGCGGCTGCATCGCCGGCACCGTGGCCGCCAGCCGCCGCGTCGCCGGCACAAGGCGCGTCGAGCTCGAGATCGGCGGCGAACGCCAGCGGGTCGAGATCGAACTGCCGGTCGATCATCCGGCGGCCCAGAAGAGCCGCGTGGCGTTCCGGCCGGGACGCTGGAAGCTGTTTCCGGCTGCGTAGCGAAGGACCGCCGTCAATCCCTATCCCGGTCGAGGGCGGCCGCCTACCCTTTCACCAGGCCTTTCAACGACAGCACCAATGTCATGGGATTTTTCGGGGAAGCCGCAAAGCCATGGCGCTCATAAAAGGCTTTCGCTTCGTCCGATATCGCATGAACAAAAATTCCGCGTATCCCGAGGATCGTCGCGGCTTGACCGGCGCGCAGGACGGCATCTTGCAGAAGCGCTGCACCCAGTCCCTTCCCTTGCCAGCCTGTGTCCACCGCGAGACGCCCGAGCACGACCATTGGAATGGGATCCGGCATGTTGCGCCGAACAATGCCGGGCGCTTCCGCCAGGTCAAGCCCGCCCGAAGACAGGCAGTAGTAGCCGACAACGCGTATGCCTTCCGCGACCACATAAGTACGAGATGCGCCACTGACCTGGTTGGCCCGCGCGCGGCGGCGAAGCCATTGGTCGAGACTTTCCGTTCCGCTTTGGAAAGGTTCGAGATCGTGGTTCTCGGCCAGCGGCGTGGGCGCCGACAGCATCAGTCCTGCCATGGCTTGGGCACGTTCATAAGACGCGCAAAACCTTCCCCGCTTGGCGGTTCATCGAGGATGTCGAGATAGTGCCGGTAACTCTGGGCATCCACCTTGATCAGTGTTTGGTCGAGGAGCGTATCCTCGGCCGCGCGGTAGGCGGCATCGATCATGAAATCGGAACGGGTTTTCCCGCGTAGCTTCGCGGCGCGGTCAATCAGTATGCGCATATCTTCGCGAATGCGCAGATTGACAGGCTTAGCGTGAGTTTCGGCTGCGGCTTTCGCCATGGAGGGCTCCTTTCCTTCACCATAACATGCCGCATACACAATGTGTATCTATTTGTCCTTTCCATTGGGAAAAGGTTGACGTGAACCGAGCTCCAATATGATGCCGCTCAAAAGAAAAACCTAGGATCAGCCTGTCTGGGAAACGGTTTTCTAGCAACGAGTGCCAAGCCCTGAATCTATGCCTCGCCGTCCCTTTGTACCCTCGCTATGCTCGAACGATAAAACATTACATCCGGAGCCATTTCATGAAGCGATTTTTCCTCGGCGTTGCCGCCGCAGCCGGCCTCATCCTCGCATCCTCCCAGGCCTGGTCGGCCGACAAGCTGCTCAATGCCTCCTATGACGTCGGCCGCGAACTGTTCGTGCAGGTCAACAAGGCCTTTATCGCCAAGCATCCGGGCGTCAGCGTCGACCAGTCCCATGCCGGCACCTCGGCGCAGGCGCGCGCCATCGCCGAAGGCCTCGGGGCCGACGTCGTCACCTTCAACCAGGTCACCGATGTCGACTTCCTGGTCAAGAAGGGCCTCGTCTCGACCGACTGGCAGAAGGATTTTCCAGACAACGCCTCGCCCTTCTATTCGCTGCCTTCGTTTCTCGTCCGCGCGGGCAATCCAAAGCACATCAAGGACTGGAGCGACCTGGTGCGCGACGACGTGCAGGTAATCTTCCCCAATCCGAAGACGTCGGGCAATGCGCGCTACACCTATCTGGCGGCCACCGCCTACGCCAAGGAAGCCTTCAAGGGCGACGACGCCAAGGTGAAGGAGTTCATCACCAAGCTGTTCAACAACGTGCCGATCTTCGACACCGGCGGGCGCGCCGCGACAACCACCTTCGTGCAGCGCGAGATCGGCGACGTGCTGATCACCTTCGAATCCGAGACGCGCGGCATCCGCAAGGAATATGGCGACGACAAGTTCGAGCAGGTCACCCCTTCGGTCAGCCTGCTGGCGGAATTCCCGGTGGCGATCGTCGACAAGGTCGCCGACGAACACGGCACGCGCGACCTCGCCAAGAGCTATCTCGACTTCCTCTATACGCCCGAGGGCCAGGGCATCGCCGCCGAGAATGGCCTGCGCGCACGCGACGCGGCTGTCGCGGCCAAATACAAGGCCGATTTTCCGGACGTGCGCCTGCTGACGGTGGAAGACGTCTTCGGCGGTTGGGACAAGGTCCAAAAAGAGCATTTCGCCGCCGGCGGCCTGCTCGACCAAGCTTATGGCAGCCGGTAAAGTTTCAGCGGTCCGATAGAAAGATCAGGAGAGCCGGCCCCGGGGCCGGCTTTTCTTGTTTAGGCAGACGATAGGGCAATCCGGCGCCTTCGTGCAAAACGTTACAAACAATCAACGCGTTTGTGCCAAACATGCCTTTCCAATGGCTTGTTTTCGCGAAACGGCAGGGTGTGGAAGCAATGCCGTCATCATTTGCACACAAACAGCCGCCAGATGCGGGGTGGTTGGGGCTTCAACGGGTTGACTCGGGCATGCTGACGAAAAAAGGCAAATACGGCCTCAAGGCCCTCGTGCATCTTTCCAATCTTCCGGTTGGCCAATTGGCCTTCGTCAACGACATCGCCGTCGCCAACAACATCCCGAAGAAATTCCTCGATGCCATACTGGGCGAATTGCGCAACGCCGGCTTCGTCCAGAGCCGCAAGGGCAAGGAAGGTGGCTATCGCCTCGCCCGCCCCGCTTCCGAGATCAAGATCGGCCATGTCGTGCGCGTGCTGGACGGTCCGCTGGCGCCGATACCTTGCGCCAGCCGCACGCAGTACCAGCGCTGCGAGGATTGCGACGAAGCGACCTGCCAGGTCCGGCACATGATGCTGGAAGTGCGCCAGGCGATCGCCGAGGTGCTGGACAACCGCAGCCTCGCCGCCAT
This sequence comes from Mesorhizobium sp. B2-3-14, assembly GCF_006442175.1. NCBI lineage: Bacteria > Pseudomonadati > Pseudomonadota > Alphaproteobacteria > Hyphomicrobiales > Phyllobacteriaceae > Mesorhizobium > Mesorhizobium sp. B2-3-14. The sequence continues at coordinate 37,944 of NZ_VFVP01000002.1, read as the reverse complement.
GCGCGATGCCGACAACGACGATTTTCCGGTCGAGTTGACATCCCAGATCTAGAGCCGGGCGAATGAGGCTGTCGAGGTTCACGAAATCCCGAAAAGTCCCCCGCAAGCCATCGGCAGCCAGCTTCCGCACCGAGATCATCGCCGACGTCTTTGTCCCCGAATGTGCCGAGGACGTGCGGTTCTTCAGCCGCAAGCAGCTTAACGCCGGCAAGCTCCGCCGCTTCTCCACCAGGGATCTTCGCGAAAGCCTGGCCGCCCTCTTCTACCTGGCGGTCGCGGCGGTGCTGCCGGTGCGCTGGTGGTCGCCGATCTGCGATTGGGCGTCGCGGTTTCGCCTGAAGCGTCATATGCGCAAGGATTTCCCCGGATATGCCGCCGCAACCCGCGCGGTGCTCGGCAGCGACATCGATGCGCGCAAGCTGTTCGAGGCATTGCTCGCGGCGCGCCATCGCCGCCGCATGCAGCTTGCCGCGCATCTGGTCGCCCGTCGCTGGACGCCGGCGATCCGGCTGGAAGGGCTTGAGGACTTGCAGGCCGCTTTGCAACGCGGCCATGGCGCGATCCTCTGGTGCGATCAGTTCACCGCCCAGACAATGATCGGCAAGCGCGCCATGCATGAGGCCGGCATCGAAGCGCATCAGGTCAGCGTCAACACGCATGGCGTTTCCGAGACGGCATTCGGCCAGCGCTTTCTCAATCCGCCAATGGTTCGTGTCGAGAACCGGTTCCTGAAAAGCCGGATCGTCTTCGACCGTGACGACGCCTATCAGGTCACCATCCGCATTCAGAAGATGCTGAGGCAGAACGGCGTCGTGATGATGACCAACACAATCCACGCCGGCTCGACCTTCACCGAAACCGCGCTTGGCGAAAGCGGCTGGACGCACCTTGCCTCGGCACCGGCGAATTTCGCCGCGCGCGGCAAGACGGCCCTGTTTGCGATGTCGACCTTCGAGGTCGTTCCCTTCCGGGAATATCGCGCCGTCTTGAGCCCCGAGCTGGTGCCGGCGGCACCGGCGCTCCAGGCAGCGGACACAGTCAGGGACGGCGCCAAGAACATGGCCCTGCAGGCACGCTACATCCTGCTCAAACGCGACCGCCTGCTGCAGGCGCTGAAAGAGTGCCCCGAGCAGATGATGTCCTGGTCGCGCCATGAGCGGTTGACGGAAGCCCAGGACGGCATCGGCATCAGCGCCGAAGAAGGCTCATGACGGGCGTATCAAGCGCATTGCCTGGGCGACGAGTTCGTCGACCGGCCGTGTCGCGTCGAGCGTCAATGCCCGCTCGTCTTGCCCCGGCGGCTCGAGGATGGCGAACTGGCTGTCAACCAGGCTTGCCGGCATGAAATGGCCCTTGCGGTTGCCAACGCGCCGCCGCGCGGTGGCGGGATCGATCTCCAGATAGAGGAAGACGATATCAGGGCAAAAACCGCGCAGGCGCTCGCGATAACCGCGCTTCAGCGCCGAGCAGGCGGCGACCACACCTTGCCGCTTGCCGATCGATGCCTGGATCTGCTCGCCGATCGCGTCGAGCCAGCCTTCGCGCAGTTGATCGGTGAGCGGCTCGCCGCGTGCCATGCGGGCGACGTTTTCGGGCGGATGCAGCCTGTCGCCCTCGATGAAGACGGCATCCAGTGCGGTGGCCAGCGCGATGCCGACGGCTGACTTGCCGCAGCCGGCAACACCCATCACCACGATGGCCGGAGGCGCCAAACCGGAAGCGCCCGTCGGCGCCTGCGCTGCGTTTTCGTCCACCGTCAGCGGCTCGCCGGCGCGCGGCCATAAAGCAGGAGCATGGCGACGATGACGACGCCATAGATGATCTGCCGTCCCGCCTCCGGCATCTGCATGACCGAGAGGATGGATTGCAACAGCGTGATCAGGATCACGCCGGCGACGGTGCCGAGATAGGAGCCGCGCCCGCCCAGGATCGAGGTACCGCCCAGCACCACGGCTGCGATCGACGGTAGCAGATACGCATCGCCCATCGACTGCGCCGCCTTGGAGGCGTAGCCGGCCAGCAGCACGCCGCCGAAGGCGGAAAGCCCTCCGGAGACGGCGAAGGCGATCATCACCACGCGTCTCGTGTCGATGCCGGAGAGATAGGCGGCACGCTCGCGGTTGCCGATGCCATAGACCGCGCGGCCGAAGCCGGTTCGCGTCAGCACGAACACCATCGCGATCCCTATAAACGCCCAGATGATGACGGCGTTGGGGACGCCCGGAATGGTGAAGCCGGTGGCCAGGTAGCGCATGGCGCCGGTCGCCGAATCCTGTGGCGAGAAGCCGCCGGTATAGACCACCATCAGCCCTTGCGCGACGGCATTGGTGGCGAGCGTGATGATCATTGAGGGAATGCGCAAATAGGCCACGCCGATGCCGTTGACGATGCCGATCAGCACGCCGCAGAAGATGCCGAACGGGATCGCCAGCACCACCCCGGCCGGACCGTAGGCGGCCGCCGCGCAGGCCATCATCGCGCCCGCCGCCACCGACCACGGCACCGACAGGTCGATCTGGCCGAGCAGGATGACCAGCATCATGCCGGTGGCGATGACGCCGAGGAACGAGGCCACCTTGAGCTGCTGCAGGAGATATTCAGGCGACAGGAAGCTGCGTGAATAGAGACTGCCGACCAACAGCAGCACCACGATGCAGGCAAAGGCGGTCAGCACCGCCGGGTCGGCGCGGCGGATGAATTTCGGCATGCGGCCGGCAATGCCGCCCAACGTCGTCTCGCTCACAGGAACCACTCCAGCCGGTTGCGGACCCGAAAAAGGGCGAAGGCGCCGAGGCTGACGGCGACCAGCAGGATAACGCCCTGGAACAGCGGCTGCCAGAGCGGATCGAAGTCGAACACGAACAACAGGTCGCCAATGGTGCGGAAGGCAAGGGCGCCGAAGATGGCGCCGATAGCGCTTCCCTTGCCGCCGAACAGCGACACACCACCCAGCACGACCGCCGCGATCGAGAACAACGTGTAGGAGTTGCCGCTCGCGTACGCAGCCTCGCCCGTATAGGTGAAGAAGGTGAGGAACAGCCCGCCGATCGCGGCCAGCAGCCCGGCCAGCGTATAGGCGGCGAACTTGCCGCGCCTTATCGGCACGCCGGACATGTAGGCAGCCGTTTCGGAAGAGCCGGCCGCGTAGGCGGCACGGCCAAGGATCGAGCGGCTGAACGGCACCCAGATCACCAGCACGATGGCGAGCAGCACCACCAGGCTCGCCGGCACAAAGCCGAACACGCGGCCGGTCAGCGCGTCGGCCAGGTCCTCATTGACCGAACCGCCCGGGAAAGGTCGCAACAACAGTCCGATGCCGTAGTAGACAGCCCCGGTGGCGATGGTGGCGACGATCGGCTGCAGCCGCCCATAGATGACGATGGCGCCGTTGACGGCGCCGCACAGAAGGCCCGCCACAAGCACGGCGATGACGCCGAGCGTGGTCTGCAACGGCGTGCCTACCACCAGCCAGGAGGCCAGGCAGTTGGTGAGCAGGAAGATCATGCCCACGGACAGGTCGATGCCGGAGGTGATGACGACCAGCGTCTGCGCCATGGCGACGAAGGCAAGCAGCACGCCCTTGTTCGCCGCCGTCTGCACGACATTGGCGGTGAAGCCCGCCGGGTGGTTCGAGGTGTAGATGACGAACATGACGATGAAGATGCCGAGCGCCAGCAACGTTCCGCGCTGCTCGGCCAGCCAGTAGCGCCAGTCTTTCACACGCTTGCTCCCAGGCCCACCGGGCTCTCCTCGCCATGGATGTTGAGCGCGCTCGCGATCAGCGCCCGCTCGGTGATCTCGCCGCCGACCAGCTCGCGCTTGACGGCGCCGTCATAGAGCACCAGGACCCGGTCGCAGCAGCCGATCAGCTCGTCATAGTCGGTCGAATAGAACAGGATCGCCGCGCCCGCATCCGCCAGCTTGCGCATCAGCTGATAGATCTCCTGTTTGGTGCCGACATCGATGCCGCGTGTCGGGTCGTTGAGCAGGATGATGCGCGGCTGGCGCATCAGCCATTTGGCGATCACCACCTTCTGCTGGTTGCCGCCCGACAGCGCGCCGACCGGAATGTCGAGGCCGGCCGTCTTGATCGCCAGCAGGCCGACCATGTCGTCGATCAGCCGCTGTTCGGCGGCGCGATCGATGATGCCGCCTTTCGACAGCCGATCGAGCGCGGCGAAAGACAGGTTTTCGCGCACCGTCATCGGCAGCATCAGTCCTTCGGTCTTGCGGTCCTCCGGGATGAGCGCCATGCCGACGCTATCCTCGCGGGCCGCTGCCGGGCTGGTGATCGTCACTGGCTTGCCGTCGATCAGCACCTCGCCGGAGAGGCCGCGCAGCACACCGAAGAAGGCGAGCAGCAATTCGCGCTGGCCCTGGCCGTCCAGCCCGCCGAGGCCGACCACCTCGCCTGCCCCGACTGTCAGCGAGATATCGTGCAGCCGGTCGGCCCAGGACAATTTGCGCGCCTCGAGCCGGGGGGCGGCGCCAGTGGGTGCCGCCGCCGGCTTGGGCGGAAAGATATGGCTGTATTCACGGCCTATCATCAGCTCGACCACCTCGTTGTCGCTCTTCGAGCCGGCCTCGTAGCTGGCGACATTGCGGCCATTGCGGAACACGGTGCAATGATCGGCCAGTTCGGCGATCTCATTCATGCGGTGCGAGATGTAGAGCAGCGCCAGCCCTTCCGAGCGCAGTCGTTTCAAGACGCCGAAGATCTTCGCGACATCCGCCGCCGTCAGCGCCGAGGTCGCTTCGTCGAGGATGAGGATGCGCGGTTTCCTGGCCAGCGCCTTGGCGATCTCCACCATCTGCCGTCGTGACAGCGGCAGGTCCTTGACCAGCGCCAGCGGATGGATGTCACCGGCACCCGCGCGCGCCAGCGCGTCCTCGGCGATGCGCCGCTGCGCCTTGCGGTCGATCATGCCGAAGCGTTTGGGCGGATCGGAAATGACGATGTTGTCGGCGACGCTGAGTTCGGGGATCAGCGACAGTTCCTGGAAGATGCAGACGATGCCGGCCTTGTTCGCCGCACCCGGCGACGCGAAGGTCACCTCGCGCCCGTCCAGCATCATGTGGCCCTCGTCGGGCGCCACGACACCGGCCATGACCTTGATCAGCGTCGACTTGCCGGCCCCGTTTTCACCGAGAATGGCGTGGATGCTGCCGGCCTCGACCGTCAGTTCGGCCTTTTCCAGCGCCCGCACGCCGCCATAGCGCTTGGACATGCCTTCCATGCGAAAGAGTGGAGCCGCACCGTCCATCAACCCTCCCAGGGCGATTGTGGGATTGCAGGCTGGCGCCGCGGGATCAGCCGCGGCGCCAGACGATAGAAAGCGACTACTGGTTTTCCTTGGTCTGCCCCATGATTTCCTGGGCGCTGAAATTGATGCCGCAGGTCGGGAAGGAATTGCCGACGAAGAAATTGTCGGACTCCTTCGGGAAGTAATCCGTGCCTTCCTTCATGTCCGGATCCGTGGCGACGGCCAGAGGCAGCTTCACCTCCTGCGGCACCACTTCGCCTTCGAGTGCCGCGATCGCCGTCTTGATGGCGACGGCGACCTGGGCCGGGCCCGAGCCGGCGGAGGTGCACTTCAGGCCATCGGCCGAATGCGCCGCGCAGAACTTGCGGAAGCCGTTTTCGGTCTCGCCGCCGAACGGCACGAACGGATGCTTGGCGTCCATCATCGCCTGCACGATGCCGGTGTCGCCGCCCTGGCCGGTGATGCCGTCGAACGGACCGTTGGTGGCGATCGCATCGGCGGTCACTTTCTGCGCCACGCCGTCATCCCATTTGCCGGCGACTTCGGTCACATCCCACTTCTTGCCGGAGGCGTCGAACACCTCATGGATGCCGTTGTGGCGATCGGTGTCGACGGAGGTGCCGGCGACGCCGCGCACTTCCAGGATCTTGCCGCCATTCGGGATCTTGGCGACCAGCCACTTGGCCCACAATTCGCCAAGTCCCTTCTGGTCGACATTGACGTTGATAGCGTCCTTGGTGTCGAGAATATTGTCGAAGGCGACCAGCACGATGCCGGCTTCCTTGGCGCGTTTGATGACCGGGCCGAAGGCGGTCGGGTTCTGCGCGTCGGTGACGATGGCGTCATAGCCGGAATCGATGAAGTTGTTGATCGCCGAAATCTGCGCCGGCACGTCCTCGCCCGTCGAGACGACCTTGAATTCCTTGATCTTTGCCTTCACGTCGGGCTGCGACGCATAGGCCTTGGCCGTCTGCACCATCTGGATGCGCCAGGTGTTGGCGATATAGCCATTGGCGAAGGCGATGCGGAACGGACCTTCCTTCTTCGGAAATTTGAAGAACTTGGTGTTCGCGTCCCAGGGCGCGAAACAGTCGGCCTGGGCGGCGGGACCGGAGACGATCTCCGGGCCGGCAGCCATGGCCGCCGAATTGAGCATGACGAATGCGCTGGCAGCAACGATGCCGCCGACAAGTGACTTGATCATCGATAATCCTCCCGATTGCAGTTCCGATTTGTCGGTTCAATTTTTATGCGATTTCGCGCTCCCGGCTGGCACCTCCCGCCTTACCCAGTCACGCCTGCCAGATGCCGAAGACCTCGGCGATCCCTCCCCTTGCCGTCTCCTTCGGTTGGGAAAAGGCTATCATATTATACATAATAAACAAGCATGAGCTGTTGCTTATGTATAATAAACAGGCCCAACAGTTGAGTGGCGAAGCTCTCCATTGGAAAATGGTAGCGCTACCATGACGTTGTGTAAAGCGTCATTCGCGGGTGTTCTCGAAAGCGTGTTCAGCGGGCTGTGCTCTCGCGGCGCTTGAGCTCGAAGCCAAGGTCGACGACCCGCTGCCGCGGCCTGTCACCCGATATCGCCGCAAGCGCCATGGCCACCGCGCGCCTGCCGATTTCGTAGCGATGGGTGCGGATGCTGGTGATCGAAGGAAACGCCACCTGCATCATGTCGAGATCGTTGAAGCCGACAATGCCGATGGTCTTCGGCACCTCGATCGAGGCACGATGGCATTCGAACAGCACGCCGAGCGCGATGTCGTCATTGTTGCAGAACACGCCGTCGAGCGTCGGCATCTTGGCAAGCGCATCGCGGAAGAGTTCGCGGCCAAGCGGCACGCTGGACAGCACCGGCGTGGTGGTGATCAGGCGCGGGTCCGAGAGCCCGGCCTTCTCCATCGCCACCCGGTAACCAGCCAGGCGCCGCTGCGAGCGCGGGTCCATGCGTGCACCGATGAAGCCGATCCGGCGATACCCGGCCTCTATCAGGTGCTCGGTCGCCGTCCGGCCGCCATCGAGATGCGAGAAGCCGACCATCATGTCCACCGGATCGGGTCCGGTCTCCATCACCTGAACCACCGGGCAACCGGCATTCTCCAGGAGTTTTCGCGAAGCAGGCGTCTGATCGATGCCGGCAATGATGAGCGCGGCCGGGCGTTGCGAACCGAACAGCTGCAGCAACCGCTCTTCCTCCAGTCCGGAATAATGCGTATTGCCGAGCTGGATGCGGAACGGGCTGTCCGACAGGCAGTCATAGATGCCGCGCACCACCTCGGCGAAGACGTTGTTGGTCAGCGAAGGCACCAGTACGCCGAACACTTCGGCGCGCGCCGAGGCCAATGCACGCGCATTGGGGTCCGGCACATAGCCGAGTTCGTCGACAGCGGCCTGGATCTGACGGCGCAGTTCCTCGGAAACACGTGCCGGGTCGCGCAGTGCGCGTGAAACGGTGATGGCGCCGACGCCGGCCTTGCGTGCCACATCCGACAGGGTTGGGCGGCCACCGCCCCGGCGCGAACGCGGCTTGATCACGGTCTTGGCCCATGCGCATGGCCATCGAAGCACGCCCGCAATGCGATCTTTCCAGCTGTCGCCATCTCACCGGCCTGTTGCCGCACCCATCCGCCCTGGCGTCGCGCAGTGACTGCCTGTTGTCAAGCCGAGCCACCAAGTGGCCGTGCTTGGCCTTCCTCAGGCGGCTACGGCAGCTCTGTGCCTTGCCTTCCACATGAACAGCCCGATCGCCAATATGTTAAGCAGGTTCCAGGCGATGCCGTTCAGGAAAGCGGCGGCATAGGAGCCGGTCAGGTCGTAGATCCAGCCCGACATCCAGCCGCCGATCGCCATGCCGAAAATCGTCGCCATCATCACGATGCCGATGCGCTGGCCGGCCTCCTTGGCGGGCAGGTATTCGCGCACGATGATCGCATAGCAAGGCACGATGCCGCCTTGCGACAAGCCGAAGACCAGCGACACGACATAGAGCGAGGCGAGCCCGTCGAACGGGATATAGAACAGCAGCGACAGGCATTGCAGCACGGAGCCGATAAGCAAGGTTTTGACACCGCCGATGCGGTCGGCGACAAAGCCCGAGGCGAGCCGGCTGACGACGCCCGCGGCCATCATGATCGACAGCATGTCGGCGCCATGCGCCATGCCGTAGCCAAGATCCATGCAATAGGCGACGATGTGCACTTGCGGCATCGACATCGCCACGCAGCAGCCCAGTCCCGCGACGACCAGCAGCATCTGCATCGCGGCCGGAGACATCGGCATCGGCTGCACGGGCCGGCTTCCGGCCGAGCCGGCGGCTGCCGCTTCCGGAGCGCCGCGGCGCAGCAAAAGCACCAGCGGCACCATGGTGACCAGGCAAAAGACGCCGATGGCGGCATAGGTGAAGCGCCAGCCTTCCGCCTTGATCAGCGTCGGCATGATGGTCGGCCAGATCGCTCCGGCGAGGTAGTTGCCGGCCGCGGCCGCGGTGACGGCGACGCCGCGCCGGCGATTGAACCAGTGCGATATATCGGCGATCAGCGGCCCGAAGATCACCGATGTGCCGAGACCGATCAGCACGCCTTGGGCAAGGGTGAATTGCAGGATCGAGGTCGACAGCGCCGCGAGCAGAAGGCCGGCGGAGAGCGCGATCGAGGAAAACAGCGCCGGAATCCAGTAACCCATGCGGTCGATGGCGCGGCCGACCAGCACATTGCCGGCGGCAAAGCCGACCATGGTCGCGGTGTAAGGCATGGATGCCGCGGCGCGGTCGACGCCGAACTCGGCCTGTACCGCCGGCAGCACCACGACAACGGCCCACATGCCGACCGCACCGATCGTCGCCAGCAGCATCGAGATGGCCAGGCGCATCCAGGCGTAGGAACTGTCGATACCGGGGCTGGGCCGGCCCAAGTCGGTTCGTGACAAAGGCGTTTCCTGTCGGCGGCCTCAACCGCTGCTGTTTTGGCCACTATCGACGCATTCTCGGCGCACAGCAGCGCCACGGCGGGCAAATCCGTGGCTCCAGGGAGGTACGAGCGCGGGAACCGGCGCCAGCATCTGGAGTTTCCGATCGATAACCCGCAAAGGAGTCCAGCCATGACCGCCACCAAGCAGAAATGGTCGGCCGAGGTGACCGAGCACAGCGATGCTATGGATCTCGAGGACCACGTGTTCGAATCCGACGACGCCAAGAAGATCGCCGCCTCGCTCAAGCGTTCGGCCGAACACAGCCACCGCCGCAAGGCCGAGCCCTTCCAGTCCGCCATGTCGATGCTGAATTTCTACATCAACAGGGCCGGAAAAAACCTGCCCGCGGCTCGCAAGAAGATCCTCGAGGACGCCAAGGACGAATTGCGTGCGGCATTCGGGCGGCCAAAGGAGGATTAGGCTTTCGCCGCCAATGGCTCCCCAAGCTTGTTCCTCACCCCATCAAAAACGAGGTGAGGAACCCGTTTATTACCGCTATCCAGCCGGTCGGCGCCCTATTGTCTGATCTCCGGTTCGACAAGCTTGGCCAGGTTGCGCAGCGACTCCTGCCAGCCGAGATAGCAGGCTTCGGCGGGAATGGCGTCTGGAATGCCGGCTTGTGTGATGTTCACCTCGGTGCCCACGGACACTTTCTTCAGCGTCACGGTCACCTGGATCTCGCCGGGCAGGTTGGGATCGTCGAACCTGTCGGTGTAGCGCAGGAGTTCGCCCGCGACGAGCTCGACATACTCACCGCCAAACGAATGGCTGTCGCCAGTGGTGAAGTTGCGGAACGACATCTTGAAGGTACCGCCGACCTTGCCCTCGAAGTGATGAACCGTGCAGGTGAAGCCGTTCGGCGGAAGCCATTTGGCAAGCGCATCGGCCTCGATGAACGCGCGGTAGACCTTCTCCGGGCTGGTGGTCAGGACGCGGTGCAGACGTACGGTGCTGGGCATGTCGATACTCCTTCGTGGTCTCTGTTCGATGCCCCAAGGACGGGTACCGCACAGCCGATCCGACACAGGCTTTTGAATTTTGTGCGGTCCGGCCCCGAATTGCTTCGAATTCCAAGGCGCGAACACCCGCGCCCAACGGCCGTGTCGCGGAAATCTATCGCGAACGGATGACGTTGTCGGTATTGGCCAGCAGCTTGCGCACGGCATTGCGCGCCGCATCCGGCCGCTGGAGGCGGATGTTCTTTTCGATTGCCTCGTGCATCTTCTGGGCGAGCTGCAAATCGTCGAGCTCCCGGGTCGTGTAGGCAAACAGGTGATCGAAGGCGGATTCGATCAGCACGCCGAGCGGCACCAGCAGATCATTGCCCGAGGCACGCAATATGGCGAGGTGGAAGCGGGTGTCGGCACGGGTCCGTTCCTGCAAGCTTTTCGCCTCTCCCATCTCCCGGCAGGCCTGGCTGATCTCGGCCATCTGCTCGTCGGTGCGCCGCATGGCGGCGAATGCGGTCGCTTCCGGCTCGATGATGTGGCGGAATTCCTGCACCGTCTTCAGGAAAACCTCGCGGTCGGGCGACGTCGCGTACCAGGCGAGCACATCGCGGTCGAGCAGGTTCCAGCGTTCCCTGGGTTCGACCCAGCTGCCGATCTTGGGGCGCGATGCGAGGAGGCTCTTGGCCATCAGCATCTTGATCGCCTCGCGCACCGCCGAGCGGCTGACGCTGAACGTCTCCGACCATTTGGCCTCATTGGGCAGGATGGTGCCGGGCGGATAATCGCCGCGCACGATCCTGAGCCCAATCTCGCTGGCCAGTGATGTGTGCACGCTGGAGCCCGGAATACGTGCCGCGTCGGCTCGCCGAACACCGGCCGGACGATCGGCGGCTGCAGCCTTTTTCGGCGATTTTTCCTTGTTCGGCTTCGCGTCCCGCATGCAGTCCAGAAAGGCCGGTTTAGGGAGGCTGTCAAGCGCGGTGCGGGCGTGGGGCCACAAAGCCGGCCTCTATGCACAACCCAGCCGCGATTCCACCACGCTCAGGCGGTCTTGACGTATTTGCGCCAGCTGTGCTCCGGGCGGAAGCCGAGCATGTCGCGCGCCTTGCGGTTCGACAGCAGCGTCTCGTATTCACCGAGTTCGCCCTTGACCGGCACGTCGGGATAGAACCGCTTCAGGAGTTCGGCGGTCGGCAGATCGGACGAGGTGTCGTCATTGGCGGCATTGAACACCTGGTAGCCCAGCCCATCCTTCTCGACGGCACGCAGCGTGATCTGGCCAAGGTCCCGGGCATCGATGTAGCTCCAGGCGATACGCCTGCGAAAACCAGGATCGGCGAACCATTTCGGAAACAGCGAATACTCATGCGGCTCGATGACGTTGCCGATGCGCAAGGCATAGATATCCGTGCCATTGCGCTGCGCGAAAGCGCGCGCGGTCTTCTCGTTGACGATCTTTGAGAGCGCATAGCTATCCATCGGGTCGACGTCATAGTCCTCGTCGAGCGGGAAATGCGTGGGGTGGCGCGGCTCGTTGGCGAATACCAGGCCGTAGGTCGTCTCGCTGGAAGCGATGATCACCTTGCGAATACCGAGCTTCACCGCCGCCTCGATGACGTTGTAGGTGCCCATTGCATTGATGCGGAACACCTCGTTGTCGGGCGTGATCATGATGCGTGGAATGGCAGCAAAATGCACCACGGCGTCCACTGGCTGCGGGCGTAGCGAGGGGTCGAATTCGTGCAGCCCCATATAGCTAGACAGCGCGTTGAACACCTGGCCGCTGTCGGTGATGTCGGTGATCAGCGTGCGCACCTTGGGATTGTCGAGCGGCCTGGTGTCGATGTTGAGCACCTGGCAACCCTGCTCCACCAGATATTGCACGACGTGGCGCCCAGCCTTGCCGCTGCCGCCGGTGAACATGATCCGCTTCGTCATTTCTGGTCTCCACGAAAGTCCTGGGATTTACGTGTATTGTCAGACAATATTGCTTTCTGCAACCGTCTATGGCTAAAACAGCGGCGACATTATCGATAATCACGCAACAGGACAGACAGCATGAACACGACCGCTACGGGTGAGAAGATCGGCTTTGTCGGCCTTGGATTGATGGGGCACGGCATCGCCAAGAACATCGTCGACAAGGGATATTCCCTGACCTTCCTCGGCCGCAAGAACCGCAAACCGGCGGAGGATCTTCTCGGCCGAGGCGCTCGTGAGGCATCGACTTCCCGCGATGTGGCGGCGGCATCCGATATCGTCTTCATCTGCGTCACCGGTTCGCGCGAGGTGGAGGCTATCATTCGCGGTCCCGATGGCCTCAAGGAGGGTTTGAAGAAGGGGGCGGTCGTCGTCGACTGCTCGACATCGGATCCGGTCTCGACCGTGGCACTTGCCGCGGAACTCAAGGCGCTCGGCGTCGACTATGTCGACGCGCCGCTCAGCCGCACGCCGAAGGAAGCCTGGGAAGGCACGCTCGACGCCATGGTCGGCGCGCCCGATGCCGTCTTTGCCAGGGTCAAGCCGGTGATCGACACCTGGGCCGGCCGCATCGTGCATATCGGCGATACCGGAGACGGCCACCGCATGAAGCTGCTCAACAATTTCATCTCGCTGGGCTACGCCGCCCTTTATTCCGAGGCCTTGGCACTGGCGGAGAAGGTCGGCATCTCGCCGCCGCGTTTCGACAGCGTCATCCGCAATGGCCGCATGGATTGCGGCTTCTATCAGACCTTCATGCGCTGGACGCTGGAAGGCGACCGCGACGCCCACAAATTCACCATCGCCAATGCCTTCAAGGACCTGACCTATCTGGAATCGATGGCGGGGGCGGCGGGCATCGCCAATCCGCTCGGCAACGCCACCAAGAACGCCTTCGCCGGCGCTCACGCAACCGGCCCGGCCGAGCAGTTCGTGCCGATGCTGGCCACGCACATCGCCAAGGTCAATGGCATCGACCTGATGCCGACGAAGGATGGAAGGAAGCAGACGATCTGAGACCCGGACGGTCGGCTGGCCTTAGCGCCGGCCCCTTCCGATCCCCTCATCGGTGTCGGCAAGCAGCTTGTGCACGGCGTTGCGCGCCGCGGCTGGCCGCTGCAGGCGGATGCTTTTCTCGATCGCCTCGTGCAGTTTCTGTGCCCGCCGTTGATCGCCGACCTGGCGTGTGGTGAAGATGAAGAGATGGTCGAGCGCCGATTCGATCAACACGCCGAGCGGCACCAGAAGGTCGTTGCCCGAGGCCCGCAGGATGGCGAGGTGGAAGCGCGTGTCGGCACGGATGCGCTCGGGCAGGTTGGCCGCCTCGCCCATCTCCCGGCAGGCCAGGCTGATCTCGGCCATCTGCTCGTCGCTGCGCCGTATTGCGGCAAAGGCGGATGCTTCCGGTTCGATGATGTGGCGGAACTCCTGCACGGTGCGAAGGAACGCTTCGCGATCCGGCGCGGTCGCGTACCAGGCCAGCACGTCGCGGTCGAGCAGGTTCCAGCGCTCCTTCGGCTCGACCCAACTCCCGATCTTTGGCCGCGACGCCAGAAGGCTCTTGGCCATCAGCATCTTGATCGCCTCGCGCACCGCCGAACGGCTGACATTGAAGGTTTCGGCCCATTTGGCCTCATTGGGCAGGATGCTGCCAGGCGGATAGTCGCCGCGCACGATCCTGAGGCCAATCTCGCTGGCGAGCGAGGCATGGACGCTGGACCCGGGAAAGTGCGCCGCATCCACCCTGCGCATGGCTGCCGGGTCGTGGCTGGCTTGCGCCTTGGCCCGGCCGGCTTTTTTCTTTGCCTTCTCGTCCGGCATCCACGTTCCAATAGGTCGGCCGCCAGTCACCCGGATTGATCCAAACCCGCGCGGCGCACCGATCCCGTTGCCGAAAATCCAAACCACTGACGCGTCAAAGCCGGGCTCCGATAGCCCCAACCAAGGCGTCCTGTTGAAGAATTGGAGGAAACGGGGCGCTCGTTGGCGAGCGCCCCGAAATCGCGGCCTATTTCTGGATGCAGGTGTCGACCGTGTCCTTGGTGCATTCGTCGAGACCGGTGAAGACCGGATCGTCAACCTTCTTGCCTTCGACCAGGTCGATCATCACCGATGGTGCCTTGTAGCCCATTTCGAAGGGCCGCTGGCCGACCAGCGCGGTGACAAGGCCGTCCCTGGCGATGGCCACCTCGTCGCCGATCGTGTCGGCGGCGCCGATGACGAAGTCGTTCTTGGCCAGCCGGTCCTTGAGCGGTCCGACCAGGTCGCGGTAGGGCTGCGGCGCGCCGAACAGCGGCCAGCCGCCCATGATGCCGAACGCGTCGAGCTTGGGATTGGCGGCGAGGATGTCGGTCATCGCCTGAACGCCCTTGGCTCCGTCGTCATTGGTGAATACCGGGCAGCCGGCGACTTCCGTCCAGCCGCCTTCGCCGGCAAGTGCCGTGAGGCCTTCCTTGCCCGTCAGCGCGTCGCGCATGCCTTGCGCGCGACGCAAGATGTTGTCGGCCGCCGGATTGCCCTCGATGGTGCAGATCGTGCCACCATTCGGCTTGGCCTTCTTGATGTACTCGCCGATTTTCTTGCCCATCAGGTAGTTGTCGGTGCCGAGATAGGTCTTGCGCAGTGCCGCGTCTTCCTTGGCGAGGTCGGCGTCGACGGTCATGATCGGGATCGACGGATTGGCGCTCTTGATCGTCTGTGCGATCAGTGGCGCGTTGGACGGCGAGATCGCCATCGCCACCGTGTCGGCCTTGCTCAGCATATCCTGCACGATCTGCGCCTCGCCGGCCTCGTCGGAAGTCGATGCCGGACCGGTGTAGAAGCATTCATATTCCGAGCTGGCGTTTTCCTTGTTCCATTTCTCGCAGCCCTGGTGGATGGCTTCGAAGAATGGATTGTCGAGACCTTTCACCACGATGACGAGCTGCTTCTTGGCCAAAGCCGGCCCGGCGCCCAACGCCATGGCGGCGACGGCGGCGAGCAATACTGTTTTCCTCATGTCAGTCCTCCCTTTGCAACCAGACGGACACGGCGTGCCCGCCACACAAACCAGCCGGGATGCGAGATGACTGAGACGCATGCGCCCATTCAAACCGGCCAGGCCGATAAGCATTTTCAGATACGACCCTCCCAGCGACGACGCTGCACGATCGCCAAAACCTTCCTGCCGTTGGCGCCGCCGATGGCGTCGTCAAAGCCGGCATGTCTTCCTCCGACGCTCAACTAATAACGGCTTGCCGCCAACGTCAATGCTATTTGTCCTACAAAACTGATTTTTCAAATTCCGCACGGCACTATTCGTCTGACAATTGCCCGTTCGACAATTGACGCCCGCGATGCCATTCGCGTAAATGACCGCATCGCTGCCCCCGGGAGGAGCTGGGGAAAGCCAATGGAAGCTGTCGCCTGTCCGCGTGCGGATGGGCCAGGCATGGGAGGCAAAGACGGGTGGCGGTTCTCGAACTCACCAACATCTCGAAGCATTTCGGCGCCATCCAGGCGGTCAACGACGTGTCGCTGTCGATCGAGCCCGGGGAGGTCGTGGGCCTGATGGGCGACAACGGCGCCGGCAAGTCGACGCTGGTCAAGATGATCGCGGGCAATTTCCGCCCGAGCCATGGCACGATGCGCATGGACGACAAGGAACTCATCCTGCACAAGCCGGTCGAGGCCCGCCAGCACGGCATCGAGATCGTCCACCAGGACCTGGCGCTCTGCAACAATCTGACGGCGGCGGCCAATGTCTATCTCGGCCGCGAACTGCGCCGTGGCGTCGGCCCGTTCCGCATCCTTGACTATGCGGCGATGTACAAGCGCGCCGGCCATATCTTCGCCGAGCTGAAATCCGAGACGCGCCCGCGCGATCTCGTCAAGCAGATGTCGGGCGGACAGCGCCAGGCCGTGGCGATCGCCCGCACCATGCTGTCGCAGGCCAAGATCGTGCTGATGGACGAGCCGACGGCGGCGATCTCGGTGCGGCAGGTCGCCGAAGTGCTCAACCTCATCCGCAATTTGCGTAACCAGGGCATCGCCGTGGTGCTGATCAGCCACCGCATGCCCGACGTCTTCGACGTCGCGGACCGCGTCATCGTGATGCGGCGCGGCAGGAAGGTCGCCGACAAGGCGATCGCGTCGAGCTCGCCCGAGGAAGTCACCGGGCTGATCACCGGCGCCATCGAGCAGGCGGCGTGAGAGCGATAAAACCGGGTTTCATTGCGCTGGCGCGTTTCGCTACCGGCAGGAAAGGTCGATAATGGCAGTCACCCTTGACCAGACGATCGCGCAGAAGCAGCACACTTTGCTATCGCGCCTGTTCTCAAGCCAGACTTTCTGGGTGGTGGTCGCCGTCATCCTGGCCTGCATCTTCCTGTCCTTCGCCACCGATGCCTTCGCCACCTCGAAGAACCTCTACAACATCACCCGCAACATCACCTTCGTCGCCATCGTGGCGCTCGGCATGACCTTCGTCATCATCACCGGTGGCATCGACCTGTCGGTCGGCTCTGTGCTGTGCCTGTGCTCGATGGTGCTGGCCGTCACCATGCATGCCGGCTATTCGATCGAGATCGGCATTCTGGCCTCGATCGCCACCGCGCTCGTCATCGGCGCCTTCAACGGCATTTTTATCGCCTATCTGGGCTTTCCGCCCTTCGTGGTGACGCTCGGCATGCTGTCGATCGCCCGCAGCCTCGCCATGGTCGCCTCCAACAACACCGTCGTCTTCCAGTTCGGCCCGGACCACGACAAGCTTCTGGCACTCGGCGGCGGCGCCTGGGTGTTCGGCATCGCCAATCCGGTGCTCTACACGATCCTTTTGGCCCTGATCACCGGTTTTGTCCTGCGCTGGACGAAGTTCGGCCGGCATATCTTTGCCATTGGCGGCAACGAGCACGCCGCGACGCTGACCGGCGTGCCGGTGCGCCAGATCAAGGTCGCCGTCTACATGATCTCCGCGCTGTCGGCCGGCATTGCCGGCATCATCGAAACCGGCTGGCTCGGCGCTGTCACCACCAATCTCGGCAACGGCATGGAACTGCAAGTGATCGCCGCCACCGTCATCGGTGGCGCCAATTTGGCCGGCGGCGTCGGCACCGCCTTTGGCGCCATCGTCGGTGCTGCCCTCATCGAGGTGATCCGCAACAGCCTTGGCTTGCTCGGCATCAACGCCTTCTGGCAAGGCACCTTCATCGGCGGCGCCATCCTGCTCGCGGTTCTGTTCGACCGTATCCGCAATTTCAGGCGCAGCGACTGAGAGCTCTTCGCCATCGAGGCGCTATTCATTCTGATCCTATCGCTCAGTCTGAAAATCGGCTGAAGCCGACCTCCATTGGTAGCGGCCAACAGCCGGTGCCTTGACGGATACCGAAAACCGGCCGCACAATCCTCCCTGCAAGCGAAGGGAGGCCAGTCGCTTGCGGGAGGATATGCCATGACGGAAGCGATCAGGCTCTACTGGGGCCGGTTCGGACATGTTTCTGTCCTGAATGTCGCGAGCGACTTCGTCACCCATGCCCATGTCGAGGCACATCTGATCATCTGGCTCGAAGGCACCGCCGGCGAGATGACCATCGGCCGCGAGACGGTCCGCCTCGGCCCTCGCACCGCCGCCGGCATCAATTCCTTCCAGCCCCACAGCCATGTCCTGGCGCAAAACGGGACGCCCGGTCTGTTTCTCGCCTTCTACATCGATCCCGACTGGGCCCGCCGCAGGCGCGACCTGCCATCCAGCGCGCCGCTGTTTTCGCGGGCGGCGATCGCGCTCGAGCCTTGGCTGCACCAGGCGGCCGCCAGCCTGCTCGACCATCTCACCGACAATGAGAGCGTCGACGATGTCGCCAATTACGAGATCGAGCGCTTCATCGACTCGGTGCTCGATGCCGCCGACGCGTCGGCGCCGCAGGAAGCGCGCGGCCGCATAAACACCGTGCAGGATTTCCGCGTTCGCAAGGCGATCCAGCTGATGAAGGCCAATGTCTGCGAACGCATCTCCTTCGACGACGTTGCCCGCGCCGTTGGCCTTTCGCGGCCGCATTTCTTCGCCTTGTTCAAGGAACAGACCAACCTGACGCCCAATGTCTATTGGAACACGCTGCGCATGGAGGAAGCGGTGCGGCAGTTGCAATGGTCGCGCGAGCCGCTGATCTCGGTCGCCTGCAATCTCGGCTTCACCACGCAAGGCAATTTCTCGCGCTTCTTCCGTGACCATGTCGGCGTGCCGCCGACGCTCTACCGCGAGGCCGCGCGGGCAATGGCCTGAGCCGGCAGCCATCTGTTTTTCAGACTGGTTGATAGATGCTCAAGACGCATTGATAAGCGCTGTGCGCGCTAGCGCCCTACCCTTGCCGCAACGAAATTCGCAAGGGAACATCTTATGCCCAAAGTCACCATTTCCAGCGTGATCGACGCACCGGTCGAAAAGGTTTGGGCGCGCATACGCGACTTCAACGGGTTGCCGGATTGGCATCCACGCATGGTCGAGAGCCATATCGAAGACGGCAAGGATGCCAGCACGATCGGCTGCGTGCGCAACTTCCAGCTGGCCAGCGGTGCCCGCCTGCGCGAAAAACTGCTCGACTTCTCCGATGACAATTTCCTCGTCAGCTATTCCATCCTGGAAACGCCGCAGCCCCTCACCAACCACAAGGCGACGCTGCAGCTCAGGCGCGTCACCGACGGCGACCGCACCTATGCCGAATGGACCGCCAGCTTCGACGCAGCACCCGAAGAAGCCGACAAGCTGGCCGAGGGCATGGGCGCCAATGTCTTCCAGGGCGGCTTCAACGCCCTGAAGAGCCATTTCGCCGAGCAAGGCTGAGCCAAACCACGGGAGCGCGCCATGGCGCTGGCATTGCAGACATTCTCGACCGTGAAGGACGCCAATGCGGCGCTGACGGTCGCTGGCAGCCGCTATCTCGGCGGCGGCACGCTTGTGGTTCGAGCCGCCAATGAAGGCGATATCTCCGTCTCCACTCTTGTCCGCGCCTCCGACCCGGCCCTGTCGGGCATCGCCCTGTCCGGCGGCAAGGTGCGCATCGGCGCTTCGGTGACAATGGCGGAGATCGCCCGCCATCCGGAACTCGGTACCCTCGCCAAGGCCGCGCGCGCCGTCGGCGGCCCGGCGATCCGCAACATGGCGACCATCGGCGGCAATCTGTTCTCGCCGGCGCCCTATGGCGATTTCGCCGTGGCCCTGCTGGCGCTCGACGCAACGGTCGCTGCCGATGACGGCGAAAGCCCTATCGAGACCTTCCTGGCCGCACGGGACGACAGCCGCGCCATCGTCACGTCGGTGGGTTTCACGCTTCCGAAGCCCGACAGCTTCCGCTTCCTCAAAGTGTCGCGGGTCAAGCCCAAGGGGGTCTCGGTGCTGAGCATCGCCATCGTTCTGGAACAGGCTGGAGACGGGACCGTGTCCTCGGCGCGGGTCGCGCTCGGCTGCATGGCCGATCGGCCGATGCGTGCCAAGGCAGCGGAAAAAGCGCTGCTCGGGAGGACGCTCGACCCGGATGGCATCGCACCGGCGCTGGCCGCCGCGGCTGAAGGCATCTCGCCCATCACCGACCCGATCGCCAGCGCCTGGTATCGCGCCGAGGTGCTGCCGGTGCATCTCGGCCGGCTGCTGCTGACCGAATAAAACCCGTGGGAGGGCGCGCGTCTGTCCGCTCCTCGGGCAGGCGCGCAAGGAGGAAGAATGGCAAAGGTCCCGGTTCAATTCACGCTCAACGGCTCCGAAAAAGCCGAATTCATAGAAAGCGGCACGACGCTGCTCAATGCCTTGCGCGACAAGGTCGGCGACACCTCGCCGAAGGGCGGCTGCCACCAAGGCACGTGCGGCGCCTGCTCCGTCATCATCGACGGCGAGTTGAGGCTCTCCTGCCTGACGCTGGCCGAGACCTGCAACGGTGCAACGATCACGACCACATCGGGCCTCGCCGAAGGCGGCGTGCTGCACCCGCTGCAGCGCGCCTTCCTCGACACATTCGCCAGCCAATGCGGTTTTTGCACGCCGGGCATGATCATGGCCGCCAAGGTGCTGCTCGACCACACGCCCAATCCCAGCCGCGAGGATGTCGTCGAGGCGCTGTCCGGGAACGTCTGCCGCTGCACCGGCTACGAGCCGATCATCCAGGCGGTGCTGACCGCCGCCCGCGCCAATTCGCAGAACGCGGCCTAGAGCCGGATGATTTCAGGTCGAACAGACCTGAAATCCGAATCCGGCTCTAAATCAAAGAGATAGAGCATGATGTCGCCCGAAAACCGCTTTACACTTTTCGGCATCATGCTCTGAGGGACCAAAGAAATGGAATTGCGCAAGAGCTACTTCGCCGATGTCCGCAAGGACGATCTGCATGAGATCGGCCAGGCGCGGCCACGCTCGGATTCGCCAGGCCACGTCACCGGCAAGACCGCCTATTTCGCCGACCGCAACTTTCCCGGCATGCTGCATTTGAAGATGGTGCGCAGCCCTCATCACCATGCCCGCATCCGCTCGATCGACACGTCGGAGGCCGAAAAACATCCGGGCGTGGTCAAGGTGCTGACGGCCAGGGACGTGCCGCACAATGTCTACACGATCCTGATCCTGATCCAGGTCGGACCGGAAGACGAGACGGTCCTGGCCGACGGCAAGGTGCGCTGGAAGGGCGAGGCCGTGGTGGCGGTGCTGGCCGATACCGAGCGTGCCGCCCAGGAAGCCGCCGCCAAGGTCAAGGTCGATTATGAAGTGCTGCCCGCCGTGTTCGACATGGAGGAAGCGCTGAAGCCCGGCGCGCCGATCGTCAACGAGTATCACGGCCAGAACTATTACCTCTATGACAGCGGCGCGTGCCGCAAGGTGCGCTTCGGCGATGTCGAGGCGGGCTTTGCCGAGGCCGATCACGTGCTGGAGCAAAGCTATCAGTCCTCGCCCATCGAGCACGCGCCGACCGAGACCACCGGTTGCGTGGTGGCGCCCGAGGGCAATGACCGCTTCACCTGCTACACCAACACGCAGGCGATGTTCTTCACCCTCGACAACACCTCGATCATCCTGCAGATGCCGGGCAGCAAGCTGCATTTTGTCGGCGGCACGGTCGGCGGCGGTTTCGGCGGCAAGGTCGATGTCATTGTCGAACCGATCGCCATCCTCGGCGCAAAACTAACCGGGCGACCAGTCTGTTTTATCTACAGCCGCGAGGAGGAGATGCAGATCTCCTCGCCCCGCGCGGCCGAAAAAGTCGTCATCAAGGACGGCGTCATGAACGATGGCCGCATCGTCGCACGGAAGGTCACCGGCTACACCGATGCCGGTGCCTACTCCCGCCACTCGCCCTATGGCGCGCAGAAGGGCGCCGGGCACTATCCCGGTCCCTACACCATCCCCAACGTCTGGATCGACACCTACTGCGTCTACACCAATCGCACGCCGTCGTCGGCCATGCGCGGCTTCGGCGTCACCATCGGCGATTTCGCGCTGGAGGTGCAGATGGACAAGCTGGCGCGGCTGATCGGCATGGATCCACTCGAATTCCGCTTCGTCAACGCCTATCGCGACGGCGACATGAAGGCGCATCGCCAGCCGACCGAGGGCGCGGCACTCATCGAATGCATGCAGGAAGCCTCGCGCGCCGCCCACTGGCCGGTGGCGGAGAAATACATGGCGATGTCCTCCTACAAGAACGGAGCTTGAGATGGCGATCAGGCGTGGACGCGGCGTCGCCGCGATCAACTATCCCACTGGCATGAACCTTGGCGGCGACCCGACCCAGGCGCTGGTGCATTCGACCCCGACCGGCAATTTCATGGTCACGCTTTCCAGCGTCGATCTCGGCCAGGGCATGAAGCAGATCATGGCTCAGATCTGCGCCGAGACGATCGGCGTGCCGACCGACCGCGTCGTCGTCGACACCGCCGACACCGACACCGGCCCGCACTGCATGGGCACCTTCGCCTCGCGCGGCACCCACCGCGCCGGCAACGCGGTCATCCAGGCCGCCAGGGAAGCCCGCCAGGTGATGCTTGAAGTGGCGGCCGAGGAACTGGAGGTGAATGCCTCTGACCTCGAAACCGACGGCCAGGGCAACATACTGGTCAAGGGCGCGCCGCAGAGATCGATCTCGATCTTCGATGTCGCCCTGTCGGCGCATTTCAAGCGCGGCCGCTCGATCTCAGGCCGCGGCATGTTTTTGATCCCGCGCTCCTATCCGGAGAAGGAAACCGGCGCGATGAAGCCGTCGACCTGTTACGCGCATGCCTGCACGGTGGCCGAGGTCGAAGTCGACGACGAAACCGGCGAGGTCACGGTGCTGACGGTCAAGAACGTCTTCGAGATCGGCCGCGCGTTGAACCCCAAAATGGTCGAGCAGCAGCTGGTCGGCGGCTCCTGGATGGGCATCAGCCATGCGCTCTACGAGACGACGGAACCCTATTATCCCAACCGCGACCATGGCGGCACCGACTTCAACCAGTATCTGATGCCTGGCCCCGGCGACCTCGCCGAAACCGAAATCATCGTGCTGGAGCGGCCCTCGGCAGATGGCCCCTATGGCGCCAAGGGACCGGGCGAAATGTGCGCCAACCCGCAAATACCGGCGGTCGCCAACGCCGTCTTCGACGCGGTCGGCGTGCGTATCGACACGCTGCCGATCACGCCGGAACGCATTTTGCGCGCGCTCAAGGCGCAAGCCGCGAACTGAGGACCGACATGCCCGAGGTAAACGCCGAAACGCTCGCGACCTCGCCGGAGGCGGTGGCCGAGCGCCTCGCCGCCTCGCGCTATCTGGCCGACGACAGCCTCGCCACCGCCATCTTTCTGGCGATCCGGCTGGGCAAGCCGCTGCTTCTCGAAGGCGCGCCGGGCGTCGGCAAGACGGAAGCCGCCAAGGCGATCGCCGAGTTGCTCGGCCGCGATCTGGTGCGCCTGCAATGCTACGAAGGCATCGACGCCGCGCATGCGCTTTATGAGTGGAACTATCAGCGCCAACTGCTCGCCATCCGCCATGCCGGCGAGCACGAGATCGACATCTATGACGACCGTTTCCTGATTGCCCGGCCGCTGCTGCAGGTGCTGAAGGCGCCGCAGCAGCGAGTTTTGCTGGTCGACGAGATCGATCGCTCGGATCATGAATTCGAAGCGCTGCTGCTGGAATTCCTGTCCGATTTCCAGATCAGCATTCCCGAGCGCGGCACCATCCGTGCCGCCGCACAGCCGATCGTCATCCTGACCTCGAACCGCACCCGTGAACTGGCCGAGGCGCTGCGCCGCCGCTGCGTCTATCACTGGATCGGCTACCCCGACGCCGAACGCGAGGCCGCCATCATCATGCTGCGTGCTGGCGATGTCGCGGAGGCTACCGCGCGCGCGGTGGCGGCCGCCGTGCAGACCATTCGCGCCCGTCCGCTCGCCAAGCCGCCCGGCATCGCCGAGGCCGTCGAATGGGCCAATGCCGCGACGATCCTGGAAAAGGGCGGCAGCCCATGGCCGGAAGCCTTCCGCCGCGCCATCGGCGTGTTGATCAAGGACGAGGAAGACCTCTCCTACATCGCCCCCGAGCTTGGCCGCATCGTCGAGGAGGCGCTGGCGTGAGCCGGGACGTCAACGATCCCTTCTCCCCGTTCACGGGGAGAAGGTGTCCCGAAGGGGCGGATGAGGGGCGGCGCCACGATGGCCAGAAGTCGGCGCTGCCCCTCACCTGCCTGCCGGCATCCTCTCCCCGTAAACGGGGCGAGGAGAGCGTACCTCCCGCCGCCACGCCCTTCCTTGGCTTCGGCCAACTGCTGCGCCGCTACGGCTTTATAATCGCCCCCGAACAAGTCTCCGGCTTCATGCAGGCGGTAACCTTGCTTGGCCCCCGCTCGATGGCCGACATCCGCGAGGCAGCGCTGGCCACCCTGGCGCCGCCACCTGACCGCCGTGAAGAATTCGAGGCGCATTTCCAAAGCCATTTTTACGGCAACACATCAGCCGTGGTGGAAGACGACAGCGACGAGGAAACCCGCGTCAAGGATGATGGCGGCGCCGACGACGAGCGGATCGAAGCCGAGCAGCGACAGGAAGGCGGCGAGCTATCCTCGGCGATCGAACAGTTGAGCAGCCGCGACTTCCAGCGCGACGACGACAGGCTGGCTATCTTTCGCCGCCAACTGTCGAGCGCCCTGCCCGCGCGCCGCTCCTTCCGCACGGTGCGCACTCATTCGCGCGGCAAGCTCGACCTGCGCCGCTCGCTCAGGGAAATCGTCAGCGCCGATGGCGATGTCCCCTCACCCTTGTTGCGCCGCCGCCAGACCGTGCCGCGCAAACTGCTGATCCTGATCGATGTGTCCGGCTCGATGAAACTGCACACGTCGGATTATTTGAAGCTCGCGCATGCCGCCGTGCAAGGCGCTGACCGGGCAGAAATCTTCACCTTCGGCACGCGCCTAAACCGCATCACGTCAGCGCTGCGGATCCGCGACAGGGACCAGGCGTTGGCGCGAGCGGCAGCCCAGGTCGACGACTGGGACGGCGGCACCCGCATGGGGCCAACGCTGCGTGCCTTCCTCTCCGTGCCGCGTTTTTCAGCCTTCGCACGTGGTGCGGCAGTGATCATCCTGTCCGACGCGCTGGAGCGCGGCGGCCATGCCGAACTGGAGACGGCGATGCGCCGGCTGAGCGCCCGCGCGTTCCGGCTGTCGTTGGCGACACCTTTGGCCGGCGACCCGCGCTTCCAGCCGGCAACGGCGGCACTTCGCGCCATCCTGCCCGACCTCGACGATCTGGTCGACGGCTCGTCGCTCGCTGGCCTCACCGATTTCATCCTGTCGCTCGCCCGCCCTGCTCCACGGGCGGCGACAATCTGGAAAAGGGTATCGTGATGCAGAAAGCCATCGACGCGCATTTCCACATCTGGCGCCAGCAGGACCAGCCCTGGCTGGTCGGGCCGATGGTGCCGCGCATCTTCGGCCCCTACGAGCCGATCCGCCGCGACTATCCGATCGAGGAGTTTCTCGCCGACCAGCAGGGTTCCGGCGTCGAGAAAGCGGTCTACGTCCAGACCAACTGGGCGAAGGAGGATTTCGAGAAGGAAGTCGCCTTCCTGCAGAAAACGGCTGACGAAACCGGCTGGCCGCACGCCATCGTCGGCTACACCGACATGACGGTGGACGATATCAGACCCCAGATCGACCGCTTGAAAAAATATCCGCTGCTGCGCGGCGTGCGCATGCAGTTGCATTGGCACGAGACCCCGGCCTTCCGCTTCGCCACTGGCCCCGATCAGGTGATCGATCCCAGAGTACGAGCCAATGTGGCGCGGCTGAAGGATTATGACCTGTCCTTCGACCTGCAGCTCTTTCCCGCCCAGATGAAAGACGGGTTGACGCTGGTCGGAGAAAATCCAGAGACCAATTTCATCCTCACCCACGCCGGCATGCTGACCGGCATGGATCAGGAAACCACCGAAGACTGGAAGGCTGGGCTGCGCACGCTGTCGGCGGCGCCGAACGTCTACGCCAAGCTGTCTGGCCTCGGCACCTTCGTCCACCGCAACGACCCGGCGCTGATCGCCTATATCGTCGACAACGCGATCGAGATATTGGGCGCGGATCACCTGATGTTCGGTTCCAACTTCCCCATCGAGAAGTTGTGGACGAGCCACGCCGAACTGATCAAGGCCCACCGCGCGGCTGTAGCGAAGCACGGTCCGGCGGCCGAGGCTGATATCTTCTGGAATACGGCGGAGCGGATCTACCGGCCGGCTTGACCGCCAGGGAGTTCGCCGCGCCATTGGCGCGGCGATGCCCTGGCAAGTCCTTACTGCGTCGGCAGCATGCCTTCGACGTCGCTTGCCGCGTCGGTGAGCGCTTCCGTGGGCGTCGCCGACTGGTCGACGATCCGCGACAGATTGTCGACGATGGTCTGCGTCACCTTCACACCGTTGGTGCCCGGGAAGGCATACCACGGAACCATCAGCGGCATCTGGCTGAGCCCGGCCTGGAACAGCGGGTTCTTCTTGTAGAAGTCGCCGAGATATTCCGGCGATTTCGCCGCGAGTTCATTGTTGGGGACATAGCCGGTGCCGGGCACGACGACCGACGCGCCATAAGGGCCGGCGGCGAATTTCGCGAATTTCCAGGCGGCGTCCTGCTTGGCGGAATCCTTGGTCAGGATGACCACGGCATTGCCGCCGGTCGGCAGATGGCCGTTGGCCGGATCGATCAGCGGGATCTTGGCCGTCCGCAGCGTGAACTTGTCGCCGACGTTCTTGATGGTGTTGACCAGCGCGCCGGTGGTCTGGAACTCGAAGCCAACCTTGCCGGCCGCGAACGCCTGCTCGCCAGCCGGCTTGGTGAAGACCGGCATGCCGCCCTCCTTCACCATCCGCTGCAGGATCTCGACTGCCTTCTCGCCCTCCGGCCCGTTGAAGGCGACCTTGCTTTCGTCCTCGTTCAGCATCTTGCCACCGGCGCCGAACAGCAGCGCCGAAAACATCCAGTCATCGCCCTGCCAGCGGAAGTCGATGCCGTCGACGCCATTGCCGAGCGCCTTGATCTTGCCGCCGAGCGCGATGACCTCGTCCCAGGTCTTGGGCGGATTGTCCGGATCACCGCCGGCGGCCTTCACCAGGTCGGCGTTGTAGTACATGATCGGGTTCGAAGTGGCGAAGGCGAGGCCGACCTGCTTGCCGTTGACCTGCGCCAGCTTCAGGATCGTGTCGGAGAAGCCGAGCTCAGCCATGTTGCCTTCCTTCTTGACCAGCGGGCCAAGATCGACGGCGACGTCGCGTTCGTTGAGCATGCGCAGACGGTTGAGACCGATGAAGGTGATGTCGGGCATTTCGTCGGTGCCGGCCTGGCGAAGGATGGTCTGGATGCCTTCCTCATAAGTGGCGGACGGGCTGGCGAACTGGATCTTGATGTCGGGATTTTCTTCCATGAACTTCTTCGAGATCGTGTCCATCACGTTCTTGAAGAAGCCGGGCATCGGATAATGGACCGTCAGCGTCGTGTCGGCATAGGCCGGAAGGGCTGTCGCCAGCGACACCGCCGCCGCGGCAAAAATCCTGGAGATATGCTTCATTGCCTCGTTGCTCCTTGTTGGCCCGGTCAGCCTTTGAGACCGGTCATGGTGATGCCTTCGACGAAGCGCTTCTGTGCGAACAGGAAGGCAACGACGAGTGGAAGGGTGATGATCAGCGTGGCGGCCATCAGCGCGCCGTAGTCGTCGCCGGCCTCGGCGGCGCGGAAATACATCAGGCCGAGTGGCGGCGTGGCGTAGGCCTGCTTGCTGACGACGATCAGCGGCCAGTAGAGATCGTTCCAGTGGGCGACCACCGAGAAGATCGCGAAGGCAGTGACCGCCGGCCACGCATTGGGGACGATGACTCGCGCGACGATCCCGAGCTCGGACATGCCGTCGAGCCTTGCCGCGTGGATGAGGTCGTCGGGCATGGCGCGGAAGAACTGCAGGAACATGAAGATCGCGAACACCGAGATGGTGAACGGCGCCACCAGCGAGGTGTAGCTGTTGAGCAGCGACATCCTGTCGAAGGCGACATAGAGCGGCAGCGCCGTGGCATGGATCGGTACCAGCAGGCCGAGCATGACCAGCACCATCATCAGCCGCGCGGCACGGAATTTCAGCTTGGCCATGGCGTAGGCGCAGGGAATCGCGACCAGCACCTGGAAGAAGAAGATCAGGCCGCACACGACGACGCCGTTCCACAGCAGCGTTGCCATCGGCACCTTGCTCAGCGCCTTGGCGAAATTCTCGGCGAAGTAGAAATGCTGGGGGACGAGCGACAGCGACGAGGTAAAGATGTCGCTCTGCGTCTTGCCCGCGGTCGAGATCATGAAGATGTAAGGCGCGAGGATCATCAATGCGCCCAGCGAAAGCAGCGCGAAACGGATGATGCGGCCGGCAGGCAGGCTGGTCATGTGTAATGCACCCGCCGGTCGAGTACGCGGTATTGGAGAAGCATCAGCACGACCAGGATCGCAAGGAAGACGACGGTCATTGCCGAGGCATAGCCGACGCGCAGGTAGACGAAGCCTTCCTGGTAGATGGTGAACAGCAGCACTTCGGAGGCCTTGTTGGGCCCGCCATCGGTCAGCATCTTCACGGTTTCGAAGACCTTCACCGCATTGGTGATGCTGATCGTGACGACGAACAGCGTCGTCGGCCCGAGCATCGGCCAGGTGACCAGGAAAAACCGGTCGAGCGCCGATTTCGCGCCATCGACGTGAGCAGCGGCGTAGAGCTCGCGCGGGATCGCCGTCAGGCCAGCCAGGAACAGCACCATGTTGAAGCCGACCGACTGCCAGACGCCGATGATCGACAGGCTGTAGAGCACGGTGCTGGAGGCGCCGAGCCAGTTCGGGCCAGGAATGCCGACCAGCGCAAGCAGCGCGTTGAGTGGCCCGATGGTCGGGTGGAAGAGATATTGCCAGACTGTCGCCATGGCGACGATCAGCGATGCGACCGGCAGGAAATAGACGGTGCGGAAGAAACCGCGCGCCCGAGGTTCGCCTTCGATCAGCAAGGCGACGCCAAGGCCAAGCACGATCGAGACCGGTGCGACGATCGCCGTATAGACCGATGTGTTCCACAGCGATTTGCGGAAGGTGCGGTCGGTCAGGAGATGCGCGTAATTCTCGAAGCCGACCAGGCGGAATTTGCCATAACCGAGTTCGAAATCGGTGAAGCCGAGGAAGATGACGGCGACCACCGGCAGCAGCACGAACAGCAGCAAGAGCACGATCGCCGGGGCCGCCAGCAGCCAGGCGGTGCGGTCCTCGCTGCGCCTGTGGAGGGCCGCGGCGCTCGGGATATTGCCAGCCAGCGCGACGCTAGACATAGGCCGGCTCCTGGCGTGCGGGCGCGGCGCTCGCCGTGCGCAGCCGCTTTCCCTCCGGCCCGAAGACCATGGCATGCTCGGGTGGAAGGAGGATACCCACCGGCATTCCCGCAATCAGGTCCCTCGCCTCGTGCGGCGCCAGCTTGGCGATGACGATGTCGTCGGTCGCATCGAGCCGGCAATGGGCAATGACTTCCGAACCGAGGAATTCGAGGCGCTCGATCCGCCCGGCAAGGCCGCTCCGCCCACTGGGAGACAGTTTGACGAATTCGGGCCGGATGCCGAGGCTGACCGGGCCGTTTGCCACCTTCTCCATCAGGGCCAACCGGATGCCTTCGAAGCTGACACCGCCATTTTCGGCAAGTGCCGGTATGATGTTGATCCTGGGCTGGCCGACGAAACGGGCGACCTCGATATGGGCCGGATCGTTGTAGATCGCCTCGGGCGCGGCGAGTTGCAGCAGATTGCCGCCGATCATCACCGCCACCCGGTCGGCCATCGAAAGTGCCTCGGCCTGGTCATGCGTCACATAGAGCGTCGGCACGCCGGCGCGGCGATGCAGTTCGACGATCTCGCCACGGGCGTGCACCCGCAGATTGGCATCGAGGTTGGAAAGCGGCTCGTCCATCAGGAAGATCGAGGGGCGCCGCACCATGGCGCGCGCCAGGGCGACACGCTGCCGCTGGCCGCCCGACATCTGACCAGGCTTGCGGTCGAGCAGATGATCGATCTTGAGTACCGTCGCCATATCGCGGACATCCCGCGAAATGCCGGCGCGGATTTCTTTCTGGCCCGGCAATGCGGAGCCGACCAGCGGCAGGCGCTGCGTCCGGCTCAGCCGCTTCATGGCCAAAGGAACCGCGATGTTCTGGCCGGCCGTCAGATGCGGGTAGAGCGCGTAAGACTGGAACACCATGGCGATGTTGCGATCCGCCGCGGCGACCGCCGACATGTCCTTGCCAGCAACGAAGATCTCGCCGCTGTCGGCATGATCAAGCCCGGCAAGAATGCGCAGCAAGGTGCTCTTGCCGCAGCCCGAGGGACCGACCAGGGCGATGAACTCGCCCGCTTCGACATCGAGGCTGACGCCGTTCAGAACGGCATTGCCACCAAAGGATTTGTTCAAGCCGCGAAGCGAGAGCGCGCTCATGACGCGACCTTCCTGCGGACCTTGTGCGCCTCGTGCGGGTAGACTTCCTCGACCACGTCATCGAGGACGTGGACGGTCATGCCGGGAACAGCGACGATCTCGCTGGTGACCGTGTCGTCGAATTCATGCACGACGGCGCCGAGCAGCCGCTCGCCCGGCATGTCGCGCTCCATGTCGCCGACGACAAAGGCGGCCGACGGACCCCAGACCAGCGCGGTGTTTTCGTATTTGCCTTGCCATGCCCGGTGCAGGTGACCGCTGGCGAAAAGCGCCACATCATGGGCACCGATGAGATCGTAGAGACGCTGCCGCTGTGCCGGGCGGACGCTCCAGTAACCGGTGTCATCTTCGCCGGGCGCGTCGATGAACAGCGGCTTGTGGGCGAAGAGCGCGACACGCCGGCCGCCACGGCTTTCCAGCGCCGCACGCAGCCATTCGAACTGGGCCTCTTCCTCGGCATCATCAAAGCCCATCAGCAGGCTGTCGAGACCGATAAATCGCCAGTTTCCGGCGTCCTCCGTCCAATAATCAGGACCAACCAGCCGGCGCCAGCGGTCCAGGCGTTCCGCATTGACCGGCTGCAACGAACCGGGGAGATGGCCGACATCGTGATTGCCGGGCACCAGCAGCATCGGGACCGAGATTTCCCGCATCAGCTCCATGCAGAAGCCGATGTCGTCGTCCTTGTCGGCGCCGTCGACGCTGAGATCGCCGGTGTGGATGACGAGATCGGCGCCGCTTTGCGCGATCCAGGCGGCCAGCGGCTGCCAATTGCCGTTGAAATGCGGCTTGGTCGGGCTGAAATGGGTATCGGTGATCTGGACGATTTTCATGCCGGCTCCACTGCGAGAGCCGGCTGCCGGGAACCCACCGGCGCGACTTCGCGTGGGTCTCCTTAGTGCCGTTACATGTCACTTCCTTAACAGGCAGGGGACAAATGTTCCCCGCCATGCCGATAGGCTGGCTGACGGCTAGCTTTTCACCTCGAATTGCGGATCGACCGGGATCTGCATGGCCGTGACCAGATGATTGGTCTGCCCGGCGAGCCCGATGATCGACACCAACTCGCCGTGCTGCGCGTCTGTCATGCCCTTGGCGCGCGCCGCCGCCGTGTGCGAATGCACGCAGTAGGAGCAGCCATTGGCGGTCGAAACCGCGATGTAGATCATCTCCTTGGTCAGCGGATCGATGGCGCTGTCGGCGACCATCACGACCTTCAACTGCTCCCAGATCCGCTTCAGCGCCGCCGGATCATTGGCCAGCCCGCGCCAGAAATTGTTGACGAAATCCGATTTGCGCGTCGCCCTGATGTCGTCGAACACCGCCTTCACCGCCGGGATTTTTTCCACCTCGGCATCGCTCAGCAGTCTTGTGGTGGCCATGGCATTTCCTTTCGTTGGATCGGCGGATCAGGTCGTTGATTCAGGTCTCGAGCAAAGGCGGCTAACCGGCTTTTCTGATTCAGTTTTCGATGCGCAAAAGCGTTTGCAGATTTGCCGAAGCACTAAACTTCGTCATCCCTGGGCGAAGCAGGCGCGAAGCGCCGTCGCGGAGACCCTGGGATCCATTCCGTGACGTCTATCGAAGTGTGCAGCAGAGCGAAATTCCGCACCGTAGCAGCGCTTCCGAGCCCCGGCATGGATCCTCGGGTCTGCGCCGCGTCGCTGCGCTCCTTGCTCCGCCCGTGGATGACGAAATGGCGGATGAAGCGGCTAACCTCCGGTGTTCCATCCAACGGTGCGATCATCCGCCTTCCCCGCCCCCTAGTGCACCGCCGCGTACATGATCTTCTCCTCCGTGGCCTCCGCCGGAGAAAACTCCTCGACGATGCGGCCTTGCCGGCATACGAGTATCCGATCCGACAGGTTCATGATCTCCGGCAAATAGGATGAGATCACCACCACGGCCAATCCCTCGTCGGCCAGCCGGTTGATGATCTGGTGGATCTCCGCGATGGCGCCGACATCGACGCCGCGCGTCGGTTCGTCGAAAATGACGATGCGCGGCTGCTGCACCAGCCCCTTGCCGATCACCACCTTCTGCTGGTTGCCACCGGAGAGTTCGACCACGCGCGCATTGTCGTTGATCGCCCTGATGTTGAGCGTCTTCGTCCATTCGGCCGATAGCACGTGCATCTCCTGCTGGTTGATCACCCAGGCCTTTTCACGGCCGGCCGCCAGCAGGCCACCAAACAGGTTCTCGGCGATGCTCATCGTCTCGAAGATGCCTTCGCTCTTGCGGTCCTCGGTGACATAGACGATGCCGTCCGCCACCGCTTCGCTCGGCACGAGATAGCGCACCGGCCTGTCGTCGAGTTCGATTGTACCACCGCGCAAAAAATCGCGCTTGTAGATGCCCGACACGATCTTGAAGGTCTCGGTGCGGCCGGAGCCGATCAGGCCGAACACGCCGGTGATCTGGCCCTCGAATATCGAGAAGGAGTTGTTGCGCACGACATTGCTCATCGAAATGTCCTGCACCGACAGCACTCTCCGGCCCGCCTTGCGCAGCTTGGCTTCGTCGCGCTGGCGGTAGATCTGCCCCGACAAAGTGCGCCCGACCATGGCGGCGACGATCCTGTCGCGGTCGAAGGCCGGCGTGTCGTCGGTGATGACCAGCTCGCCGTCGCGCAGGATGGTGATGCGGTCGGCAATCATCAATGCCTCTTCCAGCGCGTGGCTGATGAAGACGATCGAGACACCGTTCGCCTTCAGCCGCCGGATCAGCGCGAAGAAATGCCGTTTTTCCTCCGGAGTCAGCGTCGCCGTCGGCTCGTCGAAGATGATGATCTCGGCATTGTGGTGCACGGCGCGCGCGATCTCGACCATCTGCCGCTTGGCGGCACCAAGTGTGGCCACCATCGCGTTCGGATCGACGGGAAAATTCAGCGACTGCAGGAACTGCTGTGCTGAAATATACGTGCCGCGCAGCCGGTTGAGGAATTTTTCAGCACCGAGATAGAGGTTCTGCGCCACCGTCATCGACGGCACCAGGCTGGTCTCCTGGAACACCATGGCGATGCCGGCCTCGAGTGCGGCATGCGGCGAAGCGTAGGCGATCTCCCGGCCCTTGTGGAACATCCTGCCGGATGTGGCATCGACGACGCCAGCGATGATCTTGGTTAGTGTCGATTTACCCGCGCCGTTCTCGCCGAGCAGTGCGTGGATTTCGCCTTTGCGCAGTTCGAAGCTGACGTTCTTGACTGCCGGAACGCCGCGATAATTCTTGGTGACGTTTTCGAGGCGAATAATTGGTTCCATCAGAAACCTCCCGAGGCGAGGTCGACGGCCAGCACGCAATCGCCACCCCTGGAAGCAACGAACAGCTGGCCGCCCTTTTCCACCACGCTGCAAATGCCGTGGCGTGTGCCGTTGGCGCGGCTGTGCAGGCTGAATTGCGGCTGCATGTTTTGATCGAGCTTGACCACCAGCCCGTAGGAACGGCTCGGCGACCACGGCTTGTGGATGCCCATGGTTCTGATGCCGCCGCATTGCAGCGGTTCGAGGAAGCTGCGGCTGGATGCCATCGCCGGCGCGATCCAGTAAGCCGGCGGCACCTGGTCGATCATGTCCTGGCGGTAGTGCGTTTCCTGCAGCACGAATTCAATCAGCCGGTTGCGTGGCGCGAACAAGGTCAGCCACGCCCCGCCATCGCCGGCCGGCGACAGCCGAGCGGGATAGCCGGGAAGATGCGTCATCACGGTCGAACGGTTGCCGGTCGCACCGTCGAAGCGGACAAGCTGATGGCGCCAGCTTTCGCTGACCAGCACATCGCCGCCGATGGGGCGGAGCCCGTAGGGAAAGGCGAGGTCGCCGGCTATCTTGCGGAACTCGCCGCCTGCCGCGTTTCGCTTCCAAAGCGAACCGGATGCGCCCTTCTTCATCAGATCGGCGGCCCATTGCGATGGCGCATGCTCGGTCGACCCGTTGGCCAACCACAAAGTGCCGTCCTCGGCATAGGCAAGAGCGGTGATGCAGCTGACACCGGCCGGCAGCGACACTTCCTTGCCCGATATCAGCAGCCTGCCCCTTTCGAGCCCCACCGTCAGTTGGCCCGATGGCGACAGAGCCAGCGCCGTGATTGGGGAAGGAAAGGTCTCGACTACCTTCGGCTCAGTTCCGGCGGCAAGCGAATAGATGGCGTTGCCGCTGGAGGCCAGCAGCCCGCCATCGGCAACCAGCAGATTGTCCGGTTCGGTCAATCCGACAAAAGCCGGCGCCTCATCCAGCCGCGTATTCGGGCGAAAGGCGCCGTCGAGCGGCGGGATCGTCACCGCCTTGCCGCGAAACATATCCAGGATTGGGTCGAGGATCATGGCTGCGCTCCCCAATACGAGGCGGAGCTGGTCCAGTTCGGGTCGGCGCCGGAAACCTTGTAGCGGCCGATGCGGTTGTTGAGGATGCCGCCGACGAAGAGATATCCCTTGTGCTCGCGTATCGAGGTGACCATCGGGTGCGCGCCGCCCGTCAAGTCGCCCATCGCCTCCACGATGCCGCCCTTCTCGTTGAATTTCACCACGCCGCCGGTGTTGATGTTGGGGAACAGCCATTCGTCCTGCGGCAGCCGGCGCGTCATGCGCTTGCGCATGTCGGGGTGGCGCAGCGACAGGTCGAAGCTCGGCGTGCGCATGCCCAGCCACGCCATCCAGTAATTGCCGTCCGACGCGCGGTTGATGTTGTCGGGATAGCCCGGCATGTCGCGAATGACGCATTCGGCGGTGCCCGACTTCGGCCCTTCCAGCCAATAGCGATGCACCCGGCAGGCCCAGCTTTCGGCGAAGAACAGCGACTTGCCGTCATGCGCCATGCAGACACCATTGGTGTAACGGTAGCCGTCGAGCAGCGTCCTTGTCGACCCATCCCTGGGATCGTAGACCAGGAGGCGGCCGGTGGCGCGGTTCTCGATCGAGTCCAGCGCCCAGTCATGCGCGTCATAGCGCTTGGTCGAGTCCGTAAAATAGATGCGGCCGTCCGGCGCGATATCGCAATCATTGGGATCGCGCAGCCGCGCGTCGTCGACGATCGAGGTCCAGGAGCGCGACGTCTCGGCCGACAGCCTTTTGACCGCGCGATCCGGAGAGACGGAATAGAGCCCCATCGCGCCGACGCAGCTGATCAGATTGCCCCCTTTGTCAAAGGCCAAGCCCAGCGGAAAACCGCCAATATGGGCAAACACCTCCGACCTGACATAATCCGGCGCGAAGAAGCGAACGATCTCGCCATGGCGCGTGCCGCAATAGAGATTGTCGTCGCGGTCGAGGATGACGTCTTCCGGCCCTTCCAGTTCGCCGAGCCCGATATGGTCGGCCGCCGACAGCCGGTTGTCGAGCGCGTAAGGCGTGCCCGAGCCCGGCACCGCGGACTGGGTTTCGCCCATCCTGAGATAAACCGGCGCGACATAGACCTCGTTCAGCACCTTGTGGCGGTTCTTGAGCCAGCGAATGTCGATGGTCACCGCCACCGCCAGCATGATGCCGAGCACCATCTGGTTGGTACCGGTGCCATAGCCCAGCCGGATCAGCCCGTTGGTCATGGTCAGCACGATGATGGCGCCCATCAGCCCCTTGATGACCGAGCCGCGCCCGCCGCCGAGGCTGACGCCGCCGACCACCGCCGCCGTCAGCGCCATGATCTCGAGGTTGAGGCCGGTGCCTGGCCCCGCCCCGCTCAGGCGGCAGGCGATGAGAAAGCCGCCGATCGAGGCGCAGAAGCCGGAAAAGACATAGGTCATGAACACGGTACGGCGCACCCGGATGCCGGCATTGTGCGCCGAACGCCGGGAGCCGCCAACTGCCAGCACGTGCCAGCCCGGCCGCGAGCGCGTCAGCGCGATGTGGGTGACGATGGCGAGGATGATCGCCAGCCACACCGAGACCGACAGGCCCCAGAAAGTGCTGTCGCCGATGAAATCGAGCACGTCTGATGTAGCGGTCGAAAGCTGCACATCGGCGGCATAGGTGGTGACCAGGATATCGAACAGCGCCCGCCCGAAGATGAAGGTCACCAGCGTGGTGAGGAAGGCCCGCAGCCTGAGATAGCCGACAAGATAGCCGTTGATCGCGCCGAACACCAACCCGGTGGCGAGCGAGGCGGCCAGCGCCAGCCAGATCGACTGTTCGAGGATAAAGAAGACATAGACGGCGGAAAAGCAGGACAGCGCGAAGATCGAACCGACCGAGAGATCGATGCCGCCGCCCAGCATCACCACCGTCATGCCGGTGACGACCATCGAAAACTCGCCGAGCTGGCGGGTCGATTCCTGCAGGGAAGAGAGCTTGAAGAAGCCTGGAATGATCGAGCCGAAAGTCGCCAATGTCACCACCAGCGCCAGGAAGGGAATGGCGTTGTCGGTCCAGCGCTTGGTCAGGATCTCGCCGACAAGATGGTCGGGCACGAGATTGTAGCGCCAGGACTGGAGGCGTTCGCGAAAGCTCATCGGGTCACTGCTGCCAAGTCTGGGGCCACAAGAGAAAGAGGTGGTCGGACAATCCGGCCACCTCGTCGATATCGGTTGCAGACGATCAGCTTACTTCGCCGCTGCTTCGGCCTGCAGCGCCTTCAGGTCCCAGCAGCTGTCGGGCTTGAGGTCGGCCTTGGTCGTCGCCTTCTCCAGCGTGTAGATGTAGGTGTGGGAGGTGCCGGCCGGCTGGCCGCTCTGCAGCAGGAATTTGATGATGGCGTTCATGTCGCCCGATTGGCGGGCAAGATCGGTCATCACCACGGCGCCGTAGGTGCCGTCGTTCAGCTTGTCGCAATCGGCCGCCTTTTCGCCGCCGCCTGTGGTGACCAAAAACACCTTGCCGTCGAGCTTGGCGTCGCGGATCGCGGCCGACGCGCCGGTGGCATCGCCATCCCAGAAGTCGATGATCGAGCAGATGTCCGGGTTCTGCTGCAGCATGGTAGTGGTCACATTGCGCGAGGTCGTCGCATCCCAGTTGGAATCGGGCTTGGCCACGACCTTGAAGTCGGGATGCTTGTCCAGCACCTTCATGATGCCGGCATATTGGTAAAGGCTGGAGGAGTTGGCCTGGTCGCCCTGCACCAGCCCGATCTTCTTGGACGAGTTCTCGCCGCAGCCCTTGATCGCGGCTTCCGCCTCGAGCTGGCCGAGCCGGTCCCAGTCGCTGCCGACGAAAGCATCGGCGGGAAAATTCGCCGGATTGTCGACCAGGATCACATAGGTGCCGGCGGCCTGCGCCTTCTTCATAAGCTTGGAATAGGAGTTGAGGTCCGGCGCATGGATGATCAGCACATCAGGTCTGGTGTCGGACGAGATCGCGTCGGTGATCGCCTGCGCGCCGGCATCGACGACCCAGTTGGGATCGCGCGTTTCGAACGTGCCGCCCCAGGCTTCGACCTCCTTCTTCAGATAATGCGCCCAGCCCTGCGCCAGGTCGAAGCCCATCGCCAGCGGCACCAGCATGACGCGCTTGCCTTTCAGCGCTTGTGCATAGGCAGCGGGGCCTGGATCGTCGGCGGCAAAGGTCGGCGCCACGAAGGCGGTGACGGCCAGCGCCGTGGCCGCCGCCATGAGTGTTCTGATCAGTTTCATGTCTCATCCTCTGGTTCGGTTTTCATTGCCGGCCGATCGTCCCGATCGGACCGGGTACCCCAGAGCAAGATGGGCTAGCCCATCTGCTCTAAATGTCACCTTGTTGCGCGGTCTGTTCGTCGCGCGGATTGATGATGCCGTCGACGATGATGGCGCCGAGCAGGATCGCCGCCTTGATCAGGTTCTGGTAGAGCAGCGGAATGTCGATGATGGTCATGGCGTTGAGCAGGATGCCGATCAGCGCGGCGCCGACCAGCACATTGCGC